>CAXBIE010000080.1:0-21787 GCA_963975635.1 uncultured Hoeflea sp. | reverse complement strand
GTGTATAATAGGAAACCGCGGCGCGTTTTCCAATCTCTGCCATTGTCGGATAGGGTGGGACATAGCCGCGGACATCCTTGAGCGTCATGGCGTTGGTTACCGCCAGCGCCCACATGTTGATCATTTCGCCCGCACCGGCACCGGCAATCGACACCCCCAGAATGCGGGCCTTGCGGTCGACGACGAGCTTGATCAGACCGCGGGTCTTGCGTTCCGTCTGGGCGCGGTCGTTTTCGGCATAGGGCCAGCGCAGAATGGAAATTCGGCCCCCGTGGCGTTTGGCTGCCTCTTCCTCGGAGAGCCCGACATGGGCCAGCTCGGGATCGGTGTAGGTGGCCCAGGGAATGATGTCGCGGTTTTCTTTCGCGGGAAGGCGAAACAGGATCTGCTGAACCACGAGACCCGCATGATACCCGGCGACATGGGTAAACTGCAGCCCGCCTGCCACGTCGCCAATGGCATAGACACGTTTGTTGGAAGACCGCAGATTGGCGCCGACCTTGATGCCGCGCCGGTCATGCTCGACACCGGCCGCGTCCAGCCCAAGCCCCTCGACATTGGCGAGCCGGCCGACGGCAACCAGCACTTCGGAGCCATCGACGGCACCCTCGCCAGCTTCCGTTTCATATTCTACACGGACACCGGTCTTGCCGCGCTTCTTCACCGAGGTGACCTTGGATCCTTCAAGGATGGTCACGCCTTCTGCGCGGATGTTCTCCAGCACGATCGCCGCAAGTTCCGGATCATCCTTGCCCAGCGCCCGGGCGCCCTCGATGACCGTGACTTCGGCACCGAGCCTGCGGTGCGCCTGGGCCATCTCCATCCCGATCGGACCACCGCCGATGATGATGAGGTGTTTGGGCGCCCGGGTGCGCTCGAACAGCGTTTCATTGGTGAGGTAATCAACGGTATCCAGGCCGGGGATGGGGGGCACGAAAGCCGATGACCCTGTGGCGACGACATAGCGCCGGGCACGGATCTCGGTGTCGCCGGCCATCAGGGTGGTCTTGTCGACAAACCGGGCCTCGGCCTCGATCACGTTGACGCCCATGGCGCGGAAGCGTTCGACCGAATCATTGGGGGCGATGGCGCCGATGACGGAATGAATATGGTCGTGAACTTTACCGAAATTGACCCTGGCTTCGCCGGCAGTCACACCGAAGGATGGCGCCTCGGCAATGGCGTGCGCATGCTTGCCCGCAGCAATCATCGCCTTGGACGGCACACAGCCATAGTTGAGACAATCTCCGCCCATCTTGCCCTTTTCGACCAGAACCACATCAACGCCGAATGCGGCGGCGGCGGCAGCAACAGAGAGGCCGCCGGAGCCGCCGCCGATGATGCAGATGTCAGGTGTCAAAGGACTGTTCATGGCAATGTCTTTCCAAATACATGACCGGCAAAGCTATAGCGGGCTTTGCGGGGTTCAGGAACGGGCCCGAAACTTGCGGATCAGGGTGGGGATTGCCGCAACGATTGCAAGCCCGGCAAAGGCGATGGTGATCTCGGGCGTCACCAGATCGGATATCGAGATTTCGCGCCCGGCAGCGGCGACGATGACACTGTCCAGCCCCTGCCCCAGCCAGGTATAGGCGAAGGTGCCGGGAATGATGCCGATAAATGTCGCCGCCACATAGGTGCGCAGCTTGATGTCGAAGAAGGCCGGAGCGATGTTGATGATGAAAAAGGGAAAGACCGGGGCCAGACGCAAGACCAGCAGATAGCCGAAGGCATCCTCGGCAAAGCCGTCGGCAAGCTTGGCTGCAAACGGGCCGGCGCGCTTGCGCAGCACATCACCAAAGGCCGACCGGGCCGCCAGGAAGATCGCCGCCGCTCCGGTGGTGGCGGCAAAAACCGTCAATACACCCGCGATGAACCATCCGAAAACAAATCCGGCAAAGATGGTCAGGATCGAAGCTGCCGGAAAAGCGAAGGCCACGGCGAGGGCGTAAAGCACGAAATACCCAAGGATCGCGGCAATACGGTGATCGGCAACAAAGCTCTTGAGAGCGTCGCGCTGCTCGGCGAGAACCGTGAGCGAAAGGTAATCCTGAAGGCCAAATGCATAGGCGGTCACAAGCCCGGCCAGTATTACAGCCAGTGGCAGGTAACGCCGCCAGGTTGCCGGCCCAGGCTTCTGCGGGGCAGATTCACAAGAACACGCCGCGGCCTTGTCGATCTGCCCGGTTCGGGAATGCGATGTCATGCCGGTTCTCCAGGTTCATTGCAGCGGTCTGCTGTCCACTATCAGGGTATCAACAATGAATAGAGGAATGTGGCCTCACCCACCAATGACAATCCCTCGCTATTTCCCAAACTCGCGTGAGCCTGAAGCAGACAGAACTCACAACAGTGTGAGGTTCACGTCAACACTGCTGCATTGCTGTAAAACTCCGCAAGAACACTTTCGTTCAAATGAAAGGTTGCGCCGCGTCCAGCATCACGATGCATTGATGCTCCAGTCATAGTCATAACCGGCGATCGACGCTGCCGTAATTGCCGCCGCCTTCTGCTGGCTTGCAAAGGAAAGCCAGTGATCCTTGAGCTTTGCCTTGCCGCCAAAATCGGAAGCATACCAGGAATAGATCTTGGAGGCCGTAATCCGGCCCTTGTCGACCTTCACGCCGCGGGGATGATTGATGTAGGCAACCGCATTGTGACGCAGGAGAGCATCGACATTGGCGCCGGTGTAAGCGCTGGCGGCGAGATTGGGGCAGGAATAGGAGGCGCAGTTCAGGCCGTAATGGGACATCGGATCCCTGAAAAGGGCGCGAACGATCTCGTGCTCGATATCATCCAGCGACAGCTCCGTGCCATTGACCGTCAGGATCTTGGCTTTCCACGGGCCCGAGCCGAACAGGAAAGAGCCGCCCAGATTGATCTTCTTGATGGAGCTAACCGGAAAGGCATCAGCCACCACTTCCAGGGTCTTGGCATTGTAGAGGTTGATCCAGAATGCGTGGGCTTCGTTGCGCGACAAGGACACCGGATTGGCGGCTTCCAGTGAAGCAATATAGGCGCGCAAGGACCCCAGTTTGGATTTCACGCCGCGGTAATCGACCCTGTTGTAGCCTTGGGCATCGGGTTTGACATAGGCCGCGAGCAGGGCGTCGAAAGCCGAATGATCGAAACCGGATTGTCCTTTCGGCCGAAAGCCGGTCAGGGCGGCTGAGGCTGTTACCGGCTCAAGAGCCATCATGGCAGCCAGGCTGGCGGATCCGGCAATCAGGGTTCTGCGGTCAAGATTCATGGTTTTCGGTTCCTCAGCTCAAAGCTTTTGCGACTTGTTGAACGAGGACTTGGCGCAGGCAGGCGCTTGAGGCAACCGCTGCAGGCGTGATGTCACCGGCTTGTGAAGCGACGTGACCGGAGATTGGCGTTTGTGCCTGGCTGCGCCAAGCCAGGCAGGGTTCACAGCGATTGCGGATCATTGTGTCAGGACAAGCCAAAACGGCGCGGCTCATTGACTTTTGACCGGGATCGCGCCTATAAGCCGCTCGTCCGTGGAAGCTTCCGGTTTCCGGGAGCGTGTTTTGACGGACTGAACACCCAAACCAAGTTGTTCCAAGAAGGGCCGCACACCGCGGTATTACAATAATATGCCAAAGCGTACTTACCAACCATCCAAGCTTGTTCGCAAGCGCCGTCACGGCTTCCGTGCACGTATGGCCACCAAGGGCGGCCGCAAGGTCATCCAGGCTCGCCGCGCCCGTGGGCGTAGCAGTCTGTCGGCTTAATCGCTGACAACGAGCCCGCGAAGGACTACGATCGCGTGGCACAGGACGATATCACCAAGAAACCCGGGCGGCTTAAAATCCGGCCGGATTTCCTCGCCGTGCAAAAGGGCAAACGCCTGCGCGGACCTTATTTTCTCCTGGAAACCCTCGACCGGGGCGACCCCGAGCAGGCCCCGCGCATCGGTTTTACGGTAACCAAGAAGCAGGGCAACTCGGTGGAACGCAACCGAATGCGCCGACGCCTCAGAGAAGTGGTGCGTCACATGGCAGGGGTTCCATTCAAGCCCGGACATGACTATGTGGTGGTCGCGCGCAGGGATACGCTGAGCGCGCCGTTTGACGGACTGGTCGCTGCGCTCACCGAGCGGGTGAACGAATCCGCCAAGCCAAGACGACCCCAGCAACCGCGCGCCGGCACTGATCGACGCTCCGGACAACACCAGAACACCAGGCCGTCGCAGCCTGAACATCAGGATTGATTGATGGAAAACAATCGCAATTATTTCGTCGCAATTCTCTTGTCGGTGCTTGTCCTAGTCGCCTGGCAATTTCTCTATGTTTCTCCGAAGATCGAGCGTGAACGCGTGGCGGCCGAAGCGCTGCAGGCGCAACAGGCGGCTCAGGCACCTGCCGCCACGGCTGACAACACGGCAACTCCCGGCGGAGTGAGCGGATCGGCGCCTGGCAGCGACGACGTGGCCATCCCCGGAACGACGACGCAGGCAGCCGGCCTGACCCGCGAAGAGACGGTCGCCCAGACCGGCCGGATCACCATCGACACACCATCGGTTCAGGGGTCGATCAACCTCACCGGCGCGCGCATCGATGATCTGCTGCTCAAGGAATACCGTCAGACAATCGACCCCACGAGCCCCAACATCACGCTGTTCAGCCCTGCCGCGATGGCCGACGGCTATTTCGCGGAAGTCGGCTTCATCGCCGAAGCCGAGTCAGGCCCGGCTCCCGGTCCCAATACTGTCTGGAATGCTGCGGCTGGACAAACGCTGACACCGGCCACGCCGGTTACGCTGACCTATGACAACGGCGAAGGCCTCTTGTTCACCCGCGTCATCTCGGTTGATGAACACTACCTGTTCAGTTTTGAGGACACCATTGCCAATTCCGGCGATGCAGCCGCATCGGTTGCCGGCTACGGCCGCGTCACGCGCTTCTTCAAGCCCAAGACCCAGGGCATCTATGTTCTGCATGAAGGCCTGATCGGCGTTGTCGGCGAAGAAGGCTTGCAGGAAGTCGATTATTCCGATGTCGAAGAAACCCCGGTCATCGCCCACGCCAAGGCGACTGCCGGCTGGATGGGAATCACCGACAAGTACTGGGCAGCGGCGCTGATCCCGCCGCAGGGCGCGGGCTTCGAGACCCGCTTTGCGCACTTCACCGATGGCCGCGCACGCTACCAGTCGGACTTCAAGACCGACACAATGGCGATCGCACCCGGCGGCAGCGTGACATCCAAGACGCTGGTGTTTGCCGGAGCCAAGGAAGTTCCGGTGATTGCCGAATACCAGGAGCAGAACGACATTCTCAATTTTGATCTGATGATCGACTGGGGATGGTTCTACTTCCTGACCAAGCCGATGTTCTGGCTGATCGATTACCTTTACAAAATGTTCGGCAATTTCGGAGTTTCGATCCTCGTCACCACCGTTATCGTCAAGCTGATTTTCTTCCCGCTGGCCAACAAATCCTATGTTTCGATGGCCAACATGAAGAAGGTGCAGCCGAAGCTCGAAGAGCTCAAGGCCAAGCACGGCGACGACAAGATGGCGCTGCAGCAGGGCATGATGGAGCTCTACAAGAAAGAGAAGATCAATCCTGTGGCGGGCTGCTGGCCGGTGCTGTTGCAGATTCCGGTGTTCTTCTCGCTCTACAAGGTGCTCTACATCACCATCGAGATGCGGCACGCGCCGTTCTTCGGCTGGATCCAGGACCTTTCGGCGCCGGACCCGACCTCGCTGTTCAACCTGTTCGGCCTGCTTCCCTATGACGTTCCGAGCTTCCTGATGATCGGTGTCTGGCCGTTGATCATGGGCATCACCATGTTCATCCAGATGCGCATGAACCCGACACCTCCGGACCCGACACAGGCGATGATCTTCACCTGGATGCCGGTGGTATTCACCTTCATGCTGGCCACCTTCCCGGCCGGTCTGGTGATCTACTGGGCCTGGAACAACACCTTGTCTGTGCTGCAGCAGGGCGTCATCATGAAGCGCCAGGGCGCCAAGATCGAGCTGTGGGACAATCTCAGAGACCTGTTCAAGCCCAAAGCCAAGAAAACCTGACCGGCGAACTGGAGGCGGCGCGATGACCCAACTGTCCGCAGATCCGGCCGAGCAGGCCGCCAAGGAACTGGCGGTCACGCTGTTCGGCAAGCCGTGGGTGTTCATCCGCGGCGTGCCGTCGCTCAAGTTCCTGCCGCCTGAAGGCCCTCCGGAGATTGCCTTTGCCGGCCGTTCGAATGTCGGCAAGTCCTCGCTGATCAACGCGCTTGTCGGCGTGCACGGGCTGGCCCGGACATCCAACACTCCCGGCCGTACCCAGGAGCTGAACTATTTCGTGCCGTCCGGATATTCCGGCGACGAAGGCGACCTGCCGCCGATGGCGCTTGTCGACATGCCGGGCTACGGCTACGCCAAGGCCCCGAAGGACCAGGTCGATCTGTGGACCAAGCTGGTGTTTGACTACATGCGCGGCCGCTCGACGCTGAAGCGGGTCTATCTGCTGATCGATTCGCGCCATGGCCTGAAGAAGAACGACGAAGGCGTGATGGATCTGCTCGACAAGGCGGCGATGTCCTACCAGGTGGTGCTGACGAAGACCGACAAGATAAAGGAGGCGGGCGTACCGCGTCTGATGTCGGAAACCGTTGCCGCGCTGAAGCGGAGGCCTGCGGCCTATCCGGAAATCATCGCCACATCTTCTGAAAAAGGCTCAGGCATTGCCGATCTGCGAAACGCGATCGCGCTGGCCATCACGCTGTAAAGCTGCATCGGATCAAACCGATTTCCGGGGACCCGCGTGCCCCTTGTGTGTCTGTATGCCGGCATCGCAAAAACCGCTGCGCACTTACCTACGAGATGCAAAAAACCGTGCGCTTCATAGACGCACGGCTCTCACGCATTTCCAAGTTTTTGGGGTGCTTCAGGCGTTTTCAGCCGGTTTGAAGCTCAGCGCAACGCCGTTCAGGCAATGGCGCATGCCGGTCGGTGCCGGGCCATCATCGAAAATATGTCCGAAGTGACCGCCGCAACGCCGGCAATGCACTTCCGTGCGAACGGAAAACAGCGAGCGGTCCTCCTTGGTTCGCACAGCGTTGTCTTCGGCCTGCCAGAAGCTGGGCCAGCCGGTACCGCTGTCATACTTGGTTTCAGACGAGTACACCGGCAGATCGCAACCGGCACAATGAAACATGCCCTTGCGTTTCTCGTCGTTGAGAGGACTGGTGAATGCCCGCTCGGTGGCTTCCTCACGCAGAACAGCAAACTGCTGCGGTGTGAGTTTCGCCTTCCATTCCGCTTCACTGAGCATGACTTCGAATTCACCTTCAGATGCAGTCGCTGGAGCCCAGCGTCCGAACACGGACAGGGCTGCTCCGGCCACACCGGCTGTCAACAGCGCACGACGGCTCATTTCTGTCTTGGTTGTCATCTTGTCTCTCCTCTTGGTGATTGGAATCTAGGTCATCAACCGGAAAAGCGCCAAGCACATGTCTTCACTTGCCCGTGAATTGCCTCCCGCCCAGCAAAGGGCGGGAGGCTGCCCGGTCTTGCACGCCGCATTTCGATGCATGGGCTGCGACGTGGCCGGACTTAGCCATGAGCCTTGGGAGGCTTTCCGTCAGGCTCAGCCCTTGGGCAGAAGCACCTTGTCGATGACGTGGATCACGCCGTTGGACTGGTCAACGTCGGCGATTGTGACATTGGCCACGGCGCCGGTTTCGTCCTCGATCATGATCTTGTCGCCCTTGTAGGTGACATTGAGCATGCAGCCGCCAACGGTCTTGACCGGGTGGGTGCCGCCATCATCATCAACCATCTTCATGATGGCATCCGACATCGCGTCGGCGGCAACAACATGGCAGGTCAGAACCTTGGTCAGCTGGTCCTTGCTTTCAGGCTTGAGCAACATATCAACGGTGCCATCCGGCAGAGCGGCGAACGCGTCATTGGTCGGGGCGAACACGGTGAACGGGCCTTCGCCCATCAGAGTGTCGACCAGGCCGGCTGCCTTGACAGCGGCGACCAGCGTTGTGTGATCAGCAGAGTTGACGGCGTTTTCGACAATGTTCTTGTCCGGGAACATTTCAGCGCCACCGACCATCTTGTTTCCGCCATGACTTGCGGCGGAGGCCAGGCTTACGCCCGAGAGAAGAATAGCGGTGGCGGCAATAGTGCGAAGAGTGTTTTTCATCAGTCAGCCTCTTGTCAGTTTGCAGGCCGGAGTATCCGAGCCTTTGCTAGACCCGCTGCGTTTCATTTGCGGCGGTTAAAGAGGAAGACGGGTGCAGTTCGAAATAAGTTTCAGGCTGGTTAAATTATTTTTTGGACAGCGAGCCGGAAAGCACGACAGGACCTGTCGCCACACCGGTTGGCGATCCGCCCAACGGCTCAACGCTGACGGCAAGAAGCGCGCCATCGGATATCTGCCTCACCAGGTTCTGGTCGAGGACCAGACGTCCGCCATCGCCAGGAACCAGGCCAAGCGAAACCGCAGCCCCCTCACCCGGCACCAGCCACAACTCGAGAGACTTGCCGTCATCAGGCGAAAACGCTGCGGGTGTGATGGTGAATGCACCATCTTCCGGATCGAGAGCCGCGATCAGGCCGACGGCGCTGCCCGGAGCACCGAGTTCGGCAACGAGTGCGGGAGACGAGCCAGGCGTTTGCTGCTGGACAAAATTTCCGGAATAGATGCCGAATGCCGCGATGGCGGCGACCGATGCGAAGGCAAGGCCGCGCCAGAAGACCAGCGATCCCCAAAGACCACCGGCCGGTTTCGCCGCCTCGGCAAACAGGCGTGCGTCGATTCGGGTTTTCACACCCTTGGGAGGAGTCTCGGGCTGATAGGCGTCATCGAGAGTGGAGAGATCCGCCTGCCAAGATGCCACAAGCGCTGCAAAGGCGCTGTCGCGGACAACACGCTCTTCAACCTTGCGACGCTCGGCAAGCGGCAGCACGCCAAGCACGTACTCGCCCGCAAGCGCGTTGTCGTCGGGTATTTGCGCACCGGTGTTCATCGGTTCATGCACTCTCTCAGTTTAATCAGGCTGCGCCGCAGCCAGGTTCGCATTGTGTTGAGCGGCACAGCATGTTGCTCGGCCAGCTCCTGATAACTCAGACCCTCCATATAGGCGGCTACAACCGCAGCAGCCTTGTCCGCCTCCAATTCACCGAGGCAAGCCTCGATACGCCGTGTTTCACCACTCATCGCCGCGCGGGCTTCCGGGTCCGGCGCCGCATCGGCGACCTCGGGCGCATCATCATACTCGAGCGTCGCCGGCTGCCGCGCCCGGATCAGATCAATCGCCTGATTGCGAGCTATGGTCACCAGCCAGGCCATGGCGGAGGCCTGCCCAGCCCGAAAGCTGCCGGCACGCCGCCAGATCCGGACATAGACCTCCTGAACAGCGTCTTCCGCCTGGGCCCTGTCCTTGAGAATACGGAGTGCGACACCGAAAAGTTTCGCACTTGTTTGCGAATAAAGCGACGAGAACGCCACTCGATCGCCCAGCGCGGTGCGCGCTATCAATCCGGAGAGTTCATCTTGGCTCATAGTGGAATAGGTTTCTCCGCTCATCAGCTCAGTCAATATCAGCTTCGCAGCCTTATGACACCTGTTACGGCAAAATACCGCAATCGGATGCCTCGATCATTGAAGCCGGGACGAATTGCGGCTAAACAGCGCCGGACCTTTTGCCTCTTGTGCTCATGCGAACCGGGACGCCATGCCAATGTCTGACACTCCTAATCACGATGCTGCAACTCAGGCCCGCCTGCTGGCGGAAGCGCTACCCTTCATGCAGCGCTATGAGAACAAGACGGTCGTGGTCAAATATGGCGGCCACGCCATGGGTGATGCGGCGCTCGGCAAGGCTTTTGCCCAGGACATCGCCCTGCTCAAGCAATCGGGCGTCAATCCCATCGTGGTGCACGGAGGCGGTCCGCAGATCGCCGCGATGCTGAGCAAGATGGGGATCGAATCCCGGTTCGAGGGCGGACTGCGCGTCACCGACGAGAAAACCGTCGAGATCGTCGAGATGGTCCTGGCAGGCTCGATCAACAAGGAAATCGTCGCGCTGATCAACGCCGAAGGCGAATGGGCCATCGGTCTGTGCGGCAAGGACGGCAACATGGTCTATGCCGAAAAAGCCCACAAGACGGTGACCGACCCCGATTCCAACATCGAGCGGGTTCTCGATCTGGGCTTTGTCGGCGAGCCGGTGGAAGTTGACCGCACACTGCTTGATCTCCTGGCAAAGTCCGAAATGATACCCGTGCTGGCGCCCGTGGCTCCGGGCCGGGACGGACATACCTACAACATCAATGCCGATACCTTTGCCGGCGCAATCGCAGGTGCCGTCGAGGCCTCGCGACTGCTGTTTCTGACCGATGTGCCGGGCGTTCTGGACAAGGACAAGAAGCTGATTGACGAGCTGACCGTCAGCGAAGCCCGCGCGCTGATTGCAGACGGCACCATTTCGGGCGGCATGATCCCCAAGGTGGAGACCTGCATCGAGGCCATCGAGCGCGGCGTGAAAGGCGTGGTCATTCTCAACGGAAAGACTCCGCATGCGGTGCTGCTGGAACTGTTCACGGCGCACGGCGCGGGTACCCTGCTGGTTCCATAAACCGCGGCGGAGCGGAATCGAGCCTCGGGTTCACCGAGCCCCTGGTTCAAAGGGCGAACAATCCAACGGGCCGCATGCGGCCCTCATGGCGCAGCAACCATTTCTTGCGCCACAGCCCACCGCCGAAGCCTGTCAGCGATCCGTCCGAACCGATGCAGCGGTGGCATGGGATAACCACCGGAATCGGATTGGTCCCGCAATAGCGGGCCACGACGCGCACCAGCTCGATGCTGGCCGTATCGCGGGCAATGTCGCCATAGGAGCAGGTTTCGCCAACAGGCACCTGCAGCAGCCTGTCCCAGACCTTGCGCTCGAGCTCATTGCCGGCGGTTCGCAGCGGCGTGTGAAACTCTGCGCTCTCCCCGGCGAAATAGGCCTTCAGCTCAGCCTCGATCTGGACAAGTGGCGCGCTTCGGACGGGCGCATTTGGCGGTTCATGCCCGGGGGCATCATCATGGAACTCCAACCCAAGCAGATGGGTCTCATCGGCGACCGCCCGCATCGGGCCGATCGGCGTATCAAGCCACAGCACGAAGTGTTCATCGCGATGGTCAGCCATGGCAATCCTCCTGAGCAAGACCGGTTCAGCTGACAAGGCTAACCGCATCTTTTATGACGCTCAATCGGGCGCAACGGTCATGGTCATTCGATTGAGCGGAAAATCTGACCGGTCCGCGGAAAATAATATCAGATGGCGCTTGACCTGAAGCGTACTCCAGCCCGTAGGCTTGAAACATACTGGCAAATGGAGAACAGGCGATGGCCTTGATTGAAACAGCAACAACAATGCAGATGAGCACCCCGGCATGAAGATCGGCAGGCTGTCCGAGCTGTCCGGGCTGAGCATCGATACCCTTCGCTACTACGAAAAGATCGGGCTGATCGATCCGCCCTATCGTAAGGGCGGACAGCGGCTGTACGATCCCGACGCCGTGCGCTGGATCGATTTTCTCAAGGCCCTCAAGGCCACGGGAATGAGCCTTGAGGACATGAAACGCTATGCGCTGATGCGGGCCAAGGGCAATGCCACAGCCGCCAACCGCCGCGTCATGCTGGAAAACCAGCATGCGGTAGTGCTCAAGCGGATTGAAGAGCTCACCGCCTGCGCGGCGCTGCTCGATTACAAGATTGCCAATTATCACGAGATTGAAGCCAGGCATGAGCTGGCTGACAGAAAGAAGCGTGCAAGATGACCATGGACACAAACACACAGCCACAAACCGCGCTCGACCGTGGCCGCGGAATCGTTGCCGAGATCAATCCAGGACTGGAAGCGGCGCTGTCGGAGCTCTACGACGGCCTGTTCCCCGGCTTCGCCGAAACGCTTATCGAGTTTGCCTATGGCAGGCTCTATGCCCGCGAGGGGCTGGATCTGAGAACCCGGCAGATTGCCACGGTTGCGGCGTTGACCGCATTGGGCGGGCAGACAGGCCCGCAATTGCGCGTCAATCTCGAACATGCACTGGCAGCTGGCGCAACCCGCCGGGAACTGCTGGAAGTGATTCTGCAGATGTCGGTCTATGGGGGCATGCCGGCAGCCATCAACGGGATGAATGTCGCCATGCAGCTGTTTGAAGATCAGGATGCGTTAACAGCCTGACGAGCTGCTATCTGCAGGTGCCTTGTGCCGCGTCGCATCGAGGCGCGCTGACTGCCTTGCCTATCCGACGCGGCGTCACGCCGAGGATAGTGTCACCCAGACCGGTGCCAAACCGCCTGGAATGCGCATCAAAGGCATTGCGTGCTTTCGGATCGATGATTGCGATCGGGGCTGAAATGGCCATGCCTGCGGCCGAGCCGACGGTGTTGGAGACAGACATTGCCGTCGCACCCAGTTCAGCGCCAAGGCCGAGATCCTGATCGGTAACGGTCTGGCCGTCGATCAGCCGCTGCCCCAGCAGCTTCACAACATCCGGGCTTTGCGCAAATTTCGTATGGTTGAGCCGGTCACCACCCTGCAGCGCGGAAAGATCAAGGACCGTGATCCCTGCCTGCTCAAGTTCATTGCGATAGGCCGGGTCGTTGATATCGATCTGGCCGAGCCTGTCGACATTGCCCGATATCCTGCGCGACAGGGTCAAGGCGCGGTCATCCCGGGAGACGAAGACGGTGAATTTCGGCCGTTTTGACCCCATATCCGCAATCTGCTGGCGGAAGACGTCGACATCAAGATCCGGGGACGCGAGGATGACATTGCTGATTTTGGACGGCACACCATCGTTGCGGATCGCCATCTGGCGCAAAGACTCGACCGTCAACCACGTGCCCATCGAGTGCGCCAGAATGGTGATTTCCTTGATTTCCGGAACTGACGAAGCGGCGGTCAGAAGCGCTTCCAGCGCGGAGCGGGAATAGTTTGTGCTTTCCTTGTCATAGCCGTAGTCGAACACTGAGCCACGCGACGGCCAGGTGAACATCACCGGCGTGGCATCGGTCTTGCTGTCATGGGCAATCTGGGCAAAGCGGTAGACGGCACTTTCATAGCGTGTGTTGAAACCGTGTACGAATATCAGCAGCCTGCCAGACGGCGCCTTGTTGCGCTCATACCATTTGGCCACTTCTTCGGGCGTGACAAACTGTTTTGCCGACAGGGTGGCAAATTCGCGAGATGGATCCGGCGGCAGTTTCCTTGGCCACTGAACCTCGCCAATCTTGCGTTTGCTGTCAGGAGGGATGGACACCACCAGCTCGTTGAAATCGATCTCGTTGCCGCGCTCGCCGCTGTAAAGCAGCCCGGGATTGTCCGACGGCGCACGTGTTGTGGCCACCATAATCGAGATTTCCGTCGCATCCGGAGCGGTCTGGGCCACCGGGGACAGCACGCCTTCCGGCGGGCTGGCGCATCCAGCCAGAACCAGCGCGGCCAGCATGGCACCTGCCCTTGCCCCGAGCGGTATTTTCGAGACCGGCAGAAACATGAAACAGGAACGCAGGGCGGGCATAAACAATCCGTTCGGCAAAGAGACTAGACCGGTCGCCTTCGAGGCGCGTTGATTGCCCGCCGCGCGGATCAGACCAGCAGCAGAACAAGTATCCCGGCCACAATCAGAATACAGCCAAGGATCTCACGCTTGTTCACGTGTTCCCGGAATATTAGCACTGAAGAGGCAAATGTGAAAATCATTTCAACCTGAGCCAATGCCTTGACGGCAGCAGCGGTTTGCAGGGTCATCGCCATGAACCAGCCGAACGACGCCGTGGCGCCAACCAGACCGACCAGTGCGGAAATTTTCCACGCAGCGCGGACACGGGCCAGTTCTCCCGGCGCCCTGAACCACATCCAGACAAGCAAGATCAGCGATTGCAGCACGATCGCCGCGAGCAACGTCACGGCCGCCTGCATCATGAAGTTCGGCCCGTTCAGCGACAGCGACGCACCGCGATAACTGACGGCGGCAAGACCGAAAAACGCGCCTGAGGCCAGCCCCAGTGCGGATGTGCGGGAGAACACCGAGCGAAGCAGCGCTGAAGTCCCCGCAGCCGAGCGGGCGACCGAGATCAGCACGACGCCGACAAGGCTGATGGCGATAGCAACCAGAGTGCCGGTGCTGAGCTGATCGCCGAGGAATATCAAACCGAACAATGCGGCCTGCGCCGGTTCGGTGCGGGAATAAGCGGTGCCGACGGTGAAGTTGCGATGGCCGAACATCTGAATGAGCAACGCCTGGCCGCCGATCTGCGCCAATGCAGCCAGAACAACCCATCCGGCAAAGCCGGAATTCGGGAGGGGTACCGGATAGCCCATGCCGAAAGCCAGGAAGCCGACGAACATCAGCGCGAACGGAACGCCGAAGCCGAAGCGGACAAAGGTGGCTCCCGTGGTTCCCATTACCCCCTTGAGGTGCTTTTGCAGAACCGACCGGATGTTCTGCAAGAAGGCAGCGGCAATGGTTATGAGAACCCAGGTTTCCATCTTGGCAAGACTGTCCTGTATCGGCGAGCAATCGCAATGTCCCGCCGTGCTGAATCAACGAAGGCGGTCCTGTCGGAAGGAATTCAACGATCTAGCAGGAAGGGGCATGCCGCGACAAGGGCGGCACAGACCTTATTCGCGACCACGCAAGCCAAGGGCTACAATGCCGCACAGCCAATTGGATGCGCAAAGACCGCCGTAGCAGCAAGCATCAGGCTGCGCGCTCTGTCTGTTCCGCAATGAGAGCCTGATTTCGGCCGTTGTGCTTTGCCGCGTAAAGCTGGCTGTCAGCGGCACGCAATACTTCCTTGCTGCGCGAATGCGGACCGAATGGAGCGCCGCCGATGCTGACTGTAATTTTCAGCGGTTTGCCATCGGCTGTCGTCAGGGATATTCGCTCAACGCTTGCGCGGAGGCGCTCAGCGGTCAACACGGCATCAGACCTGCTTGCCCCCTGAAGCACGACAGCGAATTCCTCGCCACCAATGCGCGCGCCCAGATCGCTGGCCCTGATGGAGCTGGAGATGGCCTGCCCGACCGCGAGCAAGGCGCGGTCCCCGGCGTCATGGCCATGATGATCGTTGATCTGCTTGAACCGGTCCGCATCGATTACCAGCAGGTAACCTGAATCCGACTTGCGCTTGAGTTCGGACAAGCGGGCAAGAAACCTGTCCCGGTTGGCAAGGCCGGTCATGCTGTCGTGGTTCGCCCGGTGCTCGAGATCCCTGTGCGCATCCTTGAGTTTGGCATGAAGCTCGAAGAGGCTTTGGTGCGCTTCGCCGAGCGCCTTGTGCGCGGCTTCAAGCTCCATTGTCTGCCGGAAGAATACAAATGTCGCAAAAGGCGTGACCGCCAGCGGGCAAAAGGCCGCGATCGAAAGCGCCAGTGGCAGCCCTGCGCTCTGGTCGGTTATCCACATGATGAAACTGGTGATCAGCAAGGACAAGACGACCGTGACAATCGTCAAAATCACTATTCTTCTGATCATCGCGCGGGAAATCATCGGCGAGAAGCCGTCACTCTGCATCTTCAGCTGATCCTGATATCGGTTCGCGCATCAATTAGAGGGATAGTTTTGACAGTGGGTATACAGAGTAGGTAAACCTGCCGTTTACAATTGGCACCTGTGTTCCATGTTGAACCACAGCGACCATTTCCACGACAGGACAGAGGTTTTCATGCCCCACAAATCGGCCTTGCCCGATCCCGCAGCCTTCGCCCATGTGAGCGAATGGGTGTTTGATCTCGACAACACACTTTACCCGCGTCACATCGATCTGTTTTCGCAGATCGACAAGAAAATGACGGCCTATGTTCGTGATCTGCTCAACCTTGATCACGACGCAGCACGTGGCATCCAGAAAAAATATTACCGCGAGCACGGCACCACGCTGCAGGGATTGATGCTGCACCATGGTATTGACCCGAATGACTTTCTCGAGAAGGTCCACGACATCGACTACTCCTGGGTGAAACCGGATCCGGCGCTTTCCGCCGCGATCAAGGCACTGCCTGGCCGCAAGTTCATCTTCACCAACGGCGATACGCCGCATGCGGAGCGCACCGCGCAGGCGCTCGGGATTCTCGAACATTTCGATGACATCTTTGACATTATCGCTGCCGACCTGATGCCCAAGCCGGCGCCCGAGACCTATGACCGGTTTCTTGCCAAGCATGGCGTCCACAAGGACAAGGCGGCGATGTTCGAGGACCTGCCGCGCAATCTGCTGGCGCCGCATGCGCTGGGTATGCGCACGGTGCTGATTGTGCCCAACAATGTTGATGTGGTGCTCGACGAGGTCTGGGAGCACGAAGGCAAGGACGGCACTCATATTGATCACATCACCGATGATCTGGCGGCATTCCTGAGCCGGGTGATTTCTTGATGATCAGGCAGCGCGCAGACATGGCGCGCTGCCTACCTTTCCAAAGTTTAATCCACATTACAGGGCTTTAAGTGGTTTTCACGAGCTGCTGCGACCACATTGAGTGAGCACAACACGACCCCTCGTTAAAGGAACTCACTCATGAAAAAGACACTTCTCGCCACCCTCGCCGCAGCTCTGATCGCCTCCACCGCTGCACCGGCCTTTGCTGCTCAGGGCAAAGGCGACGGTTCCCGGCATGGCGGCCCGCGCATCGAGCGCCTGATGGAACGGTTTGACACCAACCAGGACGGCGCTGTCATGCTCGACGAAGTCTCCGCCCACCGCCAGTCCATGTTTGAAAGCGCCGACACCGACAACTCAGGTTCGCTGAGCCAGGACGAGCTCAAGGCATTTGGCGACATGCGCAAGGAAATGCGTGACCAGAACCGCGAAGAGCGCCGCGCTGAAGGCAAAGGCATGAAGAACGGGGACCGGGACGGCCGTATGGCCGGCAAGCACGATGGCAAGCGTCATGGTGAAGGCAAACGCCATAATGGCGAAGGCCGGGGCGACCGCCGCGGCGATGGCCCCCGCATGGAGCGCCTCGACGCCGACAACAACGGTGAAATCAGCCTCGAGGAATTCACCTCGCTCGACACCAAGATGTTCGAACGCTTCGACCGCAATGGCGACAACAAGATCGACGTCACCGATTTCTACCGCTCAGCCGCCAACAACAACTGATCCTTCGAGATCACCGGAAACCAGAGCCAGGCCGGGGGATCCCCGGCCTGGTTTTTCATGTCTGCGGCGTGATCTCGTAGTGACTGGCGATGATCGACCAGGCCTCTTCCGCGGTGTCGACAAAGTTGAGCAGATCGAGATCGCGCGGCGAAATCGTACCGAAATCGGCCAGCGCCTGAAAATCGACGATTGAATTCCAGAACTCCGACCCGAACAGGATCAGCGGCACATGTTCCATGCGGCCGGTCTGGATCAAAGTGAGGGTCTCGAACAACTCGTCCATGGTGCCAAAACCACCGGGAAAGATGGTGATCGCCTTGGCGCGCATCAGGAAATGCATCTTGCGGATGGCGAAGTAATGAAAATTCAGGCTGAACTCCGGCGTGACATATTCATTCGGCGCCTGTTCGTGCGGCAATACAACATTGAGCCCGATCGATGCCGCACCGACATCGTGGGCGCCCCGGTTGCCCGCTTCCATCACGCCCGGTCCGCCGCCAGTGCAGACGACATATTCCTGACCCTCGGTGGTCAATGAATGGTTTGAGCAGAGCCGGGCAAAAGAGCGCGCCTCGTCATAATAGCGCGAGGCTGCTGTCAGGTTCTTGGCCTGGGTTTCATTCTTGGCAGCCCATGGCTCCTTGCCAGGCTCGGGAATGCGGGCGCCACCGAACATCACCACGGTGGAGCGGATGCCTGCCTCCATGAGGATCATTTCCGACTTGAGCAGTTCCAGTTGCAGCCGAACCGGCCTGAGTTCCTCGCGGCACAGGAAATCGTCATCGGCATAGGCAAGCCGGTAGGCCGGAGACATGCTTTGAGGGGTCCTGGGCTGCCGGTCGGCGCGCAGCTTGTCCTCGCGGCTGTCCGCGAGCGGATCCCAGACATGATTGGTACGTTTGGCATTCATCTGCACATTCCCGTTTGGCTTTACCGAAGAGACCGGAATTGACCCCGCGCCCTGCCTCGCTTAGGAGAGATGCAACGGCGCTGGCGCTCCGGCCTGACACGGCCATGACCGCCCACACTAGACGTTGAACCTTAAGGAATCGCCACGATGAAACATGATTTGGCCGCTCTCGCCAGCACGATCGAAACCGCATTCGACAACCGCGACGAGGTGTCCACCTCCACCCGCGGAGAGGTTCGTGACGCGGTTGAAACCGCACTCAACCTGCTCGACCAGGGCCAGGCGCGGGTTGCCCAGCGCGGCGATGACGGGCAGTGGACCGTCAATCAGTGGCTCAAGAAAGCGGTACTGTTGTCGTTCCGTCTGAATCCGATGGAAGTCATCAAGGGCGGTCCCGGGGATGCTGTCTGGTGGGACAAGGTTGCATCGAAGTTCGATGGCTGGAGCGCCAATGAATTCGAACGCGCCGGCTTCCGGGCGGTTCCCGGCTCGATCGTCCGGCGCGGTTCCTTCGTCGGCAAGAACGTCGTGCTGATGCCGTCCTTCGTCAATCTCGGCGCCTATGTCGATGAAGGCACGATGGTCGATGGCTGGGCGACAGTCGGATCCTGCGCGCAGATCGGCAAGAATGTGCACCTGTCCGGCGGTGTCGGCATCGGCGGTGTGCTGGAGCCGCTGCAGGCAGGCCCCACCATCATTGAGGACAATTGCTTCATCGGTGCGCGTTCGGAAGTCGTGGAAGGCTGTATCATCCGCGAGGGTTCGGTGCTCGGCATGGGCGTCTACATCGGCAAGTCGACCAAGATCGTCAACCGGATGACCGGCGAAGTCAGCTATGGCGAGGTGCCGCCCTACTCGGTCGTCGTCGCCGGCTCTATGCCAACCTCCCGCACCATGGGCAACGGCGAGGCGGCACCAAACCTCTATTGCGCCGTGATCGTCAAGACCGTGGACGCGCAGACCCGGTCGAAGACCGGTATCAACGAACTGCTCAGGGACTAAAGTCCGATGGCGCGGCGGCCCGGGTCCGGAATGCGCTGGCTTTTGTTCAGCGTGTCCGGCCGGTTGTCGCGCCGGACCTATGCCTGGGCCTTGCTGTTCTGGGTGGTGGTGCTGGCAATTCCGGTCTCCGCCGCAGTCAACGCGGCGCCTGACAGCAGCGCCCTGACCATGGCCGGGTTCGGCATCATCTTCAGCTTTGGCCCGATGGCCTGGTCATTGGCGGTGATGAGCATCAAACGGCTGCATGATGCCGGTTTGCCGGGCATCTTGGTCTGTGTCCTGGTTATTCCCGGCGCATCATTCTTCATGTTGCTGGTGATCATGCTTTGGCCATCGGTCAAAGGGCCAAACAAGCATGGTCCGGCGCCCGACATGCCGGGTTATTGAGCGGCTCATTTTCAGCCACCCGGCACAGTCGACAGGTCCGGGGCAAATTGCTAATCACGAAGCATGAAACTCACCGATCCGACACAGACACTCGCCGCACTTATCCGCTGCCCTTCGGTCACCCCCGAAGAAGGTGGAGCCCTGACCACGCTGGCAGCCATGCTCAGCGAACTCGGATTTGCCAATGACCGGGTGACATTTTCCGACACCGGCACACCGGATGTGGAAAATCTCTACTCACGGCTTGGATCCAGCGGACCGCATCTGATGTTTGCCGGCCATACCGATGTGGTGCCGGTGGGCGACAACAGCGCCTGGACCCAAGGGCCATTTGGTGCAGACATTGTTGATGGTGAAATGTATGGCCGTGGCGCGGTCGACATGAAGGGCGGCATTGCCTGCTTCGTCTCGGCGCTTGCCCGGGTGATCGAACGCAAGGGCGTGCCGGAAGGGTCTGTGTCGCTGCTGATCACCGGAGACGAGGAAGGCCCCTCGATCAACGGAACCGAGAAGCTGCTCGCTTACGCCAAGGCAAAGGGCGAACACTGGGATGCGGCTGTGGTCGGCGAACCGACCAATCCGGACAAGATGGGTGACATGATCAAAATCGGCCGACGTGGTTCCCTGTCGGGCACGCTGACAATCGAGGGTGTGCAGGGGCATGTCGCCTATCCGCATCTCGCCGACAATCCGCTTCGCGGCATGGTCCGGCTTGTTGATGCGCTGCTTGATCCGCCGCTTGATGCCGGCAATGAACGCTTTCCGCCCACCAATCTGGAAGTCACCAGCATCGATACCAGCAACACGGCGACCAATGTGATCCCGGCGCGCTCGACTGCCAGGTTCAATATCCGCTTCAACGACATCTGGACGGCCGAAACGCTGGCCGATGCGTTGCGGGCGCGGCTGGAACAGGCCGCCAGGGAAAGCGGGCTGAGGAACGGGCGCGCGGCCGTGCGCTACAGCGTCGACTTCGACTCGCGCTCCTCGCCATCCTTTCTGACCAGGGACGACGCCCTGATCGAGACCCTTTCGGAGGCTGTGCACGCAACGACCGGGCAGACGCCGGCGCTGTCGACAACCGGCGGCACTTCGGACGCGCGCTTCATCAAGGATTATTGCCCGGTGGTCGAGTTCGGGCTGGTTGGCAAGACCATGCACATGGTCGACGAGCGGGTGGCGCTGAGCGATCTCGAAAGCCTGACCAGGGTCTACGAAACATTCATTGAAGGCTGGTTCGAGCGTCAGGCTGCCAGCGTTGAGGCCAGCTGAGTTTGGCCGGGAACTTCATTCCGACGCGGCTTGAAGCCGGCCGCTCGCTGGCCGGACTGTTCTACCTGATCTTGGGAAACCGGGACGGCCTGAAGCTGTTTGACATCTCGCCGGACGGTTTCTGGCGGTCGTTCGGCGCTTTTGTCTGGACCTGGCCGGTACAGTGCTTTCTGTGGACCGGCATCTGGCGTGCGTCTCCCGAAATGAGACCCGGCACCAGTGCAGAGATTTTCAGGTTCTTTGCGGTCTCCAGCGGTTTTGATGTGGTCGCATGGGTGCTGCCGGCACTGCTGCTGCTTCCGGTCTGTCAGGTTTTCGGCCTCACGGGGAAGTTCCCCAGACTGGTGGTGGTCAACAACTGGTTCGGCCTTCTGTCCGCCTATATCGGATTTTTTCCCGCGGCCTTGCGCTATCTGACGCCGGTATCCGATACCGCCAGTGCCTTCATTTCGCTGGGGATCTATGCGGTGGTCATCTGGTTGTATTTCCGGGTGATCCGGATCTGCATGGAAGGGGATCTGATGATCACGATCTTCATCACGATGTTGATGGTGATGACCGGACTGACAATATCGGAATTGGCCTTCAGTTCACTGAGCAGTTGAAACCGTTCAGCCTGCCAGCCGCTGTTTTCATGCCCCTTTATGAATGCCGAAAACCACCCGCTTGCCGCTCGATTGAACGGCAAAGGGGTGGTTAGAAGGCACGACAGCCCGCAGGATGATCAGGCGGCCAGTTCGTCGTCAGTCGAGAACAGGGCATCAAGATCAAGGTAACAGATCATCTGCTCATCGACCGGGATGATTGCCTTGGTCAGCGCGCGTTCGGCGGCCGGCAACACATCAGGCGCCGGCTGCAGGTCAGCGTTCTTGACCGTGATCATGTCGGAGACATTCTCGACCAGCAGACCGACCAGCTTGCCGGCAATATTGGTGACGATGATCGCCGATCGTTCGGTCGGCTTGATCGCCGGCAGACCAAGACGGATCGCCATGTCGATGACCGGGATAACGGATCCACGCAGGTTGATCACACCCAGGACATGCGGAGGAGAGTGCGGCAGGGTGGTCGAAGGCGCCCAGCCAC
>CAXBIE010000079.1:0-22032 GCA_963975635.1 uncultured Hoeflea sp. | reverse complement strand
GGGGGACAGGGGGTCGTGGGTTCGAATCCCGCCGCTCCGACCATTTTTCTAGCTTTAAACCAATACATCGTTTCTGTCTTGCTGCGGCTGGACGGAGCCGCCGCCGCGTGAAGTGGAGCAGATGTGTTTGCTCCGGTTCGAACGCGTCACAGCCCCAATACACCGGGCCACCGTTTTCTAACTCACGGCATTTCCGTTGCAAGAATGGATGAGTTGCCACCGAACATCCAGTTGCATGCCGACAGCGAATGACTCCCTAGCCTTCCACCTTGTGCCATGTTTGCTGAAACGGCATTGATCCGTTCAGCCACTTTAATT
The DNA here is from genome assembly GCA_963975635.1 of uncultured Hoeflea sp. Lineage (GTDB taxonomy): Bacteria > Pseudomonadota > Alphaproteobacteria > Rhizobiales > Rhizobiaceae > Hoeflea. The sequence goes on along the minus strand of CAXBIE010000079.1, from coordinate 21,714 downwards.
GGCACTGAGGTGCATAGCGAATTTACCGCACCATCCTGCGTGACCAGCGCTAGCCTTGTCTAGCCGGGACGGTCGGCGTCATTCATCGCGTTGTACCGGTAGGGCGCATATCCGTCGTCAGGCGAATGGGCGCGGTGGAAAGCCTCGAGCGCAGGCATCATGGCAGCCACCATGCGGTCTGCCTTGCGCTCGGCTTCGGTCATGGGAGCGGACAGGATATCGGCGATTTCAGCGAGCACCGCATCCCGGTCGATGGTGGTAACGCGGCCATTGTCGACGACCAGACGGCCGCCGACATAGACCTGCCGGATGGCTGACCTGCTGCCGCGATGCAGCACTGCATCGGCAATCGGCGTGCGGGGATCGAGCACCGGGCGGCCGATTTCGGATTTGCTCATCAGAACGATATCAGCCTGCCGGCCGACCTCCAGACGCCCGGTGATCTTGCCGAAGCCCACCGATTTCGCGCCGTGCTCGGTCGCCATGGTCAGCACGCGGGAGGCCTCGAGCCGGTCGTTCCACATGCCGGTTTCGCGGTGCAGCGCCCAGACCAGTTTCATCTCGATTGTCATGTCCCGGTCATCGCAGATGTTGGACTGGTCGATACCGAGCGCCACCGGAATATTGCGTTTTTGCATCTCATTGACCGGTGCGATGCCGCTGCCCAACCGCAAGCCGGAACTTGCATTGTGGCAGATCATGCAGCCGCAATCGGACAACCGGTCCAGATCATCACGGCTCATCCAGTTGCCGTGCCCAAGCGTCAATTCCGGGCCAAGGCATCCCAGCTGGTTGAGATGTTCGACAGCGGAGCATTTGAACCGTGCCTTTGCATAGCGCGCCTGTCGCTCGGTCTCCAGCAGATGCATGTGGATGCTGGCGCCGTGGGCCCGTGCCGTGGCAAAAATCATCTGCAGGCTGTCGTCGCTGCACCAGTGGAGATTTGCCGGCGCAAGGTTCATCCGAACCATGTCCGGCTCGCGCTCGGACCACGCGCGATGTTGCCGGCTGAAGAAGTCCATATAGGCGCGGGTCGGCGTTTGGGCCGCCTGCAGGGACGGCGCAAGCCATTCACGGACCTCTTCGGGCAAGGCCGCCAGCACTTTGGCATCGTCCTCGTAGGACAGGATGTTCTGGTCGCGGATCATGAAGCAATAACCGTTGCGCATACCGATTTCGCCATAGGCGGAGATGATCTCCTCGGTGGCGCGATCCCAGTTTTCAACCGGTCCGGACAGCCCGGAGTTGATGTGCTGGACGGTGGTGGTTCCGCTTTCAAGCATCTCGATCGCCGAATACAGCGTATCCAGCCTGAGGTTCACCTGCCGCATCTTGCGGAATTGCGGCAGCCAAAGTTCCAGTGGCGCAAACGGGACGCCCATCATCAGCGGAGTCAGGCCAAAGTGATGGTGTGAATTGGCAAGCCCCGGCATGGCGACCATGTCCTGGCCGCCTCTGACTTCGATTTCCGGATTGTCCCTGCAAAGATCGGGCAGGGGGCCAATCGCCCTGACAATGCCGCCCCGGACCAGCAGTGCGCCCTTGTCAATGACCTGCATTGCGCCGGACGGGTCAGCGCCGGTCAGGATATGGGCGGCGGAAAGGATGAAGTCCGGGCAGGGTGTGTCTGCAAAACCCATTCGCGTTCCTTTGAAAATGAAGTGTTTGCCACAGCAGTTTTTGAAAATGCGCCGGGGGCCTTCCCAGCCCCCTGTATGGGCCCCCGGCGCTCATCTCATCCGGGGAAGCCTAAGTGATCGAGCCGACCACGCCTTCGATGAGATAATCCGTGCCCCACAGCGATCCGTCATAGAGGCCAAGTGTGCCCTCGATGACGACATTGCCCAGATTGTCCTTGAGCGGGCCGACAAAGATAGGAGCGCCCGTCTTGAGCTCTTCGATGGCCCCGAGTGCCGCCGACTTGCCGGCTTCGCTGCAGCCGGCACCAAAGGGTGAGGAGGCAACCATGTCGCGGTCGTAGCCGCCTTCATTCACATTTGGAATTGCCTCGCCCTTGGTAATCAGTCCGGCATATTCCTTGTAGACCGTGCCCCATTTCAGCTCGGCTCCGGTGATGAAGCCGTTCGGTGCGAGCGGCGACTGGTCGGCGTTATGTCCGCAGGTCTTCACCCCGCGGGCTTCAGACGCCTCGACAATCACTTTCGGGCTGTCGACATGGCAGGCAATGACATCACAGCCGACATCGATGAGCGCGTTGGTGGCTTCCGCTTCACGCACCGGCAACGACCATTCGCCGGTGATGATCAGGCGCACTTCTGCATCCGGATTGACCTTCTTCACCCCAAGTGTGAACGCGTTGATGTTGCGCAGAACCAGGGCAATGGGCTTGGCGGCAATGAAGCCGATCTTGTTCGACGTGGTCGACAAACCGGCGGCAATTCCGTTCACATAGTGAGCCTGATCGAGGTAGCAGAAATAGCCGCCAAGGTTCATCGGATGCTTGTCAGCGCTCCACAGACCCGTGGGGTGGCGGAACTGGACATCGGGATACTTGCCGGCCATGTCGATCATGAAGGGGTCGAAATAGCCGAAGGATGTCGGGAACAGCAGGTTGATGCCATCAAGGTTGATCATCGATTCCATCGATTTCGACACCGCGACGGTTTCGGGCACGTTTTCCTCTTCGACCACCGTGATACCCGGCAGATCGCGCAGCGCCTGCGCGCCCACGGCGTGGGCCTGGTTCCATCCGAAATCATCTTTCGGGCCGACATAGATCATGCCGATGGTGGTGTCTTCAGCGCGGGCCGGCATCAGGCCGCCGCCGAGAACCATCGCGCCTGCGGCTGCCGAGGTGCCCAGGAAGCGGCGGCGGTCAATCATGTAGGAAGAAGTCATCTCTCGTCTCCGTGTTAGGTTTGTTGGCTACGCCTTCAGGCGCTTTCCTCCGGTCTGCGATTGCTCAACGGAACGTGTTTTTATGATTGTTCCCCAGCCGGTTTGTCCGGTTCTTTGGAGTCGTCGAGATTCTTGTTCTGTGTCTCCCAATCGGCCACCGACATGGTCGGAAGCGTGAACTGGTCGCGGATGGTCGAATAGTCGTGGCCACCCAGACGGCCGACGGCATCCATGCGTTTCTGGTCGACATGCTTGTTGTCTGGATTGACGCAATCCTTTCGGATGAACACGCCCATGACCTCGCCGAGGATGATTTCGCGTGATTTGCCGATCTCCAGGGTGATGTGTCGCTTGCACTCGAGCGCGGCGGGTGCCTCAAGAATGCGCGGACAGCCGACATGGATGCCAGGGACCTGTGTCAATCCGGCGATATCCAGTTCATCCACGTCGGGTGCAAACGGGATTGCGCAAATGTTCATCGCATCGATCATGGCCTGATCGACAATGTTGACGGTGAATTGTTCGGTCATGCGGATGTTGCGGCCGGTATCCTTGAAGCTCATGTCGGCCTTGTTCTCGACGCCAATGGCAACAATGGCGGGGTCGCCGGAAAGCGCATTGAAAAAGCTGAAGGGTGCGGCATTGACCACGCCGTTTTCATCAATGGTGGTCACAAGCGCAATCGGACGGGGGATCACCGTGCCGATGATAAGTTTGTATTTGTCGCGCCCGCTGAGCCCGGAGAAATCGAAATGGGTGTGGCTGGCCGTAGATTTGGAATTCATCTGCTGTCCTTGATCACTTGCAGCCTTGGCCGGCCTCGGCTTTTTGCCGGTTCTGGCGCCGGGGTGCTTCCGCCTTCGACATAGGGCGAGAGCATGTCGGCAAGCGATCTGGGGGAGGTTTCAGAGGAAGTGATCAAGGCGCGCGCCTCCACCTCGCCCAGATGGTGGTGCATCAGCTCCCAAGCTCTGGCCGCGTCACCGGCTGCAATGGCGTCGATGATTTCACGATGCTCGTGGACGCCGCAATCGGCTGAATGGGGCCGGCCGAACACCGCCAGGATGACCGAACAGCGCGAGACGACGTCGGAGACGAAGCGCGACAGCAACGGATTGCCGGTCATGTCGGCCAGCAGCGTGTGGAACTCACCGGCAAGGCGGATGGAGGTCGGGGCGTTGCCAGCCTTTGCAGCCTCGATTTCCTTGGCAAGATGCGCCTCGAGCGTGGCTTCGTGCTCCCGGGTCCAGCGCTTGATGACCAGGCTCACGACTTCCCGCTCCAGCGCCTGCCGGACCTCGAAGGCGGCCACGGCATCATCAAGGCTTGGGATGGAGACGGTCGCTGGCCGTTTGCCGCCAATTTCAATCAGACCTTCCGCATTCAGCCGGCTGAAAACCTGCCGCACCAGAGTCCGGCTCATTGAAAACAGTTGCCCCACTTCATCTTCGGGAAGCTTGTCTCCCGGGCGCAGCGCCTGCTCGATGATGGCGCTCTTGAGCGCCATGTAGGCCTGGTCAATTCTGCTCGGCTTTTTGGTCATTTGGCACTCACGATGATTTCATCATTGTATACAATTAAATGACATTCACGTATCGATCATATGTTTAAAAACCAGGCAATCAACGCCTAATCTTCAGGCAAAAAGATCAAAAATAGCGCTCTCATTGGCATCCTTGTCAAGGTTTTCAGACCCGTTGCACGTATTTTGCTGGAAAAGATAGGTAGCAAGAAATCAAAATCATGTATACATAAATTTCACATGACGCATACGATGGAGCAGAACCAATGGCCGGAAAAACACTCAAGCTGTGGCTCAATCACCAGCAGCGGGCACTTCTCGAGCGGGCGCTCGCGGATGGCGCTGCACCGTCGCTCGAAGCGCTGGTCAGGCGCGCCATTGCCGAAAGCGAGCCTTTGCCCGCCGGTCAGCCGGAGGGGAAATGATGGCGCAGCGTCAGCCAGTATTTGAATGGACCATGCAGCCGGGGACCGGCAAGGCTCTTGAAGTGCGGAAGGGCCAGATCCTCAGGATCGAGCAGGTGCTCGGCGCGCAATGCGTCGATTTCAACTGCTTCAATCTGCATGACTACAAGGAATTCATGCATTGCGGACGCACACGCACAGTTCATGGGTTCAATCCCGGCAAGGGGACATATCTCTGGTCGGCGCCGCCGCGCGAACGGGCGATGATGTATATCGCCGAGGATACCTACGGCCGCAATGATGTGCTGTTCCCGCGCTGCAGTGCCTATCTCTATGAAAGCGCCTATGGCTACCACACCCACACCAATTGCCACGACATCCAGTCCGAAGCCCAGCGTGAATACGGGCTGACACCCGACGATGTGCACGACAGTTTCAACATGTTCATGTGCACGGAAGTGACGCTGGAAGGCAGCGCTACCATCACCCGGCAGCAGTCGCAGAAGGGTGATCATATCGACCTGATTGCCCTGATGGATGTGCTCGCCATCCCCAATGTCTGCGGCGCTGACGTGATGCGCACCAGCAATTTCGGCCTCAAGCCGATCAAGCTGCAGATCTTCGATGCAACCGACGCGGAGATGGCTGCGGTCCCGGAAACGCCGACGCTCAGGAGCCAGCGGACGCCAAAGGATTTTGTCAATTCGCAGATCAAGGCGACCCGCGAGCTTGTGCCCGATGCGGCCTATGTGCCGAACTTCGTCAACACGCCCTTGCAGGAGATGGCGGTCGAAATCGTGCTCGACGCGGAAGAAACGGCAAAATTCGAGGCGCTGGCACGCCGGACCATTTATGGGAATGATGATGATTCCGCGCTGCGCGATATCGTCTTTTCCTGGTGGGAGAACCGCTATCTCAACTCGGCAAGCGGTGCGCCACGGATTTCCGCGACGGAGAAGCAATAGCTTCCGCAGAATCTGTTCGTGTCAGCCGTCAACCGGCCGGTGCAGAAGCGGCGCTGGCCGGGAAAAGCTCTTGCGGCCCGCCTTCCAGCCGCACAGCGGCGCCGCTATTTCCCTGATTGCGGAAACCGGATCGGTCGCGTCAAGCACCACGATATCGGCCGGGCCGCCGGGCTTGAGGCCATAGGCTGCCTGCAAAATGCGCGCCGGAGCATCGCTGACCATGGAGAAGACGGTGCTCAGTTCATCGTCGAGGGAGAGCTGCATCACATTGGCGTATAGATTTGCCATACGGGCCAGCGAGGCGTCGCCATAGGGCGTGAACGGGTTGAGCACATTGTTGGTGGCGATCGCCGCGGTCACGCCTGCCTGGGCAAACAGATGCGCAGGCGCCACTCCGCGGGGCACCGTGTGGTCATGCTCACGCCCCATCAGGAACAGGTCGGTTGATGGCAGCGTCACGAGCGCAATTCCGGCTTCGTGCAGATTGCTGATGAGGTGCTCAAGCTGCTCGCGCGGCATGGCGGAGAGCTTGGTCATATGGCCAACGGTGACCCGGCTCTGATATCCGCGCGCCTCCGTCTCGGAGATCACTGCGGGCAGATTGGAGCTGGTGGGATCAAGATCGAAATCCAGATGGAAATCAACATCGACGCCGTGCTTTTCGGCCATGTCAAAAATCAGGCTGACATGCCGCGCCGGATCCGGGTCGGTATAGGGGCAGCCGCCGACCAGATCTGCGCCGTCTGAAAGTGCCTGGTCAAGAAGATCGAGCGTTTCGGCTTCCTGGGTCAGGCCGTCCTGAGCGAAGGCACAGATCTGGATGTCGAGGGCGAAGGCGTAATCGGCCTTGATCCGGCGGATGGCCCGGAACGATCGCATTCCGGCGCGCGGGTCAACTTCGACAAAGCTTCGCATTTGGGTTGTGCCATGCAGGATTGCCTTCTCCACGACTATTGACGCGCGGGCATAGACATCATCCTCGGTAAAGCCTGCCTTTGCCGCAGCCGTTTCGCGCACGGCCTCTTGCAATGTGCCTGCGCAGATGCGGCAGCGGTCGAGAATGCACGCCTTGTCGAGATGCACGTGACTGTCGACAAAACCCGGAAACGCCACCTTGCCGCCGAGATCCTCCTCCGACGCAGGCTCGCAAACAATCTTCGGTCCGAGTGCCGTGACGATTCCGCCAGTGACCGCGATGTCGATGAGATCGTCAAAGCCGTGGACCCGGGCATTGCGCAGAACAAGATCGACTTTCATGGCAGACCTTTCAATCCAGACCCGGGGCATTCGTCACTGACGGTCTGGCATGGGTGTTGCTTGGTTTCAATCCGATGCGCTCGCATGCGCAAGAAACAGGCAATTTGGATGGGCAACGCATGAATATCTGGATCAAGAATCCGCTGGCAATCCTGGCGGAGAACGCAGGTGGCGGCATTGTCGTTTCCGGTAGCCGCATCGTTGAGCTTGTGCCTGCGGGCAGGGCGCCGGTCACCGGGGTGGATGAAACCTTCGATGCGTCGCGGCACGCGATCATCCCCGGCCTGATCAATACGCACCATCATTTCTTCCAGACCCTGTGCCGGGCCCATCCTGTGGCGCGGGACAAGGAGCTGTTTCCCTGGTTGCAGGCGCTTTATCCGATCTGGAGCCGGCTCGACCGTGATATGTTTCGTGTCGGCGCTCGTCTGGCTTTCGCCGAACTGCTGCTGTCGGGCTGCACCACGGCGATGGACCATAATTACATGACCTATGAAGGTCTGGAGGACGCAACAGATATCGAGGTCCAGGAAGCTCAGGCGCTCGGCGTCCGCGCCACCGTGACGCGCGGATCGTTGTCGCTGTCGAAGAAGGACGGCGCCATCCCGGACGACCATATCGTCCAGGATGACGACACCATTCTCGCCGACAGCGAGCGGGTGCTCAAGCGCTATCACGACACCTCGGATGGCGCGATGATCCAGATCGCTCTCGCCCCCTGCGCGCCGTTCAATGTCTCGAGAAATGTCATGCGCGAAAGCGCAACACTTGCCGAGACCCATGATTGCCGGCTGCACACGCATCTGGCCGAGACCGTGGATGAAGAGGCTTTCTGCATCGAAACCTTCGGCTACCGGCCGATCGACTGGTTGGAGGACTGTAACTGGCTGCAGCCGAGGGTGTGGCTGGCGCACGGGATTCACTTCACCTGCGAGGATTGCGAAAAGCTCGGCAAGCACGGCGTCGGCGTCTGCCATTGCCCGACATCCAATGCTGTCTTGGCCTCAGGGTTTTGCAAGACGCTGGATCTCGAGGCTGCCGGCAGTCCGGTGGGCCTCGGTGTCGATGGTTCGGCGTCCAATGACAGTTCCAATCTGATGGAAGAGGTGCGTCATGCGCTGATGGTCAACCGGCTGGGGTACAACTCGGCCGAGCGGATCACTCATCGTGATGCTTTGCGCTGGGCAACCACCGGATCGGCGCGATGCCTCGGACGCAGCGACATCGGCGAAATTGCGGTCGGCAAACAGGCTGACCTCGCCATGTTCACACTCGATGAAATGCGTTTCTCAGGAAATCATGATCCGATCGCAGCGCTTGTGCATTGTGGAGCCAACCGCGCCGACCGGGTGATGGTCGCCGGAAACTGGCGGGTCATGGACGGGCACGTCATCGGACTTGATGTGTCCAAACTGATTGCAGACCATTCCGCCGCCGCCAAACGGTTCAGTTAAGGAGTTCCCATGCCAGAGCAAGACATTCCAGTCATTCATATCGAAAGTCTCTACGGCTCCGACAAGGCGGAAATCGAAAGAACAGCCGCGCTCATCGGCGAAGCCTGTCGCGGCATCGGTTTCTTCTACATCAAGGGCCACGCGCTTTCGTTTGAGGATATCGAGGCGTTGTTTTCGACCTCGCATGATTTTTTCGCACTGCCCGAGGCGGTCAAGAAACAGGTGGAGATCTCACCCACAACCGGCAATCGCGGTTATGTGCCCATGCGCGGCGAAGCGCTCGATCCTTCCAAGCCGGCTGATCTCAAAGAGGCCTATAACATAGGCCTCGAGCTTGCTGCAGATGACCCGGAACTGATGGCCGGTGCGCGCTTCCGCGCTCTCAATCTCTGGCCGGAGCACGCGGGTTTCCGCCAGGCCATGCTCGACTATTTCGACACGGCGCTCGACATTGGCCGCCGGCTGCACATGGCTTTCGCCGCCGATCTCGGATTGCCGGCCGGCCACTTCGAGGACAAGCTGGACCGGCCGCTGGCAACGCTTCGGCTGTTGCATTACCCGCCGCAACCCGATGCAGTGGAAGAAGGTCAGATGGGGGCGGGCGCACACACCGACTATGGCTGTGTGACGCTGCTTTTGACTGATGAAGTTGGTGGTCTTGAGGTGCGGACAAGAACCGGTGAATGGGTCAAGGCGCCCTATATCCCTGGTGCATTTGTTTGCAATATCGGGGATTGCCTGATGCGGTGGACCAATGACACCTATGTCTCGACCCCGCACCGGGTCGTCAGTCCGGCAGGGCGCGAACGCTATTCAATCGCGTTTTTCCTTGATCCCAATCCGGATGCGGTCATCGAATGCCTTCCAACCTGCAGCGGGCCGGAAAATCCACCACGCTATGCTCCCATTCGCGGCGATGATTACCTCGAAAGCCGATTGAACCCGACCTACAAGGCCAGCGGTTTGGCGTGATCCAACCGTTTCGAGGATGCCCCGGGGAGCGCGGAAAAGTTCTCGCAATCGCATTGTATGCAATGCGGCTAAAAATGCCTAAATAATAAGCTTCACAAAGATAATGTATATTATTTGATCTGTGATTGCTCCTATTCAGTCTTTGCTGGCTTGCGCGTATTAAGGTGTGATGGAGTTATCATATTGAAATACATGAGATAATTAAATCGCACCTAACTGGCACGCCTTTTGCAAAACTGTTTACAGCCGGTTGTCTTCCAATATCCGGCGACAACAGGGATTCGCAAGCCAGCAAAGGATCTGGACATGGCTAACAAAGAAATTTCACGGCGTTCAATTTTGAAGACCGGTGCCGCCGGTATCGCAGCGATGGCGTTGCCGATGCCCTTCATCAACACCGCGTCAGCCGCGGACAGCGTCGTCCTCGGTGCGGTCTATGTCGGCCCGCGCGACGATTTCGGCTGGAATCAGGCCCATTCGGTCGCCATGGAAATCCTCAAGAAGGTCGAGAATGTCACCGTCATCGAGGAGGAAAACGTTCCTGAAACCGATGCTGTGTCGAAATCGATGGAATCGATGATCAACCTGGATGGTGCGAACCTCATCCTCGGAACCTCGTTCGGCTATTTCGAGCCGTTCATGATTGATCTTGCCGCCAAATATCCCGATGTTCAGTTCCGTCACGCAGCACCGCTGTGGAACAAGGACAAGCATCCGGCCAATTTGGGCAGCTATTTCTGCTACCTCAACCAGGCGCATTTTGTGAACGGCGTTGCAGCAGGCCTGAGCACCACATCCAACAAGATCGGATTTGTCGCGGCAAAACCAATCCCGACGGTGCTCTCCAACATCAACTCGGTTCTTCTTGGCGCACGTTCGGTCAATCCGGAGGCTCAGGTTCAGGTGATCTTCACCGGTGACTGGTCGATGCCGGTGCGTGAAGCGGAAGCCGCCAATGCGCTGGTGGACGCGGGTTGCGACGTACTGACCTGTCATGTCGATGGTCCGAAGGTGGTGATCGAAACCGCTGAAGGCCGTGGGGTCAAGAGCTGCGGCCACAACGCCTCGCAGGCGCCCTTGGCGCCCAAGGGCTTCATCACCGGCGCGGAATACAAGTGGGAAACCATTTACACCATGTATGCCGACATGCTGGGCAAGGGCGAGGCTCTGCCCAATGTTGTGGTCGGCGGCTACCACAACGACATGGTCCGCAACACGCCCTATGGCGCAGGCGCCACGCCAGAAGCCATTGCCGCTGCCGATGCGGCGATTGCCGGCCTGAAGGAGGGCAAGCCGATCTATGTCGGTCCGCTCAAGGACAATGAAGGCAATCTGGTCCTCGACAAGACCTTCGACAACTATGATCCGGTGCTTGATGGCATGGGCTATCTGCTCGAAGGTGTCATCGGTTCCATCACCTGAATTCTCTCCGGGCTGCGCGGCAACACCCGCGCGGCCCGATTATGTTTGCCTCTTGAGAGTGATCGTGATCGGGCATGGCACAAGCAGAAACGACATTTGTCAAAACATCGGCCTTTGATGGTGCGCGGTTCCGTGCCTCGCTCGAGGCTGTTGGGATACCCTTCGGTGCGTTGTGCGTATCGGCCATCATCTTCTCGCTGTTTCTGATGGTCCTGGGCAAAAGCCCGGCGCAGTTTTTCGAACTGGTCTGGCGCGGGGGCTTCGGCAGCTCGTTTTCGTTCCAGAACACGCTGCAGCGGGCGGCACCACTGATCCTGACAGGGCTTGCATTCGCCATTCCTGCACGTATCGGCCTGGTGATGATCGGCGCAGAGGGCGCGCTGGTGATGGGCGGTTTCGCAGCTGCGGCGCTGGCGATCCCGCTGGTTTCGGCACAGGCGCCGGTTTATCTCACCATGGCGCTGATGATCCTGATTGCGATGCTGGCCGGTGGCGCCTGGAATGCCATCGCCGGCTGGCTCAAACACAGCCGCGGCGTTAATGAAACCATCTCGACACTGCTGCTGACCTACATCGCGATTGCCATCATGAATTTCTTTGTCGAGGGGGCCTTGCGCGACCCCGCGTCACAGAACAAGCCTTCCACCATGCCGATCGGCAAGGACTACATGGTCGGCAATATCCCGGGCACCGATGTGCATTGGGGATTGGTATTTGGCCTGGTATTGGCCATTGCCCTGCAGATCCTGATGTCGCGGACCACCTTCGGCTTTGCCGCGCGCGTGACCGGCGGCAATCCACGCGCAGCTCTTGCCCAGGGATTGCCGGTTGGCACGCTGATTGTCGTCTGCTCGGCGATTGCCGGCGCCTGCGCCGGTCTTGCCGGCTATTTCGAGGTGGCAGCCATTCACGGGCAGGCCAATGCCTCGCTGGTGGCAGGCTACGGATTCACCGGCATTCTGGTGGCGTTCCTGGCGCGGCACAATCCTTTAATGATTGTGCCGGTGGCGATCATGTTCGGCGCCATTGAAGCCTCGGGCGGTCTCATCCAGCGCCGGATGGACATGCCCGATGCAACGGCGCTGGTGTTGCAAGGCATCATCTTTGTGGTGCTGCTCGCCAGCGACAGCCTGTACGGGCGTTTTGCGATCTTCCAGCCCAAAATCAGCACGGAGCGGACATGACGGCAGAAGCCCTGACCACAATTCTCATTGCCATGCTGGGTGGAGCCATCCGGGTGTCCACACCGTTCATTTTTGTCGCTCTCGGCGAGACGCTCACCGAGAAATCGGGCCGCATCAATCTCGGTCTGGAAGGCAATCTGGTGCTGGGCGCAATGGTTGCCTATGCCATCTCCTTTCACACCGGATCGCCCTGGCTCGGCGTTCTTTGCGCCGGTTTTTCAGGCGTTTTCCTCGGTCTTATGCACGGCATGATCTGCAGCCTGAAGAAGGTCAACGACATCGCGGTCGGCATTGCCATGATGTCGTTTGGCACCGGGGTCGCCTTCTTTTTCGGCAAGCCCTACATCCAGCCTTCTGCGCCTCGCCTCGAAAGCCTGCCACTCGGTGGCTGGTCTTCCAATTCGGCGCTTGAGCAGGCGCTGGAGATCAACCCGCTTTTCATCGTCGGTATATTGATCGCAGTTGCCATGTGGTGGGGACTTGCCAACACGCGGGTGGGGCTGGTGGTCCGCATGACCGGGGATTCCGAACCCGCCGCCCGCGCCATGGGGATCAACCCGATTAAGGTGCGGATCCTGGCAACCGCGGCGGGCGGCTTTCTTGCAGGCATCGGTGGCGCATTCCTGTCGCTGTCCTATCCGGGAAGCTGGAATGAAGGCCTGTCCTCGGGGCAGGGGCTGATGGCTGTCGCCCTTGTGATCTTCGCCCGCTGGAACCCGCTGCGCTGTATCATCGCAGCACTTCTCTTCGGCGCGGCCGGCGCGCTTGGTCCGGCGCTTCAGTCGGTGGGTATCAGCCAGGGCTATTACTTCTTCAATGCCGCACCCTACATCCTGACGCTTTTCATCATGGTTGCTGCCAGCGGGCGCAACTCAGCCCGCGCGGCGCCGGGCGAACTTTCCATCGCGAAATAGGAGACCAAATCATGAGCGCACTCGGCGGTTTGAACAAGACTCCAAACGGCGTTGTTATCGGCGTCGTGCAACTGCAGCTGCCTTTGGTAAAGACCCGGCACGACCTGGCCCGCCAGACCGAGAAGATCGTCTCGATGGCGGGCAAGGCGCGGCGCAACATGGCGACCATGGATCTGGTGGTGTTTCCTGAATACGCGCTGCACGGCCTGTCGATGGACACCAATCCGGAGATCATGGTGTCGATGGATGGTCCCGAAGTCGCAGCCTTCAAAAAGGCCTGCATCGACAATTCCATCTGGGGCTGTTTTTCGATCATGGAGTACAATCCCGGCGGCAATCCCTACAACACCGGCATCGTGATCGATGATCAGGGCGAGGTGAAGCTTTATTACCGCAAGCTGCATCCCTGGGTTCCGGTAGAGCCGTGGGAGCCCGGCGATCTCGGTATTCCGGTGATCGAGGGCCCCAAGGGCTGCAAGCTGGCGCTGATCATCTGTCATGACGGCATGTTCCCGGAGATGGCGCGGGAATGCGCCTACAAGGGAGCCGAAATCATGCTCAGGACCGCTGGCTACACCGCGCCGATCCGCGATAGCTGGCGCTTCACCAATCTGTCCAATTCCTTCAGCAACCTGATGGTGACGGCCAATGTCTGCATGTGCGGCTCGGACGGCACATTCGATTCCATGGGCGAGGGCATGATCGTCAATTTTGACGGCGCAGTCCTGGCCCACGGTACATCCGGCCGCGTCGACGAGATCATCACCGCGGAAGTGCGGCCCGACCTCGTGCGCGAGGCGCGAAAGCACTGGTCTGTTGAAAACAATATCTACCAGCTCGGTCATCGCGGCTACACCGCGGTCCTTGGTGGTGCACAGGATTGCCCCTATACCTTTATGAAGGACATGGTGGCGGGGACCTATCGTCTGCCTTGGGAAGACGAGGTTGTTCACACCGATGGTACGTCTTGTGGGTTCGAGCGCCCGACACGCCGCTATGGTGAAAGCAAGCTCGGGGAGGCGGCTGAATGAACGCGGTCTCCGCAACCCAACTGGTTGAGGGGCCGGTAAAGGCCGATCCCTATGCCTGGCCCTATGACGGCGATTTGCGCGTCGCCAACACGGCGCTGATCATCATCGACATGCAGACCGATTTCTGTGGGCCGGGCGGTTATGTCGACAAGATGGGCTACGATCTCTCACTGACCCGCGCGCCGATCGGGCCGATCAAGTCGCTGCTGGCCGCCGCACGCGCCAAGGGCTTGCTGGTCATTCACACCCGCGAAGGTCACCGGCCGGATCTGTCGGACCTGCCGGCCAACAAGCGCTGGCGCTCGCAGCGGATCGGCGCGGCCATTGGCGATCCGGGTCCGTGCGGGCGCATTCTGGTGCGCGGCGAGCCGGGTTGGGAGATCATCGGCGAACTGGCGCCGCTTCCCGGCGAGCCAATCATCGACAAGCCGGGCAAAGGCTCGTTCTGCGCCACCGATCTGGAAATGCTGCTGCATGTCAAAGGCATCCGCAACATCATCCTGACCGGCATCACCACCGATGTCTGCGTGCACACCACGATGCGTGAAGCCAATGACCGGGGCTTCGAATGCCTGATGGTTGAGGATGGCTGCGGCGCGACCAAACATGAAAACCATCTGGCCGCCATCGACATGATCAAGATGCAGGGCGGAGTATTTGGCGGCGTGGCATCGAGTGCAATGGTGCTTGACGCCCTGGAGCAACTGTCATGACCACACTGGCTCTCCCGGCAGATCTTTCGGCCCATCCGCTGACCGGTGGCAGAACCGGGGCGTTTTCGCTCGAGACGGTTTCGATGACCAAGGTCTTCGGATCGCTGGTGGCGCTGGATGATGTTTCAATCAAGGTCGGCGCCGGCGAGTTCCACGCCCTGCTGGGTGAGAACGGTGCCGGCAAGTCGACGCTGGTCAAATGCATAATGGGTTTCTACCAGCCGACCAGGGGGCAGTTGCTGGTCGACAATCGCGAGGTGCTGATCAAGGCGCCGGCTGATGCGCAAGCATCCGGCATCGGCATGGTCTATCAGCACTTCACGCTGGTGCCCTGCCTGACGGCTGCGGAGAACATGGTGATATCGCGCGCTGATGCGCCGGCTGTGATCAACTGGACCCGGGAGAAGGAAGAGCTTCAGGCCTTCATGGAACGGATGCCGTTCCGGGTTCCGCTCAATACGGTTGCTGCCGACATGTCGGCGGGCGAGAAACAAAAGCTCGAGATCCTCAAGCAGCTCTATCTCAACCAGCGTTTCCTGATCCTTGACGAGCCGACATCGGTGCTCACGCCGGGTGAGGCAGACGAGATCCTCGGCCTGCTGCATGACATGGCGCGGGCAGGCGACATCACCGTGCTGATGATCACGCACAAGTTCCGCGAGGTAACGGCGTTCGCCGACCGGGTGACCGTGCTCAGGCGCGGCAAGCTCGCAGGCAGTGGTTCGGTCCAGGATCTGAGCACCGACGACATGTCGAAAATGATGATCGGCGAAGCCCAGATGCGTGAAAAAGCACCGCGGCTTGCCAAAGTCGAACCCAAGAGCACGCTGGAGATCGCCGGTCTCAGCGTCGATGACAATGAGGGCATGCGCGCCGTCGACACTGTCAATCTGAAAATCAAGGGCGGCGAGATCATGGGCATCGCCGGCGTGTCCGGAAACGGCCAGTCGGAGCTGGTAGAGGCACTTGCCGGTCAGCGCAGCCTTACAGATGGCGCTGTAATCGTCAACGGTCAGCGCTTTGACGCAACCCGCAAGGACTTTGCCGATTTGAAAGTGTTCGGCCTGCCTGAGGAGCCGTTGAAAAACGCTGCCGTCAAACGCATGAGCGTGTCGGAAAACATTGCCTTCCGCAGCTTTGACAAGCCGCCGATGGCGAGCATCGGCTGGTGGCTGAAGCCGGCTGCCATACGCGACAACGCTGTGAAGCTTATCGAACAATACCACGTCAAAACGCCATCGGCGGAAACGCCGATCGAAAATCTGTCCGGCGGCAATGTGCAGAGGACCATTCTCGCACGGGAGCTGTCAGGCGATGTCAATGTGCTGATTGTCGCCAATCCCTGTTTCGGGCTGGACTTTGCCTCCGTGGCGGAAATCCGGGCGCAGCTGATTGATCAGCGCAACAAGGGGGCGGCGATCCTGCTGGTGTCGGAAGACCTCGACGAGATCCTCGAACTCTCAGACCGGGTGGCGGTGATGTCGGGTGGAAAGATCACCTACCAGGCGCCGATCGACGAGACCGACCGCAACACCATCGGCAAATACATGGCGGGGCACTGAAGCAATGCTGAACGTCAGGGCTGAGCCATACGACTACCAATTTCCGGAAGCCGGCACGGCTCTGGTGGTCATCGACATGCAGCGTGACTTCATCGAGCCGGGCGGCTTCGGCGATGCGCTTGGCAATGATGTGTCGCGGCTTGCGGCGATCATCCCGACAGTCGCCGATCTGATTGCCTTGTTCCGCGATCGGGGCCTGGCGGTGATCCATACACGCGAGGCGCATCTGCCGGACCTGTCGGATTGCCCCCCGAGCAAGGTGGCGCGTGGCAACGCCTCGGTGCGGATCGGCGAAGAGGGGCCGATGGGCCGGCTCCTGGTGCGTGGCGAGGCCGGCAACCAGATTGTCGAGGCATTGGCGCCGGTGGAAGGCGAGTGGGTGATCGACAAGCCGGGAAAGGGAATGTTCTGGAACACCGGCGTGCACGAACGGCTGCAGGAAGCCGGTATAACCCATCTGGTCTTTGCCGGCGTGACCACCGAAGTCTGCGTCCAGACCTCGATGCGCGAAGCCAATGACCGCGGTTATGAATGCCTTCTGGTCACCGATGCAACGGAAAGCTATTTTGAGCGCTTCAAGACCGGCGCCATCGAGATGATCACCGCGCAAGGTGGAATTGTCGGCTGGGCAACACCGTTGAGCGCGCTTGCCGCAGCTTTGCAGACAAAGGAGGTTCAGCCATGAGCCAGGACGAATTCGACGCTGACGCGATAGCTGAAAGCATGCTGGGCTATCTTGGCCTGCCGGATGAACCGGCCTACCGGCCCGGCATCATCTTCCACCTTTCCTCTGCACGCGGCATTGCCGCCGGGCTTCTGGCCTTGCCGATGGAAGACGAAGCGGAACCCGCACCGGTGTTCAAGCCATGACCGATTGGACAGTGGCAACAGCAGCTGAAATCGCCCGGGCGGTGCGCAGCGGGTCGGTTACGGCAAGCACAGTGATCGGCAGTTGCCTCGGCAAGATTGATGCCCATGACAAGGCTATTGGCGCCTTCACCTTTGTTGCGCATGAGCGCGCGCGGGCGAGGGCGGCAGACATCGACGCGCGGATCAAGCGCGGTGAAGATCCCGGCCCCCTGGCCGGTGTGCCCTTTGCGGTCAAGAACCTGTTCGATGTCAAAGGCATTGCAACCCTGGCTGGCTCGAAGATCAACCGTGACATGGCACCGGCTTCAAGGGACGCGGTGCTGATCGAACGGCTTGAGGCAAACGGCGCCATCTTGGTGGGCGCGCTGAACATGGGCGAATACGCCTATGACTTCACCGGCGAAAACTATCATGACGGCCCGTCGCGCAACCCGCATGCACGCGAGCATATGACCGGCGGATCATCGGGCGGATCGGGTGCTGCCGCTGCAGCGGGTTTTGTGCCGCTGACGCTGGGCTCTGACACCAACGGATCAATCCGGGTTCCGGCATCGCTTTGCGGCTTGTTCGGGTTGAAGCCGACCTATGGCCGGCTTTCGCGCAGTGGCTCGTTCCCGTTTGTTGCAAGCCTTGATCATCTCGGGCCGCTGGCACGCTCTGTCGGTGATCTCGCCTTGTCTTACAATGCCATGACCGGCCTTGATCCCTCCGACCCGGTTTGCACTGACCGCATCGACCCGCCGGTGGCCCTCGATCCCGCCGCCAAGCTTGACGGTTTGCGCATTGCCAGGGCCGGCGGCTATTTCGAAGAAGGCGGCCACGCCGAGGCCTTTGACGCGGTAGCCCGGATTTGCGCGGCGCTGGACGTTGGCGAAACCCGCGAGATCGAGAATGCCGGACTGGCGCGGGCGAGCGCCTATCTGATCACCATGGCCGAGGGGGCTTCGCTGCATCTTGACCGGTTGAAGACCAGGCATGCGGATTTCGACCCGGATGTGCGCGACCGGCTTTTGGCCGGCGCGATGATCCCCGGCGCCTGGGTTGCCAAGGCGCAAAAATTCCGCAGTCAGTTTCGTGCGCAAATGCAGGCAGTGTTTGAACAGGTCGATGTGCTGATTGCTCCCGCGACCCCCTGTGTAGCGCCGTTGATCGGCCAGAAGACCTTCGTGCTGGGCGGCAAGGAACTCCCGGTCCGTCCCAATCTGGGTGTCTTCACCCAGCCGATCTCGTTCATCGGTCTGCCGGTAGTGACAGTGCCGGTCTGGCTTGAGGACAGCAAATTGCCGATCGGCGTTCAAATCATCACCGCGCCCTGGCGCGAGGATATTGCGTTGCGGGTTGCCGCATGGCTGGAAGGCAATGGTCATGCATCAGCTCCGGCCGCCACACTTGAAGAGAAAGCAGCATGAACAAGCAAGGCAAATGGTCCGGCCGTGACGAGAACAAGGATGTGGTGCGTAGCGAGGTCTGGGACCTGCTGGACACTGGCGGCTATGCGATGGGGCCGACCTGGAGCCATATCCCCAATTTCATCGGTGCTGACCAGGCTGCCTGGAACCTGGCGCAGACGCAGGAATGGAAACGCGCCAGAACGGTCAAGTGCAATCCGGATCCGCCGCAAATTCCGTTGCGGCTTCGCGCACTTTACGAGGGCAAGATGCTTTATGCGCCGGTGCCCTATCTGACCCGCGAGTTCCCCTATCTCAGGATCGATCCGAAGGTTCTCACAGAAAAGGGAGTTTCGTTCGAGCTTGCCGCCACCTCGGAAGGCTACATGATGCATGGTGAGCGGATCGGATTTGAAGAAGTGGAGCCGCTTGATTTCTGCATTGTCGGTTCGGTCGCCGTGGGTCGCGGAGGCGGTCGCACCGGCAAGGGCGCAGGCTTTGCCGATCTTGAAACCGGGATTTTCCGTGAGCTCGGCATCATCGGAGCGGCAACGCCGATGGCGACCACGATCCACTCCTCGCAGCTGGTGCCCGACAGCAAGGTGTTCATGATGGCCCATGATTCCCCGCTTGATTTCATCGCAACCGAGCAGGAGCTGATCGTCACCGGCAACGCAACTCCTCGGCCGAAGGGTGTCGCATGGGACTTCGTTCAGGATGACCAGTTTGAAACCATTCCCTTCCTGCGCGATCTGCGTGACCGGATGACCCGGCAATGAAGATCAACGATCCGAAAACCCATGCTGAGGTAATGGCGGTTTTTGCCCGCTATGAGCAGGCATTGATCAGCAATGATGTTGTGGTGCTGGACCAGCTGTTCTGGCAAAGCGAGCACACGATCCGTTATGGCGTCGGCGAGAACCTCTATGGCGTGGACGAGATTCTCGCCTTCAGAAACGCGCGACCCTCTGCTGGCCTGGAGCGCAGTCTGTCGCGTACCGTTATCACCACCTATGGCAATGATTTTGCCACGGCATCGACGCTGTTTTCACGCGGATCCGCACCGGGCAAAACCGGGCGTCAGATGCAGACCTGGGTGAGGATGGCGGAAGGCTGGCGGGTTGTGGCGGCGCATGTGAGTGCTATAGACACGCCCTGACCTATCTGTGCCCGAGGGATTTTCCGCGCAATGGCTACCAGTGCCGAGACCATCCGACATGAGCTTGCCCGGAGGATTGTGAGCGGGGACCTCGAGCCTGGAACCGCGCTCGATGAAACCCGGCTGGCCGTTGAGTTCAACGTCTCGCGCACACCGGTCCGGGAGGCCTTGCGCAAACTCGGCGTAACCGGGCTGGTGGTTCAGTCATCGCACCGGCAAACGATTGTCGCCAAGCCGGATGACCAGGAACTTGCAAATATCTTCTTCGTCATGGCGCAGCTCGAGACCATGTGTGCCGGGCAGAGCGCACTCACAATGAGCGCCAGACAGCGCCATGATTTTCAGGCATTGCATGAAGAAATGGCGTCCCTTGTCCGGTCAGGCGCGGGTGACGATTACGCAGTTGCCAATGAAGTGTTCCATTCCGCCATCTATGAGGGAACCGGCAATGCCTATCTGGCGGAACTGACGTTCAACACGCGGCTCAGATTGCAGCCATTCCGCCGTGCGCAGTTTGGAACGCCGGGCCGACTAGCCGCCTCGCATGCCGAACATTCTGCTGTCGTCGAAGCCATAATCCGGGCTGACCGCGACACGGCCGAACGGGCCATGCAGGCCCATATCGGCTATGTGGAAGGCGCCTGGAAGCGTTTTTCAAACCGCATTCAGGAACAGCTTGCGATATAGCTCCGCCAGGATTTGAAGCTGGAAATGTCGCTGGCCTGTTCGATGGCGATGCCTTCGGCGATAAAGCCGTTGACCAGCAATCCATTCTCAAGCCGGACCGTGCCGATGCCAAGCGGCGCAGGCACGCCATCGACGAAATTGCCGAAACCGGCGGCATCCAGCGCCCAGACTTCAACCTCGACCGATACGCCTTTCCCGGGCGCGACGCGGGCAAGGCCGGGCTTTGGCGGCACGGTGCCCGAAAGCGCATATAGCGCATAATCCGGAGCGGTACTTGTGGCCCCGACAAATCTTGCGTGGCGGTTCGTCAGTTCGTGGTTGAGCGGCATGCCGGTCAGATGCGCGCCGACGACACAGATCAGGATTTCACCGGGACGGGCAGCAAGTTCATTGGCCTCGATAACACCGCGTTCCAGCCTTTGGGCAATGCCGGCCAGGAAAGCGTCGTTACCCGCTGGTCCGATCAGGGTGAGTGAGGAGGGCAGTCCGTCAGACCGCTCGCCGACCGGAACAGAGATCGCCGCCATGTCGAGCAGATTGACGAAATTGGTGTAGGTGCCGAGATTGGAATTGAGCTGCACCGGATCTGCCTCGACCTGAGCCACGGTGTAGATGGATGGAAGCGTCGGTACGGCAAAGCAGTCCAGCCGTTCGATCAAAGGTGCGACCTGCCGCTTCATCTCTGCCAGTTTGTAGATTGCATCAAAGGTGTCCACGGCGGAGATTTTGGACGCCCCGCTGATGATCTTGTGGGTCACCGGATGCAGCGCTGACGGGTTGCTCTCGATCAGGGCGCGGACCGCATGATAGCGTTCAGCCACCCACGGCCCTTCATAAAGCAGCCGCGCCACCGCATGGAAGGGTTCGAAATCGATCTCTTCGATCTGGCCGCCGAGCGCCGCCAGTGTTGCAAGATCCGCTTCATAGGCATGCTGCGCGGCCACATCGCCGAAGAATTGCCGTTGGCGGGGCAATGGAACGCCAACCGTGAAAGTTCTGCCAACCGGCGCAATACCGGCCATCGGAAGCCTGCGTGACATGAAATCCGCCGGGTCATAGGCCTGTGCTACCGAGGTGGCGAGCGCCGCGTCGGCCGTCTCGGCGGCGAAAACGGAGATGGTGTCCAGCGTGCGGCAGGCCGGCATCATTCCGGTCGCTGACAGCAGACCGAGGCTGGGCTTGAGCCCGACTATCCCATTGAGCCCGGCGGGAATTCTGCCGGAGCCGGCGGTGTCTGTGCCGAGCGAAAAGGCAGCGATACCGGCGCCGACCGAGACCGCAGACCCCGAACTCGATCCGCCGGGGATCAGATCCGCCCTGATGCTGTTGCGCGGAATGCCATAGGGCGATC
>CAXBIE010000078.1:0-22419 GCA_963975635.1 uncultured Hoeflea sp. | reverse complement strand
GGCGCACGGTCGACAGATCACGGCCGTCGATGCGGCTCTTGGTCTCGAGGATGGCGCCGCGGACGACCTTGGCCTGCAGCGACTTGAAGACAGCGCCGATGACTTCCGATGTGAAGCGCGGCTCTTCGCCTTCTGCCGGAGCGAAGTGGTCCTTGACCTTGGCCTTGACCGCATCAATGGCTGCGTAACGGGCAGCCTTGTCGGTGTTGGTATAGGCCTGGCGCAGGTCGGCTTCGCACATGGCGAGCATTTCGGCTTCAAGCGCTGAATTGTCGGGAGCTGCAAAGTCGCGCGGCTCTTTCGCAGCGGCTTCGGCCAGCTTGATGATGGCATCAACAACCGGCTGCATCGACTTGTGGCCGAACATGACCGCGCCGAGCATGACGTCTTCAGCCAGTTCCTTGGCTTCCGATTCCACCATCAGCACGGCATCGGATGTGCCTGCAACAACGAGGTCGAGTGCCGATTCAGGCATTTCGTCAACATGCGGGTTGAGCACGTAGTTGCCGTCGATGTAACCAACGCGCGCACCGGCGATCGGGCCCATGAACGGGATGCCCGAGATGGTCAGCGCAGCGGATGCGGCGACCAGAGCCAGGATATCCGGGTTGTTTTCGAGATCGTGCTGCAGAACGGTGATGATGATCTGCGTGTCGTTCTTGTAGCCTTCAGGAAACAGCGGGCGGAGCGGGCGGTCGATCAGACGCGACGTCAGCGTCTCGTTTTCGCTCGGGCGGCCTTCGCGCTTGAAATAGCCACCGGGGATCTTGCCGGCTGCGTAGGTCTTTTCCTGGTAGTTGACGGTCAGCGGAAAGAAATCCTGGCCGGGCTTCGGCGACTTCGCCGAAACGACGGTGGCGAGCACGGTGGTTTCGCCGTAGGACGCGATGACGGCGCCATCAGCCTGGCGGGCAACCTTGCCGGTTTCCAGTGTGAGCGGACGACCGCCCCATTCAATCTCGACCTTGTGGGTATCGAACATGTCTTGTCCTTCGTATGCGGGCATGTGGGCGTGGCAACTTCTGGCCGCGCGCGTCACTATCCCGTGTGTTTGAGCGCATCTCGGGCAAGACAGCGGGAGGCTTTGAGGAACCGCTGCATTGAGCGGCGAAAGCATCCGGCAATCCTGCCCCATGACAGGCTATTTTGAGTGTTCTGATCCGGAAAGTCCGGAGAGCAGAACGGTTTCGGCGCGATTTTCCGGCCCGGTTGGCCTGATGGCGCGCGCCGCCGCGCCGCGACCCCGATAGACGGGACCGGTAATTGGTTTCTGCGGGCGGTGCGCATGGCTCCGCCCGCAGAAAAGCAGTCTAGCGGCGGATGCCCAGACGGGCGATCAGCGCTGTGTAACGCGCTTCTTCCTTGCGCTTGACATAGTCAAGCAGGGAACGACGCGTGGACACCATCTTCAACAGCCCGCGGCGTGAGTGGTTGTCCTTCTTGTTGTCCTTGAAGTGACCGGTCAGATTGTTGATCCGCTCGGTCAGGATGGCAACCTGGACTTCCGGTGAGCCGGTGTCGCCTGGCTTGGTTGCGTATTCTTCGATCAGCGCAGCCTTGCGCTCAGCAGTAATCGACATCGTGGTATCCTTTCATTCTGGATGGATCTGGCGCCCTCTGCCGGGATGTCGTCCAGCAGGGGCCTCGAAACGTCATGCAGACAGAACCTGCCATGACGGCTGGGCTATAGGCCAATTAGAGCCCAAATGAAAGGAAAATGTGGCGCGGACCCCAGCCGCGCCGGGCAACAGCAATGCAGACCGCGGCCTGGAGGCCCAAGCCGGGTTGCATCAACAGCCGCGTTTGACGTAGGCATCCGGCACGGCTTCGACCCAGGCCACCGAACCGGCATCATCACTTGAAACGTAGGGGCCGTCGGCGACACAGTAAAAGCCGTTTCGAAAACCATCCATGTCGGAGGTGTTGATCACCCGCGATCCTGCGCCGCCACCAACCATCGGACCACCGAGCTGGTTCAATGTACGCTTGGCATCCGAACGGCTTTTCGAGCACCCAAGGATGACATACCAGCCACAGCCATTGACGTCATAGCCCGGTGTTTGCGTATTCCCCGGCTGCAGTGAAGCACCCAACATTGCCGCCGTGAAGCCAGCGACCGTGGCAATGTGGAAAAATCTTCTCATGACCCAATTCCCCTTGCTTCCACCTGGCAGATATCAGCCAGATGACACCCCAGGGCGGCAGTTTGCAACGGAGGCCGGTCTGGCGCAAGCCGTGGCGCAAATCCTGGTTCAGGCCTTGAACACCCGGCGCGGACGGAACTCGCCGTCGGCAACCTCACCGATGGACAGCAGCTGACCGCGGACGAACGCGCATGCATCGTCGGTGGCAACCGGAGCGTCACGGCCCCTCAGGATGATCGGATTTCCCATACGAATCCGGTGCGCCTGGTCCTCGCTGACATCGATACGCGGCAGCATTCCGAGTGCTTCACCGGGGGGAACAAGAAAGGCATCGAGACGGGCCAGGCGCTCGGCGTCGTCCTCGATCTCCTCAAGCGCAATCAGATCGGCGAGCGGCACCATGGCGTCTTCCGAAAACGGGGCGACCATGGTGCGCCGAAGCGCCGAGACGTGACCATAACAGCCAAGCTCGCGGCCAAAATCGCGGGCCAGGGCCCGGACATAGGTGCCCTTGCCGCACTCGACCTCGAAAACCGCATGATCGGCATCCGGGCAGCCCACAAGGGTGATCCGGTGGATTTCGACCTCGCGGGCTGGAATTTCCACCACTTCGCCATCACGCGCCATGTCATAGGCGCGTTCGCCGGCGATTTTGACGGCGGAGAATGCCGGCGGGATCTGCTCGATGACGCCGGTATAGTTGGGCAGCAAAGCCTCGATCGCAGCCTGGTCAGGGCGCTGATCCGAGCTTTCAACCACCTCGCCCTCGAGATCATCGGTGTTGCGCTGCTCACCCCAGGCAACCGTGAACTCATAGATCTTGCGGCCATCCATGACATAGGGAACTGTCTTGGTGGCGTCGCCAAGCGCAATCGGCAACATGCCCGAGGCCAGCGGATCGAGCGTGCCGGCGTGGCCCGCCTTCTCGGCCTTGAACAGCCATTTGATCTTGGAGACGGCTTCGGTTGAACCGAAATCCCAAGGCTTGTCGAGAACAAGCCAACCTGAAATCGGCCGGCCCTTCTTCTTGCCGCGACGACCCATCTCAGGCCTTCCCTTCGCCTTCGGAATCCGGGGTTTCCTCCGGTCCGTCCGCATCCTCTTTGTGGTCGAGATCACGGGCGACTTCGGGCGAGCGCAAAAGCGCGTCGATCTTGGAATAATTCTCGAAACTGGTGTCATCGCGGAATCGAAGCTCGGGAATGTTGCGCATCTGGCGCAAATCCGGCGAAACCCGGCCGCGGATGAAGCGGGCGTTCTTGTTAAGCGCCGCAATCGTTTCCGCGTGGTCGTCGACACCCAGCGGCGTGACATAGGCAGTCGCCACCTGCAGATCGGGTGACATGCGCACTTCGGTCACGGAAATCATCGTGTTGGAGATGATCGGATCGCGGACATCGCCCCGCTGCAAAACCTGGGTGATGGCAGCGCGGACCTGTTCGCCGACACGCAGCATGCGCTGGGATGGGGCCGAGGACTTTGTCTTGGGCATGGGATTCCAACCGAAATTGCGGGCTCAAGGCCCGGAGCGACACGAGACAGATGAAAGCCCGGCATCCAGGACGCCGGGCTTCTTATCTTATCAGAGTGAGCGCGTGACGTGCTCGACGCGGAAGCACTCGATGACGTCGCCAGCGCGCATGTCTTCGTAGTTTTCGAAGGCCATGCCACATTCCTGGCCGCCATTGACCTCGGAGACTTCGTCCTTGAAGCGCTTCAATGTCTTGAGCTTGCCTTCATGGATGACAACGTTGTCACGGATCAGGCGGACGCCCGAACCACGTTCGACCTTGCCTTCGGTGACGCGGCAGCCAGCGACCTTGCCGACCTTGGTGATGTTGAACACCTCAAGGATCTCGGCGTTGCCGATGAAGGTTTCGCGGCGTTCCGGCGAGAGCATGCCCGACATCGCCGCTTTCACATCATCCACCAGATCGTAGATGATGTTGTAGTAGCGGATTTCGACGCCGTCGCGCTCGGCCGCATCGCGCGCCTGCTTGTTGGCACGGACGTTGAAGCCGATGATCGCGGCGCCCGAAGCTTCGGCCAGCGAGATATCGGATTCGGTGATCGCACCAGCGCCGGAATGGATGATCCGGGCGCGGACTTCTTCGGTTCCGAGCTTTTCGATCGCGCCGGCAATGGCTTCGATCGAGCCCTGCACGTCGCCCTTGACCAGCAGCGGGAATTCCTGGCTGCCGGTATCCTGCAGCTGGGTCATCATCTGCTCGAGAGAGCCGCGTGAGCCGCTCTGACGCGCTGCGGCCTTGTCGCGGGCCAGGCGCTGACGGTATTCGGCGATTTCGCGGGCGCGGCCTTCGTTTTCGACCACTGCAAAGCGGTCGCCCGCCTGCGGTGTGCCCTGAAGACCGAGAATTTCAACCGGGAATGCCGGTCCGGCTTCCTTGACCTGCTCGCCACGGTCATTGACCAGGGCGCGTACACGGCCCCACTGGTCACCCGCAACCAGGATTTCACCCGGACGCAGTGTACCGGTCTGAACCAGAACGGTGGCAACAGAACCCCGACCGCGATCAAGCTTGGCTTCGATCACCACGCCTTCGGCTGTGCGGTCCGGATTGGCCTTCAGGTCAAGAAGTTCAGCCTGCAGCAGAATCGCGTCGAGCAGCTTGTCGAGATTGAGCTGCTTGGTCGCAGACACTTCAACGTCAAGAACCTCGCCGCCCATGCTTTCAACGAAAACTTCATGCTGCAGCAGATCGGTGCGAACCTTCTGCGCATCGGCAGAGGGCTTGTCGATCTTGTTGATCGCCACGATCATCGGAACACCGGCCGCCTTGGCATGGTTGATCGATTCAATCGTCTGCGGCATCACGGCGTCGTCGGCCGCAACCACCAGAATGGCAATATCGGTCGCTTGAGCGCCACGGGCACGCATCGCGGTGAACGCGGCATGGCCCGGGGTGTCGATAAAGGTGATCAGCTGACCGTTCTTTTCGACCTGATAAGCGCCGATGTGCTGGGTGATGCCACCGGCTTCCCCGGAAACGACATTGGCATCGCGGATCGCATCGAGCAGCGACGTCTTGCCGTGGTCGACATGGCCCATGATGGTGACCACCGGAGGCCGCGATACCATTTCGCCGCCTTCGTCGTCGACATTGAAAATGCCCAGTTCGACGTCGGATTCAGACACACGCTTGACGGTGTGGCCGAATTCGCCGGCAATCAGTTCCGCCAGATCGGCGTCGATGATGTCGCCGGGCTTCATCATCTGGCCTTCCTTCATCAGGTACTTGATCACATCGACCGACCGTTCGGACATACGCTGTGACAGTTCCTGGATGGTGATGGTTTCAGGCAGCTGCACTTCGCGCATGACCTTTTCGCGCGGCTCCTGAGTCATCGAGCGGCGCATCTTCTCCTGACGGCGACGCATGGCCGACAAGGAGCGGCCGCGCGAGTTTCCGTCATCATTGAGAGCGGCCGTCAGGGTCAGTTTGCCACGACGGCGGTCTTCTTCGGCCTTCGGACGCGTCGGCTTGGCCACTTCAGGACGGGTTACCTTGGCGCCCGGGCGTGCCGGACCACCCGGACGGGCAGCGCCGCCTGGGCGTGCCGGGGTTTCTTCCTCGTTTTCGCGACGGCGTCCGCGCACGGCATCCGCAGGCGTTGGCGGAACAGCTTCAGCCGGTGCATTGGCTGCCGCTTCCTTGGCGACGAGAGCTTCGGCTTCGGCTTCCTTGGCGAGCCTGGCGTCTTCTATGACCTTGAGGCGGGCGGCTTCAGCCTCCTCGACGGCGCGGCGCGCATCTTCCTCGGCTCTGCGGACAGCTTCTTCCTCAGCGCGCTTGCGATCTTCCACTTCGCGGACGCGGCTGTCCTGAAGCGCACGGCGGCGAGCTTCGACTTCGCTTGCGGAGAGCTGGTTGAGCACGGCACCGCGTGGCGCGGGCCTGGGCGGCGTTGGGCGCGACGGAGCGGCAGGCTTGCGGGCCGCAGCAGCTGGCGCCGGTGCGGCAGCTGGCGCAGCTGTTGGTGCCGGAGCCGGTGTCTTGGCTTCCGCAGCCGCCGGGGCCGGGGCCGGGGCCGCGGCAGGCGCCGGGGTCGCTGCCGGTTTCTGCGCCGGGGCCGGGGCAGCCGCTGCCGCAGGTTCGGCCGGCTTTTCGGCGGCTGGCGCTGCGGGGCGCGGCTTGAGTGTTACCGGCGGCACGGCCTTTTCGTCTTCCGGACGGTTGATGCGGCGCTTGCGCGTCTCCACCACCACCGCTTTTGTACGGCCACGACCCATCTCCTGGCGAACCATCCCCTGTTCCACAGAGGGGCGCTTCAGCGAGAAGGTCTTCTTGCCGGGTACACTGATCGTCTTGTCGTCGTTGCTGTCGCTCATTCCGTATCCGTTTCCGCGGGAAACCGCATCGCGCCTATGCGCGCCGGCTCCTTGATCGTTCGCATCCGGGAATTGAACCCCGGTAGCCCGTTTTCAGCCCGGCCCCGCATCGGGACCGTTCCTGTAGCGCGCAAGCATCTTTGCGCGCTTCACTACACCCTCACCGGCCTGCCCTGCAAGCGCGGCGGCATGGATAAAAGCGCCATCACCCAAGACAAGCGCCAATTCGTCGGCTGAAAACAGCCGAAAGACGGGAATCTCCGCCTCAGTGATCCCCAATGCCCGCGCCGTGTTGGCCTGGCGCAATTTGCGCACACCATCATCAGCGGCATCCGTCGCATGCATCAGCGCCCGTGCGGCGCCGGAGCGGATGGCATCATCCACCTTACCAGATCCGGTGATGAACTGGCCCGATTTTCGCGCCAGATTCATCATTCCGAAAAGGCTGTCGCATAACAGCCGGTCAACCACGGCACCCAACTCGGGATCGGTGGTCACTTCACATTTGAGTGCCCGGCCGAAAAGCTTTCGCTTAACCGCCAGGTCAATGACGGACCGCTCCGCCGTCACCCAGCAGCCACGCCCGGGAAGGGCGTGACGCAGGTCCGGGACCACGGATCCGTCAGGTCCGGCGACAAACCGGATCAGATCATCCGGCTGGCCACGCTCCCTGGTCACTATGCACATCCGGTCGTTCACGGGTTCGATCCTGACCTTCACTGCAAAGCCTCCGGCGCCGCCAGGCCTCAGGCCTCTTCGCCGCCGGCTTCCGCCACCACTTCTTCTTCACCTTCTTCGAACTCAGCAGTCCCGTCTTCTTCGACGACCAGCTCGTCCTCAGTAATCCAGCCCACCGCAAGGCGCGCCTGCAGGATCATCTGCTCGGCTTCCGCGCGGGTGACCTCGAGACTGCTGAACAGGCCTTCGAACCGCTTGGTTTCACCGTCCTTGCGCTCCGACCAGCCGGTCAGATCGTCAACAGCGCAACCGGCAAAGTCCTCAACAGTCTTGATGCCGTCGCCGCCGAGCGCCACCATCATGGCCGTGGTGATGCCGGGGATGGAGCGAAGCTCGTCTTCGACGCCCAGTTCCTTGCGCTTGTCATCCAGCTCGGCCTCGACCTTGTCGAGATATTCGCGAGCACGGGTCTGCAGCTCATTGGCGGTCTCTTCGTCGAAGCCTTCGATCGCGGTGATTTCACCGATCTCGACATAGGCAACTTCCTCGACCTGGCTGAAGCCTTCGGATGCAAGCACCTGGCCGACCATTTCGTCAACATCCAGCGCTTCCATGAACAGGGCGGTGCGCTCGTTGAATTCCTTCTGGCGGCGCTGGCTTTCTTCTTCCTCGGTGAGGATGTCGATATCCCAGCCGGTCAGCTGCGAGGCAAGACGGACGTTCTGGCCGCGGCGGCCGATGGCCAGCGACAGCTGCTCGTCAGGCACAACAACCTCGATGCGCTCGGCATCCTCGTCGAGCACCACCTTGGCCACTTCGGCCGGCTGCAGTGCATTGACGATGAAGCTGGCCGGTGATGGCGACCACGGAATGATGTCGATCTTCTCGCCCTGCAACTCACCGACCACGGCCTGCACGCGGCTGCCGCGCATACCGACGCAGGCGCCGACAGGGTCAATGGAGGAATCGTTGGAGATCACGGCGATCTTGGCACGGCTGCCGGGATCACGCGCAACCGAACGGATCTCGATGATGCCGTCATAGATTTCAGGCACTTCCATCTGGAACAGCTTGACCATGAACTGCGGATGGGTGCGCGAGAGAAAAATCTGCGGACCGCGCTGTTCGCGGCGGACGTCGTAGACATAGGCGCGGACCCGGTCGCCATAGCGGAAGGCTTCGCGCGGGATGGTTTCATCGCGGCGGATGATGCCTTCGCCACGACCGAGATCGACGATGACGTTACCATACTCGACGCGCTTGACGGTACCGTTGACGATCTCGCCGATACGATCCTTGAATTCATCGAACTGGCGGTCACGCTCGGCTTCACGCACCTTCTGCACGATGACCTGCTTGGCCGACTGGGCGGCAATGCGGCCGAAATCCATCGGCGGCAACGGGTCGGCAATGAAGTCGCCGAGCTGCGCATCGGGATTGCGGTCACGTGCCAGCATCAGCGGGATCTGCAGCGAATAGTCATCGGCGTGCTCGACAACTTCCAGCAGACGCTGAAGTCGGATCTCGCCGGTCTTGGCGTTGATGTCGGCGCGGATATTGGATTCCGATCCGTAGCGCGAACGTGCGGCTTTCTGGATCGCATCCGCCATGGCTTCAATCACGATTTCGCGGTCAATGGACTTCTCGCGAGCGACCGCATCGGCGATCTGAAGAAGCTCAAGCCTGTTTGCACTGACTGCCATGTCTGTCTCCATATGTCGGGCCGCAGCTTGCAGCCCTGCTCTGGTTTGGGTCCGTCAAACGGACCGGATCAAAGACACCCCGGAGGGTGATCGAAATTCGTTGCCCGTATCAGGCGGGATCGCCGTTCCCAGGCTCTTCCGGAGTGTCCCCGGCATTGTTCTCATTGGCGGCGTCCGCAGCTTTTGCAGCCTTGTCGGCGCGAAGCGATTCGCGAACCAGTTCGTCGGTCAACACCAGCTTGGCCTCGGCAAGCGCCGAAAAGGGGATGACTGCGAGATTTTCTTCACCGTAGGCCGGCTGGTCGCGCTCAACCGAAAAGCCGGTCTCGGTGACATCACGGATATAACCACGAAAACGCTTGCGGCCATTGATCAGCACGGATGCGTCGCAACGGGCAAGATGGCCTTCCCAGCGAACAAAATCGGATTTGCGTACCAACGGACGATCAATGCCGGGCGATGACACTTCCAGATGATAGGCCTTCTCGACCGGATCTTCAACATCAAGCGCCGGGGAGATCGCGCGGGAAACCGCTTCACAATCCTCAACGCTCATGGTGCCGTCATTGCGTTCGGCCATGATCTGCACAGTCAGGCCATTCTGGCCCGACTGGCGAACCCGCACCAGGCGCATGCCCAGAGACTGAATCAGCGGTTCGACGATTTCTGCAATGCGCGCATCGACACCGGTTTCGGTGACCAGTCGTTCTTCATGGGGCATTGCGGCTTCATCTGTCATCGGGACCGTGTCCTGGCTGCTGCGCGCGCCCGCAAATTCAATGTGGTTCAGGGACCAAAACATACAACACTTCGACGTGCTGCAGCATCCCTGGTCAGTCACCCTTGACTTGACGCGCGCTGCTATTGTTCGACTGATCGCTTGGCAACAAAAAAGAGCGGGTCCTTGCGGGCCCACCCTTGTTCAAAACGATCAAGAATTTGAAAGTTATATAGCCCGATTTGGCGCTGCGGGCAAGCTGTTTCGCATTTGCATTCCAACGGATCGCATTCAGCCGGTATCGCTTTGCCCCACAATGCGGCACTCGCTGGTTAACCGTAGATTAACTTCCAAGACCAACAGCAACAAAATTGCGTCATACTGGGACTGGACGCAAAGAAGCAGATACAACCAAGAACGGGGGCGCCATGACACTCGATTTCGACCTGTGCACGAATGCGGTTATCGTCGCAGCACATCCTGATGACGAAATTCTCTGGTTTTCGTCGGTGATGAGACAGGCCGAAAAAGTGATCATCCTCTATCGCGACTTCTGGGCGGACCCCGGTATTGGCGAGAGACGCGCGGAGGCGATCAGCAACATGCCGCATCCAGATGTCATCTGGATGGAAATGACCGAGGCCGGGTCCTTTGGGTGCGCAGACTGGTCTTCGCCGACCATCAGCTCCTCGGGACTGGGGTTCACGTCCGTCGCCACCCTGCGTGATCTCAAATCACGCGTGGTCAAGGCCCTGCCCATCTCCACCCCCGCGGCACCAGGCCCTATCAGGCGGGCTTACGAGGCCAATTTCAAGGAAAGCGTCGAACGGCTCCGGCCGCTTCTGGACCGTGAGATGAACGTATTCACCCACAATCCCTGGGGAGAATATGGCCATGAGGACCATGTCCAGTGTTTCCGTGCGCTGGACATGTTGCGAAAGGAAATCGGGTTCAAGCTCTGGGTCTCGAACTACTGCAGCGACCGGGCCCTTCCCCTGGCGCAGCGCTATTTTCAACGGCAACCGGTGTCGTTCATGCGGCTACCGACAAACATTCCCTACGCACGTGAAGTCGCCCAGGCCTATATTGATGCAGACTGCTGGACCTGGGATGATGACTGGTGCTGGTTTGAGGACGAATGCTTCATGGAAGCGCCGCTCGGCCCTTCGATGCAGGACCAGCAGCGGCATCTGCTTCCGCTGAACTTCTTCAAGGCATAGCGGACGCACGGGACAAGGCAACGCCGCTGGCCGCAGTCAAGCGGCCCGCAAGAACTCCAGATAGCACGGCGTGCGGCCTTCGCGGATGGCCTTGGCTTCGTAACGTGTGCCTGGCCAGCCCTGCCATGGCTCGCGCCAATCAGCCGCCTTGCGCGCGGACCACTCGAAATCCGGATGGTCCGCTATATGGGTTAGCGTCCAATTCACATAGGTATCGATGTCCGAGGCAAAGCAGAAGCGGCCACTGGGCTTGAGAACCCGGGCGAAGCGGTCAAGATTGACGCCTGAGACGAACCGGCGCTTCCAGTGTTTCTTCTTGGGCCAGGGATCGGGATAAAGCAGATCGATGTGATCGATACAGGCGTCCGGCAACCAGTCCAGAACCCGCGTTGCATCGTCATCATACAGCCGAACATTGTCGAGGCCTTCGCTTTCAAGGTTCCCGAGCAGCTTTGCCATCGAATTGATGAAGGGCTCGACACCAATAAAGCCGGTGTCCGGCATTGTGGATGCGCGATGAAGCAGATGCTCTCCGCCGCCGAAGCCGATCTCCAGCCGAACCGCCGATACAGGCTTCGGCCAGAGACTTTCAATCTGCTCCGGTGCAGGGTTTTCCAGGTCAAGCTTAAGCACCGGCAGCAGCTCGGAGAGAGCTGCCGCCTGCGGCACCTTGAGGGTTTTACCCTTGCGGCGACCATAAAAGGCTTCGGTCGCGCGTGTACGCCTTGCGGGGCTGGTCATGCCTGAGTCGTCCCACCTGACAGAGTGTCTTAGCCCTTGAGAGCGTCCTTGAGTGGCTTGACCAGGTCAAGCTTCTCCCACGAGAACGATCCGTCGCGGCCAGCCTTGCGGCCGAAATGGCCATAGGCTGCGGTGCGCGCATAGATCGGCTTGTTCAGATCCAGATGCTTGCGGATACCGCGCGGCGTCAGATCCATCACCTTGGGCAAAGCCTCTTCGAGGTCCGTTTCCGAGACCTTTCCGGTGTCATGGAAATTGACATTGATCGACAATGGCTGCGCCACACCGATGGCGTAGGCGAGCTGGATGGTGCAGCGGTCGGCAAAGCCAGCAGCAATCGCGTTCTTGGCAAGGTAGCGTGCTGCGTAGGCTGCGGAACGGTCAACCTTGGTGGTGTCCTTGCCGGAGAATGCTCCGCCGCCATGGGGCGCTGCGCCGCCATAGGTGTCGACGATGATCTTGCGGCCGGTCAGGCCGGCGTCACCATCGGGACCGCCGATTTCAAACTTGCCTGTCGGATTGATGTACCACTTGCAGTCGGCAGCGATGGCCAGACCGTCAAGTGCTTCGCGGATATAGGGCTCGACCACAGTCCGAACCTTGGCCGAGTCCCAGCTGCCATCGAGGTGCTGGGTGGAAAGCACGATCGAGGCGACTTCCGACGGCTTGCCGTCAACATAACGGACCGTGACCTGGCTCTTTGCATCGGGGCCGAGCTTGCCGGCGTCGCCCTCGCCCTTGTGGCGGGCAGCGGCAAGCAATTCGAGGATCTTGTGGCTGTAATAGATCGGAGCCGGCATCAGCTCAGGCGTTTCATTGCAGGCATAACCGAACATGATGCCCTGATCGCCTGCGCCTTCGGAACCCTGATGGTCCGATGCGTTGTCAACGCCCTGCGCGATGTGCGCGGACTGGAAATGCAGCAGCACTTCAATCTTGGCGGTTTTCCAGTGAAAACCGTCCTGCTCGTAGCCGATCGACTTGATGGCCTTGCGCGCCGCAGACTTGAATTTGGCCGGGTTGATGACTTCCTTGCCATTCTTGTCGGTCTTGACCAGAGAAGGCGGAACCCGCACTTCGCCGGCGATCACAACACGATTGGTGGTTGCCAGGGTTTCACAGGCAACGCGCACACTCCATGGATCAACGCCGGTTTTCTTTGCCTCGCGATAGACAAGGTCAACGATCTCGTCCGAGATACGGTCGCACACCTTATCGGGGTGTCCTTCGGAAACAGATTCGCTGGTGAAAAGAAAAGTCGAGCGCTCCATGGCAGGCTCCATCAGATTGAAGTGGTGAAGCCTCTTTAGTGGCACTGCGCGATTCTGACAAGGTCAGAATGACATAAATATATCTTGATATGATTGAATCGGGCCGGACAAAGTTTGAGTTGACGCGCTTTTGCGCGCCAACTGTATTTGCTGACAATGCGCCGCGCCTGCACTTATTCAAGTGCACCACGCGGCGCTGAATCATGCTCGAAAGCAGGCTGCTCCGTTCCGGAACAGCTCAGTCGGTCTCGGGTTCGGATGCGAGCGACTTGACCAGGTCCACCAGCTTGCGCCGGACCTTGGGGTCAGGGATCTTGATGAAGGCGCGGTTGAGCTGCAAGCCTTCAGACGACGACAGGAAATCGACCACGTAATTGGAGCTGTTGGCCTCGGCCATTCCAGGCTGACCCGTGGACGGATCGCCCGGCGCATCTTCGAAAAAGAAACTGACCGGCACATTGAGAATGGTCGAAATATTCTGCAGACGGCTTGCACCAACACGGTTGGTGCCTTTTTCATATTTCTGGATCTGCTGGAAAGTGATGCCTAACGCTTCGCCGAGCTTTTCCTGGCTCATGCCGAGCATGGTCCGCCGAAGACGGATCCGGCTGCCGACATGTATATCGATAGGATTTGGCTTCTTCTTGTTTTCAGTCATGCGCTCGTCCTGACAAGAGCCTCGGCTCTAAGGTTGATTTATCCCGCATTGATTGCAGCTCAAAAATGACCGGATGTACCCGGCTCGCTATTCCTGGACCTCGACGGGAAGTGGGTTGACGAAAACAACTATGCTATTTTAGGGGTTTTACGTCAATCAAACCGTTGCTTTTTGCTTCTGCGAGCAAAAAGAGCCATCACCACCATTATGACGATTATCAATCCAAAGTTAAATTGCCTAATTCTTATAAGCAAAAACTGGTCAGATGGTGATGGCAGCACCACATCAAAAACGCCGGCTTCGCCAAGCGGCAAACTGCCGATAATCCGGCCGCCGGCATCCACCACAGCGGAGATGCCGTTGTTGGCTGCGCGAATCAGAGGAAGGCGGGTTTCAACAGCCCGCAACTGGGCCTGACGCAAATGCTGATAGGGCCCCGGCGTCATGCCATACCATGCGTCATTAGTGAGGTTGAGCAGCAAGGAGGCCCGGCCCTCGGGAACACGCGACAGATCCGGGAAAATCGCCTCGTAACAGATCAGCGGCACAGCCCCCAATCCACCGGGCAAGCTCAGCATTCCCCGGCGGTCGGCGGCAGAGAATCCACCGAATGTTTCGGCCACCGGGGTCAGGCCAAACCGGCGCAACATGGCCTCGAAGGGCAGATACTCACCGAAGGGCACCAGATGCATCTTGTCGGCGGCTCCGATGATCTGACCTTCATCGTCAATCACGTAGATCGAGTTGTAGAAACGCTGCCGCGTCCCGCCTGCCCCGTCCTCGAAGCGGACCGCGCCGGTAACAAGAGTCTGGCCGACTTGCAGCATGTCGGCGATGCGCGACAAGGCACCGGGGTTCTCGGTCAGCAGGAACGGCAGCGCCGTTTCCGGCCAGACGATATGCGTCGGGCGGACTTCACCTTCACGCGGCGGCACCGCACTGAAGGCCAGAAGCCGGGAAAATATCCGCTCACGCTCGGCCATGTCCCATTTCGCCGACTGATCGATATCCGGTTGAACAATCCGGATTGTGGCGCCGGAAGGGGCCAATTCAGTTTTGTCCAGGCGGTTGAGCGCGAACCAGCCATAGCCGACATGAGCCGAGAAAAGCACCAGAGCTGTGAGAATACCGGCAACTGCGCCGCGCTTTGTGCCAACCAGGGCCGGGGCTGAAAACACAAACACCGTCAAGGCTGACATGCCGAATATGCCGACGAGCTCGACAGACTGCATCATCAGGGGCGCGGGCATGGCCGCATAGCCGATGGCATTCCACGGGAAACCTGTCAGCACGAAACTGCGCGCCCATTCGATCAGGCCGAAAGCAGCGCCGAGCGCCGCAATGCGCCCGATGCCATCGGACCACAAGAGCCAGGCCACCGCTGCCGCCGTACCGTAAAACAGCGCCAATATCGCCGGCAGGCCAAGCACGGCGAGCGGCAATGCCCAGGCAAAGCCGTTGGCATCAACCAGCAATGCGTTGCCAAGCCACCAGAGGCCGGCGACGAAATAGCCGAAGCCGAACCACCATCCAGTGACAAATGCTGGCCGCATCCGGCCGAGCAAACCGCGTTCGGCTGATCCGCTGGCGCCATCAAGCAACCACACCAGAACCGGAAAGGAGATGAACAACACGGCAAAAAAATTGAATGGCGGCAAGGCCAGAACCGCCAGCGCGCCGGCTGCAAAAGCCAGAAGCATGCGCTTGATGCCCCAGCTCAGCATGATGGATTCAGCGATCCGTTCCAACTCCGGTCTACTCCCAACCAACAGAGACCCGGCTTTCCGATGGGTTCGGTCAAGCGAATCAGTTGCACGCATACTTTCAAAAAACCGCAGCTATGTCCGTCCTCCGGTGCGGCTTTTTTTTGCATGAAGGGGCAACCGGCAGGACGCCGCCGCCTGGTTGGGGCGGCATTCCTCAGGGATCATCTGCACAGGCCGGGCGCCTGGAACACCCCAGATGCCTCAGGCGGCACTCGCGTCGCCGGAACCGGTGGTTTTCTTGGAAACCGTTTCACCACGGACGGGACGCCGGCGCGGAGCCTGGCGTTTTCTGATGATGCGGACGCGTTTGACCCGGCGCGGATCTGCATCCATCACATGGAACTCGAAGCCGACCAAGGCCTGAACAACCTCGCCACGGGCGGGCACGCGTCCAAGTTCCGAAAAGATCAGGCCGCCAATGGTATCGACCTCTTCGCTTTGTTCGCGAATATCGAAATCCTTGCCGATTTCGTCGGCCAGATCTTCAAGTTCAGCCTTGGCATCGACAACCCAGATGTCCTCACCGGCCTTGGTGATCAAGGTTTCGTCTTCATCATCATGTTCGTCGGCAATATCGCCAACCACCATCTCGACAATGTCTTCCAGGGAAACCAGACCATCAGTGCCGCCGTATTCGTCGATCACCAATGCCATCTGAATGCGGTTTGCCTGCATGCGCTGCATCAGATCGGAGGCCAGCATCGAGGCGGGCACGAACAGCACCTTGCGGGTGATTCCCGATTCCAGAAGCGTCTTGCTCAAATCAACGCGGGACAATTCCAACGCATTGAGTGAATTCCGTTTCTGAATGGCGGCGGGGCTTTTAGCGACTGACTTGCGCTTGGCGCGGGCCTGCTTGGTGATCCAGGCGAGCAGATCGCGGATATGAATCATGCCACGCGGATCATCAAGATTTTCCGAATAGACCGGCATGCGCGAATGGCCGGATTCCTCGAATATCTCGAGAAGACGGCCCAGTGTCGTGGTCTGGTCGACAGCCTCGACATCGGCGCGCGGAACCATGACGTCCTCGACGCGGACCTCGCGCAGACGCAGGATATTGTGCAGCATGGCGCGCTCATCAGGCGAGAACGCTTCATGCAATTCGCCGCCAGACTGCAGGGCGTCGTTGAGATCCTCACGGATGGATTCGCGGTCCGATGGCGGGAAAAGAGCGCGCGCAAGACGTTGCCAAAGCCCCATGCCATTGCGCTCGTCCTGATGCACAACGACATTCTCGCCGGGCACCAGCACGGGAAGGTTACTGTGGGCTTCTTCGGTAGTTGTCGCGCTCGAAGCGCTTTTCGCGTCTCCGGTCGGGGCCGGGGCATTGCTCTGTGTCATCGTCTCTTCAGTGTCAAACCGGCTCGGTATCGCCGTAGGGGTCAGATAGGTTAAGCGAGGACAAAATGCGAGTCTCTATCGCTTCCATTTCCTCGGCATCGTTGTTTTCCAGGTGATCATAGCCAAAAAGATGAAGAAATCCGTGCACGATCAGGTGCGTGATGTGCTCATCAACCGGCTTGCCCAGTTCCACAGCCTCGCGCTCGATTGTTTCCCGCGCCAGAATGATATCACCAAGCATCGGCCCCGGCTGGCCACCCGGCTCAAGCGGGAACGCCGGAAATGACAGAACATTGGTGGGCTTGGGCTGATTGCGCCACTGGCTGTTGATATCGGCCATCATCGCATCATCGGCCAGGACAAGCGAGACTTCCGGCGGCGTATCGGGAAACGGCTGCGCTTCCAGCCTGGCCAGATCTGCCACAGCCGCCGCAAGTGCAGCCTCTGCCAAGGCTTCGACCGCCTCGATATCGCCCCACTC
The DNA here is from genome assembly GCA_963975635.1 of uncultured Hoeflea sp. Lineage (GTDB taxonomy): Bacteria > Pseudomonadota > Alphaproteobacteria > Rhizobiales > Rhizobiaceae > Hoeflea. The sequence continues at coordinate 5,344 of CAXBIE010000078.1, read as the reverse complement.
CCCGGCCTCGGCGGCGAGCGCCAGGCTGATCGACGGATGAACGGTCATACGTCGCCTTCAGCCTTGGGGTAGAGCTTCTTGTCATAGGCTTCGACAATGCGCTGCACCAGCGGATGGCGCACCACGTCAACGCCACGGAACCGGCAGGTGACAACCCCGTTGACGCCGTCAAGAATCGACAGGGCCTCGACAAGACCGGATGTGACGCCGCGCGGCAGGTCGACCTGGCTTGGATCACCGGTGATGATCATCCGCGAGTTCTCGCCCAGACGGGTCAGAAACATCTTCATCTGCATCTGGGTGGTGTTCTGCGCCTCATCGAGAATGACTGCCGCATTGGCCAGTGTCCGGCCACGCATGAAGGCTAGCGGGGCGATCTCGATGACGCCGGCCGTGAGGGCGCGCTCGACCTTTTCACCCGGCATCATGTCATACAGCGCGTCATAGAGCGGCCGCAGATAGGGATCGACCTTTTCCTTCATGTCGCCGGGCAAGAAGCCCAGACGTTCTCCCGCCTCGACGGCAGGACGAGACAGGATGATACGTTCGACAGAGCCGCGTTCGAGCAGCTGCGCCGCGTGGGCAACAGCCAGATAGGTCTTGCCGGTGCCTGCAGGCCCAACGCCAAACACCAGCTCGGCGCGTTCCATGGCGCGCATATAGGCGTCCTGGGTGGGGGTCCGGGCGATGACCGTTTTCTTGCGGGTCGAGATTTGCGCCAGGGTCATCTTGCCCTTGCGCTCAAGTGTCGGCAGCACGAGCTGATCATCCGCGGCCAGCGCCATCCGGATGGCGCCCTCGACGTCGGAGCTCTCGACGCTGGCACCCTTGAGCAGGCGGTCATAAAGATAATCCAGCGCCCGGCGTGCCTGGTTGGTGGCAATCTCCTCGCCACGCAGCGTGACCGTGTTGCCACGGGCCCGGGCATCGATTTTGAGTTTTTGTTCGATCAGCGCCAGATTTTGATCAAACTGGCCGAAAAGCTCACTGGCGAGACGGTTGTTTTCAAAGGTTAGCGCGAGGTGGGTCGTATCCGACGCGCCCGATTTGGGCGTCGCAACTTCTGTCTTAGACAGGTGCTCAACGGTCAAACGATCTGGCTCCATATATGCACCGAGCCGTCATTCCGCAATTTCCGCGAAAAGGCCGGTCGTGCCGGGTTGCGTGATTCTCACACGGACAATGTCACCGATTTTGCCCAGCTTTGCATCAACTATTACCGGTTGCAGCCATGGCGAGCGGCCAATCAATTGGTCAGTGTTGCGTCCGGGTTTCTCCAGAAGCAGATCGACCACCTTTCCGACACATTCCCGGCCGAACGCCCTCGTCTGCTCGTTGATGAGCTCCTGCAGGCGGGCAAGCCGCTCGGTCTTGACCGCTTCGTCGACCTGATCTTCCATGTCGGCGCCCGGCGTGCCCGGGCGGATCGAATATTTGAAGGTGAAGGCCGAGGCATAGTTGACCTCGCGAACAAGCTGCATTGTGTCTTCGAAATCGGCGTCGGTTTCACCGGGAAAGCCGACGATGAAATCACCCGACAGGGCAATATCCGGGCGGGCGGCACGGATACGCTCGACCAGCTTCACATATTCCGCCGCCGTGTGACGCCGGTTCATCGCCTTGAGGATCCGGTCTGATCCGGACTGCACCGGCAAATGCAGATAGGGCATCAACTCGGGCAGATCACGATGGGCCTCGATCAGCGAATCATCCATGTCGCGCGGATGGCTGGTGGTGTAGCGAATCCGGTCAATGCCATCGATGGTCGCCAGACGGCGCACCAGTTCGCCCAGCCCCCATTCACGGCCATCAGCACCCTTGCCGTGCCAGGCATTGACGTTTTGCCCCAGAAGCGTGACCTCGCGTACTCCGGCGCTTGCCAGCCGCTCCGCTTCACCGAGGATCCGATCGACCGGACGCGACACTTCCGCGCCGCGGGTATAGGGCACCACACAGAAGGTGCAGAACTTGTCGCAGCCTTCCTGCACGGTGAGAAAAGCCGCCACACCGCGGGCCCGGATGGCCTTTTCCTGGGGGACCGGCAGGCCGTCGAACTTGTCTTCCGTCGGAAAGTCGGTTTCCACCACGCTTTCGCCCAGACGCGCCTTGGCCAAGGCTTCGGGCAGACGGTGATAGGTCTGCGGTCCGATGACCACATTGACGACCGGAGCGCGGCGAATGATCTCCCGGCCTTCAGCCTGCGCCACGCAGCCGGCGACAGCGACCATAAGATCTCCCCCATCGGCATTGCGCTGCTTCTTGAGCTTGGCCAGCCGCCCGAGCTGCGAGTAGACCTTTTCGGCAGCCTTTTCGCGGATATGGCAGGTGTTGATGAGAATCAGATCGGCTGCCTCGACCGTGTCGACGGTCTGATAGCCGTCACGGGTCAGCGCGTCGCCCATGCGTTCGCTGTCATAGACGTTCATCTGGCAGCCATAGGTCTTGACGAAGACCTTTTTGGACTGTCCGCCGGCTTGGGCGCCAGCGCCAGTTTCGGAAGCTGTATCAGGTGTGAGGATTGCTTGTGTCATGAGGGGCTTTTAGCGATAAAACTACGGCTTGAAAATGGCTGTTCAGCCATTGAGTTTGCCGCGAAGCGCCGCGTTGAGTCCATCGCGCACCCGTGCCTCGACCAGGCGGGCGATGGTCTTGCGGTTGGTGGTGGCGTCAAACTCCACGGCATCACTGAAAATCACGTCAACATCCAGCGCGCCGCCGCGGATGACACGCAACAGATGCGGCCCCAGCGCCACGTCCCCGGGCCAGCCGGCAACAGGGCGGTGATAGCGCCCCATCGGCATGCCGTGAATACCGGTATAGGCAATCGAGACCGGCTGGATATACACCTTGCCCTCGGGTGCAAACGGCAAGGCTGCACTGGCAGCGCCGAACAGCGAGGAATTGAACGGCATCACCCTATTGCCATCCGATGTCGTTCCTTCTGCAAAAAGCACGACGACTTCGCCGGAGACCAGCCTGGCGGATACATCGGAAATCTGCGCGCCGGTGGTGCGCCTGACGTCACGCTGGACAAACACCGTGCGCTGCAGGCGCGCCAGCCAGCCGAGCACCGGCCAGCCCCGGACTTCGGATTTGGCGATGAAGACAACATCGGCGAGAGATCCGAGAACCAGAATGTCCTTCCAGGACACATGATTGGCGACCAGCAACAGCGGCCGTTGCCTTGACAGGCTGCCATCAACGCGCACTCTGAGGCCGATGACCCGGCACATGATGCGGTGCCACCAGCGTGGCAGCCGCTGCATGATCGAATGGCCGATGCCAAGCGCGATCAGCTGCACGGGCAGCAGGACCAGCGTCAGCATGAGGAAGGCTGCGAATACGATTGCGATGCGCAGGGCAGCGATCATGGCAGCGATGTCAAAGCTGAACAGCGGGCAGGATCCGGCATCAAGACCCTATTTCTCGTCGGGCTTGATCGGAATGCCGTAGAGCTCCAGCCGGTGATCGACCAGCCGGAATCCGTGTTCACGGGCAATCCGCTCCTGCAGCGCCTCGATTTCCGGCGAATGAAACTCGATCACCTGACCGGTGCGAAGATCGATGAGATGGTCGTGGTGCTCTTCCGGTACCGTTTCATAGCGCGAACGACCATCGCGGAAATCATGCCGCTCGATGATACCGATGTCCTCGAACAGCTTCACCGTGCGGTAGACGGTCGACATGGAAATGCGCGGATCCACCAGCACGGCACGGCGGTGCAACTCCTCGACATCGGGATGATCATCGGCGCCGTCAAGCACGCGGGCAATGACCCGGCGCTGCTCGGTCATGCGCATGCCGCGCTCGGCGCATCTGTCTTCCAGGGATTTCTGTTCTTCCATCGCCTGCCCCGCCGGCTGATGCATGTCACGTTCAAACGCTTGGATTGAACGATAATGTACATGCATCCTTTCAAAGTGATACAGCGACCCTTGCGCGTCCAACCGGATGTGCGGCGCTGTCGTATGCAGAGGATATGCCGGCGATACCTTAGCCGACGATCCACAGCGGACTAGCGAAGATCGCAGCGCATGACAAGCGCCGTCGTGCGCGCGGCCCCTTCCTGAGCATAATAGGCGCTCCGCTCTCCGACCTGAAGAAAATTGAGTTTGCGGTACATCTGAACGGCCGCAATGTTGGTTTCGTCAACTTCGAGAAACATCTCCTCGGCGCCGCGCCGCTTGGCTTCCTTCATGGCACTGAGCATCAATCGCCATCCCAAACCGCTGCGGCGCTGTTTGGGCGATATCCCGATCGACAGAATCTCGGCCTCGCCGGCGGCCTCGCGCGCCAGCACGAAACCGGCGGCCGCATCCCGGGCGCGGCCCTCGGGACAGGCCAAGAAGCCAAAGACGGATTGCTGGCTGATCAGGCTTTCGAACTCACCGTCGCCCCAGGCGCGGGTGAAGGCCTCACCATGAATGCGCGAGGCGGTGCGCGCATCCTGCATCTCGATGGACAAGATCAGGCATTGCGGCTGACGGGAGAAAAAGTTGAAGGCCATCAGCTCACAGCCTGGTGCGGCAGCACAAAACCGGCCTGCGGCTTGGCATCCGCGTCACGGAGGTAACGCGGCTCGGCCTGATTCGCGGCAGGATCGAGGGTTGCGGAAAGGCGGGCGACATCGGCGATCCTCGGGGCCACCAGATCACCAATGATATGCGGCTGCACAGACGGGTTGATGTTTGCGAGAATCGCTGCACCGCTGCCGATGATCATGCAACCGGTTTCGAACGCCAGTGCCGCCGCAGCTTCGGGCGCGCGTTCGGCAGCGGTTTCGGTGATCTTGCCGTCTGCATCAATCAGGATGGCCCAGACGTGATCACGCTTGGCATCAAGCACCGCCATCACAGCCTTGCCGTGTTCGCGGGCTGAAGGGAAAGCGATGGCCTCCAGCGAGCCGACGCCGACAATTGGCACATCGAGAGCAAGCGCGAGGCCGCGGGCAAAGGCAACGCCGACACGGATGCCTGCAAAAGACCCCGGCCCGACTGTCACGCCGATACGCCCGATCTGCGACAGCTCGACAGTGGCTTTAGCGAGCACCGATTGCAGAACGGCGGGCAATTGTTCGGCATGGCCGCGCCCGATGTCGGGACTCGCCTCCGCAAGAATCCGGTTCCCGCCCAGATCAAACAGGGCGACCGAACAAAACCTTGCGGAACAATCAATGGCGAGTGTCAGCACCGGGCACATCCGTAGGAACCGGCCGCGCGATCACCGCACGGCATCATTTTCGAGATGTTCATAGGCCGGGCGGCAAGCGCGGTAAAGCGTGATCGCGTCAGACGGCTTCGACTTCGCGCACTTCCGGCACAAAATGCTTGAGCAGATTCTGGAT
>CAXBIE010000077.1:0-22806 GCA_963975635.1 uncultured Hoeflea sp. | reverse complement strand
CGTTCGTGTCGAGGCTTCGCGGTGAGGAAAAATTTGATGGTCTCGATGAGCTGGTGGCGCAGATGAAGATAGATGAAGCAGAGGCGAGGGCCGTTCTGGGGTCGCTGCAGCCCCTGTCGCCGCTGGATTATATGCTGACATTCGGGGCTGCGGGATGATCGGCGCAAAGCCGCGCCGCATCCTGATCACCGGTGGCAACACAGGCCTGGGCCTGGCGCTCGCCAAAAAACTTGCCCGACGCCACAAGCTGCTGCTCTCCGGCCGCAAATCTCAGGATGAAGTTGCCGGAACCTTGCCACCCGGCGCTGGCTATGTGGTTGCGGACCAGGACGACCCGGAAAGCTCCGCCCGGGTGCTCGTCCGCGGCATTGGCGAGTTTGGCTGGGATGGTCTGGATAACGCCGTCCTCAATGCCGGTACCGGAACTGCTCCGGCGGACGGCGTTGACAGCACAGAGGCAATTCGCCGGAGCCTGGATGTAAACCTGCTGGCCGCCCTGTTACAGGCCCATGCATTGTATCCGTTGCTGGAGAAATCCCGGGGGACCCTGACACTGGTCGGGTCTGTGGCGCATAAGGGATCTGCGACCATTCCCGCCTATGCCGCATCCAAGGCCGGACTGCACGGACTGGCGCGCGCGCTCCGGTCCGAATGGAAGGGTGTTGTGTCGGTTCAGGTGCTGCATCCCGGTCCGGCCAAAACCGACATGCATGAGAAGGCGGGGTATGATCCCGGCCTGATGCGGTCCCTGTTTCTGGCGCCGGACGATGTGGCGTCGATGATGGCGTCGGCCATTGCCGCGCGGCGTTCGCCTGTGACGCTGTCCTGGGTCAGATACCTCAATGGCGGTGCCTACACCGGCAGGCGGCTGTGATGCCGGTTCGCAAACGCGCGCTCGTCACCGGTGGCAGCGCCGGCTTGGGCGCAGCGGCCGTGAGCTGGCTTCAGGCCAATGATCATGACGTTGTTGTCCTCGACAGGGATCGCCCCGTGCCTGGCAAGGTTCCGGTGGACTATATCGGCTGCGATCTGGCGAGCCGGACCGAGCTTGACAATGCGATGCCGGAATTGATCGCCGCCGGCCCCTATGATGTGGTTTTTCTCAATGCCGGTGTCAATGCGACAGGGCGTTTCGAACGCATCGATACCCAGGCCCATGTCAATGTGATCCGCATCAACGCCGAAGCGCCGATGGTGATCACGGCCCGGCTGTTCGAAGCCGGCTCGATCAAACGCGGTGCGGCAATGGTTTTTGTCTCCTCGCTGTCTCACTTCACCGGCTATCCCGGCGCGGCGAGCTACGCAGCCTCGAAAGATGCTCTGGCGATTTACGCCAAAAGCATGCGCAAATACGCGAAAACGGCAGGCGTAACTTTGACTGTCACGTTTCCCGGTCCGCTGAACACCGAGCACGCCGAGCAACATGCGCCCGAAGGCGCCGATGCCAGCAAGCGCATGAATGTGGACGAAGCTGCGAAGCTGATCCTCGCCGATGCGCTCGCCGGTCGGAAGACGTCGATTCCCGGCTCGGGCAACCGCCTCTTCGCAGTCATCGGCAGGATCGCCCCCAAGCCGGTCACCGCGCTGATGCGAAAGCTGATTTACGACCGGCTCAAGCCGGGGATGTAGGAAATGGAAAGCTGCGCGCAATCTCCTTTTCACGCGCCACAAAAAGCAGTATGTACCCGTACCATGACCACGGTCGTCCCGATCATAGGCTCTCCGCCGATACGAATTATGGTCCCGGTTTCCCGCTGAGCTGCGCTCGCTGGAGACCGGGCATTTCGGCGTGATCATGCGCCCCGCTTCCGGATAATCCGATACACTGTCCACCACGGGCCACCGGCCCAAAAGATTGCGACACCATGACCGACACCAACGACACTTTCGACTACTCCAAAACGCTCAACTTGCCGGAAACCGATTTTCCCATGCGCGGCGGCCTTCCCAAGATGGAGCCTGAGCTTGTGGCGCGCTGGCAGCAAATGCGGCTTTACGACAAGCTGCGCTCAACCTCTGCAGGCCGTCCCAAATATGTACTGCATGACGGCCCGCCCTATGCCAATGGCAACATCCATATCGGCCACGCGCTCAACAAGATCCTCAAAGATGTGATCACCCGCTCGTTCCAGATGCGCGGCTTTGATTCCAACTACGTTCCAGGCTGGGATTGCCACGGCCTGCCGATCGAATGGAAGATCGAGGAAGAGAACTATCGCTCCAAGGGCAAGGAGAAGCCCGATCTGAAAAATCCGGCGGCGATGATCGAGTTCCGTCAGGAGTGCCGCAACTGGGCGCAGCACTGGGTCGATGTTCAGTCGGAAGAGTTCAAGCGACTGGGCATCGAGGGCGATTTCGACAAGCCCTACAAGACTATGGATTTCAAATCCGAAGCCCGTATCGCCGGCGAATTGCTGAAAATCGCCAGATCCGGCCAGCTCTACCGCGGCTCCAAGCCGATCATGTGGTCGGTGGTCGAACGCACCGCGCTGGCAGAAGCCGAGGTCGAGTATCAGCCCTACGAAAGCGACACCATCTGGGTGAAGTTTCCGGTGATGGAGGTCCGCTCTAAAGGTTACGCCGATCAGATCCAAGCTATTGCTGCGCTTCTGGAGAAACAGGGTGAAGATTCAAGCCCTGATGCGGTTAGAGCCCATTTTGATGAGCTAAGGTCTGCCTCCGTGGTTATCTGGACCACGACTCCGTGGACGATCCCCGGCAACCGTGCGGTCTCGTTCTCGAGCCGCATCGCCTACGGCCTCTACGAAGTCACGGCAGCGGAAAATGATTTCGGCCCGCAAGCCGGCGAGAGGCTCATCTTCGCCGACGCACTGGCAGAAGAATGCTTCACCAAGGCCAAGCTCGAGTTCAAGAGACTGCGCGACGTGTCCGCCGATGAGCTTGGTTCGGTCATCTGCGCCCACCCCCTCAAAGGTCTCGGTGGAGGCTATGATTTCGCCGTTCCGCTGATCGCCGGCGATCATGTCACCGATGATGCCGGTACCGGCTTCGTCCACACCGCCCCCGGCCACGGCCGCGAGGACTTTGAAGCCTGGATGGATGCGGCCCGCGAGATCGAAGCGCGTGGAATCTCCTCCGTAATCCCTTTCACCGTCGACGACGCCGGGTTCTACACCAAGGACGCCCCCGGCCTCGGACCGGACCGTGAAGGCGGTCCGGCACGCGTGATCGACGACAAGGGCAAGAAGGGCGACGCCAACCAGTCGGTCATCACCGCGCTGATCAATGCCGGCAATCTGTTTGCCCGCGGTCGTCTCAAGCATGACTATCCGCATTCCTGGCGCTCGAAAAAACCGATCATCTTCCGCAACACGCCACAGTGGTTTGTCTATATGGACAAGGATTTCGGCGATGGCACCACGCTGCGCTCGCGCGCGCTGAAGGGCATCGAAGACACCCGCTTTGTGCCATCCGCCGGGCAAAACCGTCTGCGCGGCATGATCGAGGACCGTCCGGACTGGGTGCTGTCGCGCCAGCGCGCCTGGGGCGTGCCGATCTGTGTCTTCGCCGATGTTGATGGCAATGTGCTGCTGGATGAGGCGGTAGATGCCCGTATTCTGGAGGCTTTTGAGGCCGAAGGTGCCGACGCCTGGTTCGCCGAAGGTGCCCGTGAGCGGTTCCTTGGCGATCTGGCCAGCGATCCAAAATGGATCCAGGTCACCGACATTCTCGATGTCTGGTTCGATTCAGGCTGCACCCATGTCTTCACACTGGAAGACCGCCCGGATCTCAAATGGCCCGCCGATGTCTATCTCGAAGGCTCCGACCAGCACCGCGGCTGGTTCCATTCGTCGCTGCTCGAAAGCTGCGCCACCCGCGGTCGCGCACCTTACGATGCCGTCATCACCCATGGCTTCACCATGGCCGAAGATGGCCGCAAGATGTCAAAATCGCTCAACAATCAGGTGTTCCCGCAGGACATCATGAAGGAATCCGGCGCCGATATCCTGCGCCTGTGGGTGATGAACACCGATTATTGGGAAGATCAGCGCCTCGGCAAGACCGTGATCAAGACCAACATCGATGCCTATCGCAAACTGCGCAACACCATCCGCTGGATGCTCGGCACGCTGGCTCACGATACCGGAGAAACCATCGCCCCATGCGAGATGCCGGAACTCGAGCGGCTGATGCTGCACCGGCTCTGCGAACTCGATCAGCTGGTGCGTACCGGCTATGACAATTTCGATTTCAAACGCATTTCCCGTGCGCTGACCGATTTTGCCAATATCGAGCTCTCGGCATTCTACTTCGATGTCCGCAAGGATGTGCTCTATTGCGACGCCCCATCGAGCCAGCGCCGCAAGGCCTCGCTTCAGGTCATCCGCACCATCTTTGATTGCCTTGTGACATGGCTGGCACCAATGTTGCCCTTCACCATGGAAGAGGCGTGGTTGTCGCATCATCCGGACGCCGAATCGGTCCATCTCGAGCAGTTCCCGGAGGTGTCCGCTGCATGGCGCGACGATGCCCTTGCCTCCAAGTGGAAGAAGATCCGCACCGTACGGCGTGTTGTCACCGGCGCTCTGGAAGTCGAACGCCGAGAAAAGCGTATAGGCTCGTCGCTGGAGGCTGCGCCCGTCGTCTACATTACCGATCCGGCACTGGTTGAGGCGGTCGGCGATAGCGATTTTGCTGAAATCTGCATCACCTCGGGCCTGAAGATCGAGACGGTGGCCGGACCTGAGGATGCGTTCCGGATTGACGAGGTCGGTGCTGTCGCCGTTGTGCCTGTGCTTGCGGAAGGCGTGAAATGCGCCCGCTCCTGGCGGATCACCGACGACGTCGGGTCCGACCCGGAGTTCCCCGATGTGTCGGCGCGTGACGCTGCTGCCCTGCATGAACTTAAGGCGCTGGGACGGCTATGATTTTACACCGGACCCCGGATATCCGGGGTCCGGTGAGCGCGATAACCGGTTCAAGGGCTAAATTGCCTGGGTCAATTGCCCTTGCTGTCCCAATCCGGTAAAACCCTGCCTGAAAATGGCCGGATTGTGCGGCGACAAGCTGTGCAAAACCAAGTGAGTGTCGAGACAGGATCCTGTGCATGACAATGAAGACCGAGTACCGCGCTGGCGTGACGATAGGCGCAATCATTGCTGCAAGCCTGACGGTGTCGGGTTGTCTTGGCCCGACCTATGGCACTGGCACCCCAGCGACCACTCAGCTGATTGATGATCTTGGCAGTATTGCCTCGGTTGGCTCGCCCCGAAAGGGAGCGGATATCGAATACAAGCCGCGTCCTGCTATTGTGAAGCCGTCCGATACTGCCAACTTGCCGGCGCCTCAGCAAAACCTTGCCGAAAACAATCCTGAATGGGTGGAATCGCCTGAAGAAACGCGTGCCCGGCTGGTTGCTGAAGCTGATGCCAATGCGGGCAATCCTGCTTACAGGTCGCCTTTGGCCCAAAGGAGTGGTGCCAATGGGGCGAAGTCTTACAGGCCAGCTGTCCGAAACAAGGGCGAACAAGCGGCCCCGGAAAAATTTGGCAACAACAACAACAGCCAGGGTGCTGATTTCAGGCAGCGTAGACAAATTGAGAAGGGCGCTTATTCAGATCGCCGCAGATTTTTGTCCGATCCTCCGTTGACCTATCGTCAGCCATCCGAAACTGCGCCGGTCGGTGACTTGGGAGAGCCTGAACGCGCCAAGGAGCGGCGACGGATTTCAGAAGCCAAGAAGGCTGGGACCGGCAAACGAAAATGGTGGCCCTGGTAAGAGACCGCGGCCATCGGCGCTCCGGCTCTTGGCAAGTCTCACGGCAACTGGCTTTGCTGATCCTCTCACCGGACCGGGTCGTTCAACGGCGGCCCTTGAAGAAGCTCTTCAGCAATGTTGTCGCGTCCTCTGAGGCGATGTCGGGATAGATTTCGGGCTGATGATGACACGTCGGCTGATTGAAAAACCGCACGCCGCTTGTCACCGCGCCGCCTTTCTCGTCTTCCGCGCCAAAATAGAGCCGCCGCAATCGGGCAAACGAAATTGCAGCCGCGCACATGGTGCAGGGCTCGAGAGTTACGTAAAGATCGGCGTCAGTCAGCCGCTCGCTTCCGAGCGTTTCCGCCGCTTGCCTGATTGCCAGAATTTCCGCATGGGCTGTAATGTCGTTGAGTTCGCGGGTGCGATTGCCTGCGCGCGCCAGGACAATTCCATTGTGCACAATCACGGCTCCCACCGGAACTTCGCCGCGGTCTGCCGCATCGCGCGCTTCTTCGAGCGCCAAATCCATATAGCCGTTGTTGATCATCAATCGTCCTGTTGCAGTAAGACCATGCATGAAACCCCTTAACCCCGCACGTCCAACCTGATAGACAGCGCATTAAGCGGCCATACCCCATGACAACAGAACCGATCTGTCGAACGACGTATCGCCAAACCAAACATGTTACAGTGCACTTGCGATCTTCAAGGAACGCAGCACGCGCTGTAGAGGCAGGCAAACAACAAATGACAGAACAAGACAAGCCCAAACGCGGCGCCCCGAAACCATCAAAAGCCCCGGAAGCAACCACAGACGGTGCTGTCGAGAGCGGCCGCATCGCCAAAATCCTGGCGCGCGTCGGCGTGGCATCGCGCCGCGATGTCGAGCGGATGGTTGCCGAGGGGCGGGTCAAGGTCAATGGCAAGATCCTGGAATCGCCAGCCGTTGTTGTCTCCCTTTCCGACCGGATCGAGGTCGACAACGAGGTGATTGGCGGTATAGAGCGCACCCGGCTCTGGGTTTACCACAAGCCTGCAGGCCTCGTGACGACCAACAAGGATCCCGAGGGCCGCGAAACTGTTTTCGACAGACTGCCCAATCATCTGCCGCGCGTGTTGACCGTCGGCCGGCTCGACATCAACACTGAAGGCCTCTTGCTGCTGACCAATGACGGAGGCCTGGCCCGCACGCTGGAACTGCCGCAGACCGGGTGGTTGAGGCGCTACCGCGTTCGCGCCTATGGCGATATCGACCAGGCACGGCTTGACGAGTTGAAAGACGGCATAGCGGTCGAGGGCGTCCTCTATGGCGCAATCGAGGCCACACTTGACCGCAAGCAGGGGCACAATGTCTGGATCACCATGGGCTTGCGCGAAGGCAAGAACCGCGAGATCAAGAATGTGCTTGGAGCGCTCGGTCTCGACGTGAACCGGTTGATCCGCATTTCCTTCGGGCCTTTCCAGCTTGGTGACATCCGTGAAGGCGACGTGGTGGAGATCAAGAGCCGGACACTGCGCGAGCAGCTCGGCGAACGCATGATCGAAGAATCCGGCGCCAATTTCGAAGCGCCGCTGAGCGAGCACCTCGCCCCGCCAAAACCGGAAGCCAAACCCAAGGCAGCTGCCAAACCGGCGCAGCGCGAATGGATATCGGCTTCGGAGAAAACCGAGCGCGCCCGCGCCCGGCTGGACACCAGGCCGGGTCGTCCCGAGCGCGATGGGAAATCGTTCGGCAAGGATCGTGACCGTGACAGGGGGCCGGATCGCGATCGCGGCGAGCGCAAGCCGTTTGGCGCCCCCAGAGGGGAAAAGCCCGGTGGCGGACGCAACGAGGAGCCAGGCGGCAAGCCCGCCAAGCGCAGCTTTGTGCAACGCAGCCGCGCCACCAATGTCTGGATGGCGCCGGGAGCGCGCCCGGTCAACGAAAACAAGAAGGACGCTGCCGAGCGCGGCGGAGAAGCATCCGAGCGCAAGCCGGGCCGCGCCGATCAGCGTGCCGACACCCGCCGCGGCAGCTTTCCCAAGGGCCGGTCAAAGCCGCGTCCGGCACCCGAGGGTGAACAGGGCAATGCACCACGGGACTTCAAGAAGCCTGGCACGAAGCCATTCAGCAAGACCGGCGGCGCAAAATCGTATGATGGCCCTCCAAAGGGTGCGGGAAAACCGGCGGGCGGAAAGCCTTCGGGCGATAGCCGGGGCGGCAAGCCGGCTTCAGGCAAGGGACGTGGACCTGGTGCGGATCGTCGGCGGTGAATTCCGCGGCAGGGGGCTCGCCGCACCAAAGACGCTGACCATCCGGCCAACAACTGACCGGAGCCGGGAAAGCCTGTTCAACATCCTGAGCCATGCCTATCCGGAAGCACTCGCCGGAACGCGCGTGCTTGATCTGTTCGCCGGCACCGGGGCCGTGGGGATCGAAGCCCTGTCTCGGGGGGCGCGCTCGGCACTGTTTGTCGAAAGCGGCGTCGAGGGCAGGGGTATCATTCAGAAAAACATCGAGACTTTCGGACTGCAGGGCAGGGCCCGGTTGTTCCGGCGCGATGCCACCAAGCTCGGCACATCCGGCACGATGGGGGCTTTCGATCTGGTCTTTGCCGACCCACCCTATGGCAAGGGGCTGGGCGATAGTGCATTGGCGTCGGCGGCCCGTGGCGGATGGATTGCGCAGGGTGCCCTGGTTGTGCTTGAGGAGGAAACCGCAGCTGAGCCTGATCCGGGGCAAGGGTTTGAGCTTCTCGACAGCCGCGCTTTTGGTGACACAAAAATGCGCTTTTTTCGCTATACTGACAAAGACGGATCCGCTGATCGCGTAGTGGCGGTGCAAGCCACGGAAAGCAGTCTCGACAATGAGTGATGTCAGTACAGTGTCGCCGGAAAAACCGGTTCGGAGTTCCGACCCGACTGTGGCAATCGCCTTTGGCGGTGGCGGCGCGCGGGGGATAGCCCATATCCACATCATCGAGACATTGGACGCAATGGGCATCAAGCCCGTGGCTATTGCCGGATCGTCGATAGGTGCAATCATGGGCGCGTCAATGGGCTCTGGCCTGTCAGGCGAGGAGATCCGCGCCCATACGCTGGAGACGATCGGAAAACCGGGCAACGCCATCAGCCGGATCTGGAAGGCGCGCCCGCGGGGAATGAAGGACGCCATGGAAGGCGGCCTTCGTCTTGGTCAGTTCAACGTCGAGCGTATTCTCGAGGCGTTTTTGCCTGATACTGTCGCGCGAAGATTTGAAGATCTTGAAATCCCCACCAAAATCATGGTCACCGACTATTATGGCCACTGCGAAGTGGTCTGCACCGAGGGCGACTTGCGCACTGCGATAGCAGCGTCAGCGGCGATACCGGCCGTCTTCCGTCCCGTGGTGATCGACGACAGGATCATGATTGACGGCGGGATCTTCAATCCGGTGCCGTTCGATCAGTTGTCCGGCCTAGCCGACATCATCATTGGCGTCGATGTGGTTGGTCTGCCATCGGGAATCCCCGGGGAGCCGCCGTCGACTGTCGACATGATGTTCGGTGCCAGCCAGTTGATGATGCAATCCATCATCGAAATGAAACGCCAGGCCCATCCGCCGCACATTCTTCTCAGGCCCGAAGTGCACCAGTTCCGTGTTCTCGACTTTCTCAAGGCGAAAGACATTCTGGCGGAATCAAAAGATGTCGCCGAGCAGCTCAAACGCGATCTCGACGCCGCATTTGCCTTTTTCAAATAGGACCTAAAGCGTAGACGCTTTGCCGCTGGTAAAGGCGGACTGGCCTGCCGGCGGTGGTCGTACTACAAGCTCTCCGGGAACGCCGCCATCCCGCTCTTCTATCTTGGTGATGACTCGGAAGCAGACGATGATCGAGGCGAGACCAAACACCACCGCACCCAGACCGTAACCGGCCAACGCGCCCTGTGCGCCGTACCACAACGACCCGAGCCAGACGAACGGGATCACGCCGAGGGTGGACCGGCTCCAGTTGAACACTGTCGAGTAAAGCGCATAGCCAAGATTGTTGAACGCCGCATTGGCCACGAACAGCATGCCGTTGAACACGAAACTTCCCGCCACGAACAGGCAGAAAAACACGATCACCTCCCGGGCCTCGCCGGTCGCACCGAAGAGATCTGCAATCTGGTTCCTGAACAGCGCCAGCACCGCCCAGGTGACAAGCGTGTAGATGCTGATGAACAACAGGCTGTCACGCATGGTCGATATCAGACGGTCATAACGCTTGGCGCCATAGTTCTGGCCCAAGATCGGACCAACGGCGCCTGATAGCGCGAACAGTGCGCCGAATGCCACCGGTATCAAACGCCCGACCACGGCCCAGCCCGCTACGGCGGCATCGCCGTGCTCCGCCATGGTGGTTGTGACGAAAGTATTGCCCACCGGAGTGGCAATCTGGGTCATCAATGCGGGCAGTCCGATCGCAAGAAATGGCCGGATCTCGCGCCTGATGATTGTCAGCGAAGGCATCGCGACGAGATTGTGAATCCGGAGAAGGGAATACAGCCCGATGCCAACCAGTGCGAAACGCGAAATCACGGTGGCGATAGCTGCCCCGTGAATACCGAGATCGAAGCCGAAGATGAACACCGGATCAAGCACTGCAGTCAGGGCGCCGGCCCCCAACGTTACATACATGGCCCTTTTGGCGTCGCCGACGGCACGGAGCAGAGCCGACAAACACATTCCGATCCCCAGAATGGGGAGGGAAGGCAGGACGATCTGCATGAATTCGGTTGCAAGCTTCGCAGTCTCCCCTTTTGCTCCCATCATCAGAACCATGTCCGTGAGAAATGGATAGGACAGCGCCACGGTAGCCGTCATGATCAGGATCATGTAGGCGATTGAAGCGCCTGCGATCTCTCGCGCCTCACCACGGTTTCCGCGGCCCAATGCGCGCGCCGTCAGCGCGGTGGCAGCAATTGACAGGCCGATGGCAACGGAGGTGCTGAAGAACAGCAAGGTTCCCGCATAACCGATGGCGGCCGCAAGTTCCTGCTGGCCGAGCAAGGATATGTAGAAAAGGTTGAGAGCGTCGACGATGAACACTGCGACCAGCCCGATCGAACCGGTCGCCGTCATGACCACAACGTGCCGCATGGTCGAACCGGTGACGAACTTTGCCTGCCCGCCGGAACGCGATTGTTCCACGGCTGTCACAGGCTTGTCACGGCTCACGAAGCAAAGACCTGGCTCAGGTCAGCAAAGCCCTTGAACTCGAGTGCGTTGCCGGAGGGGTCGCGAAGAAACAGGGTCGCCTGCTCGCCGGGTTGGCCCTCGAACCGCAATGTCGGTTTCATGATCCAGTCGATCCCGTCCGCCGCCTCTAGCTTGGCCGCAAGCGCCTTCCAGTCCTTCATCTCGAGCACCGCACCGAAATGCGGGATCGGAACCGAGTGCCCGTCGACAGTTCCGGAGGCAGCGCCAGTACCCGCATCCGCGCGAACGTGCCCGGACATTTGATGGCCGAAGAGATCGAAATCGATCCAGCTGTCGGTGAAGCGTCCCATCGGGCAGCCCATGACGTCGCCATAGAACCGGCGCGTCTCTTCAATGTCGCGAATTGGGAACGCAAGATGAAATGGAGTCATGACCTGTCTTTCCGGATCGAAGTGGTTTGAGACCAAGCGTGATATCCGGTTTGAGCATTTTGTCCAGTTCGAAGCAAAGTCAGTGCCTCGACTTTGAAGGTGATCAAACTGGCTTTGCTTGACAGAAACGCAACGGGTCCAGTGCACGATTGGATCGCAAAAAGCGATCACCCAAGCGAACGACAGAAGGCCATGAACGATGTCGCTCATGGCCTGCAATGAAAATCACTGATGATCGAGGGTTAGTTCGACGGGACAGCGGGTGCGATCTCGTCGGGAACATCGATGGAGACATTGATGTCGCTGCCGCCGTTCAACGCACCGGTATTGTAGATGTAGAAACCGCCAAATGCGATCACGGCGAGAAGCACGATGGCGACGAACCAGCCGGCCCCGCCGGAGCCGGTGGTGACAACAGTGGTTTCGCGGTCTTGGTGAGCCATGGAACGTCTCCTTTTTCAAATATCAGGAGACAAACGCGATTGGCCGGATTTGGTTCCGCTGGTGCGTATTCGCTCTTCAGTCGTACTTGTGGCATCAAAGCAGATGAGCGGAGGCTTGGTTGAGGCCGCCCAGCAACCTCATGCCGGATCGGTGAGGGAGGTGCTTTCCTGCAGCGGTTTGTCCAGTCGCTCGGATTCCCGTTTTGGCTTGATCAGCGGTTCCGGCGTGACCGGGCGGGTATGCAGCTTCTCCCGCCCGGCCAGAATACCTTCCACGGCCTGGATTGCCAGCCGCTCCTCGTCGCGGTGACGCACATCTTCACTGATGGCCGCCGCTTGATCTTCCGACGTACCAAGCGCTTCAAGGGTCTTGCGCCCGAAAAGCATTCCGGATTCGAAGGTTTCACGCGCCTCGTAGTCCACGCCACGGGCGCGCAGCGACAAGGTATGCGTTCTGTCATAGGCCCGGGCGAAAATCCGGGCGGTCGGGAATTCTGCCTGGATCATGTCGACAATCCGGTCTGTGATTTCCTGTTTGTGAGTGCAAACAGCAACTATTTTGGCGCGCTGTATTCCCGCCGCCACGAGCACATCCTTGCGGGTGCCGTCGCCAAAATAGATCTTGAATCCGAATTTTGAAGCCGACCGGATGCGATCTGCGGACTGATCAATGATGGTGACATCCGATCCGCCCGCCAGCAGGATCTGCGACGCGATCTGCCCAAAACGCGAAAACCCGATCATCAACACGTCGGAGCCCGCGCCTGCGAAATCCTCGTCCATCTGCTCGTCCGTTGACTCGCGCATCAGCCGGTTTGCCAGCAGTGCTGCCAACGGTGTCAGCGCCATGGAGATGGTGACGATCGCCACCAGCAGCGAGGCGGTTGATTGGGAGAAGACGCCCGCAGCAGCCGCAGCGCTGAAGATGACAAAACCGAATTCACCACCCTGCGGCAACAATCCGGCAATCTGTATGCTGTTGTTGTGGCTGGAACCGAAGGCCCGGCATGCGCCGTAAATCACCAGCGCCTTGATGACCATCAGCACCGGCACCGCAATCAGAATCAGGACAATGTTGTCGGCAATCACGGCGAGATCGAGCGACAGGCCTACGGCCATGAAGAACAAGCCGAGCAGGATGCCGCGAAACGGCTCGATATCGGCCTCAAGTTCATGCCGGTAGGATGATTCAGCCAGCATTACACCGGCGATGAAGGCGCCAAGTGCCATGGAAAGCCCGGCGAATTGCATCAGCGAGCCGGAGGCGAGCACAACAAAAAGTGCAGCCGCAATCATGGCTTCCTTGGCTCCGGTTCCGGCAATCACCTGAAACAGCGGATTCAGCAGGTATCTTCCCGCAACCAGCAAAGCGGCAATTGCCCCGACGGTGATGGCGATATCCAGAAAAATCGACCCGCCGCCATCGCTCGTCACGGGCGCAACCAGCGGAACCAAAGCCAGAATCGGTACGATCGCCAGATCCTGAAACAACAGGATCGAAAATGATTGCTGTCCGTACCTTGTGTTGAGGTCACCGCGCTCCTCCAGAATCTGGATGCCGAATGCGGTCGAAGACAATGCCAACCCGAAGCCGATCACCACGGCGGCGGTCCAGGGTTGCGCACCCAACACAGCAGCAGCCGCAACTAATGCCAGCGCGGAGACCAGTACCTGCACAAGCCCGAGGCCAAAGATATCGCGCCGCAATTGCCAGAGCCGTGATGGTTTAAGCTCAAGCCCGATGATAAACAGCAGCAGCACAACACCGAATTCTGCAAAATGCAGGATCTCTTCGCCGTCGGTGATGATCCGCAGCAATGGACCAATCACGATACCCGCAGCCAGATAGCCCAGAACGGTTCCAAGCCCGATCTTTTTGAACAACGGAGCTGCAACCACTGCTCCGCAAAGCAGAACCAGGCCTTGGGTATAAAGATTGGCTTCGTCTCCAGCCATTCGGTGCGCTCCAATGTCGTTTAAAGGGCCGGGATGGACCATGTTGGGCTTGATGCTTGACGGTCGGGACAATACATGAGAGCCAAGCGAAAGGCCAAAAAACATGAGTGATGCACAACAATCCGAAGACTTGCTGGCAAAAGCCGAGCGGCTAATCGGGCGGGCCCGGTCTGCGGGTGCCGATCAGGCCGATGCGCTGGTGGTTCGCAGCCGCTCCCGCTCGGCTTCGGTACGCAATGGCCAGGTCGAAAATACCCAGTCTGCCGAATCAGACGATTTCAGCCTTCGGGTGTTTGTCGGCCAGAAAGTCGCGACCGTTACTGCCGGTCAGGGCGCGGATGTCGATGCACTTGCCGAACGCGCTGTCGCCATGGCACGTGTTTCTCCCGAAGATCCACATGCCTGTCTCGCTGATGCCGAAATGCTCGCCAGTACCTGGCCCGATCTCGACCTGTTTGATCCGACCGAACCCTCTGCCGACAGCCTGATTGAGGCAGCGACAGCAGCCGAGGCGGCAGCGTTGGCTGTGCCCGGTGTCGCCAGCTCCATTGGCGCCGGTGCCGGAACCGGACTTTTCGGCATGGTTCTGGCCACCTCGCACGGCTTTTCCGGCGCCTTTGAGCGCTCCGGTTTTTCCCGGTCCGTCAGTGTGATCGCCGGCGAAGGCGTCAAGATGGAGCGGGATTACGATTTCGACAGCCGCGTCTTCTTTGCCGACCTTGAGGATGCCGAAGCGATTGGCCGGAGCGCCGGGGAGCGTGCTGCCGCCCGGGTCAATCCGCGCAAGGTCAAGACCGGCTCCAACGTTACCGTTGTCTTCGACCCCCGCGCCTCTCGTGGTCTGATTGGCCATCTCGTTTCCGCGATCAATGGCGCATCGGTTGCCCGCAAAACTTCCTTCCTCAAGGATATGATGGGCAAGAAGGTCGCGATTGACGGGCTGACGCTGGTCGACAATCCGTTTGTGCGCCGCGGTCCCGGATCTCGCCCGTTCGATGGCGAAGGCGTGTCTGTGGGCCCGCTGACAATGGTTGAGGATGGCGTGTTGCAGCAATGGTATCTGACCACCGCTGTGGCGCGTGAACTTGGATTGAAAAGCAATGGGCGCGCAAGCCGTGGCGGTGGCGTGTCTCCGTCTTCGACCAATGTCATCGTCAATCCAGGCCACCAGACAGCTGAGGAGCTGATAGCCTCGGTTGGCACCGGGTTTTACGTCACCGAATTGATCGGGCAGGGCGTCAATGGCGTCACCGGCGAATACAGCCGTGGTGCATCCGGGTTCTGGATCGAAAATGGCAAGTTGAGTTTCGCTGTGTCGGAGGTGACGATCGCATCAAACCTCAAGGACATGTTCAAGCGCATGACCTTTGCCAATGACATCGACACCAAGTTTTCCATTGCTGCGCCGACCATTGCCATCGAAGGCATGACCCTTGCGGGCGAGTGATGGAGCCTGACAACGAGCCATATGCGGAAGATCTTGCGTTGATGGTCGCAGCATCCCGTATGGCAGCTGATATCGGCATGTCCCATTTCCGCCAGGACCCGGAGGTCTGGTACAAGAATGAGGGACGTTCTCCGGTGAGCGAAGCTGATATCGCCATTGATGAGCTTCTCAAGAAAATGCTGCTTGCCGCACGTCCGGATTATGGTTGGCTCTCGGAAGAGGCTGAGGATACCGAGCACCGGCTTGCATGCAGCCGGGTTTTCATTGTTGATCCGATCGACGGTACCCGCGCCTATGTCGGCGGTCGTCCGGATTGGTGCGTCAGTGTTGGCCTGGTTGAAGACGGCAAACCGGTGGCTGGCGTTCTTGCTGCGCCGGCAAAAGGTGAAGTCTGGCAGGCACATACAGGCGGAGGGGCTTTCCTCAATGATGTGCGGCTCACCTCGCTTCAATCGGACATTGAGGATGCACGGTTGCGCGTCGCCGTTCCGGACGTGGTTGCCAAACACATGCGACCCGGGGCAATGGCCGGACTGGACAAAGTTGCCGGAGGGCCGTCGCTGGCACTCAGGGTCGCGGCGGTGGCCAATAGCGAGCTGGATGGGGTCTATGTTCGCCCTCAAGCCAGCGAGTGGGATTTGGCCGCGGCTGATGTTTTGCTTACCGAAACCGGACATATTCTCGTCGATGGGTCTGGCCGGCGCATGCTATACAATCAACCAGACCCGGCTCGTGGTCTGCTACTCGCAGCGTCACACCAGCAGGTGACGGGTTTGCTGGGTTTGCTGCAGTGGTCCGAGAGCCATTGACCTTTTAATCGAATTGCCGCAAACCCCGCTTTGATCAATGACACCGTTTTTTGGAGTGATCCCATGGCTGATGGCAACAACAAACAGCTTTTGCATCTGGTATTCGGCGGCGAGCTTGAGAGCTTGGAGTCAATGAACTTCAGGGATCTGGATGCATTGGACATTGTCGGAATCTATCCGAATTATGCCACCGCACACGCTGCCTGGAAGTCAAAGGCGCAAATGACCGTAGACAACGCTCATATGCGCTACTTTATCGTGCACATGCACCGGATGCTTGATCCGAATAATGAAAGCAAAACCGCGTCATAAGGCGTGGGGCGAAAGACGAGATGATCAAACCGGACGCCGACAGCGCGCCGAAGCTCAGGCAGCTTGGCGAGACCTTCAGCAGGCGGCGTCTGGGCAAGAGGCTGTTGCAGTCGGAGCTGGTCCAGCGGACCGGGTCTGCGCTGATCGGCTGGGCACTTGCTTCGATCTGGCGTAGCAATCGCGACAATGGCACGTCGACAGATTGGGACACGATGCTGGAGGGCGAATGGCCCGCGATCTTTGCGCTGTGGCATGGTCAGCATTTGCTGGTTCCCTATGCCAGCCCCTCTGACCGCAAATTCACCTCACTGGTATCACGCAGCACAGATGCGGAAATCAACGCACGTGTTCTCGCGCGCGCCGGCATTGATGTGATCCGGGGATCAGGTGGCCGTGAAGCTTCCCGCGGAGATACGGGCAAGGGTGGCGTCAAAGCCCTGTTGGCGATGCGCAATGCGCTCAAACGTGGGATCAACGTGGTCATGATCGCCGATATCTCCAAGGGGCAGCCGCGCCAGGCGGGCGAGGGGATCGTCACACTGGCAAAGATCTCCGGCCGCCCCATCGTGCCGGTGGCTCTGGCAACCAGCCGCCGCCGGGTGCTGGAAAAGTCCTGGGACAAGACAACCATCAACTTGCCGTTCGGCACGCGCAGCGTGCGGCTCGCCCCGCCCATTTATGTTGGGCCGGAGGCGAATGAAAAGGAAATGGCGGATGCCCGTTTGAAGGTGACTGCGGAACTCAATCGTGTCACGGACGAAGCGATGCGCGCCGTCGAGGAGCGCACATGAGCCGCGGTTGGGCACGAGCGGCGCTTGTCGGTTACCGCTGGTTCGGCGCGGGGATCTATCCGTTGCTTGGCCCTTATCTCGCCATTCGCGCTGCCAAGGGCAAGGAAGAACGCACCCGCCGCAACGAACGTTATGGCCGTTCAAAGATCGACCGGCCGGACGGGCCTCTGGTCTGGTTCCATGCCGCCAGTGTCGGTGAAACCACGGCTGTGGTTCCCTTGATCCGTGAAGTGCGCCGTCGTGGCATTGCCGTCGTGCTGACCACCGGGACGGTCACATCGGCAGGTGTCGCGCGCGAGCGGCTTGGTGACAACGTCATCCATCAATATGTGCCGTTGGATTTGAAGCCGGCGGTCTCCCGGTTCCTCGATCATTGGAAACCCGATCTCGCCATTATCGCCGAATCCGAAATCTGGCCGATGACCATTCTGGAGCTGGGTGTCCGAAGAACGCCGCAGGTTCTGGTCAACGGCCGCCTCTCTGACCGTTCCTTTGCGCGCTGGAGCAAGCGCCCCAGCCTTGCCGACGCCTTGTTTGAAAACCTCTCCCATGTGGTCGCCCAATCGGATCTCGACGCAGAGCGTTTCCTGGCGCTGGGAGCGCGTCCTGTGTCTGTGTCGGGCAACCTCAAGGTGGACACGACCGCCCCGCCCTGGGATGCAAAGGAACTCGACAGGCTCAAGGGACAGATCAGGGATCGGCCGACATGGGCGGCAATTTCGACATTCGAGGGAGAGGACGAGATTGCCGCAGCGGTGCACAAGACATTGTCGCCGCGCCACAAGCAGCTGACCATCCTGGTTCCGCGTCACCCCGATCGCGCCGATGCGATTGAAGCCATGCTGACCGGGAGAGGCCTGAAGGTTGCGCGCCGGTCGCGGAGTGACGTGATCGAACCGTCTACGGATGTCTATCTCGGAGACACGATCGGCGAGATGGGACTTTATCTCAATCTCACCGAAATCGCCTTCGTCGGGAAATCACTGAAGGGCGGTGGCGGACAGAACCCGCTTGAACCCGCCATGCTCGGTTGCGCCGTATTGTCGGGCAGCAATGTTGAAAATTTCAGGGAGAGCTATGCCCGACTGCTCAAGAATGGCGGTGCGCGTTATGTGCGTGATGGCGAGATGCTGGCAAAGGCCGTCCATTTTCTGCTGTCGAATCCGCAGGCCCGGCAGACCATGGCCGAAGGTGGCGACAAGACCCTGCGTGATATGCGCGGTGCATTGAAAGCCACCATCCGTGCGCTTGAACCCTACATCAACCCGCTGACCGTCAAGGCCCGGCTTCTGCCGCGCGACAACGAGAATACGGAGAGCCGCGGAGGTGGGCAATGGTGAGCGAAGCCCCACCGTTCTGGTGGCAGTCTTCCGGCATACAGTCCGCGATACTCTCTCCCTTCGGATGGATCTACGGGCGCGTTGCGCGCCGCATCATGGATCGCAGGGTTCGCAAGGCTGTGGCCGTTCCGGTTATCTGCGTCGGTAATTTCACGGTCGGCGGGTCCGGCAAGACGCCCACGGCACTGGCGCTCGCCAATGCAGCGATTGCCCGGGGCTTGAAACCGGGGTTTTTGTCCCGCGGTTATGGCGGTGGCGTCCATCACGCAACGGTCGTTGATCTGACAAAAGATACGGCCAGGCTCGTTGGAGACGAACCGATGCTGCTCGCCGCCAAGGCGACTACGGTGGTCTCTCCCGACCGGGCGGAAGGCGCCGATTTGCTGCTGGACCAGGGCATTGATCTCATCATCATGGATGATGGTTTTCAAAGTGCGCGGCTGGTTTTTGACCAGGCTCTGCTGGTGGTGGATGCCCGCCGCGGCGTTGGCAATGGCTGTGTGTTTCCTGCCGGTCCGGTGCGGGCGCCGGTGATTGATCAGGTTCGTCATGCCGATGCGCTGATTGTGGTGGGTGAGGGAGATGGCGCAGATCCGATGATCAGATTGGCAGCACGCGCTGCTAAGCCGATCCATCTGGCGCGGTTTCAGCCTCGAAATAGTGCGCAATTCAGAAACCGGAATTGTCTGGCATTTGCCGCGATCGGCGATCCGGAAAAATTCTTCAAGACGCTTGAGGACGCCCATGTCCGGTTGGCACAACGCAAGAGCTTTCCCGACCATCACCCGTTTACGGACGACGAGGCGAAAGAGCTGTTGGCGGAAGCGGAATTATATGGTCTCGACCTGATCACCACATCCAAGGACTATGTCCGCCTGCAAGCGGGACATGGCAGGGCGCTTGAGCTGGTGGAAAAATCGTCTGTATTGGAGATTGATCTGGCCTTTGACAGCCCGGAAGTCCCGAATGTGATTATTGAAAACGCATTGACCGCATTCCAGCGCCGCCGTGCTTAGCTGACGATTCTGTGTTTCACTTTTCAGGCAGCAGTCCCGCGCGCTGATCGGCTGTCACGGAGGCGTTCACGTCGACATAGGCCTCCTGCCGCTCCACGCTCCAGTATTTCAGTTCCTCAATCGGGATGACCTTGCCGGTAACCGCGCAAACCACGTGATTGCCTGGCATCACGATCTGAAAATCGCCGTCGAGATAACGAATTTTTGCCGGACGCTCGCCCGGGCCTTCAAAACGGTTCATGAGGACTGCTCCCGGTTTTCATAGTGGCTGTTCTATGCCGTCTTGGCGGCCGAATTGCAAGATTCCGCGATCAGGTGGCTGCATTGCGTATCAACGGCGCGAGAACAGTTTTTCAATGTCAGTCAGCTTCAGCTCGATATAGGTCGGTCGGCCGTGATTGCACTGGCCTGAGCCGGGCGTGCGTTCCATTTCGCGCAGCAAAGCGTTCATTTCTTCCGTGACCAGCCGCCGGCCTGACCTGACAGAACCGTGGCAGGCCATCGTTGACGCCACCGCCTCAAGCCTGTCGCGCAAGCCGGTTGAGCTGTCCCACTCGGCAATTTCGTCCGCCATGTCCCGGACAAGGCCGGCAACATCGGCCTCGCCCAGCATGGAGGGGGTTTCTCTCACAGCAATTGCGCCAGGTCCAAAACGCTCCAGCACCAGGCCCAACTCTGCCAGATCCGCGGCGCGCTCCGCCAACCGGTCGCAATCGTCCTCCGGCAGGTCGATGATTTCAGGCAGCAGCAGAATTTGGGACGCAACCTTACCCGCCTTCAGCGCCGTTTTGAATCGCTCGAAGACCAGCCGTTCATGGGCGGCATGCTGATCGACGATCACCAGCCCGTCGCGGGTCTGCGCCACGATGTAGTTTTCATGGATCTGGGTGCGTGCTGCACCAAGCGGTTTCTCGAGAGTGGAGAGATCAGCCAAACTGTCGTCCGACCGCGCCGAGGGCATGGCCGTTTCGGCGATCTCCGGCTGCGCTTGTTCCGAAAAACCTGTGCCAAAACCATTTAGTGGCCGTGATGGCGAAGAGGTGGCATGCCAGCCTCCGGACGGGGCTGCCGTTGCGAGACCACCTGATTGACCATAACCGAACTGAGTGGCAGGCGACGCCTCCCGGAACCTGTCGGGGGACCTGAAGGCCTGTGCAAGCCCGGTGCTGGCAGATGGTGAAGCGCGGTCTCCATCCGATATCAGTGCCTGGCGGATCGCCCCGATGATTAGCCCGCGCACAAGACCCGGATCGCGAAACCTGACGTCTGATTTGGCCGGGTGAACATTGACATCCACGAGTGCCGGATCAAGCGTGATCCATAATACGGCCACCGGATAGCGTCCGCGCGGCAGCGTATCGGAATAGGCGGCGCGAATGGCAGTAAGGATCTGTTTGTCCTGGACCGGGCGGCCATTGACGAAGGCATATTGCGACAGCGAATTCGCCTTGTTCCACGTCGGCAGTCCGATGTGACCTGCAAGCCCGACCTCTTCGCGAGTGGCATCAACCGCAATTGTGTTGGCGGCAAATTCATCACCCAGAACCTGGGCAATTCGCGCCAGCCGGTCTTCGCCGGTCGCAGGAAGATCCAGGGTCGAGCGATCCGGGCCCGAGAGAGTAAAGCGAACAGCAGGAAAGGCGATGGCTATTCGCCTCACGATCTCGGTAATTGCTGCCGTTTCGGCGCGATCCGATTTGAGAAATTTCAGCCGCGCCGGAGTAGCAAAGAACAGGTCGCGGACTTCGACTGTGGTCCCCTGGTTGGCCGCTGCCGGTCGAAGCGGAGCCGGTACTCCACCTGCCAAAGACACTTCATTGGCGTGCGGCATGTCTTTCGGCCGGGACCGGATCGTCAATCGCGCCACGGAACCGATGGAGGGCAAGGCCTCGCCTCGAAATCCGAGTGTGGATATGTCATCAAGCCTCTGATCGAGTTTCGAGGTGCAGTGTCGGCGAACAGCGAGCGTCAGGTCCTCGGCGTCCATTCCAAGACCGTCATCGATGACCCGGATCAGCGCCTTGCCGCCGGCGGTCGTGGCAATCTCGATCCGGCGTGCGCCCGCATCTATCGCGTTCTCGACAAGTTCCTTCACAACACTCGCAGGCCGCTCGATGACTTCACCGGCGGCGATCTGGTTGATCAGGGTTTCTGGCAGTTGATGGACGCGCATGGTCTCATGTTCAGGGATTCGGGCTCAAGCGCAATGTGTGTCAGGAAATTGAAGCAGGAAAAAGGTTCCCCATTGGGCTTTTGTTCATCAGGCCGGTTTCCACTCGGCATCAACTTCCACGGATCTGCAATCGTGGTTAAGCGGGGCTTAACCCTCCCGTGCCATATTCGTGAGACGTTTCTGGCAGCATTCGCTCCCTCGTCGGACGGTTGCTCGAAGGTCGTGGAAAGGGTCGTGCAGTGCGGCCTTTAGCATGATCCCGTTCATCAGACCGGGCATCGGAATGAAGTAGATGGCGTTGAACGAAACCGACACCCGAAGACCTGTTGATGACGTAAAAAGGATCGAAGCTCTCGCTTCCGTGCTTGATGTCGGGATCATGATCTATGATCGCAATGATACGCTGATTGCTGCAAGTACGCATTTCCTGAGCTTCTTTGATGTTGACCCGGGCTTGCTCAAGCCCGGGGCGCGGTTGCGTGATCTGTTCAATGCGACATACGACACCGATGCCCGCGTGCTGGGGTCATTGAATGGAGAGACGCGCCAGATCTCGCGGGAGGACTGGGTTGCCGAACGGATCGCCATTCACTGGCGCGAACGCTATGAAAGCGTTGAAAAACTTAGCGATGGGCGTTGGATAAGGTTGCGCAAGCGGCGAATGCCGGATGGTCTTCTGATAGCCATTTCCGAGGATATTACGGATCAGAAGACCACTCAGGAAGAGGCGGCGGAGTTTCTCAGAAACGCTGATTTGGTCAAAGGCATTCTCGACGATCTGAGCATTCAGGTGTTGGTCAAGGATTCCGAGCTTCGCTATGTCATGGTCAATGATGCGTTTTGCAAAGTCTTCGGATTGCCGCGCAAATACATTCTGGGAAGAAAAGCCGCTGATTTCGTGGGTCCCGAACTTGCAGCACGGTTTGAAAAGCTTGAGAAACGCGTGCTTGAAACCGGCACCCCGTATGATGCTCTGGAAGAGCTTCACAGTGCGGATGGCAGGGTAATGAAGGTAATCACCCGTATGAGGCGTACCGGGACACCAGAGGCTTACACTGTCACGATCACCTTCGACGACCTCAGCAAGTTGTGGGCCGGTTACAATTCAGTTTCATTTCAGCAAGAAAAACCCGTTCCAATCGCGTCAGAACCCGGAATTCAGCCCTCCTCAGTGGTGGCGGAACCGGCGTCAAAAGGCCGGGTT
>CAXBIE010000076.1:0-22885 GCA_963975635.1 uncultured Hoeflea sp. | reverse complement strand
CGGTCTGGGTGCCGATGGCAGCGGGAATCATACCGGCGGCAACGGCGGCAGCCGACCCGGAGGACGACCCACCGGGTGTATGGGCATGATTGTGCGGATTGACGGTTCGGGCCGGTTGGAAATAGGCGAACTCGGTGGTCGCGGTCTTGCCGATGATGGTCGCGCCCTGTCTGCGCGCAAGATCGACGATTGCCGCATCGACACGGGGTTGGTAGCTCTCATAGGCGGCTGAGCCGTAGCATGTCGGCTGGTCGAAGGTATCGATGATGTCCTTGATTCCGATGGCAACGCCCGCGAGCGGGCCATTGCTCTGTGGTTCGGGTTGATCTGCCACATGTGCGAAAGCCCTGATGTGCTCATCCTTGCGGGCGATGGCATCGCGGCAGAGCGCCACCATCAGCTCGGGGTTGGCCTTGCCGGCGTTGCGCGCCTTGACCAGTGCGGCCAGGCTCATCATGCGATTTGTGTCCATTTTCGCCTCAGCTTTCAGAGAGGCGATCAGGCCTTTCCGAGACGTTTTATGCCCAGCCGGTTGTCCAGTGACAAGAGGCCAAGTGCAATCAGGCCGAGTCCAAGCGCCTCGGTGAGCGACAGGCTTTCTCCCAGAAACAGCACTCCGAGCAGAATTGCGGCGGGCGGCACCAGCAATGTGACCAGCGAAGCGGAGGTAGCGCCAGCGACGCTGAGGATACGGAAAAACAGGATGTAGGCGAAGGCCGTGGAGACCAGCGCCAGTGCCAGCATGGCGGCAATGACATTGACCGGCGGCATCGGCAGCGTCCAGGGCTGGTCGACGATGAGAGCCAGGGGCAACATGATCAGGGTGGAGGCCGTCAGCTGGCCGGTGGCGGTGATGCGTGGTGACACGCCCTTGAAGCGCTTGCCGAAGGAGGCGGCGAAACCGTAGGAGACTGCCGCACCGACGACAGCCAGCTTGGCCCAGAGCGGGCTGTCGGCAATCCCGAGCGCCGCCGGGCCGATCAGCAGCACCATGCCTGCGAGCCCAAGCGCGCAGCCGATCAGCTTGGCGGGGGTGATTTTCTCGTCGGTGGTGAAAACCTGAGCCACCAGAACGGCCCATAGTGGCGTCGTGGCATTAAGGATGGATGCCAGACCCGAGCCTATCTCGGTCTGGCCGAGAAAGATCAGGGTGAAGGGAATGGCGTTGTTGATCAGGCCCAGCAACAGCAGTGCGCGCCAGCGGTCAATCAGTGTCGGGTAGAAACCCGGAAGCCGGCCAAAGGCCAGATGCAGTGCTATCGCCGCCAGTGCGACCCGGAACAGCACCAGCGTCATTGGCGGCACATGCTGGACTGCGACGCGCCCGAAGAAGAACGACCCGCCCCAGATGAAGCCGAGCAGGACAAGCAGGCTCCAGGTGGCTAAATCCATGGAACGATTGGGCGATTGAGGCATTGGAGTTTCCCTGCTGTGGCTGCAGATGCTTGTCACACCAACATGGCCGGCACCACCCGAAATCAGCCAGGAAGCGCAATTCAGTGTCATTTGCCGGTCGTCCGGGCTGTTGATACTGTCGCAAAACAATCTGGAGACACACATGCAACGATTCGCCACCGGTACCGACGCCGCACTCAAGCTCAGGCCGGATCATCCGCTGTACTGTTTCCGGCCCGACGTGCTGAAGCAGGATGCGGTTCAGTTCATGAAGCTGTTTCCCGGGGACACGGCCTATGCGGTCAAGACCAATGGCGAACCGATGGTGCTGAAAACGCTGGTTGAAGCCGGCGTGAAGATTTTCGATGTGGCGTCACCGGGTGAATTCGAAGCTGTGCGCGCCGCCTCTCCGGATGCCGAGATGCTCTATATGCATCCGGTCAAGGCGCAATCCGACATCCGGCTGGCGCTGGAAAAATATGGCATCCGGGTGATGTCGCTTGATCATGAGGACGAGATCGCCAAGGTGCTCAGGATTGTCCGGGCGCTTGATCTCGATCCGGGCTCGATCAGCATTTTCGTGCGGCTGCAGACCAAGGGCCACGCCATGTACGAGCTGTCAAAGAAATTCGGTGCGGCGCCGGGCCATGCGGTGGAACTGGTGCAGCGGCTGGACAAGATCGGCTTCAAGGTGGGGCTGTGCTTTCACGTCGGCAGCCAGGTTGAAGAAGCGGAATCCTATGAGCTGGCGCTCAAATCTGCCGACTGGGTGCGCAACCGTGCAGGCGTGCCGCTGGTCGGACTGGATGTCGGTGGCGGCTTTCCGGCGGTTTATGGACATGATCCGAACCGCAAGGCAAAGCCGATGCCGCCGCTTGAAGATCTGATGGGTGAACTCAGATCCAACATTACCGAATGGGCGTTCGACGACATGCCGCTGGTGGCCGAGCCGGGCCGCGTGGTGGTGGCGCGGGCTTTCTCGCTGATTGTACGGGTGCTGTTGCGTAAGGGCCGCAGGCTCTACATCAATGATGGCATCTGGGCCTCACTGTCGGACAGCTGGACCGGCAAGATCACGCTGCCGGCGCGCTTCATCCCGGATCCGGCACGGCGTATCCGCAAGGGCAAGGCCGATAAAGTGCTGCCGTTCAAGGTGTGCGGAGCGACATGCGATTCCGTCGATATCCTGTCACGGCCTTTCTGGCTGCCGGAAACTGTGGATACCGGTGACTGGATCGAGATCGGCCATATCGGGGCCTATTCACTGTCGCTGAGGACCCGGTTCAACGGCTTCTATCCGGACGACTTCGTCGAGGTGACGACGCCGTTCGGCGGCGAGGGGGCCCCTGATGGATTTGCCAGCCTGGAGACGATGGCGGACTGAGGCCGTTGGCCTCCGCTCCAGCGGTTGCTGCGAGAAGGGGAACCAAAGCCGTCGTTTGCGGTTGACCGGTGACGTCATTGACGCACCGGCTGGCTTGCTACCTGCCGTGTGATCATGATGGCGGTTCTGCAGCCGATCATGCAAACGGGGAAATCCACCATGCAAAATCCGATCTTTTTCGATGATTGGGCCGGAATTGGCCGCATTCTGATCGCCGGTGTTCTGGCTTATGCGGCTTTGATCGTCATGCTGAGGACATCGGGCAAGCGGACATTGAGCAAGTTCAACGCGTTTGATTTCATCGTCACCATCTGCCTGGGCTCGATGCTGTCTTCGATCATCATCACCAAATCGATCCCTCTGATCGAGGGTATTGTGGCGCTCGCGTTGCTGATCACCCTGCAGTTTGGCATGACCTGGCTGTCGGTGCGCTGGAAGCCGTTCGAGAAGCTGATCAAGAGCGATCCGACGCTGCTGGTGCATCGCGGCATCTGTCAGGACAGGGCGATGCGGCGTGAGCGGATCTCGAAAGAGGAGATTACCGCCGCCCTGCATGCCAATGGCAAGGCCGAGATGTCACCGCTTACTTCAGTGGTGCTTGAGACGGATGGGTCGCTGAATGTGTTCGAGGCTGCCTAAGACATGGCAGGATCAACATATAGAACTGCGCGCATCTGTCACGCAAGAGCTCGGGCCGATCGGCGCTATAGTTGCGGTTGTTCTATCCAGATTGTTTGCAGATCAGGGAACCACGCATGCCCAAACTGATCCGTTTTGTCCTCATCAACTCCGCGCTCGGCGTCCTGATCGGCTGGCTGGTGGCGGCTGGCGTGGTCTATTTCAACATCAATGGTTTTGGCGATCTTGTGCTGGGGTCTTCCAGCCGCGTCGCAGCGATCTTCATCCTGCTGCTGTCGTTTGGCTCCACCTTTGGTTTTGCGGTGATGGCGACCGCCGTGATGTTGATGCCGGTCGACAAGGATGAGTTCGACAAGCTTTAGATGTGCGTGGCTGACCTATTTGCGTCTTTACCGGCTGGTCCGGTACTCAGCGATAGATCAGAGTTGGCAACCACATGGTGAAGATCGGGAAGAACGTCACCAGCAACAGCACCGCAAACAGCGGAATCAAGAACGGCGCCGTGGCGCTGACACAGCGTTCGAATGGGACTTTCGACACTCGCGAGAGCACATAAAGCACCATGCCGACCGGCGGAGTCAGCAGGCCGATCATCAGGTTAAGCACCAGAATGACACCGAAATGCACCGGGTCGATGCCGATATGCACGGCGATCGGCAGCAGCACCGGCACCAGAATGGTGATGGCGGCCACCGTTTCCATGAAGCAGCCGACGATCAACAGGATGACGTTGATCAGCAGCAGGATGATGATCGGATTTTCCGACACGCCAAGGATCAGCGAAGCGAAATGTTCCGGCACCCGGTTGGAGGTCAGTATCCAGGCGAAGATGGACGCGGCGGCGACAATGAACAGCACCACGGATGTGGTCTCGATTGTGTCCATCGAGACTTTCAGAAAGCGCCGGAGAGTCAGGGTCCGGTAGACGAACAGGCCGAGGATCAGCGCCCAGGCACAGGCGGCAATCGCGGCCTCGGTGGGCGTGAAGGCGCCCGAGAGGATGCCGCCGACGATGATCACCGGTGTGAGCAGGGACAGGAATGCGCGGAGGAAGGCCTGGCCCAGGACAGAGAACCGGAAGGCCTGGTCACGCGGATATTTATAGCGGCGGGCGTAGAAGGCCACCATGATCATCAATGCGACCGCCATCAGCAGACCGGGAACAAAACCCGCAGCAAACAGCTGGCCGATGGAGGCGCCGGCAACGACGCCATAGATCACCATCGGCAGCGAAGGCGGGATGATCGGGCCAATGGTCGAGGAGGCGGCGGTGATGCCGACAGCAAAGCCCGGATCGTAGTTTGCGTCGCGCATGGCCTTGATCTCGATGGCGCCGAGCCCGCCGGCGTCGGCAACAGCGGCGCCCGACATGCCGGCAAAGATCACCGAAGCGCCGATATTGACGTGGCCAAGCCCGCCCGGCAGCCAGCCGATCATCGCCTTGGCGAAATCGAAAATGCGTTCGGTTATGCCGGCGGTGTTCATCAGATTGCCGGCAAGGATGAAGAACGGCACTGCCAGCAGCGGAAAGGAATCGACGCCATTGATCATGCGGTGCGCGACGACAAGACCGGGTACGTGACCGTCAAGCAGGATGAACACGGCCGAGGAGCCGGCCAGCGCGATGGCGACCGGGATGCCGAGCATGATCAGCGCGAAGACCATGACGAAGAGAAGGGTCAGGAGCATGGTGTGCCTTTGCTCGAAGCGATGAGGGCGATGGCGGGGCGGGTCAAAGCGTCGGGCCGGTTGCCTTGGCGGTTTCGGGGTCGATCAGCCGGCTGCTGCCCGAGCGTAAATGGCGCCAGAACACGATCAGGGCGTAGATCGTCATGGCCAGAAAGCAGGCGGAGATGAACCAGTAGATCGATGATTTCGGAAAATCGAGCGAGACCATCTTCTGCTGGGTTCTGCCGGCAACCTGGGTGCATAAATAGCCCATGAAGCCGTAAAAGATGATTGAGGCTATATCGATGAAATACTGCAGCAGCTTGCGCACCGGCCGTGACAGCCAGCGAAACGCCAGCTCGACAGCGATGTGGCTTTCGCGGCGGACCGCCATGACCGCGCCGAGAAATGTCACCGTGATCAACAGAAAGCGGGCGATCTCTTCGGTCCAGCCGAGCGAATTGTTGAGCACATAGCGGGTGAAGAACTGCAGAAAGACCACAAAGGCCAGCGCCCAGAACACGGACAGCACCAGTCCGTCGTCCCACTGGAAACCGGTCAGGTCCTCGTCTTCCTCGTGGATCAGTTTGGCAATCGAGGATTCATCTGTGGATTTGTCTTTTGCCGACATCAGGCAACCTCCGAAGGAATTGAGAGGCGGCGGCCATGGGCCGCCGCGCAACGCAAATGTCCGTCTGGGTTACTTGATAGCTTGCAGCTTGTCGTAAGTGGCCTGGTCCCAGGTGGCGTCGGGACCGTTGTGCAGCTTCATTGTGGCTTCGCGGAATGGCGTCCGGTCAACTTCGTTGACGGTGACGCCATTGTCCTTGAACCACTGTACCAGATCCTTTTCCTTCTGGATGATCTGATTGCTGGCGCAAACCGCGGTCTCATCGAGCACGCCGTCAAGTGCTGCCTGATCCTCGGGTGTCATGCCGCCCCAGGTCGAACCGCTGACAATGGTCATCAGCGCGTCGCTGATATGTCCGGTCAGCGTGATGAATTTCTGCACTTCGTAGAATTTCTTGGCCTGGATGGTCGGCAGCGGATTTTCCTGGGCGTCGACGGTGCCCTGCTGCAGAGCAAGATAGACCTCGGCAAAGGCGATCGGTGTCGGATTGGCGTCAACGGCCAGCGGGAACATCATGTAGAGCGGCGCATTCGGCACACGGATCTTCAGGCCTTCCATGTCTGCGGGTGTCTTGATCTCGACATTGGAGGTGACATGGCGCTGACCGTAATAGGTCATCGAGGTGATATGGTTGCCCGAGGCGTCTTCATAGCCTTTCGACATTTCGCCGAAAAGATCGGAATTGCGGTAATTGTCCCAGTGATCGAAGTCGCGGAACATGAACGGTGCACCGCCGATAGCGATGGGCCCGTAGGAGCGCCCGGCAAACAGCTGGCCGGTATAGATGATGTCGACAGTCCCCAGCCCGAGGCCTTCGTTGATGTCGACTTCCTTGCCCAGCGAAGAGGCCGGAAAGACCTCAATGTCGTAGCGGCCATCGGTTGCCTTTGACAGCATATCGGAGGCTGCGACGGCACAGGTGTGGTATGGTTCGCTGGTTTCATAGACATGTGCCCATTTCAGCGTTGTAGGTGCGGCAAATGCAGGTGCGGATGTTGCCGTCAACATTGTCGACGCCAGTGCGGCCAGTGCAATATTCCTAATTTTCATGAATTGTTCCTCCCAAAACTACAATGACCTCGATGGAGGCCCGTTGCAAACTCTCCTCAGCATCACACGGGGATCTTGCCACATGATGCAAAATTCATACTAATATCCTAGAATAATGACAAGGCGCTTTTCTAAGAAACGGCTCACGGGGGATGGGGCGCGAAGGAGGTGCCGCGACCGGGATCGAGTGGGTCAAAAGCGATGTTTTGCTGCCAGCTCAGCGGCTGGGCGTGCTATGCCGAGTGCACGGCTTGAGAACGCTGCACTGCAATACAATTGCCTCGCAAGCCTTTCATGACCGTCATTGATCCTCTAGTCTGGCTGGGCAAGGAGTTGGCATGGATGAGAATCTCGCTCAGGCGGTGGACGCGGCAAGCAATGTAGTCGAGGCAGCGACCGAAGTGGTCGATGCTGCAGTGCAATCAGCGCATCATGGTGACGCGATGGTGGCAATCGCCGTTGCGGTGGCTATTGCAGCACTGATGGGGCTTGGCTTCATGCGCTTGCGGCAACCGCCGCTGGTCGGCTTCATCCTCGCTGGCCTGGCGTTGGGCCCCACCGGGCTGGGCGTTATCTCGACATCGGAAAACGTGTCTCTGCTGGCTGAACTTGGCGTGGTCGTGCTGTTGTTCTTCATCGGCATGGAGCTGTCCATCAAGGCATTCGTGCTCAGCCTCAGGCAGGCAGTTATTGTCGCAGGTGGGCAATTGCTGGCCTCGATGGTGCTGGCGGCGCTACTGGCGTTCCTGCTGAACGCCAGTCCATCCGAAACGCTCATTCTGGGCTTCATCATCGCGCTGTCGAGCACGGTCGTGGCGATGAAGATGCTTGATGAAATGGGCGAATTGCGCGGTGCGCCCGGGCGAGTGGCGGTTGGCGTGCTGATTGCGCAGGATATCGCTGTTGTTCCGATGCTGATCCTGGTTTCAAGCCTCGGGGGCGATGGATTTGATCTGGGAGAGGTTGCTTTCAAGGTGGTGGTTGCTGTGGCGCTGCTGGCCGGCCTGTTGTGGTGGTTCGGGCGTAATCCGAAGCTCAAGCTGCCCTTTGCAGCGGCAATCGAGGACAATATCGATCTTCTGGCCCTCGGGTCCCTGGCCTTGTGCTTTTCGGCTGCTGCCCTTTCTGGCCTGGCGGGGTTGTCGCCGGTTTACGGGGCGTTTCTTGCAGGCATTATCGTCGGCAATTCGACGCTTCGCAGCCGGGTGATCCCGGTGATCGAACCAATCCAGAGCATTCTTCTGGTGGTGTTCTTTCTCTCTATCGGTCTGTTGATCGACCTCGATTTCATTCTCGCCAATATCGCGCTGGTGGTCGCAGCAGCGCTTCTGGTGGTGGGTTTGAAGACCGCGCTTAACATTTTTCTGCTGCGGATCACCGGGTCTGATCCGAAGACGGCTTTGCTTGCCGGACTGTCGATGGCGCAGATTGGCGAGTTTTCCTTTGTGCTCGCGGCGGCGGGCTTCGCCTCGGGCGCATTCGGCGCCGACATCTATCGCCTGGCGATCGCGGTGACGGCCATCTCGCTTCTGGTGTCGCCACTGTGGTTCAACCTGATGGAGCGCGTCGAAGATCTGGCGAGCGAACGGTTGGGGTCGTACAAGCAGGCGCTGGCGCAGGCCTATGAAGACGAGCTGGACGGTGTGGAGAACGTGGTATGGGCGGCCAGAGCGCGCTACCGCGCTCTCCGTTTTGCGCTTTACCAGCGCCGGGCGCGCCGCAGTGACGGCAAGGTGGACACGAAGGATGCAGCGCCTGCCGTCGCAGGGTCCGAACCCGTCGTGGCGGAGGCCGCTGGAGCCGACAGCGATGAATCCGTGGTCGATGAGACGGATGGTGCCAATACAGAAACGCCGCCACCCTCGATAAATCAGGCAGCGGCGGGACCTCTTGACGCGAGCAGCGATCAGGCTCCGGCTGGCAAGCCGGAAGTTGACCAGCCAGAGTCTGACGAGCCGAAAACCGGCAAGTCCTAGATTTTTGAGAGCAGGATCCGGTCCGGCCAGCCGTCGGCAGGCAAGCCGAGGCGGAGCTGTTCGGCGCGTACGGCCGCTCGGGTGCCGCCGCCAAGAATGCCGTCGATCTTGCCGACGTCATGGCCGCGGGCGGCAAGCTTCTGCTGCAGCTGCTTCATGTCGCCGTCATTCAGACCGTTGCCGGGATCTCCCGCGTTATATGGCTTGGCGCCGGCCAGGCGCGTGGCGAAATAGGCAGCCGATGTGGTGTAGATGAAGCTCTGATTCCATTCGAGGTAGATCGAGAAATTCGGGAATGCCAGGAACGCCGGACCGTTGCGGCCCTGCGGGAAGAGCAGGTCGGCGGACAGGTTCTGCGATGTTGGCTGACCATTGGGGAAGCTCACGCCCAGTGCCGTCCAGTCATTGAGCTTCATGCCCTGATCGAGGCCGGATTTTTCGTAGGGAAAATTGCCGGACGGCACTGAGACTTCGGCAAACCACGGCTCACCGGCACGCCAGCCGAGCGATTTGATGAATCTGGCGGCGGTCATGATCGCGTCTTCGGAGGATTTCTTCAGATTGACATGGCCATCGCCATCGCCATCCACGCCGTATTCGATGATGTCGCGGGGCAGCATCTGCACCTGGCCGATTTCTCCGGCCCAGGCGCCGGTTGTTCCCGACGGATCGAGATCGCCGTGGCCGACCATTTTGACTGCGGCAAGCAATTGCGGGCGGAAGAGCTCCGGTCGGCGGCAGTCATGGGCCAGCGTCGCCAGTGCATTCAGGGTGTTGAAGTCGCCCTGAACCGCGCCAAAATCGGTTTCCAGTCCCCAGAACGCGGTGATGACGGCTGCGGGCACGCCATACTCGGCCTCGGCGCGGGCGAAGGTCTTTGCATACTGGTTCATCTTCTTGGCGCCCACCTGCATGCGGTTGGAGCTGACCGAGCGTCGGGAAAACTCAAGGAATGTCTGGCGAAAGACGCCTTGTGCCCGGTCCATGGACAGCACCTTGTTGTCGATGGAGGCCCGGCGCAGCGCTTTCTGCGCAACATCAGCACTGACGCCTTGCGCGATCGCCTCGGCTTTCACGCCCTCGATGAACTGGGCGAAATTGCCGCCGCAGGACGGTGCCTGGGCGAGAGCCGGGGTGGCGAGTCCTGTTGAAAGGAGAAGGGCAAATCGAAAGGTGCGTTTCATGATGGCTTGAACTCCTGAAGGGGTGGAGAAAGCACCCCAGATTTGTGGCGATGATGTGGTGTGATCACATCATATTCGGTGGCGGGAGACCACAGGCAAAGATGGGTATGCGAATGTTCGTGCCGGTGCCGGATCACAGATTGCCGCGGTTCAGGGGGCCCAAAAGGCCGGTTGCATCCATGGTTCGGGGAGCAAGAGCTTGCCTTGATTTGGCGGTTGAGAAGAGCCGATGCTCAGCGATTGCCAGGCCTGGCGCCATTGCTCGGGCAAGGGATAGGGCGGAGCGACAGCGGTTTCCGCTTCGAAGCCACTGCGTCCGTAATAGGCGGGATCGCCCAGGACGAAGACCTGATCGATGCCTTCCGATCCGAGTTGCCGCAGGCCCTCACGGATCAACGCCGTACCAATGCCCTGCCTCTGGTACCCGGGGGCGACGGCGAGCGGCGCCAGAAGTGCGGCCCGGATATTGCCGCCGGAAATACCGCAGAGTGTGACAGGACATGTCCGGCGATCGATTGCCCGGCCTCGGCAACCAGCGAGAGGATGTCCGGTTCGCCGGTGAGCAGGTGCCTGACCAGCGGCAACAGATCCTCATCCGGAAAGGCGGCTGGATAAAGCCGTTCGATGGCTGGCATGTCAGTGTCGAGACTTTGCCGGATTTTGATCTTGTGCATACGGTTTCCGTTGGTGTGCGGTCTTTGTATGCTCACAGATTACCCGGTACCGGCGGGCTGCGAAACAGGCCTTTGCTCAGCGGGCGTATTTCTGCAGCCACTCGCGCCATTGGCTCTTGCTTCCGGCAAATGCGTTGATGTCGGTGTCACCCTTGATACCGTTCATCATGCCGGTGCCGGTGTACTGCCAGAACGTCCAGGGGTGGTCGGGATAGATGTCCTGCGGGTGGGCCGCGACTGACCGCAGCCAGAACTGGTAGCCGTTGAAATGACCGTCGAGGTTCTCGCGGTGAAAGTCGACGGGGGTGTAGATGATTGGCCGCTTGCCGTAATGGCGCCCGACAATATCCATCCAGACCTTCATTTCCGTCCGCACGGTTTCCGGATCCGGGCGGCTGGTGCAGGTTCTTGAAGCATGGTTCCACTCGACATCGAGCACCGGCGGCATCTGGACTGCCTCGCGCGGCACATTGGCGATGAACCAGGCCGCCTGTTCACGCGCCGGCCGGCAGAAATAGTAAAAATGATAGGGGGCGTGGGCGATGCCGGCTGCACGCGCGCCACGCCAGTAACTCTCGAACCGTGCATCGGTGTGGTCGCCGCCCTCGGTGGCTTTCATGAACACAAAAGCAACGCCGGCCTTGCGGACCTCGTTCCAGTTGATCTCGCCCTGCCATTTGGAGATGTCGATGCCGTGAACCGGATAACGGTCGGGGTGGTGCTTGCCGAAATCGACAGGCTTCCTGTCACCATAGCGGCCGTTGCCTGGCGGAGGCAGTTTCTTGACATTGGGCTTGATGGACACGGCTTCGGAGCGCTTTGAATTGCCGATCGGCTGGAGGCCATCCTCCAGGCTTCCGGAACTGCATGCACTCAGACCGATCACAACCGACAGCAGAAGCGCCGGGATAGCCAGTGGTTTGCGTGACGGGGGCCTTAACGAAGACGGTTCTGTCCGTACTGCCAGTTTGCGCAATGAAGAAATATCCATTGAAAGCGAAAAAAAAGTCTGGCGGGTCGACATGGATCTGCCTTCTGGCGAATCTGTGAGTGGGAACAGTATCTTGTGCCGATTTCGTTTCGGCCTGCCTCCGGTCTGCTGCAGCTTTTCGATGCGTCAGAATGGGATTCCAGCCCTTTTTAGCAGCAAATCCTTAAATTTTGAAAAACGTGTGAAATCAAAAATTTACCATCAAAAATTGCGAGTGACTTTTTGTTAAACCCTTGCGGTGCATCTTCGCTGTTGGAACAGGAGTATTTGGCATGATGCTGAATTCATATGTGCCAAACGCATTCAGGCGATATGCAATCGCTGGTTTGGTAGTTGCAATGGTCACACCTCTGGGGGCTATTGTTTACGAAATGCTTTTTGGCGCCAGTATGGCGCATGCGGGCTATGAGTTTCTCACCAGCCCGTTCGGGCTGGCTGCAATTGCAGCCCCTTTGGGAATCACGGCGCTAATTGCAGGGCTTGGCTATCGCCATGATCGCCTTGCCCGGCAGATCCGGAGCGAGCGTGCGGCCACTGAGCAGTTGCGCAAGGCAGCCTATCACGACAGTCTGACAGGATTGCGCAATCGCCATGCGTTGAGTGAAGATGCGGAACGGGTCATCCGTTGCAAGTCGAGCCAGTCAGCGCCGGCGGCATTGCTTCTGTTTGATCTGGACCGTTTCAAATACATCAATGATACGATGGGCCACGCAGCCGGAGATCTTGTGCTCAAGACACTGGCAGAGCGTTTGAAGGCCTACTGCAATTCCAACCAGCAGGTTTACCGGTTGGGAGGCGACGAGTTCGTGCTTTTTTGGGACCATGCGCCCGGCGCCGAGACGATTTCAAGCTATTGCGATGGCCTGGCAGCCTTTGTGTTCCGCCCGGTGGAAAGCGCCATGGGCTGGATCGACACTTCCGGCAGCATTGGGGCCGCGGTGACGGAGCCGAGCGTCACCACGCTGTCAGAACTGCTCAAACGCGCTGACATCGCGCTCTATCAGGCCAAGGAAAAGTCTGGCTCCAGCCACAGCCTGTTTACCCACGACATGGAAGGCATTCACCTGCAGCGCCGGCAGATGGAAGCCGACATGCGCAAGGGAATTCCCGGCGGAGCGTTTCATCTGGATTATCTGCCGGTGTTGAAAGCTTCGACACTTTCGGTGTCCGGCTTTTCCGTGCGGGTGCGCTGGAGCCGGCCGGAGGAAAATGATCTGGAGCAGAAGGAATTTCTGCCGATGGCTGAAGAGAGCGGCCTGATTTTGCCACTCGGTAAATGGATGCTCGAAAAGGCGCTTCAGGATGCAAAGGAGTGGCGCTGCAATGCCGATATCACATTACCTGTTTCGGCGGTTCAGCTGCGCGACCCGTCATTCGCCGACTCGGTCATCCTTGCGCTGGCGAAGACAGGAATGGATCCGAGCCGTCTGGTGCTTGATGTTGAGCACAATGCAATCAAGCAGGAGGGCGGCATCGTGCTCGCCAATCTCGAGCGCTTGCGGGACAGTGGTGTGAAGATTGCCGTCAGCGAGCTGGCTGCCAGCATAGCGGGTTTGTCCATGGCCCGGGACTTTCCTGTCGACCGTGTTTGCCTTGATCTCTCGCGTATCCGGTCTCTTGCGGGCGAACAAAGGCTCAACCAGATGCTGACGCTGTTCCTGCAGCTCGCCACAACTGTTGAAACACCCGTCATCCTGACCGGAGTGGACAGTGAGGAAGATTTCAAAAGTGCCAGTGCTGCCGGAGCAGAGCAGGTCCAGGGGGCCTATCTTGGCTCGCGGCTTTGCGGGCTGCAAATCTTGCAGTATTTCGCCGGCACGGACGAAGACATGCACCATCACGCTCCGGCGGCTGGTTTGCTGAAGTTCGGCTAATCGCGCTTACCCCGGGTTCTGCGTTGCCGGCTGAGGGTTTTGCAACGCTACTGCATGTTGCGTTCGTATGTATTCATTCGAACGCCAGCAACGTACATGCGTCATGCCAAGGTGTTGCAGCAGCGTTTCAGCATCCCGAATAGAGATGCTGAAACAATAATTCTCCAACTGGAAATGACGGTTTCAAACCCGCAGATTTTTTAAGCGATGAAAATCTATGCTGTATCGGGTATTATTTGATTATATGAACAAAATTAGGTGGATAGGCATTTCTCTGTAATGACTCAATGGGGTGATGTTTTTGCATTTTGGCTTCATGATTCTGATACTTGCTTGGTGATTGCGTTGGAAGTTGATTGATTTTTGTTATTTAAAATTTTTGACATTTTTATTGCAATACAAAATTGCTTTGTGCAATAATTATTAAGAATAGAAATTGGCTATAAGAAGCAACAACCCTTGCGTTGTTGTCTGGTGTCATTCGGTTGATTGCCGGGTGTTGCCAATAGTGGCATGTTGTTTGGCTTGGTGCAATTTTGGATAGTCTGGGGGGCTCATGTCGGAACCTTTTCTAGCTGAAATCCGGATGATGGGTTTCAATTTCGCGCCACGCGGCTGGGCTTTTCTGGATGGGCAGATCCTGCCGATCAACCAAAACCAGTCGCTCTATTCGCTGCTGGGGACCACCTATGGCGGGGATGGCCGCACGACATTTGCCCTGCCGGATCTGCGCAGCCGGACTCCGGTCCACCGTGCTGACGGCTTTGCTCTGGGGCAAAAAGGCGGTGCGGAAACGGTCACGCTCACTGCCGCAGAGATTTCGAACCATACGCACCAGGTGAAGGCATCTTCGGCTTCCGGGAATGCCAGAGCGCCTGCCGACGGTTTGTTCGCTGCCGAGACCCCGCCAGATCTTCCATATCGAGACGAGGAGGCCGGAACCATGACCGCGCTGCGCAGCGGAACGGTTACCAATGGCGGTGGCGGGCAGGCGCATAACAATATGCAGCCCTACGTTACCCTCACTTATTGCATTGCTCTTCGGGGGCTGTTTCCCTCGCGCAACTAGCCTGGAGGACACGGGATGTCAGAACCTTTTGTCGGCGAGATCCGCATGTTTGCGGGAAATTTTGCGCCACGTGGGTGGGCCTTTTGCGACGGCCAGTTGTTGGCCGTGTCGCAAAACGATGCCCTGTTTTCGTTGCTGGGAACCATCTATGGCGGTGACGGCAGAACGACATTCGGTCTCCCTGACGTCCGCGGCCGGGTTCCGCTGCACCAGGGTACCGGACCGGGATTGAGTTCCCGGCGTCTTGGGTCGAAAGGCGGCAGTGAGTCCGAGACACTCACCACCAATCAGCTTGCCAGCCATTCTCATGACTTCATGGCCAATACGGCAATGGCGACTGATGAGAACCCTGAAGGGAGGGTTGTTGCACAGGGAGCCGGAGTAAATTTTTACCGGGGTGAATCCCAGAGCACGAGTATGGCGTCGGACATGATCGCCCATACCGGCGGCAGCCGTTCCCATACCAATTTGATGCCGACGCTGTGCATCCATTTTATCATTGCGCTGTTTGGCATTTACCCGAGCCGACAATAGGAGGTCAGGACATGTCGGAACCCTTTATCGCGGAAATCCGGATTTTTGCCGGAAATTTCGCGCCGCGCGGCTGGGCCTTCTGTGACGGGCAGCTGCTGCCGATCTCCAACAATACCGCGTTGTTCTCACTGATCGGAACCACCTATGGCGGTGATGGGCGCACGACGACCGCGCTGCCCAACCTCGAAGGGCGGGCACCGATGCACCCGGGTCGCGGCCCCGGACTGACCGAACGCCGGCTGGGTCAGAGGGTTGGTGTGGAAACGGTCACGTTGACGGAAGCGCAGATTCCTTCGCACACTCACACTGTCCGGGCAAATCCGGCATCAGGGACCACAAACATGCCAACAAATGTGGCTTCCATCGCCGGAGCTGGAGCTGACCGGCTTTATGGCATCAACACAACCACAAACCTCGTGGATATGTCCGACCAAACCCTGAGTGCCACCGGCGGCAGCCAAGCGCATGACAATTTGCAGCCATATCTGGTGCTGAATTTCATTATTGCGTTGCAAGGCCTGTACCCCTCGCGCAGCTGATGCTCAGCCGGACCTTTTGCTTGCCAAAGGAATACACCATGACC
Organism: uncultured Hoeflea sp.; assembly: GCA_963975635.1. Lineage (GTDB taxonomy): Bacteria > Pseudomonadota > Alphaproteobacteria > Rhizobiales > Rhizobiaceae > Hoeflea. The sequence continues at coordinate 7,233 of CAXBIE010000076.1, read as the reverse complement.
AATCAACTTGCCCAGTCACACGACCATGAAGACGACGATATCTACATGCCAGGAGAAGGCGAGCCTCTGGCCGCGCCGTTTTTCGAGTTGTCGCGGTTGATGGTCATTGCCATCGACAACGCGCAAGACAACAAGCTGGTCTGGAAGGCCCAGGATTCGCCGAATGGAATCTGGGGCGAGACCTGGACGCCGATCAGCAAAGAGGCCTATCAGGTGCTTGCTACCGGAAGCACCGCTGACGGGCGCGTGGCCATTGTCGCGCAGACTTCCGGCGGCACGGAGGTCCACTATATCGACGAAGCGATCGAAAACCCGCCCGGTGAGGAGCGCTGGAATCCGCCGGTTTGCCTCGGCCTTCCCGATGGAGTAGCCGGCCTGGTGCGGCTGGTCATGGCACGCGATGCCGGCGGACGGATCGAGGTGTTTGGCGTGGATGGTCAGACCGGTGCGGTATGGTGGATTTTCCAGAACCCGCCAAAGATTGTCGAGAAGACCGAAGAGGTGATTCCGCCCGGTCAAACCGAGCCGATAACCGTGCACACCATGGTGCCGGAGCCGCCGGATCAGCCATGGTCGGCGTGGCAGAACCTGAAGGGTGTAGAGGCCGGAGATCTGTCGCTGGCCAACAATGCCGATGGCCGGATCGTGCTGGTGGCAACCACTTTGCAACCGTCCGACAAGCAGGTCTATGTTACCCAGCAGAAATCCGCCCAGGCGTTGTCGCCTTCGGACTGGATCGGCTGGGAGCGCATTGACAATCCGAGCAGCGGGCAGACAAATTCCCAGCCGGTGGTGGCGCTGGACGCCGATGGTGTGGTCAATATCTTCATGATCGGCGCAAACACACAAGCCGTTCAACTGCGGCAAGCCAAACCGGGCTCGTTGACGTGGGCTGGATGGATCAGTCCGGGCATGACCGGGAACCCGCTTGTCAATCTGGCCTGTGGGCTGCAGGGAAATGGAAATCTGATCCTTTTCGCTGTTGATGTGAATGAGGTGCTTCATACCAATTACCAGCCGAGCGCGCTGACCCAGCACTGGAGCGGCTGGCGCAGAAGCGCGATGGTGCCCGGATTTGGTATTCTGGCGACCGACTACAATGCCGATGGCGTTCTGTCGTTCTTCACCACCAACACCAAAGACGACAGCTTGCACATGCTGACCCAGGCTGATCTCGATTCCACTTCCTGGGATGCCGGATTTACTCTGCTGGCGACGGGCGGCATGTTCACCTACGGTGTCGTCCGGGACCTGACGCCGCCGGCGGTCTGAAATGGCGCATGGCGCGGAAGCCGCTGCGGGCAGGGGGGCAGAGGTTGCGCAACTGCCGGATTTTCACCGGGCGCGCCAGCTGGGTGTTGTTGTGCGCCCGATGACCGGTGATGACATGGGGTTTCTGGCACAGCTTTATCGCTCGACGCGGGAAGATGAGCTGGCGATCACCGGTTGGGGTGAAGAGCAGAAGAAGTCTTTCATCGATATGCAGTTTCGCGCGCAACACGCGCATTACCAAAAGCATTACCCCGAGGCACTGTGGCTGATCCTTGAAAGAGCCGGCCAGCCGGTGGGGCGGCTTTACCTTGAGCGCTGGAGCAGCCAGCACCGCATTATTGATATCGCGCTGCTGCCGCCGGCACGCGGCCATGGTCTTGGCGGGGCCATATTGCTTGATATGCATGATGAGGCTGCGAGCGCAGGCAAGGCCGTGAGCATCCATGTTGAAAAGGTCAATCCGGCAATGTCGCTCTACCGCCGTCTCGGATACGAAACCGTTGAGGATAAAGGTGTTTACGATCTGCTGGTCTGGACGCCTCCGGGATGATCGCATTTATCATCTGGCACGGAACATATGGTGGGCGCCGGTGGGGCCAGCGGAGCTTGGCCGGGCCAGTGTGCAGCAGGTGTCAGGTGAAGATCGCTTCGTACTGAAAGCCGTTGGTTTTCTCGGCCACGGGCACGAGAAAGATGGCGTGCTCGCCGATTTCGGGATGTGAGACCTGGAAAGTCTGTTGAGACAGATAAGGCTCCTTCGGCCCTTGCCACAGCAATGAGAACGCCCCGCCATTTCGCTCACCGGCGCCAAGCTTTTTGACTTCGACCAGCTCGATTGGAATCTCCGTCTCCACCATGATGATGAAGAATGTCCGGTCCGTCAGTCCGGAAAAATCCTCTGCCGTCATTTCACTCAAATCGCGCATCGATACCCCTCATACCGATTCCTTGTCCCAACAGTATTGCCGTGACTGTAGCAGAATTTGACCATCCTGTGACCGGCAGGATGCATTCAGTTGGTGCAAATATGCTGCCCACTGGAAGGAAAGTGCAAAGTGATTTGTATGGAATACTCAGGATGCTTTGGATCTGCCGCGATAGACGCAGCATATGCATGCTGCCCCGTTCGAATGATTTCACTCGAACGGGGCATGCCGCAACCGTCAGGGCTTGCCGGCGCCGCCCGCAGTCGGTGTTGTCAGGATCACCGCTTCACCGGCTTCCAGCACGGTCTGATCGCAGGCTTTCAGCGTTTCAATGCTGCCGTCCCGGCGTCTGACTTCGGTCTTGCCGACCTGGCCTTCGCCGCCGCCATCAATGCCCAGGGGTGGGCGGTTGCGGTGCGAGGAAAGGATCGCCAGATCCATCTTTTCGAGGAACCGGATCGTTCGTTTGGTGCCGTTGCCGGCGCTGAATTTGCCAATCCCGCCGGAGCCATCACGGATGTGGAAATCCTCGAGCTCGACGGGAAAGCGCATTTCCAGGATTTCCGGATCGGTCAGCCGCGAATTGGTCATGTGGGTATGCACGCCCGATGTGCCGTTGAAGCCGCGGCCGGAATTCTCGTAACCGGCCGGCGAGCCCGAGCAGATGGTTTCGTAATATTGGTGCTTGGCATTGCCGAAGGTCAGGTTGTTCATCGTGCCCTGGCTGTTGGCCAGGGCGCCGAGCGCGCCGAAAATCGCATTGGTGACATGCTGCGAGGTTTCGACATTGCCGGCGACCACGGCGCGTGGATAGGCCGGTTTGAGCATCGAGCCTTCGGGGATCACGATGCGGATGGGACGCAGGCAGCCGGCATTCATCGGGATCGGCTTTTCGACCATGACCCGGAAGCAATAGAGCACGGCGGCGCGGGCCACCGGTTCAGGCGCGTTGAAATTGTTGGCCAGCGCATCCGAGGTGCCGGTGAAATCGACCGTCGCTTCGCGCTTGTCGCGGTCAACCGAAATCTTCACCTTGATCACCTGACCGGTGTCGGTCGGATATTCGTATTCACAATCCGACAGGGTGGAGATCACCCGGGCAACGCTTTCCGCTGCATTGTCCTGGACATGGCCCATATAGGCCTCGACCACTTCAAGGCCGAAGTCGGTGACCATCTTGCGCAGGTCGGCCACGCCCTTTTCATTGGCGGCGATCTGGGCCTTCAGGTCGGCAACATTCTGGGTGACGTTGCGAACCGGGAAGGGATGGTCGGTGAGGATCTCGATCAGTTCGGCTTCGCGGAAGCGTCCGCGTTCGACGATGCGGAAATTGTCGATCAGCACACCTTCCTCGTCGACCGTGGTGGCGAGCGGCGTCATCGAACCGGGGGCCGAGCCGCCGACATCGGCGTGGTGGCCGCGCGAGGCGGACCAGAACAGGATTTCGCTGCCGTCATCGGAGAACACCGGTGTGACCACGGTGATGTCGGGAAGATGGGTGCCGCCATTGTAGGGGGCGTTTAGCGCGAAGACGTCGCCGGGGTGGATGTCGCCTTCATTGAGACGAATGATGGTTTCCACCGAACGGTCCATCGAGCCCAGATGCACCGGCATGTGCGGCGCGTTGGCGACAAGGGCGCCGGTGCGGTCGAAGACGGCGCAGGAGAAGTCCAGCCGTTCCTTGATGTTGACCGAGTAGGCGGTGTTCTGCAGCGTCACGCCCATCTGTTCGGCGATTGACATGAACAGGTTGTTGAAGACCTCAAGCATGATCGGGTCGGCCTGATCGGCGCCGATGGCGAGCGCCCGGTCGAGCTTTTCGTAGCGGGTCAACACGACGTGATCGAGCACGTTGATGCGGGCCTCCCAGCCCGGCTCGATGACGATGGTCTGGTTGGGCTCGATGACCAGTGCCGGTCCGGCGATCCGGTGACCGGGGCGCAGGCGGTCGCGGCGGATCACCAGCGCGTCGCGCCATTTGCCGTTGGAATAAATCTGCCGGGTCTCGCCGCCGTCGGCTTCGAGGGTCGTCATCAGGTGTTCGGGCTCGACGCGGCCATCCTTGCGGTCGTCGATGCCTTCGACCGAGATTGCCTCGATGATCACCGGCTTGTTGTCATAGACAAAGCCAAACTGGGCCTTGTGGGCGGTCTCGAACTCGGCGCGGGCCGCGTCGAAGTCAAAGTCGGAAAAGGCCACCGGAATGGTGGTGTCGGTGCCGTCATAACGCAACTGCAGAAGCGGCCGCCAGCTGATGGCGTCGTCGGGGACTCCCTGGCTTGCCAGTTCCTCGAACACGCCCTTGCACAGGGTGTCGATGAGCAATTTGACGTCGAGGCGGCTGTCTTCCGAAAGCGGCTTGATGATTGCCTGCTGGCGGCTGGCGAAGACGCTTGCCAGGCCAATGCCATAGGCGGACAGAAGGCCGGAGAATGGATGGATCAGGATCGATTCCATACCCAGTGCATCCGCGACCAGACAGGCATGCTGGCCGCCGGCGCCGCCGAAGCAGTTGAGCAGGTAGCGGGTGACATCATAGCCGCGCTGCACCGAGATCTTCTTGATGGCGTTGGCCATGTTCTCGACTGCGATGGTGATGAAGCCTTCGGCGATCTCTTCGGCTGATTTGCCGGGCTCGTTGCTGGCGAGAGCGTCAAAGGCGTCGCGCACTGCCTCTGTGTCGAGCGGCTGATCCTGATCGGGGCCGAAAATGGCGGGGAAGAAATCGGGCTGCAGCTTGCCGAGCATGACGTTGGCGTCGGTGACGGTCAGCGGGCCGCCGCGGCGATAGCAGGCGGGGCCGGGATTGGCGCCTGCGGAATCGGGGCCGGCGCGGAAGCGGCCTTCGCCCGAATGCAGGATCGAGCCGCCGCCGGCGGCGACGGTGTGAATGCGCATCATCGGCGCGCGGATGCGGACACCGGCCACTTCGGTGTCGAAGGCGCGCTCATAGTCGCCGTCGTAATGGGCGACATCGGTGGAGGTGCCGCCCATGTCGAAACCGATGACCTTGTCGAAGCCGGCGAGTTTGGCGGTCTCGACCATGCCGACAACACCGCCTGCGGGGCCAGACAGAATGGCATCCTTGCCGCGGAACATGTCGGCTGCTGTCAAGCCGCCTGACGACATCATGAATTGCAGCGTGGGGCCTGGTTCGCCCGACGGCGTGGCGCCGAGTTCACCGGCAACGCGGTCGACATAGCGCTTGAGGATCGGCGAGAGATAGGCGTCGACTACCGTTGTGTCGCCGCGTCCGACCAGCTTGGCCAGGGGAGAGACCTGGCTGCTCACCGAAATTTGGGCGAAGCCTGCGCGCTTGCAGGCATCTTCGACAATGATCTCATGGATGCCGTTCTGCCAGGAATGCATCAGCACGATGGCGACGGAATCGATGCCATCGGCGCGGGCCCTGGCGAGTTCCGGCTGCAGCGCTTCGACGTCGACGCCGCGCACGGCCTTGCCGTCGGCCATGGTGCGCTCATCGACTTCGATGACGCGCTCGTAGAGCTGTTCCGGCAGAATGATTTCCTTGGCGAAAATGTCGGGCCGGGCCTGATAGGCGATCCGCAGCGCGTCGCGGAAGCCCTTGGTGATGAGCAGCAGGGTGCGATCGCCCTTGCGCTCAAGCAGCGCATTGGTGGCAACCGTTGTGCCCATCTTGACGTGGCCAACGCGCGCGGCAGGGATCGGTGTGGACTGGTCGACGCCGAGCAGATCGCGAATGCCCTGAATGGCGGCATCGGGATAGGCTTCGGGGTTTTCCGACAGCAGCTTGCGCTGATGCAGCGTGCCATCGGGCGCGCGGCCAACTACATCTGTAAAGGTGCCGCCACGGTCGATCCAGAAATCCCAAACGCCTGCCATGCTCATGTCTCCGGTCAAATAGCGTGTCCGGTTGTTGCCATGGACACGGATAATCCTCTGCGTATAATGCGCATTGCTGGCATAACGTCAATAAATTATCGATAAAACGTGAGTGAAATTGAATGGCTCAACAGAAATCATCCACGGCGACAGGCATCGGCCCGATTGTCTCGGCTTCGCATCTTGCCGATGGCGGTTTGCCGGCGCTGTCGGAATTGGAGTTCGGACTGGTGATCCTGAGCAATGCGTTTCAACGCTGGATCACCCGCTGCACGGCAGCGGCGGGCGGCGAGGGCCTGTCGGCCATCGAGGTGCAGATCCTGCATGCGGTCAATCACCGCGAGCGCGACAAGAGCCAGTCGGAACTGTGCATGATGTTCAATATCGAGGACACCCATGTGGTGTCCTATGCGTTGAAGAAACTCGCGGCGCTCGGGCTCGTGGAGGGAGGCCGGCGCGGCAAGGAAAAGACCGCGCGGATCACCAGCGCCGGGGCCGAGTTGTGCCTGCGCTACCGCGAGTTACGGGAAAAGCTGTTGATTGAGTCAGTCAAGTCACTTGGACTGGATGCGGCCCGGGTCAGCGAGATTGCGGCGCTGATGCGGGTGATGTCGGGACAGTATGATCAGGCTTCCAGGGCTGCCGCCAGCATGTAGCCTGCGCAGCGCGGTGCGCGGCCCTTGCGGCCGGCACTTGCGATGGGAAAGGTTGATGGCCCCGGAGCGTATGCTTCGAGGCCTTGCGATGGAAAGCCGCAACGTCAGGTCCCGGCGGGCGAGAGCGGCTTAGTGTTCGAGCTGAGTGCGCGTGAGCAGCTCAAGGCTGCTGTCGGTGCTGACCTTGCGAATCTCGGCCTGGTTGTTGCCGAGGCGGTAATTCATCTGCGTGTCTACCGGTGCCTTCTCAGTGTAGCCGATGTCGATGCTGCGAGGAATCGGTGGGATGGCGAAGGCTGCGCTTGTGCCGGCAAGAACTGTCAGCAGGACGGCGGAAATGAGAGTTTTCATGGTGGGTGCCCTTTGTCTGTTTCAGGTGGAATGAGTGTGCTCATTCGCGGTTGAGAGGGCCGTGCGGGGGCCGGAACACTTGGTCCCGGCCCGTGTGATCGGCCTAGTTTTCGAGCTGGTCGCGTGAGAGCAGCTGCAGGCTGCCGTCGGCCTTGACCTGGTAG
>CAXBIE010000075.1:0-22976 GCA_963975635.1 uncultured Hoeflea sp. | reverse complement strand
TGATTTCGATGCCGGTGGCCTCGGTGAAGTCGCTGTAGAGCCGCTCGTCGGTGTCGTAGTGGCGCGACGAATAGATATTGACCTCACCATCGGCCTGAGCCGGAGCAGCGGTGGCGGCAAATGCCGCAACTGAAGCGAGAAGCGCGAGCATGCGCGGAGCCGAAATGGCCATTGAAAACTCCTTGAGGGTTTGCATGTTTAAACCTGACTGTTGCAATCATGTTTATTCAGCACCCGAATTCCTGTCAACCGGACGACCTTCAATTAGTTGCGGCTTTGATAAAACACGCACAGCAGGTTTCCCGGCGCTGCAGACACGACGTTACCGGCAGGATGCGCTTGGTCGTGACGTGAGGCGCCAGCACCGCCGCGCGGTCATTCCACCGTCGGGAACTTGCCGAACCGCCACCCTACCCACCCCAGAACTGAGCCCACGACCGCCTCACGATCTTGTTACTAGACGACCGGTCTATTAATTCTTATATCACCATCATGACCGCACCGAAGAAATCAGAACTGACCCGTTCCCGCATCCTTACCGAAGGCCGCGCCCTCGTGCTCGCCAGCGGGTTTGGCGGGCTCGGACTGACCGAACTGCTCACCGCGTCCGGTGTGCCGAAGGGATCGTTCTATTACTACTTCGCCTCCAAGGAGGCCTTCGGCTGCGCCATGCTCAGCGACTATGTCATCGACTATCTGGCAGCGCTTGACGCCATCATCGCCCGCCCCGAGCCCGCAGCTCAACGGCTCGACAGCTTTTTCAGCGCCGCCCTTGGCGGCGAGGCCGGCTCGATGGCCGACCGATGCCTTGTGGTCAAACTCGCCGCCGAAATTGCCGACCTGTCGGAAGACATGCGCGCCATTCTCGACCAGGGCGTCACCGCCGTATGCGACCGTCTGACGGCTCTGTTGCGGGCCGGCATCGAGGACGGTTCCATCACGCCGCAGGCTGATCCCGGCAGTGCCGCCACCCTGCTTTACAGCCAGTGGCTCGGCGCGGCGATCATCGCCAAGCTGTCTCGCAGCGCGGTCCCGCTCGAACAGGCGCTTGCCGACACCCAGCGCCGGTTCTTCACCTGACATCTATCTCACGTTTTGACTTCAAGCCCCGCAGAATGCGGGCACACCAAAGGATATGATTATGAAAGCTGCAACCTATACAACATTCGGCGAACCTGCCGACGTCCTCGTCGTCAAGGACGTCGACCGGCCTGAACCGAAAGCCGGTGAGGTTCTCATCCGCACCATCCTGTCGCCGATCCACAACCACGATCTCTGGACCATCCGCGGCACCTATGGCTACAAGCCCGAACTCCCGGCACTTGGCGGCTCCGAAGCAGTCGGCACCGTCGAAGCTGTCGGCGAAGGCGTCGATGCGGCCCTGATCGGCAAGCGCGTGGTCAATGCCGGCAAAATCGGCACCTGGGCCGAGTATTTCACCGCTCCCGCCGCCGGCGTCCTGCCGCTTCCCGACGTGATCTCCGACGAGGCCGGCGCGCAACTGGTCTCCATGCCGTTCAGCGCCATCTCGCTGCTCGAATTCCTCCACGTCAAGCAAGGCGACACCGTCATCCAGACCGCCGCCAATGGCGCGGTCGGCAAGATCTTTGCCGATCTCGCTCGCGCCCGCAGCATTACCACCGTCAACCTGGTGCGCCGCGCGGAAGCTGTTGCCGAGCTCGAAGCCCTGGGCATGGAAAACGTGCTCTCGACCGATCAGGACGGATGGCAGAAGCGTGCCCGCGAAATCGTCGGCAAGCACGGTGCCCAGGCAGCCATTGATTCTGTTGGCGGCCCGATTGTCGCCGATATCGCCGACCTGCTCGGCCTCAATGGCCTGCTGGTGGTCTTCGGCACCGCAACCGGTGTTCCGCTTGAACTGCGCGCCGGCTCGATGATCACCAACCATCTCACCGTCAAGGGCTTCTGGGGCTCGCGTGTCTCCAGCGAAATGGCGCCGGATGATAAAACCCGGCTGATCACCGAACTGGTCACCCTTGCAGCCCACGGCAAGCTGAAGCTGCCCTCCGGCGGTGAATTCAGCCTCGACAATGTCGCCGGCGCGGTCAAGGCCTCACTGACGCCCGGCAAATCGGGCAAGATCCTCATTCGCCCCTGATCAGACTAGCCGAAACAACCGGGCCCGCGCCGGAACACATTCAGCGCGGGCCTTGTCGTGTCCCTGACAGGTCTACTGCTGCTCTTCCAGCCTGTCCGTCGCCGGCGGCGGCGTCCGGGACAGGGCTGCGATCCGGGCATAAAGCTCCGGCGTCATTTCGACGTCAACGGAAGCTAGCGACGGCTGCAGCTGGTTGACATTGCGCGCCCCGAAGATCGGACTGGTCACCGCCGGATGGGCTCCGGCCCAGGCAACCGCCAGCGAGACCGGGTGCACACCGATCTCGTCCGCCAGGCTGGTGAACTGCTCCGCAGTCTCCAGAAACCACTCCTCGCTGTAGCGAGTCGCATATTTGTCGTTGCTGACGACACGCCCCACTTCCGGCCGCCGGTCCCTGCCATATTTGCCGCTGAGCAGCCCGGCCGCGACCGCCGAATAGCTGATCACTCCGAGCTCCTCAGCAAGTGCCAGCGGAAAGATCTCGACCTCGGCCTGCCGCTTGATCAGCGAATACATCGGCTGCAGCACATCAAAGCGCGGCCAGCCGTTCCTCTCCGAGATCCCGAGTCCCCTGGCGATCTGCCAGGCGGCGTAATTGCTGGCGCCGAGATAGAGCACCTTGCCGCTCGCCACCAGTTGCTCGAGCGCCCGCAGCGTTTCCTCGAGTGGCACCACCGGGTCCCAGTGATGCATGAACAGCACGTCGAGCCGGTCGGTGCCGAGCCGTTTCAGGCTGTCCTCGACCGACCGCAGGATATGGCGCCGGCTGGCGCCTCGCGCTTTGCTGTCTCCCCCCATCGCCCCGAAGCATTTGGACGTGATCACCAGCTCATCACGGTTGCCCTTGATCAGCTTTCCCAGAATGGTTTCCGCAGCACCATCGGAATAGACATTGGCACAATCGAAGAAATTGATGCCGGCATCCCGGCAGGCGGAAAACATCCGGCCCGCTTCTTCCGCGTCGGCATCGCCGCCGAACGACATCGTGCCGAAGCACAGTTGCGACACCCGAACGCCTGTCCGGCCAAGCTGCTTGTCTTTCATGACGCTTCCACCCTCGCCTGCTCAATCTTCCATTCGCAATCAGTCGCCGGTCCCCGACCTCAGCCGGCCAGCGGATCCCGGTTCCAGTTCTTGTAGATCAGATAGCGCGCCGGCCTGGTTCCCAGGGCACCAAACCATTGCGGGCAATAGGGGCCCATCCAGATCACATCGCCCTCAACGACAGAGAACCAGTCCTCATCAAGCCGGTAAATCCCGCCGCCGCTGAGCATCAGCAGCCCATGCTCGACAAAATGCGTCTCCACATAAGGCAGGCTTCCGCCCGGCTGAAATTCCATCACATTGACTTCGCAGTCAAACGGTTGGTCAACCGGAAGGAGTTTGCGCACACCAAGCAACCCGTCCTCCGACATCGCCTGCTTCGGCTGCGCCGCTACCGTGCCAACCACCAACTCGGGATGGGCCGCGCCCTCAAGCGGCAGGAAAACCTTCTCCAGCACGATAAGCCTTGCGGCCGTCACCGCCTTGATCTGATGAGCTGCACCTGCGGGAACCAGCGCATATCCCTCGACGCCCAGCTCATGGAGTTCGTCACCAAGCTGCAGCGACACAGCCCCTTCCAGAACCAGGACAAACCGCTCCACCCGTTGCGCCGGGGCGTGACCGACGGCGCCTCCGGGCATCTCGGCAAAGAACTGCGAGAACTGCGCACCCATTTGCGGTGAGATCACCACCACAATTCTGGATCCGGGCCAGCCCGGCACCGGCGTGACCTCGTGGCTGTCGGCTGAGATCAGCGCATGTCTTTGTGCAATCACCGAGCGGGTTTCACCAAGCTGTCGTCTCACGGCATGTCCTTTTCATCAAACGCGCGCGGCCCTTGCAGGTCTCCACGCCTACATCCGGAATGTGGTCCCATAAACCACGGCTCCGGAGAAATGGCGACCGGCATTGCTTGCATCATCACCGGCAAGCTGCAAAAATCGGCGAACACCAGCCCACGCGCAGCGCCGATCCCGGCGCTTCGCGGCAGTGCCTACCGGGAGAGCAGACATGACGCAAGCAAATGAAAAAATTGGATTTATAGGCGTCGGCCTGATGGGCCAGGGCATGGCCAAGAACATCGTCGAAAAGGGCTACCCGCTCACCGTGATCGCCCATCGCAATCGTGCGCCGGTCGACGATCTTGTGGGACGCGGCGCGGCCGAAGCCACCTCTATGGAAGAGCTGGCGAAATCGTCCAGCATGATCTTCCTGTGCCTCACCGGTTCGCCCCAGGTCGAGGCGGCGATTGCCGCCCTGAAGCCGGGACTGACCAAAGGCAGCGTAATCATCGATTGCTCAACCAGCGACCCCACCGTCACCGAACGGATTGCCGCCGAGCTTGCAGCGATCGGTGTCGATTTTGCAGACGCGCCTTTGAGCCGGACCCCGAAGGAAGCCTGGGACGGCACGCTCGACTGCATGGTCGGTGCAGGCGCGGCCACCTTCGCCCGCATCGAGCCGGTGATTGCCACCTGGGCCGCCAAGATTGTCCACATCGGCAGCATCGGCGACGGCCACCGCATGAAGCTGCTCAACAATTTCATCTCGCTCGGCTACGCGGCCCTGTATTCCGAAGCCCTTGCAATGTCGCGCAAGGTGGGCATTCCGGTCGCCGAATTCGACAAGGTGATCCGTGGCGGACGGATGGATTGCGGCTTCTACCAGACCTTCATGGGTTACGCGCTGGAGGGCAATCGCGAGGCGCACAAGTTCACGCTCGCCAATGCCTACAAGGATATCCGCTATGTCGAATCCATGGCCAACGCGGCAACCGTGACCACGACGATGTCCAGCGCCATCAAGAACACCTTCGCAGGCGCCATGGCCAATGGCGGCGACGGCGCGGAAGACTACGTTCCCCATCTCTCCGACTTCGTGGCCAAGGCGAACGGGATCACGTGAATGAAGAACGGTGTTTCGCGCAGCTGACGCCTGAACACGAAGACTGATTGCGGGGCTCTCTCAGCCTGTTTTGCTGACCTGCGGCGCTTGCGAATACGGGCGGTGCAGGTCTGTTTGTGCGAGCAGATCCCTTTTGATTGGTAAGGCGGCGCTATAAAGAAACGTAATATTTACAACTATCTTGCATATCAATGGCGGAGCCCGACGCAGGCACTACCTGCACCGGCTTTGACAGGCTGGACTCATTGCAATGATGTCAATCGGGTAAATTTATGCGTTTTCTAGACATGTGGAACCCGTTTACATTTGTCGGCTTCGACATTGCGTCGAAGCGGCAGATCGAGGAAACAGTCCGCGAGCTCTACAACAGCAAACCCCATGTCGCAGCCACTCTCGGCTTCGCTCTGGCCGGTCTGAGCGCCGCCATGTCCGGAGCAATGTGGAACGGCATCGCGGCCACACTGGTTGTCCTGACATGTTTGCTTTTCCGTCTTGGCATGGAGCAGTTCCTCATCACCCGCAGCATGGGCGAACTGGTACAGAAATGGATTCGACTGTTCGTTTTCGGCTCGCTGCTGTCAGGCTTCGGCTGGGGTTTGTCCGGCGCATTGCTGCTTTACGGCACCTCGGCGCAGACACAGGCCCTCACCATGGCAATCGCCTGCGCGATCATGCACGGGGCTGCCGGCAGGGCCTACATGATGCCAGGCACGGCGCTCATCAACATCACCTTCATCATCGGCCAGATGAGCATCGCCGCCTATCTTGGCGGCAATTACATCTACATTCCCGCCTTTTTCCTGTACTTCGCATTCCTCGCCTCGTTCATCCTGCAGATGGTCAGCAACCGGCTGTGCCAGTTGCATGCTGAACAGACCGCAGATCGGCTGTATCAGGAAATTACCGAGAAGAATGAGCTGCTCAGAATCGCCAACGAGACGCTGGCAACCAAGGCCCACGAGGATCCGCTGACCGGCCTTGCGAACCGGCGCAAGTTCGACCTCGTGATCGCCGAACGCCTGGCCGAGGCCAGTCAGAAATGGTCTGCAATCTCGCTGATGATCATTGATGTCGATCACTTCAAGCTTTTCAACGACACCTACGGACACCAGTCCGGCGACGAATGCCTGCAACACCTGACCAGGGCGATCAGCGCCACCATTTCAACTCCCGGCAGTCTCGTCGCGCGGTATGGCGGCGAGGAATTCGTGGTCATCCTGCCCGGGCAGGACGGCGCGGAAGCCAGGGTTACCGCCGAGAACACCCGTATTGCCGTCCGGTTCACCTCGCTGGACATGTTGCCCAACACTCCGCCGCGCCAGACGATCAGCATCGGGTTGGTCAGTTGCGAAGCCGGCTCGCTGATGACCAGGGACGCGATGCTCACCGCCGCGGACGCCGCACTGTATGAAGCCAAGAAACAGGGCAGAAATCGCGTCTGCGTCTACTCTGATATGAGCCAGGAGCAGCCCCAATCCCCACCAGCCGGCGTCCAGCTTTAAAGCCGCCCGCATCGGCAATTGTTCCGTCCTGATCCTGATATGACACCGTCGGAATTGCGGAGCCGGAGCAATTCGGATATCTCGCTTAACCCATGTTATTTGACTTGCTGGCTCACTCGTCTATCGGTCTCATTACTCACCTCTAGAGGATGCAGATGGTTCGGCGCTATTCGATTTCGACATATCTAATCACGGCAATGCTGGCGATCGTCGCTCCGTTTTGTCTGTTCTTGTGGTTCCTGGCGTGGCAATTGCAGGCAAGCGAAGCCGAGGCTGTCGACAGGCGGACACTGCGCTCGGCGCAGAGTATTTCCCGTGCCATCGAACCGGTGATTGACAGCATGGTGACGACAGTGAATTTGCTGTCATCGACCGAGGAACTGGCCAAAGGCGAATTTGAGGTTTTCCACCGGCGCAGCCAATTCGCACTCAGCAACACCGGGCAATTTGTCATCCTGGTGGATGCCGACCTGAACCAGATCCTGAATACCCGTGTGGAATACGGCACGCCGCTGGGCAAGATCTCGGACACAGAAGGCTTCGAAAGAGCGCTTCAGCTGGGCAAGCCTGTCGCGACGGACTTTTTCCTGGGCAAGACCAGCGGCAAATGGGTCTTCAACGTCCTCAAACCACTCGACATCTCCGGATCGTCCAAGGCGCGCGTGTTGCTGACGACCATGAACATGGAACATGTTGCCGCAACCATTTCGGATCTGGAGCTCCGGGACGGCTGGAAGGCGATCATCGTTGATGGAGGCGGGAATGCCCTCGATGCCAGTGGCATGACCCCGGAGATACGCCCCAGCACCGATGTCCTCCCCGCAGGAATGGAATCGTCCGATCTTTCGCAAATGCCGTCCATCAGTCACCTGGAAACGACTCACAGGCAGATACTTGCCTATGCCAGAATCGGCGGCACCAACTGGAAGGCGGTTGTCTGGGGACCACTGGCTTCCGCGCAGGCTTCAATCCTCAAGACTTGGCAGTTGCTGATTGTTGGGACCATTGCTCTTTTGGGCGTGTGCATACTGGTGGTTTATGCCGCGTCGAAACTCTTGCAGCGTGAAGTCGCCAATATCACCCGAATGGCTGACGAGCTCGGCGCCGGGCGGGTGGTTTCGCCCGCGACAAGCCGCATCAAGGAGTTCGATTTCATTGCCCGCGCCCTGTCCAACGCGTCCTACGACCGCAGCAACAAGGAAGAGCAACTGACCATGGTGATGCGGGAACTGGCGCATCGCACCAAGAATCTGATTTCCATCGTGTTGGCGATGGTGCGGCAGAGCGCAAAGAATGTCGACTCGCCGCAGGAGCTTGTCGCCGTGACCGGAAACCGCATCGCGGGCCTGGGTCAATCAATCGACCTGCTGACATCAGCCAACTGGAAAACGGTCACCTTGAACAGTCTCATCGAAAGCCAGCTCGGCAAATTCGGGACGGTCGGAAGCGACATCATGACCAGCGGTCCCGAGTTTCATCTGGGCTCTGATGCGGTTCAAAACCTTGGCATGGCATTTCACGAACTCGCGACCAATGCGTCCAAATACGGTGCCCTCAAGGGTGAAGCAGGACGCATCGAGATCAGCTGGGAGATCCTCCACGATGAAGCCGGTGACCAGCTCCGGATCATCTGGCGCGAAACCGGTGGGCCTGAGGTTTCGCCGCCGGAAAAAACCAGCTTCGGAACAGAGATCCTCGACCGGCACTTGAGTGCGTCAACCAACGGGCAGACGACGTTGGAATATCACAGGGACGGCGTGGTGTGGACGTTGACCGCGCCGGTATCCACCCTCAACAGATCGACGCCGGAATAAGCTCCCGGCTTGATGGCCGCCGCGCATGTCAGGCGGGAGATGGCTTTCGAGGTGCGTTGACTCAGCGCTCCCGCTGCGCGGGCAAAAACCAGCGGGTGAACCTGTTGAGCTTTTGCATGGCGGCCCGAAGCGGTTTTGTCACCTTCCAGGACAGCGAGTTGACCAGACGGTCATGAGCCTGTTGCCACGAATCGCGCGAGGCTTCCATCTGCCCGAGCTGCGCTTGAAAATTCTCCAGGTTTCTGACGTTGATCTGCTTGAAATGGTCGACAAGCATGAAGGTGCAGCGCGTGTGAAAATCCTGCCGCGCAGCCGATGATTCATACTTTTCCACCAACCGTTCTGTTTCCGCCCGCCGCGCCTCAAGCGACATCTCGCCCCGTTCAGACGCCGACGGCTTGATGCATTGCACGGTGAGCCTTGTGCCGAAGGTAAATCGCTCCTGAACCAGGAATTTCCGCCACATGTAAAGATCCGTCCAGATCGTCTCGGGTGCAGGCGACCAGCCGACCGGCAAGGATCTGTAGGCTTCAAGTGAATAGCCCGCGCTCGATGGGCCGAAGAAATTCCACTTCTCGTCCAGCATATTGCTTCGAGTAATGGGGTCCGCAAGATCTGCGACATGCAGATGCACGGCGCCATCGGGACGGATTTCCGCCTGAAGCAGGTGCCCGAAGTCGCAGCTTTCCAGCAGCGCCGACAGTTCGGACAGGTGATCGGGGAACCAGACATCATCGTCACCCAGATGCGCGACAAACCGTGAGCGCGCGCCTTCAAGAGCGGTGTGCCGGTGCGCCTCTCCGTGGCGTTCTCCTTTCGGAAACGAAAAAACCCTTATTCTGGCGTCTCCGTCCGCAAGCTGCTGTGCGTAACGGACTGTTTCTTCGGGCGCGCCGTCGCAGACAATGTACAGCTCGAAGTCCTGCACCGATTGGGCCAGAACGCTGCGAACCGCAAATTCGAGCAGTTGCGGCGGACGGTGGACCGGCAGAAGCACCGTAAACAGCGGCTGAGTCACGACAGACCCGCCAATGCTCTGACCTCTGCAATGCGCTGCACGATCAGCGCGCCCTCGGCGGCAGAGGACTTCGGCGGCGGCCCTCCCTCGATATGGCCGACAAAGGCCTTGAGTTCAGCAAGCAGCGGCATGTCCTTGCCGACCGGGATTTTCTGCGGCTTTCCCGAGGAGCCTCTCGACACCAGCAATATGTCATCGTCATAGGAATCGGTCATTTGCGCCACTGCCTTGCTGCCGATCACCACGACTGAGCGTTTTGACGCCGGATGCAGGGCCGAGATCTCCACGGTAACGCTTGCGCCACCCAGATTGTCTGACAGACGAACCACAAGATCCTCCTGGCTCAGCCCGGGTCTCTGGGACATCGTGGTATCGGCAGGGGGAAGGTAGCCGAGAATTTCCAATGCAATGGAAAAGTCATGCGGCAGCAATATCCAGAGCACATCGACATCCTTGTGCGGATTGCCCCAGCCCAGCCGGAAGGTTCTGATTGCTTCAATGTCTCCCAGAGCGCCGGCTTTTGCCAGCTCCGCCAACTTCAGGACACCGGGATGGTAACGCCATTTGTCCATGACAAACAGTCGGCCGCCAAGGGCCGAGGCAAGGGAGCGAGCGGAAGCCGGATCGGTGGTCAGCGGCTTCTCCACAAAAACCGGCCGGTCGCGCTGCGCGATCCCGGCGATGCAGGCCGCGTGTTGGGCCGTGACCGAGGCAACGACATAGCCATCGCAGTCAGGCAGGTCCCCGGCCCGGCCGCAAACGGTTGCGGCTCCGGCCTCTCTCGCAGAAGTCTGGCTGCCGGGGCTTGGCACGGCAACGTGAACCGAAACCCCGAGACTGCGCAGATCACGAAAGATCAATTTGCCCCACCGCCCGAAACCAATCAAACCAATCTGTGTCATATCAACCACTGCCGTTTCAAAGCCGGCTGGCGACTAGAGCGGCTAGTCAACCGGCCTTCCCGCAGACAATTTCCCGACCATCTCCGCATAGCTGCCCGCTGAGCGATCGCGATCGGACAAAACCGGCGTGGCATCCGGCCAGTCGAGATTGAGCTCGGGACAATCGTAACGGCATCCCAGTTCATCTTCCGGATCGAAATATTCAGAGACAGAATAAATATGCGTGGCCGGTTCGGGGAAATAAAATCCATGGCAGACGCCGGGGGGAATGGAAACCGACTGTTTGCTCTCTCCGGTCAGCGGCAGCATTGCCGATATGCCCTTGCTGGCGCTGCCGGGGCGCGCATCATGCAATCCGAGCAACAGGGTGCCCGACAAGACCATCAGGTAATCATGGTGGTGCTTGTGAACATGCACACCTCTGAGTGTCCGCGCCCGGGAAACCACAAGGCTCCACTGGATCGAGCGGAAACTGGTCAGCCAGGATTCCCTGTAGATCTCGGTGAAGCAGCCGCGGCTGTCTTCATGGGGCACAAGAAGATGGACAAAGACACCGTCGATAGCCGTCGCTTGTTCTTGCATCAATCCGCCAGAGCTCCCGCACTCTATGGAAAGAAACTGCCATGGACCGGCGCTTTTTCCAAGCCCCGGCACAGCCGACCGGCATGGAAAATCGTGAAACTTGAGCGTCCTCACAACAGGGCGGATTCGGATTCGTTGATTTCATTGTATAATTATGTCGTCGCCTTATTTAGTTCCCGGACTCGTCGTCACATAAGTCCGGACTCAAGGCGCTCATCGTCAGATAAGTTCGGACTCGCCAATTATTTCATTCTTCCAGATACCGATAAGCACGATGAGAGAAGTTCTTGGATTTCCGATGCTGAACCGGTGGACTTCATAAAAACCCCTGTCTCCTGGATTCCCACAACGGAGACTTTTTGTGGTGCAGCAAGATCAAGCCAGCGGCCGACTTTCGCTACGTCGTTGGGGTCGAGGGGTGGTGTCACAATTGTGTCTGTTTCCCCGATATCCTCGTCAGCGAACAGTTGCTCGTACCATTCCAGGTCACGACCTCTGTCAACGAGGTCCACGACGAGCGGCAATTCGTGCTCAATACCGTCAACGAAGAGCGAGACATGATCATCGCGCCGCTTGCGAACGGTCCATCGCGGCGAAGGTAACCGGGTCGACAGCACGATATGCAGATTGCCATTTGCTGAACACAGCAGATACAACCATGCTGGACGCTTCCCTTCTGTATGACGAGCTACCTCGATACCGCTTCGAACTTCGAATGGGATACCTCTGACCGATCGCCACGCGACTTCGGCAGCGACATTCTGTGAAACAGAAAGTATGGCACACGCGCTTCCAATGATGAGCAGCCACAATCGATTCTTCAGTGTTATTCCCATCCCGTCATTCCGATGCCTCAATCTTGCACTTTCAGCATGATCCGCAATTGGCGCAGAATTGCGATTACAGCCCTCAGCGGGAGCCTGCCGCTCACCGCCAAAAATCGAGTCCGCACTTATGTGACGAAGAATCCGGACTTATGCTGTAGGAATCCGCCCTGTTGTGAGGATGGACAAAACTGGTGGGCCCGGAGGGACTCGAACCCCCAACCAATCCGTTATGAGCGGACGGCTCTAACCAGTTGAGCTACAGGCCCGGGGGTCACGACAGCGTCTGGTGCTGCGCGAAAGCCGCAATGTCGTAATTGCGGGCAATGTCCCCGGCCGGACTGGCCGTCCGGACGTTGGCGGTTTAGCCCAAAATTTCCGCCTTCACAAGCCGTTGCCGTGGCGCATTCACAGCCATGGCTGGCGATCAATCCGGCACCGGGAACACGCGGGCCCGGGCGACGCCAAATCTGACCTGGCGGCATGCAGGGCGGCGGCCTGGCCAATACAACTCAGGCGGTGGCCGCCGTATTGCGTCCACAATCGGCGGCCATTAAATCCGCTGTCGGGACATACCCACCAGATCGGAGACTTTTCATGACCTCAATTTTCACCGCCCGCCGCCGCATGCTGACTGGCGGCGCGCTTTCAGCCTTGCTGCTTTGCGCGGCTTCGCCTGCCTTTGCCGATGAAGCCAAGCGCCCCGAGCCGGGCGTGATTTCCGTTTCCGGTGAAGGCGTCGCGACGGTTGCGCCAGACATGGCGGTGATTGCGCTCACCGTGCTGCGCGAGGCGGAGACGGCGCGTGCGGCGCTTGACGCCAACAACGAGGCGATGGCACAGGTTCTCGCCGCCATGAAAGCCGAAGGCATTGCCGAGCGCGATCTGCAGACCGGCGCGTTTTCGGTGCAGCCGCGCTGGGTCTACCCCAACAACAAGGACGGCGAGAACCGGGAACCGAGAATTGTCGGCTACAGCGTCAACAACACGCTGACCGTGCGCATTCGCGATTTGAGCCGTCTCGGCGCCATTCTCGACAGCTCCGTCAGCCTCGGCGTCAACCAGGGCGGCAATGTGGTGTTCACCAATGACGACCAGGAAACGGTGCGCGAAACAGCCCGCCTGGATGCTGTTGCCAAGGCCAAGGCCAAGGCGGAAGCCATGACCGGGGCACTCGGTGTCACGCTTGGACGCATCACCCAGATCTCGGAGAATTCCTATTCCGCGCCGCCGATGCCGATGGCGCGCGCCGAGATGTCGATGATGGCGGGCAAGGCCGCAGATTCGGTGCCGATGGCCGCGGGCGAAAACGAATACCGCGTGACCGTCAGCGTCACCTGGGAACTCAATCAGTAGCCAGCTTTCGGGCGGTTTGTCTCGCCCGGGTGCTCGACCTGATCGCTGAATGCATGAAGACCCCGGGATGTCGCCATCCCGGGGTCTTTTCGTCCTGCGGTGAAGCGAAGGGCCTAGCGGCGGAAGCCGATCACCGGGCAATTGCGTTCATTGGCGAAAGCGACCCGGACCGAACGGTGATGACGCAGGCCTTCGACCACGACCTGGCGGTGATTGGCGCGGACCACTTCGGCGCGGCGGACGCCCATGTGGCGGGCCTTGTCGACGGCGAGGTGGGGGCGGCAGACATCGCGGTGACCGCGAAACCCGTCCCGGCCGCCACGGAAATCATGATCGCGGCCGCCGCGGCGGTTCTGATCGCGGATGACGACGGCGGCGCCGGGTCCGCCGATGGAAAATTCGAAGCCGATGCCGCCGGCAGTGGCGGCGGGAGCGGAAGCGGCCATGCCGGCAGTGGCAACAACGAGGGCGGCGAGCGTGGTGCGAATGAAGCGGTTCATGACGGTGTTTCCTGATACGGCGACCTGTCGCCTGGGGCTGGTTTCTGTCTCGACCGGGTGTCCCGTTCGATTGATCCAACACTAGTCCTGTCCAGCTGAACGGAATTGGAACCGCCCGTTCATATGCGGTTCACACAGGCTGATCCGCGACCGCCTGGAGTCCGGCTGCTTGTTCTCCGCTTTCAAGACCGCCACCCCCGCACCGAAGCCGCCAGGTCTTAAAGACGCGAAACCCCGGAAGGCCGAGGCCTCCGGGGTTTTGTTTGCCTTGAGAGTGGCTGGCTTGAAGCTCCGGCCTAGCGACGAACCTTGATCACCGGGCAGTGGCGCTGATTGGCGAAAACAACGCGGACCGGGCGGTGATGACGGAAGCCCTTGACGACAACCCGGCGGTGGTTGGCACGAACAACATCAGCGTGGCGGACGCCCATGTGGCGGGCCTTCTTCACGGCGCGGTGCGGACGGCAGACATCGCGGTGGCCACGATGGCCTTCGAACCGGTTCCAGCCGCCATGACGGCGATGATCGCGGACGACAACACCGCCGCCGGGGCCGCCGAAGGAAAACTCAAATCCGATACCGCCTGCGTTGGCGGCAGGGGCGGAAGCTGTGATGCCGGCAGCGGCGACAACGATGGCGGCGAGTGCATTGCGAAGGAAGGTGTTCATGGCTGTTCTCCAGATTTGGCGGCGTTTCACGCCTTGAGTGTGTGTCCCTGATTTCGATCTTGTCTCGAGCGGTTGTCCCGTTCGATTGACCCCACACTAGTCCGGCCCGCCTGAACCGAATTGGAACCACCTGTTCATCTTGCATTCATGGAAACAGCGCCCGCCGGAAACTCTTACAGCTGCCGGCCCCAGACCTGCAGAGGCTTGAGGCTTTCGGCCGCCGCACCGATGTCACGCCAGGAGAATTCGGCCAGCAGTCCGGAATAGGGCTCGTAGCCAAGACGCTCCCAGAACGCGTGCAGCGTGTGATCATTCAGGGGCTTTGCAGGATGATCATCGGGCCGCACCACCGAGGCAAACACTGTGTGCTCAAACCCTTGCGCGCGCGCCGCAGCTTCGCGCATTTGGAAGAACTGGCGGCCTGCCCCCTGTCCCCGGTATTCCGGCAGCAGAACAGATTCCGCCAGATAGAAAAAATCATCGGGGTCGAGCCCGATACGGGCGAAGGGCGCGGCGAATTCATCGGCGTGGTCAGACAGCGGCGCCCCGGTGGCAGCCCCCACCATTGCGCCGTTGACATCACGGGCGGCCACCACCACAGCTCCTGGCGAAGCGGCAAAATGCTTCAAATACTGCGCCTCGTAGGCGGCGTCCCCATCATAGAGATAGGGCCAGTCGGCGAAAACCTCGATCCGCAGCCGGGCCAGATCATCAAGCGCCTGCTCGACCTGGTCGGTTGTGAGAAGCGAGAAACTCAGTCCGGTTTTCGATGCCACCGCGCGCGCCTCAGCCAGCCTTCACTTGCGCAATCCAGTCGGTCAGATTGTAGCTCATCGTCACCCGGCTTATCAGATTGTCGTCGATCTCGAAGAAGATCCCGGCAGGCAGCGAATAGCGCTGGCCGTTGGCCTCTGGCAGGCCTTCGTCGGTGGAAAGATAGGTGCCGCGGACGGTGAATTCCGCCGCAGCGCGATTGCCGCTGTCATCGACCATGATGGCAATATCGCCGAGTTCCTCGTCATAATGCCGGGTCATCTTGGCGTTGAACCAGCGGAATTTTTCCTTGCCGATCTCGCGCTCACCCTGGTTGATGTCATGCGCCACATCATCCGACAGGCAGGCAAGCATGTCCTCGGACGACTTGGCGTTGAAGGCATCAAGGTAGCGGCGGATCAGGGCAATGGTGGTGTCTCGGCTCATAATGGGCTCCAATGTGAAAATGCTGTGGCCCACAGGTGCCACAGGCCGGCAGCGGCAGGCAAGGAAAAGTGGACGGTGGTGAAAGCTGTGTCCTCTCACCCAACAGTTTTGTGCCCTTTAAGTTCCCGTGATTATGGGTGCGCCAAAACTCCCGCCGGAGAAGTGCACCGCGGGGTGATCAGCATTGCCGGGGTCCGGAGGGCCGCGCGCGGGCGTCGCCTCTGAAAACTCTATAATATATTGGGTGGCGCGTTCCGCGCGCGGACCCGAACTTCGCCGGATGATGTCCGCATCCGACAGGCAGTCACCGCTTCAGCTGATCCGCTTGAGGGCTTTCACCCGACGCGGGATATTCGGGTTTCCCCGAGCCACGAACCCGGACAGGGGCCGTGGCGTGAAAGCGTTCGGCATGGTATCCGGCACGCAGCGCCTCCCCTTGAAAGAGGCCTGTCGGGAGCACCCGGGTGAAACACCGGGGCACGACAGGGATCAAGGGGCAGACCTGCGCCACAGGCCCGGGCCGTTGTCCAATCCGCCCCTCCGCCCGAAGGCGATTGCGGATTGCGAGGACGTCCCGGTGGCCGACTGAACCCGGGTCTCCATTGGCGAAGACCGGGAACGCCGACGGAACCACGCTGGTCACCGCCTCCCTCCAGGTTCTGCCACACGTCAGGGCAAATCCCGAAAGGCCTTCCTCCCCCCTGAACCGAAACGTTCGCGATCCATCCGGAAGCGGGAGTGCGATGATGATGGCATGAGGTTTGAAGGGTGTGGAAAAGATTTCTTTGAGAAATATTGTCGAGATGACGCAAAATGCCCTTCCTCTCTCCTTTTGCGAGAGGCGGAAAGCAGCATCCGGCCTCGGCTCAAAACGCCGGAAAGCCCCTGGCCTGCCATTGCGACCGCGGGATCGGATTGCCGACCTTGAAGCTGAAGTCCACGACCCTGAGCGCATCGGCATCGACGGTGCAGCGGAAGTCCAGATCGTACCAGGCCCCACCGGCGCGGAAGGCGGCTTTGGGGACCGCCAGCACTGTGCCGCCGGGCAGCTCATAGGACGGCAGCAATTCGGGCTGATACGGCTCGGGCGCTCGGCGCAACTGCTCGCGCAATTCGGTTGTGCAGAGCTGGCTGCCGCGAACATCGCGCGGCATGTTGCGCATGGCAGTCGTTGCAACAGTGTGGCCGGTATTGACGCTGGAAGACAGCTGCCGCACCCCGGGCAAGCCGTTGTCACGGGCAGGCCCTGTATCGGCTGATTCCGTGTCGGCTGGCCCATTGCCGGCCGGCGTTTCGACGGCGTTGACGGCGGGTGTGTCAGGCGTTGCCGGATTGGCAGGTTTTGGCTGCGGCACGGGAACTGCCACACCGACGAGGTCTTCGGGCAACGATGCCAGCTCCGTTTCGGAAGCCGCTTCCGCCAAGGCGCCGGGCGTATCGCCGGCCAGTTCGGCATCCGGCAGGGTGATGTCATCCGGCATTGCCAGCGCCGGGGCAGGATCGGCTGGCGGCTGATCCGCCGGAGTGTCGGCTGGTTGCTGATCCTGTTCGGCGGCTTCGGTGACTTCGGTTTCCGGCTCCGCGGCAGGCTCCGGGAGTGTCTCGACCACGTCATCGGCGGCCGGTTCTCCGGCGGGCGGCTCCTCAACAGCTTGCGGCTCCGGATCGGCAATCGGCTCTTCCGGCTGCCCCTCCGGCAGGTCTTCGACAGGCGCTTCGCTGGCCCCGCCATCAGGCGCAATTTCCGGCCCGGTGTCTTCCTCGCCAAACTGGAACACCGGCCTGAGCACGGGGATCGGCAAGCCCTCGCCTTCCGCCGCATCGGCTTCCGCAGCCGGAGGCTCCGGCGCTACGGCTTCCGGCGCAGGTTCCTCGGGGGCTGGCTCCTCTTCGGGCGCCTGGACTTCCGGCTCCGGAGCGGCCTCTTCAGGCTCGGGCTGCTCGGGTTCAGCTTCAGGTTCGGGTTCCGGCGCAGCCTCTGCTTCGGGTTCGGTTGCAGCTTCCGGCTCCGGTTCCGGCGGTGGCACAAGCGTCACCGCCACCACCTGCTCTTCCGGCTCGGCTTCCGGCAAAGGATCGGGCAGGTCAATCAGCAGGACCGCGACAATCAGCCCATGCGCAAGCAGCGAGAGAAGCACGCCCCCGCTCAAACCGCTCAGCCTGTATTTGCTCTTGTCCAGCATGCCGCGATCCATAGCAGAAAATCAGGCCAAGCAAGGGCAAAGACGCGGGCCCCGCCGGAAATTTGTCAATCCTGGCAGCGCTGTCAGGACCGCGGCGATGACGAGCCAGCAAGGCAAAGGCTCTCTCCATCGCCGGTCGGCATCGCACGCAACAGCCAAAACGGAACGACAGCGGCGCTTGAGCGTTGGCAGGGTAACAAACCTTTACCAAGGAGCATGACTCATGACCGCAAAGACCCTCTTCA
The DNA here is from genome assembly GCA_963975635.1 of uncultured Hoeflea sp. GTDB lineage: Bacteria > Pseudomonadota > Alphaproteobacteria > Rhizobiales > Rhizobiaceae > Hoeflea. The sequence goes on along the minus strand of CAXBIE010000075.1, from coordinate 5,114 downwards.
TCACCGGCGCATCCAGCGGCATCGGCGCGGCAACGGCGCGCGCCGCCCGGCTGGCCGGCTGGAATGTCGGGCTTTTTGCCCGCTCGGAAGACAAGCTCCTGGCGCTGGTCGAGGAACTGGGCGACCGCTCGCTGGCGCTGGTCGGCGATGTGACCAGCCTCGACGACCAGAACAAGGCGCTGGCAAAGCTGCGCCAAACCTATGGCAGCGTTGACGCGGCCTTTGCCAATGCCGGGATGGGCGTCCGCGCCGCCGGCACCGAAAACGGCGACCCGGAGGAGTGGGACAGGCTGGTGGATGTCAACATCAAGGGCCTGCTTTACACCGCCAAGGCGGCGATGCCGCATCTGCGTTTGCGCAAGGGACATATGGTGATGACCGGGTCGGCGGCCGGGCGGGTGCATATCTCCGGCTCTGTCTATGGCGCATCGAAATGGTTCGTGCACGGCTTTGGCGGCAATCTTGCCGAGGAGATGAAGCAGTGGGGCGGACGCTGCACCGTGGTCGCACCCGGCATGGTCAACACCGCCTTTTTCGACGAGGAAAAGCCCGACAAGCTGCAGCCCGAGGACGTGGCCGATGCGGTTGTGTTTGCGCTTGAGGCCAAGCCGCGCAATGCGGTGCGTGAGGTCTTTCTGATGCCGGCGGATTGATCCACCGTCCCCTGCTCCCTTCCTGAGCAGGTGCCTTGCCGATCCGGCCCGATGCTGCCATGAAAGAGGCAAGACAGACGGCCAAGGAGACGGCACATATGAGCGGATACACGTTGTACTGGAAGCCGGGATCGGGCTCGATGGTAGTCGAGGCGGCACTTCGGATGATTGGCGTGGGTTTTGACGAGGTGCGCGTCGACGAAACCGCCGCACCGGAGTTCCTGGCGCTTAACCCGGCCGGCAAGGTGCCGGTGCTCAAGCTCGCCTGCGGCCCGGTGATCGCCGAAAGCGCGGCGATCCTGATGACGCTCGACGACATGTTTCCCGAGGCCCGGCTGCTGCCGCCGCATGGCACGCCCGCCCACGCCACCGCCGTGCAATGGCTGGTCTTCATGGCCACCAACATCTACCCCGCCTGCCTGCGCTATTATTACGCCGAGCGCCACACCACCGACCCGAGCCCGCAAGCATGCGAGGCGATCAAACAGCAGGCCGCCCGCGACATGGGCCGCGATTTCGCCCAGCTCACCGAGGCGGTTCAAGGCCCGTTCCTGCTTGGCCAGACCATGACCATCACCGATGTCTATGCGGCGATGCTGGCCGACTGGTACGATCCCGCCAAGGAGCTGCCGGATATCGCCCTTCTGGTCAACGCAGTGCTGAAGAACGAAGCCGTTGGCGAAGCATGGGGGCATCATGGATTTGGGTAGGGGGCGGCCGCCAGCCATATAGAAGGTACCATGTCTAGGACAACCATGCCTTCCGTGGGCCACACGAGGCTTCGTTGCAGCAGTGGAATCGAAGCAGGGGCATGACCCTCTAGTCTTCAGCCTTTTCCTTGCTCCTGTTAGACGGCAGATCCAGCAGCGAACCGCTAGTGGCTGGCATGATGTTGGCAAGCCAGCGAATATCGTCCGCTGTGATCGGCTTGTCCTCCCAGCCATCGGCGGGCTCTGGCATCAGCAGAAGCTTTTTCACCGACTCGTTGTCGCGCACCAGAGCCGCATAGGCCGCCAGTTTCATGTCTTCTTCCGATTTCGGCGACCGGCCGCTATGCGGCAGAACCCAATCCATGATTCCGGAATGCTTGGTGAGTGTAAACCAGGTCTGTGGCCATTCGATCATGACGACAGCCCAACGCGCCAGCTTCTGCCATTTCACGTCATCGGCGAGCGGGCGAAAATCTTCGACCCGCAGGCGCGCCACCTGTTGCAGCACCGTGATCGTGTTGATGATGCGTTTTATCTGCCGCGGATTGCCCGGGAGCATGGGCGCCAGGCCGACCAGCATATGACCGGTCTCCTTGACGACGGATTGGTCGGTTGCAGCCTTTTTGGCAAGACGGGCTGAAAAATCAGTCTCGAACGCCGCCTTGGCCTCTTCAGCGATATCGGAGCTGCGCACTTGCTTGATCAATGTTTCGGCGGCCTGCTCGCGAACCCGGAAATTCCCGGTGCCAAGGACCTGCCCGATATCCTGCGTCCCGGTATCCAGGGCCTGGCGAGCCATCAGATTGGACAGGACCGCTTCAGCCACACCATCTTTTGGCCTCCCTACCTCCTCCGTGGTCTTCTTTAGAATGGCTTCGGTGAATTTCTTGCGGCGTTTGGGGTCCATATCCGGCAAGACGAAAGACATCTGGATCGCCTTCTCGACGAAACGCCCACCGAAGGTATGTTCAAGACCAACATCAACGGCCGCCATCGCCTTGTGCGTTTCCGCAAATGATTTCTCGATCCAGTCACGATCACCCAGGAGCAGGTAGACGATGCGGGGCGAAACCATCACCGTCTGCATGCCGCGCACCAGATCCACGACGTATTTGGGTTCACAGCGGTCAAGGTCATCAACAACAACGACGATCGGACGCCCGAAATCCTCGATGGTGCTGGCAAAATGACGGCGAAACCGCTCAAGCGGATCAGCAGATCCGAGTTCGAACTTTTTTGCGGCTGCCGGCGTGCCGGAAAACAGGTTCTTCGTCACATAATCGATCACGCCGTGAATGGTGGCGACACCACCGAAGAGAGAGGCAAGCGCAGCGACTGCAAGAGCTGAAAATTCGCCGAAGAATACCAGGTTCCCCTCATTGGTGGAGACCCAGCCAATCAGATACATTGCGTAAATACCCATTAAGGTCACAGCCGCGACGATAAACGGCATAAAAGCTTCGCCGAGCTGCATGCGCCACATGCGCTCCTTTATCCAGAGGCTGGCGTTGCCCAGAATGCGTGTAGGCCAATCCAAATAGTTGTAAGCAGACAACGGGGCGGGGAATATGTCGTCGCCCTCGCGCTGGTTGGTTTCACTCCGCAGGGCTATCATACATTGCTGCCTGATCGTTTCCGCAAAAACCCACCAGGGCGGATCGACATGCTGATGGTTCCAGGCATTGAAATTGACGACGAGCCAGGGCCGCCTGTAGCGCTCCATCCAGTCGGTATCCCCGGGAAGGTCCAGATCGGTCAGCCACTTCGGCATCTCGGCGTCGCGCCAGGGATTGAGGATGCGCGTCACATAGCTGGCGAAATTTGTCTTGCCGCCGCCCCACGGCGCATCGAGATGAACGACGAAGCCGGTATCCAGCGTCGCATCCCAACGCTTTTTCCAGCGACCCGTCCACAAAGCCGACAAATAGGCTGCTGGGCCGTGGTTTTCCTTTTTTACCGGGTTTTGAGTGTCCCAGATCTGATTGATGCGGCCGGCAAGCTGGAATGCGATCGCTGAGCGGCCGAGATAGTCCACCATCGCATCCGGATGATCCGAAAGAAATTCGGACTCGGTGTCGCGGTTATTTTCTGTATCAACGCGCCCGGAGCGTTTGATATCCTCGCCCTCATCTACCCCGCTGGATATGCTTGACGGCGCTGTGCCAGCACCAGGTCCATCGAAGGAGGGCCCCTCCCACCCCACTCTCGCCGCTATCGCCGCAATCACAAGCTGAGGCGCATGATCCCAGAATTCATTCGGCAGTGTCGCGATTTCCACATCGATACTTTCGCGCCAAAGGCTTTGCGGCTTGCCATTCATGGAGTTCATCAGGACCGCGCGGTACCAAGAAAGGATAAGCCCCCATGAAGGTTTTTTAACGAGTTCTCCAGCAGAGATTGCATCTAGCTCCTTGCGAACCCAAGGTGGAAAATTGGCATGGAATTTAGTGCTTCCACGTAAGTCACTAGGCCAGAGCGGCCGTTCGATCAAACCCTCCCCATCATTTGAAAGCCATTGGCAATCCTCCGTAATCGCCGACCAAATCTGTTCTCTGTCGGCCGCCTCGACAACAGCGGCGTCGTTTGTAGCAGTGGCGGCTTTGGCGGCGGAATTGTATGCAGAGTTATAGGCAAAGATGGCAAATACAGCTTCAAAGGCAGCGGTGGCGGCGTGGGCGGCGGCGGCATTGTCGGAGGCGTCGGAGAAGGCAGTGTGGCCGGTCGCTGCTGCTGCTGCTGCTGCTGCTGCTGCCATATCATGGGCCGTGTATGTTCTCGCGACCCATGATATGAAAATCGCTCGCCAAGCCATAAGGATCAGTTTTTGTTGTTTCTCATGCGGCGTGATACGGTCAGGAAGGTCGGCACTAGAAAGCACTAGAGGAAAGACGCGTAAGGCGCTTCGTACCGCAATCGCCTGCGCCCAATCTGCTGGCTTGTTGCACAGCCAAATTTCAAGTTCTTGCGGATTTCTTATCTGGATTTCGTTAGCCACAATGCAATTTCCCCTTCAACGTACAACTACACGCCAAAGCTGCGGCGAGCGCAACAGCGTTATTAGCGATAGCTGGCTCAAAAGGTTATCCTTTGTCATACTGATCTTGGTACGGTATCCATTAGACTAGCGTTTGTGAGCCGGAATGGGGCGGCGTTGTTTTCCGGCTCCAGCCAACGATTCCGTACGCAACAAAAAACCCGGCACGATGACCGGGTTTTTTGATTTTCATAGCGTCCGAGAGCTTAGCTGTCCAAAAAGCTCCGCAGCTTCCGTGACCGGCTCGGGTGCTTGAGCTTCCTGAGCGCCTTGGCTTCGATCTGGCGGATACGTTCGCGGGTGACCGAGAACTGCTGGCCGACTTCTTCCAGCGTGTGATCGGTGTTCATGCCGATGCCGAAGCGCATGCGCAGCACGCGTTCTTCGCGCGGAGTGAGCGAGGCCAGCACGCGGGTGGTGGTTTCGCGCAGGTTCGCCTGAATGGCCGCGTCGATCGGCAGGATGGCGTTCTTGTCCTCGATGAAGTCTCCGAGGTGCGAATCCTCCTCGTCGCCGACCGGCGTTTCGAGGCTGATCGGCTCCTTGGCGATCTTGAGAACCTTGCGCACCTTTTCAAGCGGCATGGCGAGCTTTTCGGCCAGTTCTTCCGGCGTCGGCTCGCGGCCGATTTCGTGCAGCATCTGGCGCGAGGTGCGAACGATCTTGTTGATCGTCTCGATCATGTGCACCGGAATACGGATGGTGCGGGCCTGGTCG
>CAXBIE010000074.1:0-23565 GCA_963975635.1 uncultured Hoeflea sp. | reverse complement strand
CCAGAGCACAGCAAAGGCCGAGTTTTTCAACGGAATAGGCCCTTTGCCGACTTTCGGACGACTCCAGCCAAGCGGCAGCTTTGCGCGCCCAATTCGGTCGTTCAGCAGTTCGTGTTCCGTAATCTAACCGGACATTCGTCGTGTAGCGGGCATATGGTCGAAATGCGGACGAAGCTGCCACTCGCTTGCCTCAGTCGAACGTCTGTTCCCCTTCTTCACTCGCCGTACGGGCCAAAATCCAATCCACGCCGCGCAGGTAATCATCTTCTGTCAACGTGTTGTTGCCGCCGCTCGTCGCTGAGAGGACAAAGCCATGTGTGTAGTCGATGAGAAGGTGCATGAGCACGTTGCCTATGTCACCCTTGTCGAGCTCCTGCGTACAAACCCGTAGCTCGTCCGTGACAAGTAAAAGTTCGTCGCTCATCAGCGATTCATCTTTCAAAACAGCCCGCAACAGATTTGCATTCAGCATTGCGCGCTTGAAATATGCGTTCAAAATGCAGCGCGCTCTTGCGCTTGGGGCATCGTCAGTCACGCCCTGAAGCGTGTTGTGAAAGGCCAGTTCAACGAGATCTGCCATCAGATTCCGTTTGCTGCCGGAATGGTAGGTCACGGCCATCGGTGTCACCTGTAGCGTGTCGGCGAGTACACGAAACGATAGCGAATCAGTGCCCTGTTCTTGGACAATAAGTAACGCGGCCTTCAGGATAATCTGCTTTGACAGACGTTGATTTGATTTGGCTGGCCGTCCGACCGCAGTGGAGTTCATCTGGGTTTCACGCTGTAAACCAGATCGACCATACCGGATGGAAAGGGCCTGGCAGAGACGAGTTCAAGATCAATATCGCCCCCGTTGTCACCGAAGATGCGAATGCCGTCGCCCAGCAGGATCGGAACGACGGTGATCTTCATGTCCTGCACATAACCGGATTGGAGGAACGACTGCACGATTGCGCCACCATCCACATACACGCGGTCCTGGCCACGCTGGCCGAGAGTTTTCCATAGCTCTTGTGGCGTCTGTGTCGAGAACTCGACTTTGTCATGAAGGTGGTTGGGCAAGTCTTTGTTGGTCATTGAACGACTTAGAACGACGACGGGTTTTGCGTAAGGCCATTCCCCAAATCCAAGCACGGTTTGCAGCGATCCCGTTCCCATCACAAGAACATCAATGCTGTCCATGAACGCATTGAACCCGTGGTCTTCACCCGTTGCGGGCTGTTTGTTCAACCAGTCAAGCGTGTGATCCTTTCGGGCAACGAAGCCGTCTAGGCTCATCGCCATCATAACGTGTCCGGTCGGCATGAGGTTTCCCTTTTCGAAAAATTTATACGATGTATAATTAATTCGAGAAAATCAACAAGCCTTATCTCTTCCAGCATTCCACTTGACGTATCAAAACTGGAAAGCGGACTTTAGCTGTGGAGCAGAATTCCATAATTTTGGGCTCGAAGGTGCCATTCGCTGCGGGTGATCCGGACGATAGCCAAGCATCCCCATTTCGGCCCTCTGGGCTTGTCGCTCAATTGCTGTAAGCGGACGCTGATGCGGCGGTCTTGCTTCTTGCTGCATACGGACATTCAGGGAAAATACCAAACAACTGGACTGGAACTTTTCTCCAATTTGGCGTTCCAATAAGACAATATAATATGTACCGAGTCGGCGCTCTTCTATGAGGAAGAATACAGCGGTGCCCCCTCCCGGCGAAATCTTGAGCGATTTTGCGTTCATTCGTGACATGCGTCCCGAAACGCGTGACAGGCTCTATTCACGGTTCAAGCTCACATCGGTGCCGCCAAACACGACCATCTTGTCGCCGGGAGACGTTGTGGATGGTGTTTATCTTGTTCGCGCGGGGTCTATCCGCGTTTACTATCTTGATGCTGACGGACATGAAGGGACGCTTTACTGGATCGAGGAAGGCGAAAGCTGCATCCTCGCCCTGAACAGCCTATTCACCGAAATCCCCTATCCAGCCTGGGCGGAAAGTGAGGGGGAGGGAACGGAAATCATTGAGATTCCCGGTGCGCTTTTTCGCGAACTGTTTGCTGTTGAACCATCTTCGCAGAAGTTTCTCTTCGAACAGCTTTCTGGCCGGGTTTTCGAATTGCAAAAGCTGCTGGAGCGAACAATGCGCCAGCCGCAGGAGGCGCGGCTGGTATTGCTGCTCCTGACGCATGCAGACAGCGAAGGTGTGGTGCATATGTCTCAAGAGAAGCTTGCACGGCATTTGGGAACAGTAAGGGAGGTTGTTGCGCGCCTCCTGCGAAATCTCGCAAGCCAGGGGCTGGTTGAAACCGCGCCAAGGAAGGTCAAGCTGTTGGATAGAGCCCGCCTTGACGTTATGGCGGAGGCTGGAGAGTAAGGCTTGGCTGTTGATGGTGCGGCACCCGGAAGTCTTCCCGGGCACCGCCGATCAAATTGCAGCTTACTGCACAAGCGCGCTGACTGCATCTTCGGTGGTCAATACGTCATTTGCGATCATGCCGTAATTGACAAGCGCGGCTTGATAGGCGGCGTCACCCGGCGCTGCGACTGCGTCTTTCACGACATAGACCTTGAAGCCGTTTTCCATGAGGGCACGCATATGGGAATCAACACAGAGATTGGCCACCATGCCGCCCAGAATAACGGTGTCGATGCCGCGCGCGCGCAGCTGATAGATCAGGTCATTGCTTTCCGGTCCGTACATCTTGTGCGGTGCGACGACTATGGTTTCTCCGTCATTGATATAGGTTTTGTACGGCCCATAGAAGTCGGCACCTGAGCCTTCGAAGTTTTCCGGGTCATCCAGCGATGCTCGATGCAGTGCTTTCATGTCGAGCAGCTGGCGCTGCAAAGCTCCTGCTCTCGACCAATCGGCGTCACGGGCGCTGTAGATCAGAGGATCGACGGCGAGCGTCACGCCGCTGGATTTGGCGGACTGCATCAAGGTCTCGATATTGCCAATCGTGCCCAGGGCTTTGAGGTTTTCCGCCAGCAGCCCATAAAGTTTTCCGTCTTCCGCCAGAAAGTCATTCTGCGGGTCAGTGATCACAATAGCCGTGTGGGATTTGTCGAAATGCGGCAGTTCGGTTTCTGCAGCAGAGGCAGTGGCGACCGAGAGTGCAAACGGAAGCCCAACGGCAAGGGAGAGAAGAAGGTTTTTCATTTTCATCGTCCTTATCTTGATCATATCCATCACCGTTCGTCGAAAGAAGTGCCGGTGATGGCGTTGAGCTACGCCTGCTGCCGCTCTGCCGATGTAACAATTGTTGCAGTTGGAAGAATTTTCGCAGCCTCAATTCAAATCCCGCATCACAGGAACGAAAGTCACATAGCGCTGCTTGGGTCTGCGCTACCTGCTCCGGCAGCAGGCGAAAGACGCCGAGGCGGGTTTCCTGACCAAGAGCCGCAAAACAGAGGCCTTTGGAACAATGGATGAAAGGAACCGGGTGGCCACATGAATTTTGGCCCGGAAGTAAACCGGGCCATCTTCAATTTAAGGGCAGCTTCGCGCGCCCAATTCGGCCGTTCGCACTCGACCGCAGACACACCGTAAGCGGACATTCGCCGCATTCCGGTTAGCTCAAACCTTCTTCTGCGAGCGCTTGGATTACGGAAGGTCTTGTTTTCATTTGATCAAGGCAGAGTTGGAGGTTTTCGGGAAGCTCCACGCCGCTTTTGGGGGCCACCATCAGAACCCAAAAGAGATAGCAATCGGCGATCGTCATCTCGTCGCTCACCAGAAACGCCTTGTTGCCCATCTGTTTGGAAAGAACGGCGAAAGCCTTTTTGATTTTTTCACGCGAGCGGGCCTTTTCCGATTCCGGAAAATTCCTGAAAAATGGCGCATACGCCGCATGGATTTCGGAGCTCATAAACGCTAGCGCCTCAAACACCCGCCATTTGAGCATGTGGTCTTGCGGCAGAAGCTTGCCGCTCTGCGCGGCGATGTAAGACAAGATGACCTGGTTTTCGGTCAGGACAGTCCCATCATCCATCTCAAGGGTCGGAATGTAGCCCATCGGATTGATTGAGAGAAAATCGCGACCATCCTGGGTCCTCTTCTCATGATCAATGCTGAGGATGTTATAGGCAAGCCCGGCTTCGATGAGCGCGATATGATCGGCGATGCTGCAGGCTGCGGGGTAGTAAAAGAGGTTCATGTCGGTCTCCCTTGCGCCTAGCTCTGCGTTCATGTCCGCAGACTAGGTCAATATTGTTGACCACAGCCATTTATGTGACTTAAAAACGATCGTCAAAAGCATATTTTTAGGAGTTGGTCAGATGGATGTGACTGCCAAGCCGGCAGCGGCCGACTGCAGGCGTGTGAGCGAAATTCTCAGCCGCGTTGGCGACAAGTGGACAATTCAGGTTGTCGTTGCGCTTCGCGCCGGGTCACAACGTTTCAACGCGATCAAGCGGGGAATTGGCGGCATTTCACAACAGATGCTCACGAGAACGCTGAAAACGCTGGAACGGGACGGCATGGTCAAACGTACCGTCCGTCCAGCCACCCCGCCTCAGGTCGAATACACGCTGACACCGCTTGGACAGTCCCTTGCGGAAACTGTGCGCCACCTCGCAAATTGGGCGGAGGCCCATACGGAAGAAATTAAAAGCAACCGCATCGATTACGACACGCGCCAGCTCTGACGGTCCAGCCAGTCCCTTACCGGCACCGCAACGGATGGACAGGTCTTTGCCATAACGGCCGGTCAGCAAAGCGGCCTCATCTTGGACGTTTGCGATCAAATCTTTGCGACCCGAAAGCGGCCGTCCCCCGCGGCCTGATCGAAACCCTGAGACAGCCGGTACATACATCTCCGCCCGTTTCAGGCGTTGGTGGAAACTCTGCCTATTCAGCCGTTGGTGGAAATTCTGACTTGATCGCTCCGCCCACATTGCGGACCGACACGCTTTACGGACATGGCCTTGAGAAAAGGCGGGATCCTGAGGTCCCGCCTTTTCCGTCTATTACTGAAACGCCGTCTCGAAAAAACTTCTGAGTTTGCGTGAATGCAGCCGTTCGGGCGGCATGGCGGCGAGTTTCTGCATGGCCAGCAGACCGATCTTGAGGTGCTGGTTGACCTGCGTCTTGTAAAAGGCCGAAGCCATGCCCGGCAGCTTGAGCTCGCCATGCAGCGGCTTGTCGGAGACGCAGAGAAGGGTGCCGTAGGGTACGCGGAAGCGGAAACCGTTGGCGGCGATGGTGGCCGATTCCATGTCGAGCGCGATGGCGCGAGACTGCGACAGGCGCTGCACCGGTCCGCGCTGGTCGCGCAATTCCCAATTGCGGTTGTCGATGGTGGCGACCGTCCCCGTGCGCATGATGCGCTTGAGGTCGTAACCATCAAGCCCGGTCACTTCGGCGACAGCATCCTGAACAGCGACCTGCACTTCCGCCAGCGCCGGGATCGGCACCCAGGCCGGAAGGTCGTCATCGAGCACGTGGTCTTCGCGGACATAGGCGTGGGCGAGAACATAATCGCCGAGCGCCTGGCTGTTGCGCAGGCCGGCGCAGTGGCCCAGCATCAGCCAGGCATGCGGACGGAGGACGGCAATATGGTCGGTGATGGTCTTGGCGTTGGACGGACCGACGCCGATATTGACCATGGTGATGCCGCCATGCCCCTTGCGCTTGAGGTGGTAGGCAGGCATCTGCGGCAAACGTGGCGGCGCAACCCCTTCGGTGGGGCTGCCTTCGCCGAGCGGTGTGATCAGATTGCCGGGCTCGACGAAGAATTCATAATCACCATTGCCTTCCGACATCAGGGAGCGGGCATGGGCGCAGAACTCGTCAATGTAGAACTGGTAGTTGGTGAACAGCACGAAATTCTGGAAATGGTCCGGCGCCGTCGCGGTGTAGTGGGACAACCGCGCCAGAGAATAATCTATGCGTTGCGCCTTGAACGGCGCCAGCGGCAATTGCTCACCGGGGCCGGGTTCATAAAGCCCGTTGACGATTTCATCATCGGTGGTGGCAAGGTCGGGAGTGTCGAACAGATCGCGCAGCGGCATGTCGAGTTTTTCGGCCACCGCCGCCTCGACATAGGCGCCTTCGCCAAAGGCAAAATGCAGCGGGATCGGGGTTTCTGATTCGGAGATTGTCAGTGAACCGCCATGGTTGCGCAGCAACAATTCGAACTGGGTGGTCAGATAGCTGCGAAACAGTGCCGGCCGGGTGATGGTGGCGGCGTAGCGCCCCGGCGAGACCACATGGCCGTAAGACAGCCTGGAATCGATCATGCCGAAGGATGTCGTTTCCATGCTTATCTGCGGATAGAAGGCGCGGAAGCGGCCTGCCGGTTTCTCCGTTGCAAGGCCTTGGAAGGCCTCGCACAAAAAGCGGGTGTTGCGTTCATAGATGGCTTCCAGGGCCTCGACCGCACTTGCCGCGTCAGAAAATTCCTGCGGTTCGATTGGTGTTGGCGAAATGAAGCCGTTTGTGGTGGGGGAAGAGATTCGTTGTTTCATGCATCGTTATAGACGAGAAATATTGACAAGGAAAAGACGGGCAAGACCGAAAGGACCTTCAGCATGTTTGACGCCTATGGCCAGAGTTGAATGAGAAGGCCAAATGCCATTCTCCCCACTCACTTGCTGTTGCGCTGCAGGCTCACATAAAGAACGTAGCCAGCGCCCGAAAAACCTGCGCCCTTGTCGCCAGTCTGTGCATAAGCGAAAGCGCCAACGGGGCCGACCAGAAAGCTTACCAGTGCAGTCATCCGCAACAGGGTGGTGATGGAGTTTTGAATGTTGATACGCATGTTCAATCCTTGGGTTTCAGTGTCAGCGCGATGCTGTGCAGGTCAGTTCGGGATGGAAAACACACGGATCGATCGTGCCGTTGTGCCAGCCGTTCTGGCGGCGCTCTCCATTGGCGACGGCAGCAGCCATCAGTAGAGCGAAGATCACGAAGATCAGGCAGATGATGGTGAAGCGTCGTGAAATGGTGCTCATGTGTTGTGTTCCCTTCTTGTGTGGGAACATTCGCACGGGTCGGCTGAACCTCACCTGAGGCAGGTGTTCATCTGGCGTTCAAAGTGATTAACAGGCCGCTATGCTGTGTCCTGGCGTGCCGGTTACGCGCAATTCTGTGGGTTGCATGTGCGGCACCTGTTTACCGATTGGTCATGCTGTCAGTGGAAATTGCGGTGCCGGGAAGCGGAATTATGAGAAAATAAAACCACTCCAGTCACATTCAGGCCTTCTAATTTAAAGGGCTTGGAATATGCGAAGGCCTGTGGATGACATAAAGGACGCTTCAGTTCAGCGGCCGGCGCTCGACCGGCTGCTTCGTTATGACCGCCGCACGGAAGCGCGGTACGAAGCTGAGCACGGGCGGGCGCGGGCGGCGCATCTGAGGCACACCATCATCTTCGGGATCCTGCTCTACATCCTGCACGATATCTCGACCTATCTTCTGTTGCCGGACCATTACAGGATCATCGTGCTGATCACGCTGTTCGTGATCGTTCCTTGCTCGCTGGCTACGGCCTATGGCGTTGCGAAAGTCTCCGCCGAGCTGCGGGAGATCATGGTGCTTGGGGCCATGCTCGCGGCAACGGCCTTGCCGCTGTTTATGTTCTATTATTCTGATGCACCGCACAGCACCCACATGAATGTTGAAGTGATGCTTTGCGTGGTGTTTGCCAACATGGTTTTGGCGCTGAGGTTCCGGTATGCGCTAACCTATTCATGCCTGATCCTGTTCGCGGCGGCATTTGCCGTAGGGATGAAGCAGGGTGTCGATCCTGACTTGAAAATCGCTTTGTGCTTCCAGTTCGCGAGTGTGTGTCTGTTGAGCGTCTATTCGAATTATCTGTTCGAACGGCGGCGCTGCATGGACTACTGCGTCTCGCAGGAGGCGATGATGCGGGCGGAAACCGCTGAAACTGCCGAAAAGCAGTTCCAGGTGATGTCGAAAACCGATGCACTCACCGGATTGCCCAATCGGCGCTTTCTGGATGAACGGCTTGACGAGTGGTTCTCCGACGACCGGCCGGCCGCCGTGATGATGGTCGACATCGATCATTTCAAACTCTTCAACGATACGCTCGGCCATCCGGCAGGGGATGAATGCCTCAGGCAGATCGCGGACGCGTTCAGGAGCGCGTTCTCGGAACCGGATCTGTTTTGTGCGCGGTTTGGCGGCGAGGAATTCATTCTGGCAATCAGGAACGCGGAGGACCTGCAGGCCCGCCACCTCGCCAATGCGGTTGTCAGGTCCATCGAGGCTCTCGGAATCACCCATCCCGGACGCAGCGACGGAGTGGAGGTGGTGACGGTCAGTGTCGGAGTGGCGCTGAAGCGCCCTGCGGAACCGGTTTCCAAAAGCCAGGTGCTGTCTCAGGCTGACGAAGCGCTGTATCAGGCCAAGCGCCGGGGACGGAATCGTTTCGTGATGCGTTCGGAGGTTGTCGATCCAAGAATCGCGGTGAATTCGTAACCCGGTATCCGTGATTGATCCGGTAAATCGCTTCCCATGGCTGACGCGCGTCATGCCGGGGATTGCCAAATGGCTGTCCATTCCACATCTTGCCCTGAGCAACCGAAGGAATGGCCATGACCACCCAGACCAAATCAATCGAACTGTACTTCTGGCCGACACCCAATGGCTGGAAAATCACGATCATGCTTGAGGAACTGGGTGTTCCCTACAACGTCAACTATATCAATATCGGCAAGGGTGAGCAGTTCGAACCGGCCTTCCTGGCGATATCGCCCAACAACCGGATGCCTGCGATCATTGACCCCGAAGGGCCCGATGGCGCCCCGATCTCGGTGTTTGAATCCGGCGCGATCCTGCAATATCTCGGCCGCAAATTCGGACAGTTCTATCCCGCCGATGAGCGCGGCCGGGTCGAGGTAGATCAATGGCTGTTCTGGCAGATGGGCGGGCTGGGGCCAATGGCGGGCCAGGCCCACCATTTCCGGCAATATGCACCCGAGCAGGTGCCATATGCGATCGAACGCTACACCAATGAAGTCAACCGGCTTTATGGCGTAATGGACAGACGGTTGGCCGACCGGGACTTTCTGGCAGGGGAATACTCGATTGCCGACATGGCTTCCATAGGCTGGGTCCGGTCCTACAAGAAACAGGGCCAGGATCTCAAAGATTTCCCACATCTCAAGAGATGGTTCGAAACCCTGACGGAGCGTCCGGCGGTGGAAAAGGGATGCAGCATCGGTATAGAGTACCGAAAGAATTTGGCCGACGATAAGAATGCGCAGAAGGTTCTGTTCGGCCAGAAAGCGCGATAGTGACGGGCTCGCGACCTGGCCCGCCCGCCTGAGCGCGGGCTGTTGCGGCTAGATTTCGCTGCCTGCGAAGATCCCTGACACCCAGTCGAGGAACACACGAAGCCTTGGCGAGAGATGACGGTTCTGTGGGTAGAGAGCGGAGAGCTGCGTCGGAGATGGCGGGTATTTGCTCAGAATTTCAACAAGTGAGCCGTTGTCAAAATCCCTCTGCAGCCGGTAGCGGGGCGCCTGGATCAGGCCAAAACCGAGCCGCGCCAGTTCTGTTACCGTGTCGGAATTGTTGGCCGTGACACGGCTAGGCAGATGGATTTCGCGAAGCTTGCCCTTCTGCATGAATTCGAGCGGCAGGGTGGTTCCGGTGCGCGACGAGACGAACCCGGCGCATATATGGCCGCCGAGATCATCCGGCGTATCGGGAGTGCCGTGCCGCTTCAGATAAGCCAGGCTTGCGCAGGTTGTCTCCTTGATTGTTGTCAGCCGGCGTATGATCAACCCGCTGTCGGGTTGCGCGCCGGCGCGGATGACGCAATCGACACCCTCGCGGACCAGATCGACGAGCCGGTCGCCCTGGCCGATATGCAAATCAAGATGCGGGTAGCGTGTCAGAAATTCCGGCAGGCGCGGCAGGATGAAGGTGTGGGTGAGCAATGGGTGGGCGTCGATGCGCAACAATCCGCGCGGCTCGGTGTCACGAAAAGCGCTGCTCGCCTCCTCGAATTCGCCGAGAATGACCAGGCAGCGCCGGTAGAAGGCCTCGCCGTCCAGTGTCGGCGCCACATGACGTGTGGTGCGCTCCAGAAGCCTGGTGCCGAGATCGGCCTCCAGCGTCTTGATGGCTTCCGTCGCAGTCGAGCGGGCAAGAGCAAGATCCGCGGCGGCGGCGCTAAGGCTGCGGCGTTCGACAACACGGGTGAACAATTTCATGCGGTCCAGGCGGTCCATCGATATTGTTCATCATATCCGAATTATGAAGTCAATTAGGGCATTATTGTTTGTTTTTGCCGTCACGTCTATTTCCATGGCCAGCAACCAAGGAGAATGACATGACAGAGAATCCAAATCGTGTCGCGATCGTCACCGGTGGGTCGAAGGGCATCGGCGCCGCCATTGCCCGCCGCCTCGCCAAGGACGGCATCGCTGTTGTTGTCAACTATTCCCGTGATGCCGGCCCCGCCGAAGATGTGGTGCATGATATCGAAGCCGACGGCGGTCGCGCCATTGCGGTGGCCGCTGATATCGGCAGTGCTTATGGTCTGCGGTCGTTGTTTGATGCGGCGGACAAGGCATTCGGCGGCGTCGATATCCTCATCAACAATGCCGGCATGATGCAGCTCTCGCCAATCGCGGACGTTGCGGACGAGGCCTTCGAGCGGCAGATCGCGGTCAATCTCGGCGGCGTCTTCCGCGGCATGCGCGAAGCCGCCAAACGCCTAAACGAAGGCGGCCGCATCATCAGCTTCTCTTCGAGCGTCGTCGGTCTCTACCAGCCGGGCTATGGTGTCTATGCCGCCAGCAAGGCTGCGGTGGAAGCCATGACTCATATCCTGGCCAAGGAACTGGGATCGCGCGGCATCACCGTCAATGCGGTGGCGCCTGGCCCTGTGGAAACCGAGCTGTTCATGGCCGGCAAGTCGGACGAGCTGGTCCAGAATATCGCCGGCATGAACCCGTTCAAGCGCCTCGGCCAACCCGGCGACATCGCCAATGTGGTGTCCTTCCTCGCTGGTTCCGATGCGGCCTGGATCAACGGCCAGATCATCCGCGCCAATGGCGGCGTGGTCTGAGAAGCTGCCAATCGCCCGGTCGTCCACTCACTATTTCAAACCAACTGAAGTCAAAGGAGACAGCAATGCCGTTCGTCAACATCAAGACGCCTGAGGGTGCATTGTCGAAAAAGCAGAAGCAGGAGATCGTCCATCGCGCCACCCAAATGATGGTCGAGTATTTCACCGAGGCGGCGCGGCCGCACACCATGGTGCTGATCGAGGAGGTCAGGGATGGCGGCTTTGGCCGCGCCGATGAGGTCTTCATCATGCCCGACGAATATCGCGCCCGAGACTGATCGCTGCGGAATAATGAAAAACGGCCCGGTGGAAAAGTCCGCCGGGCCGTTTGTGTCGGCAGGTAGCGTATGCCGAGGTTAGATCTTGGTCCAGTTTTCCGAGCGGCACAGGACGGCCAGCACACAGCCCTTCATCTTCAAGGTGTTGCCGGAGATCGAGGCAGACCCTGAATAGGTCTTGTCCTTGGACGGATCTGTGATGGTGCCGGAATAGCTTCCGGCGCTGCCCGTCATCTTGCCGATGCGCTTGCCGCTGTGCTTGCCGGTTTTCAGCGTTACGCAATAGGAGCCGCCACAGCTCGAGATCGATGCGGTTTCGCCGCTCTTGGTCTTCCAGTTGCCCTCGATCGGGTCTGCAAGAGCCGGAGCGGTCATGGCAGCAACGAGAGCGCCAGCTGTAATCAGTTTACGGATCATGATGTTCCTCCCAAGGTAAGAGCGCTTCCTCAAGCGCTTTTCTTACTTAGCTCGCATTTACGTAAAGGTAAACTGGCATTTCTGAGGGATTTGAATGGCCATGCGGGTGGTCGCAGGCACGGCAATTTTGTCTCGCTGTTTTCGCATCCGGTCTGTTTTTCAGAAAATGCGATGCATGTTTGGTTAGCCGTTCGTAACTTTTTTGACGCGCCCGAAAAGGCCGATTTTGACCACTCTGGCCGGAACGCAACGGCTTGGATGTTTAACAGAATCCCAAATTTACCAAGCATTTGGACTTTGTTCGCTTCCAGTTAAGCATGCAATTTAACGCGCTTTTTAATCGATAACGGCACACTCCAATCCAACAAGACAGCGCCGGGCCAACCCGGACACAAGCATCATCAAGACGGCTCCCAGGAGCTGACAGGGACAACGAGATTTAACATTCTACGGGGACTTAAAAATGGCACGTTATGAAATTCACGATCACGACCAGGCAATCATCGGCGGCGAAGCCAAGGCCGATGTTTTCTGCGAAATGGGTCTGATGTATGCGACCGGACGCGAATGCGAAGTCGATTACATTGCTGCACATAAATGGCTCAACATTGCCGCGATCAAGGGTTCCGACCGGGCAGCAACACTGCGCGCCGAGCTGGCTGAAAGCATGAGCAAGGCCGACCTTGCAAGCGCTCTTCGCGCAGCACGCGAATGGATGACCATGCATTGAACCGGGTCTTGATCCGGACATCGCGCCGCAAAGGCGTTGGCGTGGCAGGCTGTCTGGCCGGACATCTGCAGGCCACCATTCTCAAGACTTTACCTCGAGGGGACCGAGGCGAGGGCCATAACTCCGGACAACACGGAGAGGCTTTCAAACAGGCCGCGCTTGACCCAATCCGGTCGATCGCGGCCTTTTCGTTTCAATAGACAGAGCAGACTCAACCAAGCTCCGCCACAACCTCCGCCAGAGCTGCCTCGAACAGGCCGATTTCTGCGTCCGGCCCCGTGGAGATGCGAATGCAGCGGTTCAACGGCGCGACGCCTGGCATGCGGATGAACACGCCGCGGCTGACCAGATCATCGAGGATTGCCTTGGCGTAAGCCGCATCACGACCGCAATCGATGGTGACGAAATTGGTGGCTGACGGAATTGGCCCGAAGCCGTGGCTCCGGGCTATGCTGCCGATTCTGTCGCGAGAGGCTGAAGTCAGCGCCAGGATATGGTCAAGCCATGGCTGATCCTGCAAGGCCGCCAGTGCCGCGGCCTGACCCAGCCGGTTGACGCCAAAATGATTGCGCACACGATGGAACATCGCCACGCTTTCCTCGACACCAAAGACGTATCCGACACGCTGACCCGCCAGGCCGTAAGCCTTGGAGAAAGTCCGGAAGCGGAGCACGTTGGGCATGCCGGCAAGCGCTGATATTGCGGGCAGGGCGGAAGCTGGTGCGGTTTCACCATAGGCTTCGTCGAGTGCCAGCATCGTGGTTTCGGGAAGCGCTCTGGCAAACGCGGTGACCGCTTCGGCCGAATGCCAGGTGCCCATCGGATTGTCGGGATTGGACAGATAGACCAGCGGCGCATTTTCGCGGTGCACGGCGTCCAGCAATGCATCGAGATCCTCATGGTCATCGCGGTAGGGCACCGTGACCAGTCTTCCGCCAAATCCCGCGACATGGAAATTGAAGGTTGGATAAGCGCCCAGTGAGGTGACAACGGGCGTGCCAGGCTCGACGATCAGCCGCACGATCAGCCCCAGCAGTCCGTCTATGCCTTCGCCGACGACCACCTGTTCGGGTGCCAGCCCGAGATGCTCGCCGAGGCCCGCGCGCAGGTCGTGATTTTCCGGATCGGCATAGCGCCAGCTCAATGAGGCTTCGCGGTTGATCGCCTCAATCACCGACGGCGCCGGGCCAAAGCCGTTTTCATTGGCGCCGAGCCGGGCTGAAAACTCCGCGCCGCGCGCCCGCTCTTGGGTTTCCGGCCCGACAAACGGCACGGTCGGCGGCAGCGACTGGGCGAGAGCGGTAAAGCGGGGGAAAGCGGGCATGGCGGGTCCGTCCTGTATCAATGGCCCGAAATCCCTAACGGCAATGCGCAATGGCTTCAAGTTGTCTGAACGGTTTGCAGTCCCGTGCCTGGGGCGCTAACACCTGTGGTGCACAAATATTCAAATGAGTTCCCCTCCCATGCCCCCTTTCGTTGAAACCATTCTTGTTGTCTTCACACTGATCGCCATTGGCTATGGCGTGGCGGCGTTCAGGGTGCTCAAGCCCACGACCGGCGACGGGCTTTCGGATTTCGTGTTCACCATCGCGGTGCCACTGCTGCTGTTTCGCATCATCGCCACGGCGGAATTTGATCATGGTGCGCCGTGGGCCTTGTGGGTGAGTTATTTCACGGCAGTTCTGGTGACCTGGAGTTCGGCGCATATGGTCATCCGGTCCGGCTTTGGCCGGGATGCGCGCTCCGGTGTGGTTGCCGGAGTGACGGCTGGTTTTTCCAATCTGGTGTTGTTGGGCATCCCCTTCATGTCAGGGGTTCATGGCGAAGACGGTCTGGCCATTCTGTCTCAAATCGTGTCCATCCACATGCCGATCATGATGGCGGCATCGGTGATCCTGTTTGAATGGGCGCTCAAGCGCGATGGGGTCGGCACGGAAAGCAAGACCTTGCTCGCCCTGATTACGGGGTTCTTCCGCCAGCTTTTCTCAAATCCGCTGATCCTGGGCATTCTCGGTGGTTTTCTGGTGCGGATGTCCGGTCTTGATATCCCTGTGGTGGCCGACCGGGTGATCGTCAGCCTGGGCGGGATTGCCGGTCCGCTGGCGCTGTTTGCCATGGGGGTCTCACTGCGCGGCTATGGTATTCGCGGGCAGGTGCCGCAGGCGGTTTCGCTGGTGGTGCTGAAGCTGATGCTGATGCCGGCTGTGGCGCTTGGCATGGCGCTGCTGCTCGGGCTGCCCGAGTTGCAGGCCAAGGTGGTTGTCGCGGCGGCATCCTTGCCGGCGGGGGTCAACAGCTGGCTGATTGCCAGCCGTCTGGGCACCGGCCAGCGGGTGGCTTCAACCTCGATGACACTCGGTACCGCTGTGGCGGCGGCCACAACCGGACTGTGGTTGCTGATCGCGGAAGCGGTATTTTGAAACCGTTTGAGGTTCTTGAGGCCTATTGGTTCGCTTTCGTTTGTTTTCTTTTGACATTCGCAATTGTTTCGAATTACAAAAATACCTCAGCTTTTGTGTGAGCGGGGAGGCCGATGGCTCAGGAAAAACTCTATGATGTTTTCGTTATTGGCGGCGGCATCAACGGATGTGGCATCGCCCGGGATGCCATAGGCCGCGGCTATTCGGTGTTTTTGGCTGAGATGAATGATCTGGCCTCGGGGACGTCATCCTGGTCGTCGAAACTCATTCACGGCGGGTTTCGCTATCTTGAGTATTACGAATTCCGGCTGGTGCGCGAAGCGCTGAGCGAACGGGAAGTTCTGCTGTCGAACGCGCCGCATATCATCTGGCCGCTGAGGTTCGTGCTTCCCCATCACAAGGATATGCGTCCGGCCTGGCTGCTCCGGCTTGGGTTGTTTCTCTATGACCACATAGGCACCCGAAAACTGCTGCCCGGAACCAAGACTGTAGACCTGAAGACATCGCCTGTGGGCAAACCGCTAAAGCCTTTGTTCTCGAAAGGCTTTGAGTATTCCGATTGCTGGGTCAATGACGCCAGGCTGGTGGTGCTCAATGCCCGCGATGCGGCTGATCGAGGCGCGGTAATCCGGACCCGGACCGAGGTGATCTCCACCGAACGCAAGGGTGGCGTCTGGGAGGTCAAGATCCAGAACCGGACGACCGGGGCCAGCGAAACGGTGAAGGCGCGGCTGGTCGTCAATGCGGGCGGGCCGTGGGTCGACCGGATCCTGTCCGGTGTTGTCGGCCGCAATGACGCGCACAATGTGAGGCTGGTCCAGGGCAGCCACATCGTGGTGCCGAAACTGCATGACCATGACCGCGCCTATATTTTCCAGAACGGCGATGGGCGGATCATCTTCGCGCTTCCCTATGAAGAGGATTACACCCTGATCGGCACCACCGATCAGGATTACAAGGGTGATCCCAAGGACGTTGTGATCACCGACGCAGAAATTGATTATCTGTGTGCCGCGGCAAGCGAATATTTCGCCAAGCCGGTCGAGCGTGGCTCGATCGTGTGGACCTATTCCGGCGTGCGTCCGCTTTATGATGACGGCGCGTCGGAAGCACAGGAGGCGACGCGGGACTATGTCCTCAAGCCCGATCCCTCCGAAGGCGCGCCGCTGATCAATATCTTTGGCGGCAAGATCACCACCGCGCGCAAGCTGGCGGAATCGATGCTGGAGCTGATCGAAGCTCGTCTCGGCAAGAAGTCGGCGCCCTGGACACACAGGGCGGCTCTGCCGGGCGGTGATTTTCCTGCCGGCGGGTTTGATGAGCAAGTGACCCGGTTGCAGTCGTCCTATCCCTTCCTCGATCCCGACCAGGCGCGCCGTTATGTCCGCCAGTATGGCACTTGCGCGTGGACGCTGCTCGGCGATGCGAAGAGCCGCGAGGATCTGGGCCAGGATTTCGGTTATGGTCTTTACGCGCTTGAAGTGGACTATCTGATCGCGCACGAATGGGCGATGGAAGCGGCGGATGTGCTGTGGCGTCGGACCAAGCGCGGGCTTCGTCTCGAAGAGACGCAGGTTGCTGCGTTGGAGTCCTATATGGCGGCCGCGCGCGCAGCGTGACGGCTGTCGGGGTGCGAGGGGTTTTCGCGACAGGCGAATCCGGTTCATATGTGGCCGGAACTGGAGGACAATATGAACGGATATATTCTGGCAATCGATCAGGGAACCACCTCGAGCCGCGCCATCGTTTTTGACGGTGATATGCGCATCGCCGGTGTCGGGCAGAAGGAGTTCACGCAGTTTTATCCGCAATCCGGCTGGGTGGAGCATGATCCGGAAGAAATCTGGAAAACCGTGGTCTGGTCGGTCAAGCAGGCGCTCAAACAAGCCGGCGTCGAAGCTTCGGACATCGCCGGAATCGGCATTACCAACCAGCGCGAGACCGTGGTTGTCTGGGAGCGCGAAAGCGGCAAGCCGATCCACAATGCCATTGTCTGGCAGGATCGCCGCACGGCATCCTACTGCGAAAAGCTCAAGCGCCAGGATCTTGAAAAGAGTTTCACCCGAAAGACAGGGCTCCTGCTCGACCCGTATTTCTCCGGGACCAAGCTGTCCTGGATGCTGGCCAATGTGAAAGGCACGCGGGCGCGGGCGGCGCGCGGCGAGCTGTGCTTCGGTACCATAGACACATTTCTGATCTGGCGGCTGACTGGCGGTAAATCGTTTGTCACCGATGCCACCAATGCGTCGCGCACGCTGATGTTCAATATTGACAGCCAGGAGTGGGACGAGGACCTGCTGAAGATCCTGAGGATTCCGGCGGAGATGCTGCCGGAAGTCAAGGATTGCGCCGCGGATTTCGGGATCACCGACAAGAGCCTGTTCGGCGCGGAAATTCCGATCCTCGGTGTGGCCGGTGACCAGCAGGCGGCGACGATCGGTCAGGCCTGTTTCGAACCGGGAATGCTGAAATCGACCTATGGCACGGGATGTTTTGCGCTGCTGAACACCGGTGAGGACATGGTGCGGTCGAAGAACCGGCTGCTGACCACCATCGCCTACCGGCTGGATGGAAAGGTTACCTATGCGCTGGAGGGCTCGATCTTCATTGCGGGGGCCGCGGTGCAATGGCTGCGTGACGGCATCAAGGTAATCAAGAAGGCCGAGCACAGCGGCGACCTCGCGGCAGAAGCCGATCCGACCCAGGATGTATATCTGGTGCCGGCGTTCACCGGTCTTGGCGCACCGCATTGGGATGCAGACGCGCGCGGCGCTATCTACGGCATGACCCGCAACACCGGACCGGCGGAATTTGCCCGCGCGGCGCTGGAGGCGGTCTGTTACCAGACCCGCGATCTGCTCGATGCGATGCACAAGGACTGGAAGAGCTCAGGTGCCGACACGGTGCTTCGCGTTGACGGTGGCATGGTGGCTTCGGACTGGACCATGCAGCGGCTCGCTGACATTCTCGATGCACCGGTGGATCGGCCAACCATTCTTGAAACCACGGCGCTGGGTGCCGCCTGGCTCGCCGGGCAGAGGGCAGGTGTGTGGCCGAAACAGAAAGCCTTCGCGAAAGCCTGGGCGCTCGACACCCAGTTCAAGCCGCAGATGGATGACAAGACGCGCAATGCAAAGCTGAAGGGCTGGCGCGACGCAGTGCGGCGGACGCTGAGTTAGGACGTCACGAATTCACCCCACTTTTTCCTGTCCCAGGATAGGTTAGACTGCGCGGCGTAGGATCTTGAGAAGGAGCAACGCGATGCAGATTGGGGCGTTTTCACTCAGTCTGGCGGTCAAGGACCTGGCCGCCTCACGGGCTTTTTACGAGAAGCTGGGGTTTACGGTGTTTGGCGGAGATGCCGAACAGGGGTGGCAGATCATGCACAATGGCGGCTGTGTCATCGGGCTGTTCCAGGGCATGTTCGAGAAGAACATGCTGACCTTCAATCCGGGCTGGAGCGAAACCGCCACACCGCTGGACCAATTTACCGATGTCCGGGAGTTGCAGAAGCAACTCAAGGCCAACGGGGTTGCTTTCGAGGCTGAAGCTGACGAGGCCACAACCGGGCCCGGGAGCTTTTTGATCAGGGATCCCGACGGCAACCCGATCCTCGTCGACCAGCACCGGTGACAAATGCTCCCGTCAAGGCTGTCCCCTTCATGCAGTTTGTGAAGGACTGTTTGCATCCTGATTCAGATAAGAACCCTATTTGGTTGTTTGCGCAGGCATTCAAGCAGGCCTGCATATGCCTCTGCGGGGCCTCTAATCGACGAAGCTCACGCTGACGCCCGGCGTGACCATGCCGGCCAGTTCTTCTGCATCCCAATTGGTCAGGCGCACGCAGCCGTGACTCTGGGTCTTGCCGATGGTTGAGGGTTCGGGCGTTCCGTGGATGCCGTAGGTGGGCTTGGACAGCGCCATCCACATGGTGCCGACGGGACCATTCGGGCCAGGCGGAACCTGCAGGATCTGGTCATTGTTGCCCTGCTTGAAATTGATTTTCGGATTGTAGGTGTAGCCAGGATTGGGCGCCACACGCTCGATGGTGACGTCACCGGAGGGGGACGGCGTGTCCGTCGAGCCGATGGTTGCGGGGTAGGCGGCGACCAGCTTGCCGCTGGCATCGTAGGCGCGAACCTGCTTGCGGCCCTTGTCGGCGATGATGCGGGTGACAGTGCCGGTCTTGTTCTCGCCTGTCGCCACGACCTTGATCTGGACACCGGGCAGCGTGAAGTCGACATCCGGATTGAGCGCTTTGAGATAGTCTTCATCCATGTGGAAGCGTTCCGCCAGCATCTCCACCGTTGATGTGAAGGACATGCGCTCCAGTCTCGCCTTTTCCGCATAGTCGGACGGTATGGACGCTATGAACGGCCCGGCGGCGTCTTCTGCGGTGATGGTGTAGGTTGTGAATGCCAGTGCGCCATCGGCCGCCAGACGGCTGACAATCAGATCCGTGTCTGCGGGGTCGAGCCGTTCGCCGGTTGCCTCAAACCAGGAATCCAGTGCCTTGTTGACGTTTGAGCCCATGCGTCCGTCGATCACGCCGGGCGAAATCCCGTTCCGGTCGAGATAGACCTGAAGAGCTGTTACCTGCGCCTTGGCCAGCTTTGGAGCCTTCGGTGCGGGTTGAGCCTGCTGTTCGGGTGCTGACGGCTCTTCTACCGCCGGCACCTCTATGATCTTCGGGCGGGTCGGCACGGTGCCGGTGGTCGGATTGAGATCACGGCGTTCGATTCGGGCGCGCGGTGCCTCGGGAAACGCGTCCCGCGAAGCCTGTTCGCGAAGCGGCCGTGGCCGATCCGGAAACTGAGATGGTTCAATCCGGCGTTCCGCGCCACGTTGTCCGCCTCCGTTCAGCTCCTGGTATTGCCAGGCCGGGATCTCGAACCCGATCACCTGGTCCCAGTTGTCGAGGAGCAGCCTGCGCCCCTGGGTATCGATGACGATGCGAACAGACCCGGTCTCCGGGATGTCGCGCATCAACTGGCCGTTCACGTCGACGACGACCATGCGCTGTCCACGATACTGGTCGGCAAATGCCGGACCAGCGGTGACCGTGCTGATGGTCATCAGTGTTGTGGCCAGGACGGCTGCCCAGGGGCGGAATCGGAAGGTGGTCATCATGTGGTCAACCTGCGGCTTGAGCGACAATAGTGGAGACACCATTGCCAGAGTCTGCTGAATGCAAGCTGAACAAACGGGTGAAAACCGGCTTCAGTAAGGCAGGCCGATGTAGTTTTCCGCCAAAGCGGCTTTCATTGCTTCCGATTCCAGCGTGTAGGCAAGTTCGGTTTCCGTGATCCTCGCATCAAACGGCGTCTGATCGGGAAAACGGTGCAATATGGTCGTCATCCACCAGGAGAACCGCACAGCCTTCCAGGCTCTTGCCAAGGCACGTTCAGAGTAGGTTTCGAGCGCAGCCGTGTCGTTGTCGAGGAAATAGCCGCGCAGGCCTTCAAACAGGTAGTGAACATCGGACGCTGCAAGATTGAGCCCCTTGGCACCGGTCGGTGGGACGATATGCGCCGCATCGCCGACAAGAAACAGGCTTCCAAAGCGCATGGGTTCGGCGACGAAAGACCGTAAAGGGGCAATCGACTTCTCAAATGAGGGGCCGGTGATCATGGCTTCTGCGGTTTCCGGAGGGAGGCGGCGGCGCAGTTCGGTCCAGAATAAATCGTCGGACCAGGCCTCGATGCTGTCATCGGAATTGCACTGAATATAGTAGCGGCTGCGGCTGTTGGAGCGCATCGAACACAGAGCGAAGCCGCGCGAGTGGCTGGCATAGATCAGTTCATGACTGACCGGAGGTACGTCGGCAAGAATGCCCAGCCAGCCGAATGGATAGACTTTTTCAAATGTGCGAATGGCCGTATCGGGCACCGAGCGGCGGCTGGCGCCATGGAAGCCATCGCAGCCTGCAATGAAACGGCAATCGATGTGGACAGCTTCGCCGTTGATGTTGCAGGTCACATGGGGCTTGTCGCTGTCAAAGTCGTGCAGTTCGACGTCAGCGGCTTCATAATGAGTGATGCCGCCGGTTTGCTTGCGGCGGTCAACAAGATCCCGGGTGACTTCGGTTTGCCCGTAGACCATGACGTTCTTGCCGCCGGTTAGTTTGGCCAGGTCAATGCGGTGCGTGTCGTTTTCACAGGTGATGGCGAACCCGTCATGCGGCAGACCTTCCGCATGCATTCGGGCGCCTGCGCCTGCCTCTTCCAGCAACCTTACGGTGCCCTGTTCGAGAACCCCGGCGCGAACACGCGAGAGAACATGATCCAGACTGGAGCGCTCGAGAATGATGGTCTCGATTCCGGCGTTGTGGAGCAACTGGCCAAGCAACAGGCCGGACGGTCCTGCGCCGATGATGCAAACCTGGGTGGACAACGTTTTCATGCGGGTCTTCCCATCTCTTGAATTGATCCGATCAGTGCTGAAGCTGCCGTCAGGCCGGTCCCGGCGGTTTCGCAGATTTGCGGCAGGATCATCCATTCCAGCATCCAGGCGGCACCTGAGCGCTCCAGCTCGTGCAACTGCGCGTGGTGGATGCCGGATACCAGGGTGGCATTGAACCGCGCCAAGGTGACCAGCCGTTCCGCGGTGACGGGATTTTGCTTGTGCGGCATCGCAGACGACGAGCCGCCGCCGGAGATCTGGATATCCTGGTTGCCGCGCAGCGCCATCAGCGCCACGTCCTGGCCGATCTTGCCAAGTGTTCCAGTCAGTTCGGACATCCAGTTGGCATGGGCGAGAACCGGGCTGCGGGCTGAGTGCCAGCTGTGCCCGGGCCAGCGCAGGCCGAGTTCGGATGCAATCGTTTCGGCGACTATATGGGCGTTGCCGCCCAGAGCCTGAAGATCACCGACTGCGCCGCCAAACTGCAGCAGCCGGGTCTGGTCGGATAATGCGGGCAAGCGGTCGTACAAGGATTGCAAAGGGTGCCGCCAGGCGGCAATCCGGTCGGCCGCGTGAAACGGGATGGCCGGCTGCATCCGGGTAATGGCCTCAAGTTTATTGCCGCCATCGCGGGCGGACAGCGCGGCAAGCAGACCCAGCAGGATTTCCAGCCGTTTTGCCAGGATGCCATTTATCGCGGCCAGCGTTTCTATCGCCGCGGTGTCCATCAGGTCCTGGCTGGTGGCGCCATGATGCAGCATGGTTTTTGCCGGGCCTGAGACATGGGCCCGCAACTGGCGCACATATTCTGGCACCGGAACACCGTCGCGGACAGCGGCTGCGGCGATTGCCGGGCCGTCGGGTTCAAAGTCGGCAATCTGTTTGACCAGATGCGTCGCGTCTTCATCAGCGACCAGACCTGCCTTGGCAAGCCCTCTGATGAGAGCCTGTTCGAAACGGGAGAAGCTGGCGAACAGCGCGTCGTCGGAAAACCGCTCGGCAATTTCGCTGTCCGCGAAGAGCCCTGCCGCCCATGTCTGTCCGCCAGCTTTCATCTCAGACCCGTTCGAGAGCGATGGCAATGCCCTGGCCAACACCGATACACATGGTGGCGAGTGCCAGCTTTTCATTGCGGACGGCGAGTTCCAGAGCTGCTGTGCCGGTGATACGGGCGCCGGACATGCCGAGCGGGTGGCCAAGCGCGATCGCACCACCATTGGGGTTGATGTGTTCGGCATCTTCCTGCAGGCCAAGCTGACGCAGCACGGCGATGCCCTGGCTGGCAAAGGCTTCGTTGAGCTCGATCACGCCAAAATCGGATGGCTTGAGGCCGAGGCGGGCGCACAGTTTCTGCGACGCAGGAGCCGGGCCGATACCCATGATGCGTGGCTCGACACCGGCGGTGGCGCCGCCAAGGATACGGGCGATCGGGGTAAGCCCGTGCTTTTTTGCAGCGGCTTCGCTGGCGATGATCAGCGCTGCCGCGCCGTCATTGACGCCGGAGGCATTGCCGGCTGTGACGCTGCCGCCCGACCGGAACGGGGTTTTGAGTTTTGCCAGTTGCTCGAGCGTGGTCTGCGGGCGCGGGTGCTCGTCAGTGTCCACAACAAGCGGATCGCCCTTGCGCTGGGGGATTTCGACAGCGACGATTTCCCTGGCGAAGCGGCCGGATGCCTGGGCCTTGCCGGCGCGGGTCTGGCTTCGCAGCGCAAACGCGTCCTGGTCGGCGCGGCTGATGTTGAAATCCTCGGCGACATTTTCGCCGGTCTCGGGCATGGAATCGATGCCGTACTGGGCCTTGAGAGCCGGGTTGACGAAGCGCCAGCCGATGGTGGTGTCGTAGATTTCGGCGTTGCGCGAGAACGCCGTGTCAGCCTTGGGCATGACGAAAGGCGCGCGGGACATGCTTTCGACGCCGCCGGCGATGATCAGTTCAGCTTCGCCGGAGCGGATGATCCGTGAAGCCGCCAGAACCGCGTCCATGCCAGACCCGCACAGCCGGTTGATGGTAGTGCCGGGGACAGAAACCGGCAGTCCTGCAAGCAGGGTTGCCATGCGCGCAACGTTGCGGTTGTCTTCGCCAGCCTGGTTGGCACAACCGTAATAGACTTCTTCGATTGCCTCCCAGTCGACACCCGAATTGCGGTCTTTGAGTGCCCGCAAGGGAATAGCCCCGAGATCATCAGCGCGAACGCTGGCAAGCGCGCCGCCAAAGCGGCCAATCGGGGTGCGGACATAATCACAAATGAATGCTTCGGCCATCAGGCTGCTTCTCCAGATTT
>CAXBIE010000073.1:0-23991 GCA_963975635.1 uncultured Hoeflea sp. | reverse complement strand
GCGGCGGCCGCTCCGGCATCATCGAAACCAACTTCCGCGAAGAATGCGAAACCGATCTGTTCGGCGAGCAGGTTGTTCTCTGCGGCGGCCTGGTCGAGCTGATCCGTGCCGGTTTCGAAACCCTGGTCGAAGCCGGTTACGCACCGGAAATGGCCTATTTCGAGTGCCTGCATGAAGTCAAGCTGATCGTCGACCTGATCTATGAAGGCGGCATCGCCAACATGAACTACTCGATCTCCAACACAGCCGAATGGGGCGAATATGTCTCCGGCCCGCGCATCATCACCGCCGAGACCAAGGCTGAAATGAAGCGGGTGCTGACCGACATCCAGACCGGCAAGTTCACCTCCGACTGGTTGCAGGAATACAAGGCCGGTGCCGCCCGCTTCAAGGGCATCCGCCGCATGAACGATCGTCACCAGATCGAGGAAGTCGGCGAAAAGCTGCGCGGCATGATGCCTTGGATCAAGGGCAACGCCCTGGTCGACAAGGCCAAGAACTGAGCCTGACCGCTTTACCGCGAACCCAGAGCCCGCCGGACCACCGGCGGGCTTTTTCGTTTTCACTAATATTTGAATGAATGTTCTAACCGGAACCTCATCATCCTGCGCTAGGCTTCATCTCGTTGCAGGCACATTTCTGTGCGCAAGGGATACCCCAACATGGAGAAGTTCACTCTATTCTGTGCCAATCTGGCCATCTTGCTGGTGTTTTCCGCATCATTCCTCGCGCTCGCCGGAAAATTTGGTCAACAGCAGCCCTTCTGGCGGACCTGGTCGCTGGCCAATCTGCTGCTCGCCCTGTCGCTCGGGGTTTTCTCGATGGAAGCGCATCTGCCGCCGTTTGCTGTCTTCCTGGTGCCCAATGCGCTGCTTCTGCTCGGCTTCGGGCTGCACTGGAACGCCGCGCGCCAGTTCGCTGGCCACGACGCGGACCACTCGCGGCTCTGGCTTCCCGTCGTCGCCCTTGCGGCGGTCGCTGTCCCGGCCATGTTGAACGGCAGCTACAGTACTGTCTACATTGCAACCAATCTGCTGGTGATGGTGCTGGCGGGGATGACCGCTCTTGTTTATGCCGGCAAGGATTTTGGCGGATTGATCTCGCGCTACGGCATGGTCTTTGCCTTCGTGCTGATGGCCGCCGAAGGCGCTATCCGTGCCACGCACGGCCTGGTACTTGGCGCCATCATGGGGGTGGGGCTGATCGACGACGTCGTTTTGATCACCCATCTGCTCGTCTCGCTGGTGTTCGTCGCACTGGCCGGTGCTTTCGGGGTTGGTATTTCCTTTGAGCGCACCGCCAGACAGCAGCAGGAGATCGCCATTCGCGATCCGCTCACAGGCATCTACAACCGCCGCGAATTCGATCGCCGTCTCGAAGCCATGCTTTCGGCGCGGTCGGGTGCCACCTTCGGACTTGTGCAATTCGACCTCGACTACTTCAAGAAGGTCAATGACCGCTATGGCCACGTCGCCGGCGATGATGCGCTGATCGCGGTTGCGGGCCTGATCAGGGACAATATCCGCGACAGTGACTGTATCGCCCGGCTGGGCGGCGAGGAGTTCGGTGTGCTCTTGCCCGATGTCGGCCGTGAAGGCGCCATCGCGATTGCGGAACGGATCCGCAGCCTTGTCGAGGCCCTGCCGCTGGATTTTGCCAGTGACGGATACCGGATGACCGTGTCGGCGGGCCTCTACCATGGCACCGGGGGGCAGCTGACCTGCCGCAGCCTGATGCAGGCCGTCGACCGCAGCCTCTATCGCTCAAAGGACAACGGGCGCAACCAGATTTCATTCGCCGAAGCCGCCTGACAGACTGCCTGTGTGCACCCGAATGGCACGTCGATGGCAATTTGAACCAGTTGGCCGGCCAATCCAAGCCGGATTTTACCTCTCTCAAGGCACGGTCCGTTGTGTCGGAACGGTCCTTTTCGTGACCGGCCATTGATGCGATCGGAAGACACACGGCCTCCATGCGGGGCGAAAAGACTCAACGTCTGCATCACTGGGATTTCTCCGGGGCGCTTTATCTCGGGCTGGGTATTCCGTACCGGATCTCTATGAACAGCAAAGGCCGGGAACAATCCCGGCCTTTGCTGTCAGGATGGTCCGCGCGGCAAGTCTTCCAAGATCACCCGTTGCTGCATTGAATATTCATCCAGCCGGAACTCTCGAGACCGCAACAAAATCATCACCAATCGATCCAGACTCAATGCCACACAGCCCGGCCAAAAAATTTCTTTAGAATACGGAACACGAGTTTTAATATTAAATCATATCCATGTTGAGTTTTTCGGTTCGACGCAGTTAAAAAACAATACATAAATGAATGAATTGCATAATTACCGAATTTTGTTAGCTTGTAATCACGATGAGGTGACTGTGTATATTGAAATCATACTGGGGGAGGATGATTGAATGTCCAAATGCGAACCGCCATCGGCGCCTGACAATTTGGCGCATATCCAGGAGATCACCAATATCAGCAACACATGGGAGACCTTTTTCACCACGGTCATCGGTGAAATACCATATGTTGGAGACATACTTTCGATGTTTGTCGAAATATATTGGCCTGTAACGGACAAGATGACTGAAAAAGAACAGCTATGGGAGGATATGATACAAAATGCCGAAGACAATATCGGTATTACCGTCAAGCAAAACCTGGCAGATTTTGAGATGTCGTCATCGCTGGCGTTTGTGCAGGGTATCGGAAGGGAAGTTAATTTATATATCGATCAGATGAATAATGAAAACGCATCTCAAGAGCATAAGAAGAATTCGTTTTACTCTGCATTGAATGCGATAAATTATACAATTCCACAATTCCAGATTGAAAAATACAGATATCTGACAATGTCATCTTATCTGCAGATCATTTCGATGACAGTATTTCTGATGCGAGACGCGTTGCTCAAAAGCGATGAAATCGGATTTACGGAGACAGAGAAAGACACGATACAAAATGAATTGGGTAATGTATTCAATAAGGCGAATAAATATCTTGCTGACCTGATAAGTGAGGGGCAGGTTACAGTCCAAAATAATTATCCGGGCCAATATACGCCCCTGAATGCTTTCAATCGCTACGTGTCGCTCACGATTTCGAGTTTTATCGATTGGTTGAACCAATTGACGGACATTTCGATCAATGGCCCGTTTCCCATCCCAAAGACGGAAATCTATTCTCAACTCTATGGCGACGATTACAATCCGACCGTCACCTATACGCCACCACCTAGCGCGTCGGACAAGCCGCGGATAGATGCCATGCGTTTGTGGGGTTGGGATGATGTTGATGCGGTCCAGCAGTCATACAATGGCGAGTGGGGTCCTCGCCTCGGCGATGCTGTCTTTACAGATTCCTCGGGAAATGTTTCGGGCGGGTCGGATGAGCCGCCCTCTGGTTGGAACGGGACAATCTCCGAGGACAATCCCATCGTTGCGACGACCATCGCGGTTGACATCAATTGCCTCGTCAAGAAGATGAAGATCGGATTCCTCGACGGATCATGGAGCAATGTTGTCGGCGGCCGTTCAAACACCTCCACCTCGGCCACCTATACGTTTCAAATCGACGGCTGGATTGTGTCGCAAATCTGGATGCAGGGCACCCAAAACCCCAATGCCGTGTCGGCGGTCTGGGCCGCGATCGTCGGGCTTCGCCGGGCTGACAGTTATTGACCCATGTCCGGCTCACCTCGTCCCTGTGGCATCTCGAAGTGACACAAGGTTGTGTTCGCCTTCTTCTGGTCGTGCAGTGGTGCGACTTCGTCTGAACCGTGATTGACTGCCGTGGCGAGCGTGGAGTAGCCCCCTGAAAGTGGTCCACCAACTGGGATAGATTATCCCGCGAATTGGAGGATCAGCGATGGCTGGGAAACGAGAGAAGCCCGAAGAGATTGTATCGAAGCTTCGGCAGGTTGAAGTTCTGCAAGGACAAGGCGCGACGATAGCCGAGGCGGTGCGTCAGATTGGCGTGACGCAGCAGACGTTTTATCGGTGGCGGAAGCACTATGGCGGGATGCAGCGCTCTCAGCTTGCGCGGTTGAAAGAGCTTGAAAAAGAGAACCAACGGCTTCGGCGCGCGGTATCGGACCTGACGTTGGACAAGCTCATTCTGACCGAGGCGGCGAAGGGAAACTTCTAAGCCCTTCACGTCGTCGCAATTGCATCGACCATGTGCGGCGGGAGCTTGGCGTGTCGGAGCGCCGCGCCTGCCGCGCACTCGGCCAGCACCGGTCCACGCAACGCAAAGTGCCGCAGGGCCGGGCCGGTGAGCAGCGTCTGACCGATGACGTCATCGAACTGGCCGATCAGTACGGGCGCTACGGATATCGGATGGTGACCGGCTTGCTGAACAACGCGGGCTGGCATGTGAACCACAAGCGGGTCGAGCGCATCTGGCGGCGTGAAGGGCTGAAAGTTCCGCAAAAGCAGAGAAAGAAAGGACGGCTCTGGCTGAACGACGGGTCGTGCGTGCGTCTGCGGCCCGAGCGGCCCAATCACGTCTGGTCTTACGACTTCGTCCAGGACCGCACCCATGATGGGCGGGTCTACAGGACACTGAACATCATCGACGAATACACCAGGGAGGCGCTCATGATCCGCGTCGATCGCAAGCTCAACTCAACCGATGTGCTGGATGCGCTAACCGACTTGTTCATTCTGCGTGGCCCGCCGGAATACATAAGATCCGACAATGGCCCCGAGTTCATCGCCCAAAAGGTGCGGGACTGGATCGCCGCTGTGGGTGCCAAGACAGCCTACATCGAACCAGGTTCGCCCTGGGAGAATGGATACTGCGAAAGCTTCAATGCCCGGTTCAGGGACGAGCTGCTAAACGGTGAATTGTTCTACAGCCTACGCGAGGCTCAAATCCTCATCGAGCAATGGCGCATTCACTACAACACCGTCAGGCCGCATAGCGCTCTGGGCTATCGCCCGCCTGCACCAGAAAGCATCGTCCCGATGGACCAGAGGCCCACGATGCACTAACAATCAAACCGGACCACCTGATGGGGGCACGCCAAGCGTAACAAGTCCCGGCCTCTATGTCTCGCGCGGCCGGATCGGCGCGGTTGCGACCGGTTCAAGCCGCCATTGTCCGGTTGGATTTGAGGTTTCAGAGCCGCCGGTGCGATTTCCCTCGCGGTGTTTTCATGCATTGCCCCAGCGAAACAGGATTAACAGGAACAATTTTACGTAAAGTGTAAAAGCGAAAGTGAAGCGATTTTAGTGCCTCCATGCGCCTTATGACGGACACTGATACCAGGCATGCCCGTAATGGAGACGCAGGATGAACGCTGGCCAGAAGCAAAACAAGCAGCGCATGCACCACTGGGATTTTTCCCGGGCGCTTTATCTTGTGCTCGGCATCCCGTTTCATGCCGCCGTGATCTATTCACTCAGCCATGAGTGGTCGGTGAGTTCGCCGGACAAGAGCCAGGCTCTGACATTCCTTGCCGATTTCATTCATACCTTCCGCATGCCCGGCTTCTTCCTGCTCGCCGGCCTGTTTTCGATGATGCTGCTTGACCGTCAGGGTGGCTGGCCCTGGCTCAAGACGCGGTTTTTCCGCCTCGGTCTGCCGCTGATTTCGGCAACGCTGCTGATCGTTCCGTTCCAGATCGTGATTCAGCAGGCAGCCCTTGCGGTCAAAGGCACGGTCTCCGCATCCGAGCTGCCGGGCCTGATCGGCGCCCAACTCACCCATTTCGGCGAGCCCTGGATATCGCATCTGTGGTTCTTGTGGGTGCTGATTGCCTATTGCGTCGGGCTTGCCATCCTGCAGGCACTGAGCCGCGGAACCTTGCGCGCCCGGCTGGAAGCCCTGGTTGACTGGGTGGCGGGCAATCGCATTGTCTCGCTCGCGGCTTTTACTGCCCTGTGCGCACTCGCCGCCCGGGCCCAGACGCTGATCGTCGGGGCCAGTCCCTATTACGGAAATGCCGTCGTCAACTACAATCTCTATGTGATCTATTTCGGCTTTGGCGCGCTGGTCTATTCCAGCCGCCGGCTCAACGATCTGCTGCTCAAACCCGGCCCGGCCGCCGCCGTTGCGGGCGTTGCGCTGGTTACTCTTTCGCAAGTGCCGCATACCGGTTTGGTCATGCATACAGTAAAGGTGATGGCCGCAATCTTCGGCGCGCTTCTGATCGTCGGCTACATCTCGAACCTTGCCCACCGGCATTTCAACCGCCCCAGTTCGCGCGTGCGCAAGCTGGTCGACGCCTCCTTCACCATCTACCTGTTCCACCACCCGGTGATCTATGTGCTGGCGACGCTGTTCCTGCTGGTGGATCTGCCGCCGGTCCTCGAATTCGCCGTCATCGCGGTTTCGGCCGGTGTGATCTCCTATGCCATTCACCTGGCCGTCAGCCGCAGCGCGATTGCCACGCTGATGTTCAACGGGGTGCCCTTCAGATCGCCCGCATTCTCACCGCCGATCCAAGGCTCAGGCACCAAAACCCCTGCCGGCGTAAACAGCTTTCCAAGAGCCCACAACCCAACCAGATAACCCGGCAAGCCATCCTACGGAATTAGTTGGAGAGAGTGGAGCGGATGGTGCGACGGTTTGAAGGCGAAGGGTGCGGGAGCAGGCTCGGCTGATCCTTGCCAGCCAGATAGTCGCTTCCCATCTCTGGCAGGCTGTGCCAGATTTCAGCCATGGATTGAATGGTTGGAGCGGGATTGTGGGAACTGAATTGCCGGGTATAAAACTTGAGCGGGAAGGGATTGCCGGGATTCCGGTAACCAAAGCCCTCAGTGAAGTTTTGGTCGGCATCGGTCAGGTGTTGGCTGCGAAAACAGTCGACCCTACCCAAGCATATGGAGCTATGGGTAGCTTCCTCAAGGCTTTTGCCGAATTGAAGCCAAGTGAATCTCCTGGGCGGCTGGCCTTCGTGCTGGTGGCCGCTTCATTGGCGCGCTGCTTTGAGGACATGTTGCGTGATATCAAGTTAGAACAAGAGATTGAAAAGGGTCAACTCGAAGCTTTGAGCAGCGATATGCTCAGTCAGATTGAAGTCAAATCCCTATCGATCAATGCGGACTTTTTTCTCTCGCCTGCAAGCTTTCCGTTCCTGACGGATTTTGCCCGGCTGATTTACGACCGCTTGGTTAGACCTGCCAGAACACCAACAGTCAAGGATTTGGAAAAGTCACTGCGGCGGCACTATGCGGTGGCGTTGAACCTGGCCGTGATGGCAAAGCCTCACTCATTCCAGCCTCTGCAAGATCAATTGTTCAACCAAACGTCCGAGCCAGCAAGGCGGCAAATTGAACGCGCGAGGCATCAGGCAGGATTGGTTCGGGCTTTTGAAGATATGCCTTTGATGGGGCAAGATGACGAGGATGATCCGGTGCTGTTGGGCGAGGTATATGTGCCGCTCAGGGCATTTCATTATCAGCCGAGGGTCAAGGACAAAGCGGGGAAAGCAAGCAGCTATACCCATAAGCCAGTTGGTGAGGATAAAGAGCAGCGAAGGAAAGTTCTGCAGGATTTTGAGTCCTACGCGCTCGATTGGATCGAAAGGGCAGATCCCAATCGCTCCGTCATGGTGCTGAGCGGCGGGCCGGGCATGGGGAAATCCAGCTCGCAGCGGGCATTGGCAGCCCGTATTGTGCGCGAACAACGTGGTTTTCCGGTTTTTATTCCACTGCAATTTATGGCAGATCAGACAACGCTTGAGGAGCGAATCCATCATGTTTTGAGCAAGCGCAGCCCGGATAATCGATTAGCGCATGATTTTTTGAACTATATTGATGAAGCCACATCGGATGGCCCTATCGTGCTTATGTTTGATGGCTTGGATGAGCTTTATCTGAGTGATGCAGGCGATGATAAGCCGTTGCGCGATTTGGTGAGCAAGATCACAACTTATATCAAAACACGGCCTCGCAAAGATGGAAAAGCAACAGTACTGGCCATTGTGGCAGGCCGTATTGGGGCGGCTGATCGGGCCACCTCGGAATTGGAAGTCAATGCAGAGGAGATAGTGCATTTTCTGCCATTCATTCTTTCGCAAGAAGACAAACAGTTATTCGTCGATGGGACTTCGGAAAGTGACCTCCACCACGACCAACGTTCGGATTGGTGGCACAAATGGCAATTGCGACGCCCCAATCTGAGTAAACAGATGCCGGAGCGTTTCAAGAGTTATGACCTGACGCCGCTGTCATGTGAACCATTGCTGCTGTATTTCCTGGCCTTTGCTGGCATTCCGGAATCGGAATCAGAGGAGACGCAACTCAATCGCAATGTGGTCTATGATGCGATTTTGAGAAACTTCCACAATCGGGAATGTAAAAAGGATCATAAAAATCTTGGCCGTGTTTTCGACAATTTCGACAGTGAATTCGAACCGGTATTGCAGAGCCTTGCATTAGCGGCCTGGTATGATGGCTCTACGCGCAAAGGCAATATGGATGATGCCTTTGCTGCGCTTAGTCGGGCCAACTTCACTGTCCTTGATAAGTTTAAACAGTACCTGGGAAAAGAACCGGCTTTTAGCGCGTCTCTCGCATTTCATCTTGCGCCGGTGGACGGCAAAAACACCTATGAGTTTCTGCACAAAACCTTTGCTGAATATCTTGTGGCCCGTCGTTTTCTAAAGGCTGTGCAGGAATTGCCGGAGGCGCTCAAACCAGTAAGCGGAAGGCCCATAGATTTTGATGATGTATTGATTTACTGGATTGCAGATTGGGGAGAGCAAGCAATCGATGAGGACCTGCTTCGCTTCATTCGCGATGAAGTGGAAGTTAGTGTAAAGGCGCAAGCTGATGTGTTTGAGCATTGCCGGACCAGCCTGGCCCAATTGCTCGGCTATGTGCAGAAACAAGGAATTCCGGTTCACGTCTATCAGGCGAAAATAGCCACAAGTAAAATAGATAGTTTTGCCACCATGACCGATTGGGCCCGAAATGCGGAGGAGGCTCTACTGGTGGGTGTGCACTGCACTGTTCTGGCAACACGTGCTGCTGATCCCGAGACAAGAGTCGAAACCGTTCCGCTTGTCGATCCTGTCTCCAGCCCGGCGGACACCGGTGATCTGCAATCCCACTCATTTGTGCCCGGCAACATGCTGGCGCGTCTGCAGCGCCAGACCGGCCAGGGCTTTATCGCCCACAGATGCCTCTCTGGACTGGACTTCAGCGGGGCGTACCTCATCGGGGCGGACCTCAGCGAGGCGAACCTTATGGGGGCGAAGCTCAACAGGGCGGACCTCAGCGGGGCGAAGCTCAGCGACAATTCCTTTGTCGCTGAGGTTCTCGGCCTTGATCAAGCCAGACATTTGGATAAGGCGCACCTGCCTGAGGGCTGGTCTGTCACCCGGGACGAGCAAGATACGGCCTGGGACATCGCCACGCCCGATGGCCCCTATATCGATCCGCGTTTGCGGGACTAATCAGCCGCCCCGGACCACCCGCCCCAGCCGCATGATGCCTTCCTCGATCATTGCCTCTGAGGCACATGAGAACGACAGCCTGAGCGTGTTGGCGCCGGACCCGTCGGCGAAGAAGGCCTTGCCGGGGACGAAGGCGACGCGTTCGGTTTTCAGGCTTTCGGCCAGCAGCGCCGCGCCGTCAAAATGCTCGGGCAGGGTGACCCAGACGTACATGCCGCCGTCTGGTTTTGTCCAGCTCACGCCTTCGGGCATGTGCCGGGCAAGCGCTGCGAGGATGGCATCGCGCCGAGCCCGGTAGGCGGTCTTGATCTTGGCAATCTGGGCATCGAATCCATTGGACGCCACGGTGTGGATCGCCATCTGGTTGAGCGTCGCCGAATGCAGATCCGCCGCCTGTTTCATCAGCACCAGTTTCGAGATCACCGGCTTTGCGGCGCAGACCCAGCCGACCCGCAGGCCCGGCGCCAGGGTCTTGGAAAAGCTGCCGCAATAGATGGTGCGGGTGGCCTCGATCGAGCCGTTGCGTTGAATGTCGAGCGCCAGCAGCGGCGGCACTTCCTCGCCGTCGTAGCGTAGCGACTGATAGGCGGCGTCCTCGATCATTGCGATGTCGAGCTCTTCCGCCAGATCGAGAATTTTGTTGCGCGCGGATTCGGGCAGCGTTTCGCCGGTCGGGTTGGCGAAATCCGCCGAGGCATAGGCGAATTTCACCGCGCCGCCATTGGCATGAGCAGTTTCGCGATAGTCGGCGGCCGAGCGGTTGCCCAGCGGGCTCAGCCGGTCGTAGCTTGGCTCATAGGCGTTGAAGGCCTGCAAGGCGCCGAGATAGGTCGGCCAGCCGACCAGCGCCGTATCGCCCTTCGACAGGAACAGCTTGCCGAGATAATCCAGCGCCTGCTGCGAGCCCGAGGTGATCATGATGTTGTCAGCGGTGCAGGCGACGCCCAGCGAGGCCATGCGCGTGACCAGCCAGTCACGCAGCGGCTTGTAGCCCTCGCTGACCGAGTATTGCAGCGCGGCCCCTTTCGAGTCTCCTGACAACGCCGAGGTCAGTGCTGCGCCAAAGGCTTCGGCCGGAAACAGCGCTGGATCGGGAATGCCGCCGGCAAAAGAGATCACGTCGGGTTGGTCGAGCAGCTTCAACAGCTCGCGGATTTCCGACGCCTTCATCCGCTCTGCCCGCGTGGCGAACAGATGCGGCCAGTCGAGGCCGTGGCCGGCAATTGCTGTTCCTGCCGCTTCAGCCTGCATCTGGTTCTTCATTTCCAATCCTCCAAAGTGCGGTCTGCGTCCGCCACAGGGCGCACTTCTGTTGAGCCGGTGTGGTTTCAATTCATTCAGACCGGCCCGCGCAGGCGCAACAATAGTGCGTTCACGGCGGTCTGGGGGCAACAATAATCACGAATCGCAATTTATGTCAACAATGCTGACCTATTTTGAAATGAGATGCCGCCCGCATCAGCCGGCGGTTTGGCAGGCGGTGACGGGTGATCCCTTTTGTCGCAGGTTAATCGGTTAGATTTGGATGAGCCTTGGATTCATCCGCCTCGGCCATTGCTTTTCCACCAATAATGCAAAGGATTGCCTTGTCCTTGAGCAACCACATGACTAAGTGACGGACACAATACCGCGCAAAGCGGATATCAGAGGGCCGTCCCCGGGGAATATTGATGAGCGCAGCTGCGCCTGGAACGACTTTTATTGTCTTGATGCTGCCATTTCTGGCGGCGTTGATTGCCCCGTGGTTGACCCGTCGTCTCGGCCACAATGCGGCCTGGCTTCTGGCCTTGGCACCGGTGGCGATTTTCATTCATTTTCTTGGATTTGCCACGGAAGTCGCCGACGGCGGCGTTGTCACCGGCGGTTTTCAATGGGTGCCGTCCTTCAATGTCAGTTTTTCCTGGCTGATTGACGGGCTTTCCCTGACATTTGCGCTTCTGATCTCGGGCATCGGCGCGCTGATCATTCTCTACTCAGGCGGCTATCTCAAAGGTCACGCCCAGCTTGGCCGCTTTTTCTCGTTCATGCTATTGTTCATGGGCGCGATGCTCGGCGTCGTCATTTCCGACAGTTTCCTGATGCTGTTCGTCTATTGGGAACTGACCTCGATCACCTCGTTCCTGCTGATCGGCTTCGACCACACCCGCGAGGCCTCGCGCCGCGCCGCCGTCCAGGCGCTGGTGGTTACCGGCGGTGGCGGACTGGCGCTGCTGGCGGGCCTGCTTGTGATCTGGAACATCACCGGTGTCAGCCAGATTTCGCTGCTGCTGAATTTCGGTGACGAACTGCGCGGCAGCCCGTTCTATCTGCTGGCATTGCTGCTTGTGCTGGGTGGCGCGTTCTCCAAATCGGCGCAGTTCCCGCTGCATTTCTGGTTGCCCAACGCCATGGAAGCGCCAACCCCGGTCTCGGCCTATCTGCACTCGGCCACCATGGTCAAAGCCGGCGTCTATCTGCTGATGCGGCTCAATCCGGTGCTTGGCGACACCGTCTGGTGGGAAACCATCCTGCCTGTCTTCGGCGGCACCACGCTGATCGTCGGCACGCTGCTCGCCATCCGTCAGACCGACCTGAAGCTGATGCTCGCCTACACCACCGTCTCGTCGCTGGGCCTGCTGGTCATGCTCACCGGCTTCGGCTCCGAGCACGCCATTGCCGCCGCCGTGCTCTATCTGGTGGCGCATTCGCTGTTCAAGGGCGGGCTGTTCATGGTCGCCGGTCTGATAGACCACGAGGCGGGCACCCGCGACGTGACCAGGCTTGGCGGCTTGCGCAAGGCCATGCCGATCACCTTCTTTGCGGCCATGGCGGCGGCAATCTCGATGGCCGGCCTGCCGCCCTTCATCGGCTTTCTCGCCAAGGAAGAAATCTATTACGCGCTGTGGGCCACCGATCCCTGGTCGCTGGCCTTTGTCGCCGTCGCTGTTGTCGGCAACGGGCTGATGTTTGTCATCGGTTTTGCCGTGGCCATCAAGCCGTTCTTCGGCCCGGCGGTCAAAACCCCGAAGGCCGCCCATGAAGGCCCGGTATTGCTCTGGCTCGGGCCGCTGACGCTCGGTGTGACAGCCCTTGTCGCAGCCCTGGTCTCGCCGCTGACCCATCGTTTCATCTCCTCGCCAATGGCCAGCGCCGTGGCAGGGGAAGCGGAAGACGTCACCATCTCCGTCATTCCGCATATGGGTCCGGCGCTGATCCTGTCGCTGGTCACCATCGTCTTCGGCGTCGTCGCCTTCCGCATGCTCGACCGGCTGCGCGCGGGCATGGCATCGCTTCTGGCTGCCATCGGCTGGGGCCCTGACCGCGGTTTCGATCAGGTGATCTCCGGTCTGGTGCGCCTCTCGTTCCGCGTCACCCGCCTGGTGCAGCCGGGCCGGCTTGATATCTACATGACCGTGACATTCCTGTTGATCGCTGTCGCCCTGATCGGTCCAATGGCCTGGTATGGTGAATGGCCGGCGGTGCCGGTCTGGCCGCAGGACGTGCAGTTCCACGAACTCGTCGTCTTCGCCATCGTCATCATCGGCCTGGCGGCAGTCATTTATGCCCGCGACCGGCTGACGGCCATCGTCTCGCTGGGTATTCAGGGCTTTGCCGTGGCACTGATCTTCATGCTGTTTGGCGCGCCGGATCTGTCCTTCACCCAGTTCATGGTCGAAACCCTCGCCGTCGTCATTCTGGCTCTGGTCATGACCCGGCTGAAACTGCACGCCTCGGATCACCGGCCGACGGGACAGAAGCTTGTCGACATGAGCGTGGCGATTGCCTGTGGCGCGGGCTTCACGCTGTATCTGATGGCGGTGACGCAGCAGCCGTTCAACACCGCGCTCAGCGATTTCTTCTCGGCCTATTCCAAGGTCGTCGCCCACGGCGCCAATGTCGTCAACGTCATCATCGTCGACTTCCGCGGCACGGATACGCTGGGCGAAATCGCCGTGGTGATGGTCACCGGTCTTGCGATCCTGTCGCTGATCCGCGTTCGCGCGTCGCGGGTCAAGGTGGCGGACAATGATCCCGACCGCAACGGCGTGAGCGACCAGACTGCGGAGGTCAGATAACATGCGTACGGTGATTTTCCGCTCGATTGCGCCTTACCTGACCAGCCTCATGGTGCTGTTTTCGATCTTCGTTCTGCTGCGCGGCCACAATGAGCCCGGCGGCGGATTTATTGGCGGGCTGATCGCGGCTTCCGCGCTGGCGATATACGGCATTGCCTGCGGCGTCGCGCCGGTGCGCCGCGCCATCTATTTTCACCCGATGGCCATTGCCGCCTTCGGGCTTTTCATGTCGGCCATGGCCGGCGTGCTGTCGATGTTCGCCGGCGTGCCCTACATGTCGGGATTGTGGATCTATCCGCATCTCTTTGGTGTCGAGGTGCCCCTGTCGAGCGTGCTGGTGTTTGACGTCGGCGTCTATCTGGTGGTCGTCGGCGCCATCAGTTCGATCGCGCTGGCGCTTGAGGAAAGGGACCGCGACTGATGGAACCGATCTTCGCC
This sequence comes from uncultured Hoeflea sp., assembly GCA_963975635.1. Classification (GTDB taxonomy): domain Bacteria; phylum Pseudomonadota; class Alphaproteobacteria; order Rhizobiales; family Rhizobiaceae; genus Hoeflea. The sequence goes on along the minus strand of CAXBIE010000073.1, from coordinate 10,086 downwards.
ATTCTGGTGGGCGCGCTGTTCACCGTTGCCATTTACCTGTTCCTGTCCAAGCACATCATCCGCATCCTGATGGGTGCTGCGATCTTGGGCAATGCCGTCAATCTGCTGATCTTCACGGCCGGTCGCGTCACCCGCGAAGTGCCGCCGATCATTTCGGGCGATGCCAGCGCCCTGACGGAGGCTGCTGCAAATCCGTTGCCGCAGGCGCTCATTCTGACGGCGATCGTGATCTCGTTCTCGTTCTTCGCGTTTCTTCTGGTGCTGGGCTACCGCGCCTTCCAGGAACTGGGGACCGACAATTCCGACGAGATGCGTTTGGCTGAACCGGTGGGCGAACCAGCCCCCCCGACCGGTTACTGAGGGAGATCGGCAATGGCTGGCAGCAGCGAAGCGCTTCAGGACTATTCAACTGTTTACACGATGCAGCCGGTGGCGGCTGCCGATTGGCTGATCGTTGCCCCGGTCGTCTGGTGCATTCTCATCGGCGCTGTGCTGCTGATGCTGCGCAAGCGCACCGATATCCAGCCGGTGATCGCGATTCCGGCGCTGTTTGTGCTTGTTCTGATGACGCTGGGTCTGCTTGTCCATGTCGCCCAGAGCGGCACGCTGACCATGACCATGGGCCGCTGGCTGCCGCCGTTTGGGATTTCCTTCACGGTTGATCTGCTCGGCGCGTTCTTTGCCGCAACCTCCGCACTGGTGGCGCTCGCTGCCGGCATCTATGGCCGCAGCGATGTCGATGACACCGGCCGCCGTTACGGCTTCTATCCGTTCCTGATGCTGATCATGGCCGGTATCCTGGGCGCGTTTCTCACCGGCGATATCTTCAATCTCTATGTCTGGTTCGAGGTTCTGCTGATTTCCTCCTTCGGGCTTCTGGTTCTGGGGTCCGAACGCAAGCAGCTTGACGGTGCGGTCAAATATGCCTTCCTCAACCTGATCGCCACGACCTTGTTTCTGGTCGCCACGGGCTATCTCTACGGCCTGTTCGGCACGCTCAACATGGCAGACATCGCCATCAAGGCATCCGAATTGCGCGGTACTGCGCCGCTGATGACGCTGGTGACGCTATACCTTCTGGCATTCGCCATGAAGGCCGCCGCGTTCCCGGTCAATTTCTGGCTTCCCGCCTCCTATCACACGCCACGGCTGGTGGTCTCGGCCCTGTTTGCCGGGCTTCTCACCAAGGTCGGCATCTATGCGCTGCTGCGCATACTGGGCATGCTGTTTCCCTTCGAGCGTGAGGAGCTGTCGCTGCTCATTGCCATCGTTGCGGCGCTGACCATGATCTTGGGTGTCATCGGCGCCTTGGCGCAGAACGACATTCGCCGGTCGCTCGGCTTCCTGGTGATTTCCGGTATCGGCGTGATGATGGCGGGTCTGGCGCTTGGCAGCCCGGCCGGACTGTCCGGCGCGATCCTCTATGCCGCCCACTCCATGGTGGTGATGACGGCACTGTATTTTGCGGCAGGCATTGCTGCACGGCTTGGCGGCAGTTTCGAGTTGACGACCGCGGGCGGGCTTTATGCCAAGAGCGCGCTTCTGGCGGCGATGACGCTGATGCTGCTTCTCTCGGTGGCCGGTTTGCCGCCATTCTCCGGCCTCTGGCCGAAAATCATGCTGGTCAAGGCCTCGCTTGATGTCGGCGCCTGGTGGCTGGCCGGATCCATCCTGGTGACCGGTTTCCTGACCACCATCACCGTCGGCCGGATCTGGGTTTTGGCCTATTGGCGCCCGTCGCCGGGCTCGGATGCAGGGGAAGCCCTGCCGGTTGCCTTGCCGATGGGCGCGTCGGCCGCACTTGCCGGTCTCGTTGCCATCACCGTTGCCGCCGGTGTCTGGCCCGAGCCGCTGATGGCGCTGGCCCAGGATGCGGCCCGCGGGCTGATTGATCCATCCGCTTATGTGCTGTCGGTCTTTCCTGTGGAGGCGTCGCAATGAGCCTGTTTCTGGTCAATGTGCTGCTCGCACTCGCCTGGTCGGCGGTCACCGGCTCCTTTACCTTCTTCAACTTCGCCTTCGGGTTCGTGCTGGCGATCTTCGCCCTGTCGCTGATCCGGGAGCAGGTCGGATCGGTCGGCTATTTCTCCCGCGCCCGCCGCGTTATCTCGCTGCTGTTGCTGTTCTTGTACGAACTGGTGCTTTCGGCCTGGAAGGTCGCGGTGATGGTGCTGTCGCCGAAGATGAACCTCAAGCCGGGGATTTTCGCCTATCCGCTGCGCGTCGACCGCGATTTCGAAATCACCATGCTGGCCAACCTGATCACGCTGACGCCCGGCACCTTGTCGGTTGATGTGTCCGATGACCGCCGTATTCTCTATGTCCACGCCATCGATGCTTCCGATCCCGACGGTGCCCGGCGTGACATTGCCGAAGGTTTCGAGCGCAAGATCATGGAGGCGTTCCGATGATCAGTGTCGCAGCCATCTTTGATGCCTCTGTCAGCCTTGCCCTGGGCATTCTGAGCCTGTCTTTCCTGGTCACCATCTACCGCATCGTCAAGGGACCGACCTTGCCGGACCGGATCCTCGGGCTGGACATGCTGGTCGCGATCGCAATCGGCTTCATCGCGGTGATCGGCATCAAGACCGGCTACACACTCTATGTCGATGTGGCCATCGCCCTGGGGCTGGTCGGCTTCCTCGCCACTGTTGCCTTCGCCCGCTTTGTTCTGTCCCGCGGCAAGACCGAGGATGACATTCTGACCGAAGCACGCGAGGCGGCATCCCGGGCACGCCGCGAGGCCAAGGCCGCGACACGGTCAGGGCAGGGGAGCTCAACGCCGCACGCCAAAGCCACTCCGGCCGGGGCCGGCAAGTCTTCCGGGAGCCAGAACCATGAATGATATCGTCACACTCATATCTGCAGCTCTGCTTGTGATCGGTTCTTTTTTCGCGCTCGTTGCTTCCATTGGCCTGTTGCGGCTGCCCGATCTTTACACGCGCATGCACGCTGCTTCCAAGGCCGGCACAATGGGCGCCTGTCTGATGCTGATTGCCCTTTCCATTCATGCAACCGATGTCGGAACCATGTCACGCGCGCTTGCCGGTGTCGTGTTCTTCCTGCTGACAGCCCCTGTGTCGTCGCATCTTCTGGCCAAGGCCGCCTATTCCGTGGGCTATCGGTTGCATTCGAGCTCGGTAATGGACGAAATGAAGCGCGAAGATAAAACCAACTGATATATCAATGTAGTTCGACGTGGTGTGCAACTTTTAAATTCAATTCGTTCAGGTTTCCCGTTTTGATTACACTTCAATGCCGGTTTGTATCAATTTGTATAAAATTGTATTGGTAATGCTCATTTTATATAAGAAATAGTACTTGTTTAAGGTATAAAAGAATGTAAATCCAATGCTGCCGCTTGTCTGCTGGATTGCGTGTTGTTTGCAACCATTTCTTTCCGGATCCCGGACGGTAGGTATATTAGGAAAAGTTAGGACCAAACTATGATAGAAGCAAGCAAGGACAATGGTGCGGAATTGCTCATCGAGCTGACCGCAGAAATTGTCGCGGCTTACGTGAGCAACAACTCTGTAGCCGCTAATGATCTTCCGAATGTGATTTCGCAGGTGCATGCAGCGCTTGGCGGAGCAACAATGCCGACGGAAGAAGTTGTTGAAAAGCCGAAGCCAGCAGTTTCGGTTCGCCGTTCTATCCAGAACGACTATCTGATCTGCTTGGAATAGGGCCAGAAGTTCAAGGCGCTCAAGCGCCATCTGATGACTCACTACGGCCTGACACCAGAGCAGTACCGTGAAAAGTGGGATCTGCCAGCGGACTATCCGATGGTTGCGCCTTCCTATGCAGAGGCGCGTTCGCGTCTGGCAAAGGAAATGGGCCTCGGCCAGAAGCGCAAGCGCGGCAAGTAAGGTCTGCGGAAGGTTGCAACTGACTGGATGGTTCGGTCGTCAACCCTGAACCGCCAAACTCAGTCACCAGCCTCCGGGCCTCGCATGGATGGCCAGCCTGACATGCGAAATAGCAAAAACCGTAACCCCCGGGTTGCGGTTTTTTTGTTGTGGGAGAGGCAGGTTTGCCTTGCGGTATTTTTGTTTCGCGATTCCTGTTTGAACGACAGCGCGCCGCATTCCGGCAACGGGGCATGGCATGTCTGAACAATCGAGTGAACGAAATGTGAGGAAAAAATTCCTGATATTTTGATGTGGAATGTGCAAAAACATCGCAAAATCAACGTCAGGCTGTAGCGGGTGGGTGGCTGCACGTCCCCATGATCTGCATATCATGTAAGAAAATATTCCTATTATTGGAGATTTTCATCATGGCACCCCAACGCAGAAAACTCAGCCGGATCAACTCACGCCGCATCAGAAGCGGCAACGCTCATCAGACCCATCCGACATTGCCGGAGGCGCTGACCGGAACGCTGCTCGGCAATATTCCGCCTGTCGGGCGCGCATCATCCCGGCAACTTCCGGAAGATGGCCGCAAGTCCGGTGATGCCGGCGCTTCATCGGCGGTGCCTGTCTTGGTTTCATCTCGTCGCGGCAGTGGGTCGTGCAACGGCTTCGCGGACACTTTGCGCTGCCGCATCACCTGGCGGCTGGTGGCGGAACTCTTCGCTGCAGCCTGTGAACGGGATTTACCGGAAGGCGCAGCCCGCCGCAGGCCGCGGTGCCATATGCGGCAAATTGCCATGTATCTCTCTCATGTGGTGCTGTCGCTGCCCTATCAGAGCATCGCCACGGCCTTCGGGCGGGACCGGAGCACTGTCATGCATGCCTGTGCGGTGGTCGAGGACCGGCGCGATGATGCCGGTTATGACCGCTTCGTCGAGCAGTGCGAGCGCTGCATCAAGGCGGTTTTCGCGCCGTTGGAGAACGATGATGCAGAGCTCTGAGCTGAGCCGGTCCCGCAAGGCGCTCGCAGCGCTTGTCGGTTTTCTCGCCCGCGAGCGTGCAAGCTGCCCGGCATCCGATGTCGAGGCGCCGTCGGGACAGGTTCAATTGATCCGTGATGATGGCGCAAGCCGGAAGGCCGATGTGACACTGTTTAAACTCGCCCTTCAGCGCGGCTTGATCCTCGCTGAAAGGAAGCCCGGCAACGTATTGTCCTGCACGGTGACGCCGCAGGGCCGCTCGGCGCTCAAGCGCTGGCTGGCCGATCCGGACAGTGCCTTTCAGGACCAGCACCGGACGCTTGCGACGCGATCCGATCCCGATCACGGGCTGGTTCAGGTCAACCAGGCGGAATCACCTTTGACCGCTCTGGCGCGGATCAAGGGCAGGAGCGGGGCTTTGTTCCTCGAGCCCGGCCATGTTGAGGCGGGTGAAAGACTGCGCATCGATTTCACCCGGGGACAGATGCAGCCATCGCTGGGGCAGCGCTGGGAACCGGTGGGCAGCGCCCGGCAATCCGGTTCCGCCGGCGGCGAGGCCGATCTGACCGAGGCAGCCATGTCGGCCCGGTTGCGGGTGGATCGGGCTCTGCAGGAGGTGGGCCCCGAACTCTCCGGCGTGCTTCTCGATGTGTGCTGTTTTCTCAAGGGGCTCGCCGAGGTCGAGCGAGAACGGCAATGGCCGGCGCGCTCTGCCAAGCTGATGTTGCGAACCGCGCTTGCGGCGCTGGCAAGGCACTACGCCATGCCCAAGCGTTCTAGCCGTCAGCCCGCGCCGCCGCCGCATGCGCCTTGATGCGCAGCACCATCGAGCGCAATCCGTTGGCCCGCTGTGTCGAAAGATGTTCGCCCAGCCCGAGCTGTGACATCAGCGCCGCTTCATCAAGCGCTTCCACCGCCGAGGCCTTTTGCCCTGACGTTGCCGCCAGCACGATGGCGACGAGACCCCGGACAATATGAGCGTCGGAATCGCCGCGGAACAGCATCACCGGATCACCGGGGTCGCCGGGTTCGGTTTGCGCCACCAGCCAGACCTGGCTGGCGCACCCCTTGACCTTGTTCTCGTCGATCTGCTCGGAAGCCGGCATCTGGGGCAGTGCCTTGCCGATTTCGATCAGGTACCGGTAACGGTCTTCCCAATCGTCAAGATACTCGAAGTCGTCAATGATGGTTTGCAGATTGGACATGTCGGTTTCCTGTGCCTTGGCAACCATATAGGCGGAATTGTGCGAATATGCACCCCGTTGCTGCGTGTTTCATGGCGCCGCGGCTCCGTGATGTTGCTGCTGTCGATCGGAACAGGAAATTCGAGATCCGGGAGAGCTATGCGGACGTCTCCGCCCGTGCCCGGACAAAAGAAAACGCCGCCGGGAGGAAGGGCTGTTCCCGGCGGCGGCGCGTCAGACGCGACTGGAGTTGGCAGTGTCTAGCATCATGTAACGTACGGGCGGACATCCCCGACCATCACCCCGTCATGGGGCCAAGGAGATCGGGGAAACTTAGTTGACGACCGGCAGCGAGCCGGTTGTCAGATCGGGTTCAGCATCGGCGAATTTGGAATCGAGGAACTGGTAGGCGATACGTGCGCCCTCCTTTGCCCGCGACCCCAAAGCAGCAAAGGTCTCGCTGCCGGTCTCGCAGACTTCAGGCTTGCGAACGCAGATTTGTCTGATGTCCTCAAGCGCCTCGACGGCTGCGGCCATGCTCTGGCCGACTTCCAGCGGCGGCGCATCTTCGAGCGCCTCTCGCGAATTGGTGTCGAGAAACGGCAAGCAGATCAGCACAAGCGAAAACCAGAAACTTCCCTTAATTAGAAACCACATGGGTTAGCCCTTCCTGTTACCCGCCATCTTTGGACGGGGATGTCCGGGTTGTTCCGAACTTGACGATCACCATGAGGCAAAAACTTCAAGGCGGATTTGAAGCCGGCAATAGGTTTTGAGCCAAATTTGCCGAAAATTTTAGACAATCGTCCCGGCAGCACGATTTCTGTGGATGGTGTTCGCCATCCAGGTGAAGCCCATGCCCGGCTTTATGGTGGAGATCCTGCCGCAACAGCGGTTTTGCAGGCAGTCATGCCCAGATAAGCGGGGCTTGTTTGTGCCGGCATCGGCGAAAGCAACGATTAACCATATTCACCGAAGCCGTTTTTTCCGGCCGCTGCAAACCGTAAATCGGAGGGATTCACGGGCGTTCCATGCCGTGGCTTATCCTTTCCTTAAGTCGGCAATGAGAATGTTGCTCCAACAACAAACAACTGCGGCGTGTACGGATTCGGCAGTGACAAAATTGGACAACCTCATCGACAGAATAAAGCTCGCCGGTCGGCAAACTGCCGAATCCTGGCTGGGGTCCGCTGTGCCTGATTCACAGGCGTACGAGGCCCGCATTCATGGCATGACGGCTTGCCTCTCAAGCATTATTCTTGCCCCTGCAATCACCGCGCCTGTCCTGCTGATGACCTTCTCATGGCCCCATGCCATTGCCGGGGCGCTGGCTGTGACAGCGATTCCCGTGGCTGCTGCTGGATTGCTGGCTGCAAACGGGTCTGCAGTTGTCGCCGGTCGCGCAGCACTGATTGCCGCCGCAGCGGCGCTGTCGGTTCTCATGGCATTCAGCGGGGGATTTTCGTCTCCGTTCCTGGCGCTCCTGGCCTTGCTGCCGCTTGAATCTGCCATCCACTCAAGACGGTTTTCGGGCCTGGTGTCTGGACTGCTTGCTGCCGGTCTGGCGGTTTTGGGCCTGGCGGTCTTCGGTGCCATTGGCAATGGGGCTGCAGTGCCGGCCGGTGCCGCTCCGGCGGCAGGCCTGGCATTCGCCTTTTATGTGCTTGTCCGCGGTCTGGCGCTGGTGCTCGAGCGTCCGGTTGAGGTCGCCGTTGTCGCCGCCGAACACCCGGAGCCAGCAGCCGCAGTGGATGAGCCTGATTTTCTCGACCGGCTGCCCGGACTGCTGACGCTTCACGACGCCCATGGCGATGTGACCCGCGTTTCCGGCGCCGACAGGGACGAGTTTTCCCGCAAGATTGGCGCCTTTATCGGCAAGGGCTTCGTCAACCGCATCCATGTTGCAGACCGGATTGCGTTCCTTGATGCCATCGACAGCCTTCGCCGCGGCCAGGCCCGCAGCCAGGTCGATCTGCGCTTTGACTGCCCCGGCGAGGCCTCGCAGTTCGTCCATGTTGCCGTCTCCTTGTCCGCAGAGCGTGATGCCGATGGTGTGTTCTCGGGTGTTCTGGCCCAGACCCGCGACATCTCTGCCGAGGTTGCAGATCATGTTCGCGCCAGTGCGGTGGTCGAAGAGGCGGAAAACTCCAACGATTCCAAGACCCGGTTCCTTGCCGCGGTCAGCCATGAATTGCGCACGCCGCTCAACGCCATCATCGGCTTCTCCGATATTCTCGGCCGCGAGATGTTTGGCAAGTTCAGTGATGAGCGTCAGCGTGAATATGTCGGCCTGATCCACCAGTCCGGGCAGCATCTGTTGACGCTGGTCAACACCATGCTCGACATGTCGAAGATCGAAGCCGGCCGCTACGAGGTGTTTGTCGAACCCTTCCCGATCGCCGATGTCATCGACAATTGCGATGCCATGCTGCGCCTGCAGGCCTCCAGCCGCGGCGTGACATTGACCCGCCGTCTGGCCCGTGGCGCAGATATCGACGTGGTGGCTGACAGAAGTGCGGTCCAGCAGATTCTGATCAATCTTGTCGGCAATGCCATCAAGTTCACCGAGGCCGGTGGTGTGGTCAATGTCGACGCCGTGATCCGCGACGGACGCCTGCAACTGGTCGTCAGCGACACCGGTATTGGTATTTGCGCGGAGAAACTGGGCCGCATCGGCGAACCTTTCGTTCAGGCCCAGAACGAACTTGGCCGCCAGTATGAGGGAACAGGTCTTGGCCTGTCCCTGGTCAAGGGGCTGGTGGATCTGCACGGTGGTGACTTCACCATCGAAAGCAGCGAAGGCGAGGGCACCGTCGTGACCATCAGCCTGCCGGCAGACGGCTCCGGCGCCAATCCTCATGGTGACGACAGCAGGGCCGAATCTGCTGTCGTGTTCCCGCCGCGTCTGCCGAAAGCCACCAGGAAATCGGCCCCGGATCTGGTCAGTATTGATGAAAAAATCAGGAATGAAAACTATGTCGAGACAGCGCGTATCGCCTGACTTGTTTGAAGATGAAACCGGCGCTGGCCAGGGCATCCTCGGATTGCTCGGCTCTGTGATATCGGCGCATCCTTCGCTTGCCGGAGGCAGTGTGGCGTTTGCCGTGATCTTCGGTTTCGTGGCGACCAATGCCTTGTGGCATCAACCGGGACAGCATCCCGCGCCGATCCTCAAGACCCGCGATGTCGCATCGTCTGCACCGCCGCTCGCTTCGGCCAAGCCTGAGGCGATGACACCCTTGATCAAGGGTGCGCCGACCCGGACCGTCACCACTTACCGGATCGAGCGCAGTGACGAGACGCCAACCGCGTCGATCCCGGTTCCCGTCGCGCCGGCTCCTGCCGTGCCGCAGGTCGCCCCCGAAGTCTCCACTGCGCCGGCTTCCGATCCTGTGCTGATGCAGATCCAGACCGCGCTGGCGCGCAACGGCCTGTACACCGGTGAGATTGACGGCCTGATGGGTCCCAAATCCGCAGCAGCCATCCGCGCCTGGGAAAAGGCCAATGGTTACAGCGAGACCGGCGAGGCAAGTGCCGCGCTGCTCGCCATCATGGAACAGGCCAGCGTGCAGAGCAGGATGCAGGCAGCGCCCGCCGAGCTGGCAAGCAGCCAGCCGACGGTGCTTCCGACACCCAGACCGGCGCCGGCAGCTCCCGTCGTCGCATCCGACGCCCGCGCCGGAGAGCCGGTGACCATTCCCGCGGTAATTGCCCAGGGGGCAGCAAGCGAGCTGGTGCAGCAGATCCAGTCCGGTCTGTCCAATATCGCCTATGCCGATATCACGGTGGATGGCGTTGCCGGATCGCAGACCCGTGCGGCCATCAGCGCCTTCGAAAAGCATTATCGCCTGCCGGTCACCGGTCAGCCCAACGAGATCGTTCTCAAGAAGCTGATCGAAATCGGCGCGCTGTGAGGCTGAAGGCCGGTATATTCGTCGCGGCACTGACGCGGCGGTTGTTTGCCGAAGGCAATATGGCCGCGATCGAAAGGCGCGGATCGGAGGAGGCGGGAGCGATTTTCATCCGCATCCGCCACCGCGACGGCAGCGAAAGCCTGGCAGCGCC
>CAXBIE010000072.1:0-24937 GCA_963975635.1 uncultured Hoeflea sp. | reverse complement strand
CCAAGTCGGCCTTCAGGGCGGCAGCCTTTTTGCGCGATCCGACAAAGGCGAGGTATTTCGAGGGCGCCTGTACTGCCGCTTTCAGCGCAGCGCTGTCGCCGCGCCCCTGGGTGGCGATCACGACATAGTCCCTCTCGCTTCCGTCCAGGGGCACAGCGTAGCCATCGATCAGGCGATCGGTTTCGCCAAAGCTGGCGTGGTCCGCTTCCGGGGCGCAGATGGTGACGAAAAAACCCATGCGCCGGGCGAGATCGGCCAGCGCGATGGCGACTGGCGATGCGCCACAAATCAACAGGTTCGGTCGTGGCAACACCGGTTCCACAAACACATCCATGGTTCCCTGGCTCGGGCACATGTTCTTGGCGTAGACCACACCTTCGCGCAGCTCACCGGGTTTGACCCGATGCTCGGAAAGTTGCTCGTCGGGCTGGATGCTGACAAGCCGTGACTGACCGTCGGTAAGCGCTTCCCGCGCCGCTTTCAACACGGCTCCGCGGGCGCATCCGCCACCTATCCATCCCTCAGTGATGGTCCCGTCGGCAAGAATAACCGCCTTGGCGCCGGCCTTGGCGGCGGTGACGGAGACCGTGCGGACGACGGTTGCCAGCGCGAAGGGCGCGCCTTTGGATTTGTAATCATTCATCACATCCAGAATATCGGACTGCTTTGGCATGATCATATCCTCGCCAGATAGGGTTCAAGAGCTTGAAGACTTTCGAGATTGTGGGCAGGCGCGAACAGGTCGAGATGGGGAAGCGCAGCCTTCATGCCGGCGGCTTCAGGCGCATAGCCCTGCCAGCCGATCATCGGGTTGAGCCAGGCAATGCGGCGGCAGCGGCGGCGCAACGCCTGCATCTCGACTCCCAGGCTTTCCGCCGGGCCGGTGTCGTAACCATCCGAGACGATCATCACGCAGGTGCGCGAATGAATGCAGCGCTTGGCGTGCCAGCGATTGAATGTCGCAAGACTTTCGCCGATCCGTGTCCCGCCGCCCGTGCCCTGCGCCAGCAACGACATGCGCTCCATGGCGCGCTGCGGATCGCGCTCTTTCAGTGCGGGCGAAATGTGGATCAGGCGGGTATGGAAAACAAAGGCCTCGGCTTCGCGAAAGCTGTCGAGCACGCCATGCATGAAGCGCAGGAACACGGCCGAATAGAGGTTCATCGAGCCCGACGCATCAAGCAGCACGACAAGCCGCAGCGGCTTGTCCTTGCGCTTGCGCCGGATCAGCTCCAGCGGCGTGCCGCCATGGGCGATGCTCCTGTGAATGGTGCGGCGCAGGTCCAGCCGCTGACCGGAGCGCCGCGCATGCATCCGGCGCGTCAGCCGCGCGCGCATGCTCTTGGCCAGACGCTCGGCAAGCTGATGTGCTTGTGCCAGATCCTCGGGCTGGGTGAGATGCCTGAAATCGGTTTTCGACAGCAGCTCGGTCCGCGACGCGCCTTCGCGCTTGGATTTGCCAGTTTCGGAAACCTCGCTCCCCTCCCCCCGCTCGACATGATCGGCTTGATCGCTTTCGCCAAAGCCGCGCTGGCCCGTTGTCTGGCTTTGCAGGCCGGGAGGCGAGTTCTGCGGTGCGCCTGAGATGCGGGTCGCCGATTTCATCCCGCGCTTCAGCCACCAGGCATCAAACAGCTCGTCAAATTTCTCCCAGTCCGATTGCCGGCTGCAGAACAGCGTTCTCAGACTTGGCCGCAAGCGCGAGGGGCGCACCGCATCGCCGCTGGCGAGGATCATCAGGGCATCGCGGATCTCGGCCAGGCCGACGACAAAGCCGTTGTCGCGCAGGATCTGGGCGAAGCCATTGAGCTTCGTCCTAGCGCCCGCGCCCAGCGTATTGTCTGATGTCACCGCCAGGCTCATCTCAGGCCACCTTGCCGAGCAACCGGTCGGCGACCTCGCGGGTCATGCGGGATTTGTCCTCGGCGGTCTTGACCAGGCACATCAGCGTTTCATGAACCGTTTCCGGCTCATCACGCAGATGGCGAATGTCCAGTCCGGCGAGCGTCGCGGCCCAATCAAGCGTTTCGGCGACCCCCGGTGACTTGCGCAAGTCTTCCTTGCGGATGAGGCTGACCATATTGGCGATCTGCAGGGCCAGATCGGTGTCGATACCGGGCAATCGCGACAGGATGATCCGCGCTTCACGGTCGACATCGGGATAATCGACGTAATGATAAAGGCAACGGCGGCGCAGCGCATCGCTGAGTTCGCGGGTGCCGTTCGACGTCAGGATGACGCGGGGGATAGTGGTTGCTGTGATGGTTCCCAGCTCCGGGATCGAGACCTGAAAATCCGACAGCAATTCGAGCAGGAAGGCTTCGAATTCCTCGTCGGCCCTATCCACCTCGTCGATCAGCAAAACCGGGGGCTTGTCTTGCCGGATTGCGGCCAGCAGCGGCCGTTCCAGCAGATATGTCTCGCTGAAGATATGTTCCTCGACCGCGGAGGCATCTGTTCCTTCACGGGCCTTGATTGCCAGCAATTGCCGTTGGTAGTTCCATTCATAAAGAGCCGCGCTCTGGTCGAGCCCCTCATAACATTGCAGCCGGATCAATTTGGTGTCGTGGGCAAGGGCCAGGGCTCGTGCCACTTCGGTCTTGCCGACACCGGCCTCGCCCTCAAGCAGCAGCGGCCGCTTGAGGCTCTCCATCAACCATAACGCCGTGGCCAAGTCGCGATCGGGGATGTACCCGACCGCGGCCAGTTGCGTGGCGACCTTTTCCTGTGGAATTTTCACCGGAATTTCCCTGTGACGTTTCCTATGTGTGCAGACCCAGCTTCTCGCCAACCTTCCAGAGACGCCACGCATCATGCGGCATCTGGATGTGACCGGCGCCGAGGAATGCATAGGCATCGTTCACGGCATTGGAGAAACACGGCACACCACCAACATGCGGGCTTTCCCCCACACCCTTGGCACCGATCGGATGATGCGGCGACGGGGTCACGGTGTGATCGGTTTCCCAGTGCGGCGTCTCCACGGCTGTTGGAAGGAAGAAGTCCATGAAGGACGCCCCCATGACATTGCCGTGCTCGTCATAGCGGATTTCCTGACCCATGGCGCAGGCGAAGGCTTCGGTGAGACCACCGTGAACCTGGCCTTCGATGATCATCGGATTGATGCGGGTGCCGCAATCATCGAGCGCGTAGAAGCGCCGGGTCTTGGCAACACCGGTATCAACATCGATGTCCATGACGCAGAAATAGGCGCCGAATGGATAGGTCATGTTCGGCGGCTCATAATAATTCACCGCCTCCAGGCCCGGCTCCATGTTGGGCGGCGGCGCATTGTACGCAGCCCAGGCGATTTCCTTCATGGTCTTGAACTTTTCCGGCAGTCCTTTCACCCGGAACCGGTCAACATCCCATTCCAGATCGCCTTCATGAACTTCCATCATGTGCGCGGCAATCATCTGGGCCTTGGCCTTGATCTTGCGCGCCGCCACGGCCGTTGCCGCCCCGGCGACAGGCGTGGAGCGTGAGCCATAGGTGCCAAGACCGTAAGGTGCGGTGTCGGTGTTGCCTTCCTCGATCATGATGTCGTCGGCTGGAATGCCGATTTCGGTGGCGATGATCTGCGCGTAGGTGGTCTCGTGGCCCTGACCCTGGCTCTTGGTGCCCATGCGGGCGATCACCGAGCCGGTCGGGTGGATGCGGATTTCGGCCGAATCGAACATGGCGATGCCGAGAATGTCGCAGTTCTTGGCTGGGCCGGCGCCGACGATCTCGGTGAAGAACGAGATGCCAATTCCCATCAGTTCGCGGGTTTCGCCGCGCTTGAACGCCTCGCGCTTCCTGGCCTGTTCTTCGCGCAGTTCCTTGTAGCCGATGGTGTCCATCGCCTTCTTCATGGCCGTGTGATAGTCGCCGCTGTCATATTCCCAGCCAAGTGCCGACTGGTAGGGGAACTGCTCGGGCTTGATGAAGTTTTTGATGCGCAACTCCGCCGCATCCATGCCGAGCTTCTGAGCCAGCACTTCGACAGCTCGCTCGATGGCGAACACAGCCTCGGTGACGCGGAACGAGCAGCGATAGGCGACGCCGCCCGAGGCCTTGTTGGTGTAGACACCGTCGACGGCAAGGTGTGCTGTCGGGATGTCATAGGAACCGGTGCAGATATTCATGAATCCTGCCGGCCATTTCGATGGATCGGCGCAAGCATCGAATGCGCCGTGATCCGCGAGCACATGCACCCTCATGGCCTGAATCTTGCCATCCCTGGTGGCGGCAAGTTCAGTGGTCATGTGATAGTCGCGGGCAAACGACGTGGTGGAGAGGTTTTCCATCCGGTCCTCGACCCATTTGACCGGCACGCCGAGCACGATGGAGCCGACAACCGAGCAGACATAGCCGGCATAAGCGCCAACCTTGTTGCCGAAGCCGCCGCCGATATCGGGCGCAATGACGTGGATCTTATGTTCTGGGAGACCCGAGATCAGCGAGACCACGGTGCGGATGACATGTGGCGCCTGGAAGGTGCCCCATAATGTCAATTCACCCTTGACCTTGTCGAAGGACGCCACCGACTGGCAGGTTTCCAGCGGCGACGGATGAGTGCGATGGTCGACCAGCATTTCCTTGATGGTCACATCGGCATTGGCAAAGACCTCATCTGTTGCGTCCTTGTCGCCGATCTTCCATTCGAAGATGTGATTGGGGTGTTTGCGCGGGCCGTGCGCGCCCTCCATCTTGTCCTGGATGTCCTCGCGCAGGATCGGGGCATCGGGTTCCATCGACTTGAACGGATCGACGATGCAGGGCAAGGCTTCGTAGTCCACGTCGACCAGTTCGGTGGCGTCGGACGCAATATAGCGGTCCTCGGCAATGACGAAGGCCACTTCCTGGTTCTGGAAAAGCACCTTTTCCTCGGCCAGAACAGCCTGCACGTCACCGGCCAGGGTCGGCATGTAATGCAGGCCCAGCGGCTTGAGGTCAGCGGCGGTGAGCACTGCAACGACGCCCGGCAAAGCCTTGGCGCGGCTTGTATCGATACTCTTGATCCGCGCATGGGCGTGCGGTGATCGGACAAAATCGCCAAACAGCATGCCAGGCAATTTCAGATCATCGACATAGCTGCCTTTGCCTTGTGTAAAGCGGACATCTTCGACCCGCTTGCGCTTGCAGCCCATGCCCTGGAGTTTTTCGGTGCGCTCGGCGCGGTCCTGATCAATCTTGGTTTGGTCGTTCATTCTGCGGCCTCCTGAAACGGGGTCCCGTTGATTTTCGCGGCGGCATACTGGATGGATTTGACGATGTTGACGTAGCCGGTGCAGCGGCAAAGATTGCCGGAAATGCCATGGCGTATTTCATCCTCGGTCGGGGCCGGATTTTCCTGCAGAAGGCGGTGCGCCCGCAGGATCATGCCGGGCGTGCAGAAGCCGCATTGCAACCCGTGCATCATGCGGAAGCCTTCCTGCAGCGCGCTCAGTGTCCCGTCGGCATTGGCCACGCCTTCGATAGTGGTGATGCTGGCGCCGTTGGCCTGTACCGCGAATGTCATGCAGCTCTTTACCGACATGTCGTCCATGTCGACTGTGCAGGCGCCGCAATGGCCGGTGTCGCAACCGATATGGGCGCCGGTCAGGCTTTGCTGTTCACGCAGGAAGTGGATCAGCAATGTGCGCGGCTCAACGAGCGCCTCAACCTTCTTGCCGTTGATAGTCAGTTCAATATGCGATTTTGTCATTGGAATTCCCCCTCAAGCTTTGGCACGGGACAGAGCCCGCTCAAGTGCGCGCCGAACCATGACGCCTGCCATCTTCGTGCGATATTCAGCTGGCCCGCGCATATCTGACGCTGGCTCGGTGATCGCTTCGGCGGCTGCCACGGCGGCATCGACCGATGCCTTGTCAAGGCTGGTGCCGACCAGCAGGCTCGCGGCTTCGGAGGCCCATAGCGGGGTTTCAGACACGTTGGTCAGACCTACGGAGGCACTGGTGCATTTGCCGTCCGCCATGGTGATGACGACGGCTGCGGCCGCGGTGGCATAGTCGCCCACCTTGCGCTTGAGCTTCTCGTAAGCATAACCATGCCCATCCGCCGGGATCGGGATGCGGACTGCGGTCAGGATCTCGCCATGTTCAAGCGACGTGAAATATGCGCCCTGGTAGAAGTCGCGTGCCGGGATATCGCGGCTGCCATCCGGGCCTGTGACTGAATAGGTTGCGTCCAGGCACATCATCAACGCCGGCATGTCGTTGCCGGGATCGCCGTTGGCGACATTGCCGCCGAAGGTTCCCTTGTAGCGGATTTGCGGGTCAGCAATCAGCCGCGAGGTTTCAGCAATGATCGGG
The DNA here is from genome assembly GCA_963975635.1 of uncultured Hoeflea sp. Taxonomy (GTDB): domain Bacteria; phylum Pseudomonadota; class Alphaproteobacteria; order Rhizobiales; family Rhizobiaceae; genus Hoeflea. Next base: position 18,641 of record CAXBIE010000072.1, on the reverse strand, counting down.
ATGTGGCGCGCAAGCTCGTCCGAGGTGATCAACTCGAACTGCGTGGTCATGGCGCCGATGACAATTTCAGCGCCCTTGATTGTAATGCCCTTGAGATTGCCGATGCCGGAAAGGTCGACGAGATGATCCGGCGACGCCAACCGGGTCTTCATCAGCGGTATAAGGCTGTGGCCGCCGGCAAGAATGTTGGCATCCTCACCCAATTTGGCAAGCAGGGCCACTGCATCTTCAACGGTTGCAGGTCGATGGTAGTCGAATATGCCGGGTATCATTCAAGCTCCTCCCAAAGCTGGCAGTTCAGGAAACCAAACTTTCGATGGGCCGGCGGCCTGTCTTGGTCAGTTTCGTACAGGTGGAGAAGTGGAGACTTTGATGGCGCACGGCACAACAGCGGTCGCACCGATTAACGATGACTATTCACGAAATACGTGTGTTGTGCACGAACTGCGTCAACAACATTGACATAATTTCAGCTGGCATCCGAATGCTGACGGGACTGGTGGGCGGCCAATTCCTGTCGAAGATCGGCCACGCGGGCCCTGCTGATCGGTACCGTCCGGCGGACAGGCGAATTCAGTTCTGCGACCGCGGCATCGCCGGATTTCTTCACCTGGCCGACATGCGCCAGATTGACGATGTAGGAACGATGGGTCCGATAGAAGACCGGTTTTGGCAAGCGTTCGAAAATTTCGGTAATCGAGAGCGTGCAGAAAAGATCGTCACGCCCGTTGAAGACATAGGTGTAATGGGCGTTGGCATGCACCGATATCACTTCGCTGGCCGCGATGTGAAACCGGTTTCCATTTTTCTCGATCGGCAAGAGATTGGCCGAAACGCCATTGATCAATGTGTTGGCTGTTGCATCTGCCGATCTGTCAGCAACGGCGTCAGTGAAATCATCGGCGTTGTCCTCTCCTGTCTTTGAGTCCGCGTGATCCTTGCTTTCCGCCAGCCGCTTCGGCACCAGCGTCAGCATGAAGATTCCGGAGATCGCGAAGGCGACAACACTGACGATCACGGCCAGGGTGTCGCTTGACATGAACGAGGTCGATGGGCTTTGGGCGGCAAGTGAAAAATCGAACGTCGTGCCTTCCATCGCAGTGTAGTGCATTCCGGACACGGCGCACCCGAGGAAGGTGGCGCAAAGGAAAAGCGGCGGTCGTCGGTCCGCCGAAAATGCCAGCCACAACGCCAGACCCGAGACTGTTACGGCGATGACGAAGCTAATAACGACATAGGCCGGATCATAGGTCATCCGGGCGCTGGAATTCAGCGCGATCATGCCGACATAATGCATGGTCGCGATGCCCAGCCCCATCACGCCGGCCGCGATCGTGAGCAAATGCGGAGACCGCAGGCTTGCCATGAATATGGCAATGCCGGTTACCAACACGCAAAGCAGAAATGACAGCAGTGTTGGCAAGACAAGGTAGTCGACCTCGGCGGCCATTCCCATCGACAGCATGCCGATGAAATGCATACCCCAGATGCCGACCGCCAAGGTCATTGCCGAGGCTGCGATCAGCAGACGACGGTTGAGTGCGAACGCGCCGGATATGCGCAGCGCCAGATACAAACCGACATAACTGGCCTGAATGGCAACTATGACGGATAGAGCAACCAGATAGAAATTATGATGCATTGCCATTACGGGTTGGCCCAATCAGCTTGGCATGGTGTTGGTTCCCGGATCATGATTTGAAACTATCATAAACCCTCGACTGATTTCCACCAGATCCGGACGGCTGTGACGATGCGCCGGGTGATCATCCCTGTTATGGTTCTGTTTTCAAGGCGTTATTTCTGATGAACTCTGGCTTGCATGGCTGACCATACCCGATGAAGCCGGCCTGGCGTGTTCAAGCGGATACGCGACGGGGCTGCCGGCATGACTGGAACGGCAATCCGGCCTCTCAGGCGATCTTCCGCTTTTACATCAGGCCGCTGCCGGGTAGCGTCTTTTCAAATGCTGGCGATGTTATCCGTGTGAACAAACAAGGCTGTTTTCATGTCCCGTCTCAATATCGAACAATTGCGCACCTTTCTTGAGGTTGTTCGCCTGGGCGGGGTGCGCAAGGCGGCGCAGAGCCTGAATGTCAGCCAACCCGCCGTGAGTTCCAGAATCAAATCGCTTGAGGATACGCTGGCAGTGGAGCTGTTCTATCGCAACTCAGCCGGCCTGACCCTGACCAAGCGGGGCGAAATGCTGATCCGTTATGCCGAACAGTTCGAACATCTGTCTGAGCAGGTGACGGCCAATATCATCGCCCCCGAAGCGATCGAGCAGCAGCTGCGCCTGGGCGTCGCCGAAACCGTGGCGCAATCCTGGCTGCCCGATTTCGTTTCAGCGTTGCACCAGCGCTTCCCGAAAGTCGAGATCGAGATCGATGTTGACGTTTCCACCAATCTGCGGGAGCGGCTGCTCGACCGCGAGATCGACCTTGCCATCCTGCTGGGCCCGGTATCGGAGGCGACGATCGCAAATATCATGCTGCCCGTGTTCAACATGGCGTGGTACGTCGCTGCAGAAACCACCAGTCCCGACGGGGATGACGCCAGCCTGATCGCGTCTCACCCGGTGATCACCTTTGCCCGCAACACGCGTCCCCACCGCGAACTCAAACGCGCCCTGTTCGAACGGGTGGGGCCGGGCGCGCAGATCTTCACGTCCTCGTCACTGTCGGCCTGTTTCAGGCTTGTTGAGGCCGGGCTGGGTGTGGCTGCATTGCCGCAAATTCTCGGGCGCGACCTGGTGGCGCGTGGTGCGCTTCGCACCTTCGATCCGGGCTGGTTGCCCTCGCCGCTGCAGTTCACCGCATCCTACCTCGGCGATCCGAAGAGCCACGTCGTGGAAATCGCGGCGCAGCTGGCACTGGCAACCGCGCAAGATAAAGGTGATCAAAAAACATGATCACTTAAGCAAAAAAAATTCGATTTGATTTGATTAGCTTTGCCTGCGACGCTTCCGGCATGACGCACTTTGCCGGAAGATGTAAAACCTGATGCCAGCCCCCCGTATAACCATTGCAGTCGACATTGGTGGCACCTTCACTGATCTCGAATTCCGGGATTCCAGTACAGGTGCTGCCCATAGCCTGAAATCCCCGACAACCCCGGACAATCCGGCGCGCGGCTTGACCGATGCCATCACATTGGCCGGAGAGCGGTTCGGCGTCACCACTGCCGATCTCGGGCTGATCCTGCATGGCACCACAATCGCGACCAACGCCGTTCTGACCCGCGACCTGCCAGCAGGCGCTCTCATCACCACCGAAGGCTTCGAGGACGTGCTTGAAATCGGGCGTCATGCCCGCAGCGATATCTATGCCTTGCGCGGACCGGACCGCAGCATCCTTGTTCCCCGCCGTCACCGGTTTGGCGCACCAGGCCGCATCGGCGCATCAGGCGAGATTGTGCGCGAGATCGACGTCGCGTCACTGGATGCAATAATTGAACGTGTGGCAGACTCCGGCGCCAAAGCGACGGCGATCTGCTTGCTCAATGCCTACGCCAATCCCGCCCATGAAATCGCGATCCGCGACCGCCTGCTGGCCCGCTGCCCTGACATGGCCGTGTCCTGCAGCCACGAAGTATCCCCGGAAATCCGCGAATTCGAGCGGACGGCAACCACGGTTTTGAATGCTCTGCTTGTTCCGGTTATCGCCCGCTATGTCACCGCCCTGCGGGCGCGGCTGAAAGATGCGCAGATCGCGGCTCCGGTCTATCTGATTCAATCCAACGGCGGCGCGATCAGCCTTGATGCGGCCGTGCAAGCGCCGGTCAAGCTGCTGCTGTCAGGCCCGTCGGGAGGTGTTCTGGCCGCACAAAAGCTGGCCAATGGCCTCAAGACACTGGATGTTGTCGGCGTCGATATGGGCGGCACCAGCTATGATGTCGCTGTCGTGGCAGGTGGCGAGCGCACGGTGGTCACCCAGGGCGAAATCGACGGCCTGCCGGTCCGGGTACCCATGGTGGAAATGAACACCATCGGCGCGGGCGGCGGTTCGATCGCCTTTGTCGACCCCTCCGGTCGCCTGCAGGTGGGGCCGCGCAGTGCGGGGGCCGTGCCGGGGCCGGTCTGCTACAACCGCGGCGGCACCGAGCCCACGGTGACCGACGTGAATCTTATTCTGGGGCGGCTTGATGCAGCCACTTTCCTGGGTGGCCGTTTTGCCCTGGATCTCAGCGGCGCGCGTGCCGCCTTGCGTGACAGGATCGAGCTGCCGCTGTCCCTGACGCCAGACCATTCCGCGGCCGGCATCCTTGCCGTGGTCAACGCAAAGCTTGCCGCCTCGATCAAGTTCTCGCTGTTTGCCAAGGGCCTTGATCCCCGCGACTTCGCATTGATGAGTTTCGGCGGGGCCGGCGGCCTGCACGCGATAGAGGTGGCGGAAGAGCTCGGCATCACGCAGGTGATCTTCCCCCGCGATCCGTCGACCTTCTCTGCCCATGGAATCCTGTTTTCAGACATCCAGCACGATCTTTCCCGCACGGAGATCCTGCCGCTGACAGCCGGCAGCCTGCCCACATTGAACGCAATGGCTGACGATCTGCGCATGCGCGGCAGTGCCCTGCTGGACCAGGACAAGATGCCCGAGAACAAGCGTATTCTTACCCTTACCGCCGATCTGCGCTATCGCGGTCAGGCATTCGAGTTGATGACTCCCATGCCCGATGGCCCGGTCAGCCTGGAAACCCTTGCCACCTTGCGCAACCGTTTCGAGGATCAGCACCGCCAGCGCTTTTCTTTCGATGACCCGAAGGAAGCTGTCGAACTCGTGACCATGCGATTAACCGCTATCGGCGTGCTCGGGGATGCGGATCTTCCAGTCGTCCCTTACGCCCCGAGCGAAACGGCAGCTGTCACACACAGACCCGTCCATGTTGACGGCGGCTGGTTTGACACGCCGGTGCACCGCCAGCTTTCGCTCGCACCGGGGGCCACTGTAACCGGTCCCGCAATCATCGAACAGGAATACACAACCCTGCTGATCCCCGGACGCTGGTCCCTGACCATGACTGCAACCGGCGACATGACCGCAAGGAAACAGCCATGATGCGTCCCGATCCCGTCCTGCTTGAAATCGTCTCTGCCGCGCTGGTATCGGTGGCCGAGGAAATGTCGGTGACGGTCTGGCGCACATCCCGGTCGACAACCGTGCGCGAGTTGCTGGACTACTCCACCGCCGTGTTTGACGGTCAGGGCCGCAACGTGGCCCAGGCAGCACGAATGCCGGTGCATCTGAACTCGATGGAATTGTGCCTCCATCACATTGCCGCCCACCACATTCCGCTCGATGAGTGGCGGGACGGGGAAGTGATCGTGACCAACGATCCCTATTGCGGTGGCCAGCATCTGCCGGATTTCATCGCCTTCAAACCGGTGTTCAAGGATGGTCAGCGCATCGCCATCACCTGTGTTCTGATCCATCACGTCGATGTCGGCGGCGGAGCAGCGGGCGGCTACAACGCCAAGGCAGTCGAGGTGTTTCAGGAAGGCTTGCGCCTGCCGCCGGTGCGGATCGTGCGTGACGGGAAGATGCAGGACGATCTGTTCGCAACCATCCTGCAAAACGTTCGCGAGCCGGAGACCTTTCGCGGCGACTTTCTGAGCCAGATCGCTGCACTCGACGTTGGCGCCCGGGCCATGCTTCGGCTGGCCGATCGTTATGGCGTACAGGCACTCGACAACATAGGCGCTGCCCTTCTTGACCACGCCGAGCATGAGATGCGCAACGCGCTGGAAGCCTTGCCCGATGGCACCTACACTGCCGAGGATTTCGTCGATGGCGACGGAATCGAAGAGGGCGCGAAGCGAATATCCGTTGCCCTGACGATCAAGGGCAGCGATATCGCCCTGGATTTCAGCGGCACGGCGGCGCAGGCCAAGGGCCCGATCAACGCCACAATGGCAACGACAACCTCGGCGGTCTACTACGCCGTGATCGCCGCCTGCGGTGTGACGGCTACGGTCAATGCCGGCTGTTACCGGCCAATCACCGTGACAGCGCCCGAAGGATCACTGGTCAACGCCACGTTCCCCGCGCCGGTGTCGATGCGGATGCTGCCGGGACACAAGATCGCCACCGCCGTGCTGCGCGCCTTTGCCCAGGTGCTGCCCGAACGTATTCCGGCCAGCTATTACGGCACCACCTTCAATCATGCGGTCAACATCCGCCGCGCCGACGGCCGCCGCCAGGTCTATTTTGACTCTGAACTGGGCGGCTGGGGTGCACACCCGGAACGCGACGGACCAAACGGTCTCGCCGCCGGTTTTCACAACGGGCAGAACACCCCGGTCGAAATGATCGAGGCGCTGTTTCCACTTCGCTTCACCCGCTACGGCCTCGTGCCCGGCTCGGGCGGCGCCGGTCGCATGCGTGGCGGCCTGGGGATCGTGCGCGAATGGGAGTTCCTGGCAGAGAGCGGTTTGCTGAACTCAGCCTTTGATGCCTTCCAATCGCTGCCTTACGGACTGGAAGGCGGCCAGCCTGGACGGGGTGGCAGCCTGAGCGTCACACGCGATGGCGTGACCACTGCCCTGGCGGCCAAGACCATTGGTCATGCGCTGCGCCCCGGTGACATCGTGCGGATGGAGACCCCCGGCGGCGGCGGGCATGGCAATCCGGAGCTGCGGGACGCAACAGCGATCGCCGAGGATCAGGCAGATGGCTATGTCTAGTCTTAGCTCCTCGGAAGGCTGCGGCGGTATGGATGCCTGGAGCGGCAGCCAGGCCCTGCTTCGCCCAAGCGCTGCATTCGCGCCAGAGAGGTTAAGCCACCGAAGGGATTGCAAATTCGGCGCAACTTCTGCGAAGGTTTGGGAAGGCCAACTCTTGCGTGATCGGCCTTGCATCTCGGGAGACAGGAAATGATCGAACCGCTGCCACAACGGGTGTCGCGCTGGCTGGCATGGGTGGCAGGGGCAGTGATCTTGTTTGGCTGTGCGGTTCCAATCACCATTGATGTTCTCGCGCGATATTTCCTGAATCGCGGCTTGGTGGAAAGTTTCGAGATTTCGGGATACGGCCTTGCCGCCTGCATCGGGCTAGGCCTCGGCTATACCGTCACCACAAAGGCCCATATCCGGGTGGATTTCGTGGTGGCCAAGATGCCGTTCCCGGTGCGCGCCGCCTGTGATCTGCTTGCCGCCTGTGCACTGGCTGTTGTGGCAGCGGCTCTGGCCTGGTTTGCATGGGGTACGGTTTCGCAATCCTGGAACATGGGGGCGCGGTCGATGTCCCAGCTGCAAATTCCGATTGTGATCCCTCAGGGTCTGTGGTGGATCGGACTGTTCTGGTTTGCATGCATGGCCGTTCTGACTCCCATCCAGGCCGTGCTCCGGTTGCTCAAGGGCGATCGCGCCGGGTTTCAAGCGGCGATCGGGTCCGCCGATCTGAATGCCGAGATTGACGAAGCCGTACATGCAGTGGAGGACCTGCGATGATCGGCGCGGCGTTTGTCCTGCTGCTGGTGATGCTGGTGCTCAGCCTGCCGGTGGCGGCTGTTCTGGCCCTGACCGGCTACATCCTCTCCGAAAACTATGCGTTTTTCCCGATGACGGGAGCGGCCGGTGAGCTTGCCTGGAATTCATCCGAAGACTTCATCCTGATCGCAGCGCCGATGTTCATCATGATGGGCGAACTGATGCACCGTTCCGGCGTCTCGGGGCGGTTGTTCAACGCGCTAACCCCATGGTTCGCCCGTCTTCCGGGCCGACTGATGCACACCAACATCGCTGCAAGTGCGGTCTTTGCAGCCACCTCCGGTTCGTCCATTGCCACCGCTGCCACGATCGGCACCGTGGCCATCCCCAACATGGACAAGGGCGGATATAATCGTCCGCTGTTTCTGGGTTCCATCGCCGCCGGCGGCACGCTGGGCATTCTGATTCCGCCTTCGATCAACATGATCATCTACGCCGTGCTGACCGACACCTCGGTCGCCGACCTCTACGCTGCCGGGTTTATCCCCGGGTTCCTGCTGGCCACGCTGTTTTCCGGCATTGTTCTGGCGCTGGTGCTGTGGCGGCCGCACTGGGGTGGGCCGAAAGTGGTTGAGACATCGCTATGGCCCGCACGAATCAAGGGCCTGCCGCATCTTCTGCCACCACTGGGCCTCTTTACCATTGTCGTCGGCAGTATCTATGCGGGGCTTGCCACCCCGACGGAAGCCGCAGCTCTGGGCCTGATTGCCACAGTGCTTCTCGTGGCGCTGAACGGCAAACTGACCCTGCCGGTGTTACTGACCGCCTTTGAAGGCACGGTGCGAACCACCTGCATGATCATGCTGATCGTGATCGCGGCATTCTTTTTGAACTTCGTCATGGTTTCCATCGGCCTTGTCGGTGCGGTCACCGACGCGGTGCTGTCGCTCGGCTGGCCACCTTTGGGCATGCTGCTCGCCATCGTCGTGTTCTACCTGCTGCTGGGCTGTTTCATGGAAACGCTTTCGATGATGATCGCCACCACACCCATCATCGTTCCTGTGGTGGTTGGCCTTGGATATTCCCCGGTCTGGTGGGGGGTGGTTTTCGTGATCCTGATCGAAGCGGCACTGATCACCCCACCGGTCGGCATGAACCTCTATGTGGTGCAGGCCGTGCGCAAGGGCGGCGGCGCGTTTACCGATCTGTTCAAGGGCGCAGCCCCCTTTCTTGTCGCCATGCTGATCATGATCGGCCTGTTGATCACTTTCCCGCAGCTCGCCCTCTGGCTGCCCACAATCGTCAATCCGAAAACCGGTGGATAAAGCCGTTTCAACCCGAAGGAGACTATGATGAAACTTCTGATGACAACGACACTCGCTGCGCTTATGGCCCTGCCAGCCATGGCTCAGGATATGCCTGCCACCGAGTTCAACGTGGTTGGTTCCATCGGCAGCTTGTCAATGTATACCGACAAGGAACTGCCGTTCTGGTCTGAAACAGTACCTTCTGAAACCGGCGGCAAGATCACAGCGAATGTCAAACCCTTCACCGAACTGGGCTTCAAGGGTGGCGAGATTTTCCGGCTGGTCAGCAATGGCACCTTGCAGATCGCAACCACCGTGCTGGCTTACAATTCGGGTGAAGTGCCACGCAACGAGGCCACCGATCTGGTGGGTGTGCTCAGCAGCGTCGAGCAGCTGGCCGAAGTGGTCGATGCCTGGCGGCCTTCCTATTCGGAGTTCCTGGAAAAAGAGCACAACATCAAGCTTCTTGGCTTTGGCACCTATCAGGCCCAGGTGATCTATTGCCGCGATGAATTCACATCGCTTGCCGATCTGGCTGGCCGCAAGGTGCGCGCCTCCGGGGCCTCGCAGCAGGCGTTCGTCAGCCATCTGGGTGGCTCGCCCCTGTCCATCGCATTCGCGGAAGTGCAGCCTTCACTGGCCAGCGGCGTGGTGGATTGCGCCATCACCGGAGCGCTGTCAGGCTACAAGGCCAAATGGCATGAGAGTGCCAAGTTCATCTCGCCGATGCCGGTCAACTTCGGCCTGGCGGCCCAGCTTGCCAATCTGGATTGGTGGAATGGTCTCGATGCATCTGTCCAGGATTACCTGACAACAGGCCTGCGCGGGCTCGAGACCTCGATCTTCAAACTGGCAGCCACGGAAACCGAAACAGGTCTCGCCTGCAACACCACCGGACCATGCTCCGAGGGCGAGCCAGCAGGCATGACCCTGGTTCCGCTGACTGAAGCTGACGAAGCCCTGCGCGCCGAAGCCGTGAAGGTCGCAATTCTCCCCGCATTCGCAGAACGCTGCGGCGCTGAATGCGTATCCGCATGGAATGCAACCATCGGCGGAAAGCTCGGCGTTACCATCGAATAGGAACCCCGGGGCGGCGGGTGTTCCTGCCGCCCCGCTCTCAACCACACGTGCCTGGCTTGGTTTGCTGGCACGCCGCTGAGACCTTAGCTTTGACGTCCTAGGTATCGGCAAGTCCGGTCAAATCAGCGCTTTGGGACTGGAGAAACGCCTTCGTCCCATCTGTAAAATAGGCCTGCGCAATGCCGGCACCAAGCTTCCTGAGATGAAACGCGTGGGTCTGCCCGTTCCTGAATGTCTGATAGCGGGTCCAATAGCTCTCTCCGTCAAACCCGTAAACGCCGGTGTCTTCCTCTCCCGATGAAAACCGAGCGGCGCAGCGGCCATCAGATTGATAATCGATGACCGCAACCAGAGCCCGGGTCTCCGGTTGGAAGCAGTAAATCGTGCGTCCCTCCAGAAACAATCTTACGTCGTCTGCATTCATCATCATTCCCTTCGATTCCATGCGTCATGTCGCTGAAGCATGGTTGTTTGCAGATAATTGCACCGATAAGCAACGCAGATCCATCCTTCATGCTCAGCCTTGTGCCGCCAGAATCGCAACGGTCGAGCTGACGCTCATCAACGGGCGTATTCTTCAAGCACTACCTTGGAGTTTGCTGGCGTTTCATGACCTTTATGGAGCTTCCGCATGAACTTTAGTCGAGAGTCATTTTGTTTCGGTTTTTTTCGTTTGACATTCGATTATGGTTCCTTTTATCCTGCCATCATTCGGGAATGCAGGTAGTTATCTCACCCGCGGCGAACACCGGCAGCGGTAATGAGATGCGTCCGAACTGCAATCTGGAGGCGAGGCTTGGGAGGGCTTCTTCTACATGCTGGAATTGGAAAAAGTCTCCAAGATTTCCAACGGGGAAACGCACATTGGTGACGTTTCGTTGCGGCTGGAAAGCGGTTCGCTGAACGTGCTTTTAGGGCCGACTTTATCAGGTAAGACAAGCCTGATGCGGATCATGGCAGGGCTTGACCGCCCGACACACGGGCGCGTTTTGAGTGACGGCCAGGATGTCACCGGACTGGCTGTGCAGAAACGCAATGTCGCCATGGTTTACCAGCAATTCATCAATTATCCGGCGATGACCGTCTATGAGAACATCGCCTCGCCGCTGCGGATCTCCGGTGTAGACAAGGCGACGATCGAGCGCGAAGTCGAGCGCGCCGCAGAACTGCTCAGGCTTGGCCCTTATCTGCAGCGTACACCGCTCAATCTGTCCGGCGGCCAACAGCAGCGCACGGCGCTGGCACGGGCCATCGTCAAGAAAGCCGGGCTGGTGCTGCTTGATGAACCGCTGGCCAATCTCGACTACAAATTGCGCGAGGAACTGCGCGCCGAGCTGCCGAAAATCTTCTCGGAATCAGGTGCCATTTTCGTTTACGCCACAACCGAACCATCCGAAGCACTGCTGCTCGGCGGCTCAACCGCAACGCTGAGCGAAGGTCGCATCACCCAGTTCGGCCCCACGGTTGATGTCTTCCGCGATCCGGTCAATCTGGTGACGGCGCAGACATTTTCCGACCCGCCGATGAACCTGCTGCCAATGGAGAAGAAGCAGGGCAAGTTCGTCAAGCCAGGGGTGGATGACATCGCGGTTCGGACGGAGCTTTCCCATCTTCCCGATGGCCCCTGCACCCTCGGCTTCCGGCCACACAACCTGTCGCTGACGGCCGGACCGGGCACCACGCCGCTGTCTGCCGAAGTCATGGTGACCGAAATCACCGGCTCGGAAAGCTATGTCCATCTCATTCATGAAGACCAGCGCTGGGTGATGCTGACCAAAGGCATTCACGACATTGACGCCGGCAAGACGCTGGAGGTGCATCTCGATACGGCTCACCTGATGGTGTTTGACCGAAACGGACGCACCGTTCGCGCCGAAAAAGCGGGGGCATGAGGAAAAACCATGGCCCGCATTGATCTTGACCATATCCGCCACGCCTATATGGCAAACCCGTCCCGCGACGAAGACTATGCGCTGCGCGAGGTGCATCACTCCTGGGATGATGGCGGCGCTTATGCGCTGCTTGGGCCCTCAGGCTGCGGCAAGACCACGCTGCTCAATATCATCTCCGGGCTGCTGACGCCTTCCGAAGGCAAGATCCTGTTCGATGGCAAAGATGTCACCGGCCTGCAGCCGGAAGAGCGCAACATTGCCCAGGTGTTCCAGTTCCCCGTCGTCTACGACACCATGACGGTGGCCGACAATCTGGCCTTCCCCTTGCGCAATCGCGGCATGGCCGAAGCCGATGTGCAGGCCCGCGTGGCTGAAGTGCTGGAGATGATCGATCTCGTCGATATCGCCGGCCGCAAGGCGCGCGGACTGACAGCCGATCTCAAACAGAAGATCTCGCTTGGCCGCGGCCTTGTGCGCGCCGATGTCAACGCCATCCTGTTCGACGAGCCGCTGACGGTGATCGATCCGCACATGAAATGGCAGTTGCGCTCGCAGCTCAAGCTGCTGCATCGCCGTTTCGGCCACACCATGGTCTATGTCACCCACGACCAGACCGAGGCATTGACCTTCGCCGACAAGGTGGTGGTGATGTATGGCGGCGAGATCGTCCAGATCGGCACGCCGCAAGAACTGTTCGAGCGCCCGAGCCACACCTTTGTCGGCTATTTCATCGGTTCGCCAGGCATGAATGTGCTGCCGGTCACGCTTGACGGCGAGCGGGCGCAGCTCGGCCAGCAGTCGATCTCGCTGCCCGGCGCGGCAAGCCTGCCGGATGGCACTCGCACCGAGCTCGGCATCCGCCCCGAATTCGTGCAATTGGGAACGTCCGGCATGCCGGTCAGTGTCCGCACGGTCGAAGACATCGGCAGACAAAAAATAGTCCGCGCCATGATTGAGGGCCACGAATTGGCAATTGTTCTCAATGAAGACGCATCGGTGCCCGCCGATCCGCATGTCACTTTCGATGCAGCCGGAATCAACATTTACGCCGACGACTGGCGCGTAAAGCTGGGAGCCTGAGATGGACAAGACCTGGAACAACAAGGCCTGGTTCATGGTGCTGCCGATGCTGCTGCTGGTGGCATTCTCGGCGGTGATCCCGCTGATGACGGTGGTCAATTACTCAGTGCAGGACACCTTCGGCAACAATCAGTTCTTCTGGGCCGGCACAGACTGGTTTTCCGACGTGCTGTCTTCGGCCCGCTTCCATGACGCGCTTTTGCGCAACCTGCTGTTTTCCGGCATCATCCTGTTGATCGAGGTGCCGCTCGGCATCTTCATCGCGCTCAACATGCCACGCAAGGGGTTGGGGGTGCCGTTTTGCCTGGTGTTCATGTCACTGCCGCTGCTGATTCCGTGGAACGTCGTCGGCACCATCTGGCAGGTGTTCGGCCGCGTCGACATCGGCTTGCTCGGCTACACGCTCAACGCGATGGGCTTTGACTACAATTACGTCAGTGATCCGTTCGCCGCCTGGGTGACGGTGATCATCATGGATGTCTGGCACTGGACCAGTCTGGTTGTGCTTCTGTGCTATGCAGGACTGGTGTCGATCCCCGACGCCTATTACCAGGCGGCCAAGATCGACGGCGCTTCGCGCTGGTCAGTGTTCCGCTTTATCCAGCTGCCGAAGATGAACCGGGTGCTGCTGATCGCCGTGCTGCTCAGGTTCATGGATTCCTTCATGATCTACACCGAACCCTTTGTCGTCACCGGCGGCGGTCCGGGCAACGCCACCACCTTCCTGTCTATCGATCTGGTAAAGACAGCGATCGGCCAGTTCGATGTCGGCCCGGCAGCCGCGATGAGCCTGATCTACTTCCTCATCATCCTGTTGCTGTCATGGGTGTTCTACACCGTGATGATCACCAACGATGCCAAGGGCTGAGGGAGCGCGCGCCATGACCATGACCGACAATGCCACCGCACAGACCAGTCTCGACGCCACAGCAGCAATGGCGCGGCGGACGCGGCGGTCCAATGCAATCGCACGCTTCTCGTTTCTGGTTCCAGTGATCTACATCTTCCTGCTGATGTTGCCGATCTACTGGCTCGTGAACATGAGCTTCAAGACCAACGCCGAAATTCTCGGCGCCTTTTCGCTGTGGCCGAAAGACCCGACAATTGCCAATTACATGGTCATCTTCACCGACCCTTCCTGGTACAATGGCTACATCAATTCAATCATCTATGTGGTGATGAACATGGTGATTGCGGTGGCGGTGGCGCTGCCTGCCGCATATGCGTTCTCGCGTTACCGGTTTCTGGGCGACAAGCACCTGTTCTTCTGGCTGCTGACCAACCGCATGGCGCCGCCCGCAGTCTTCGCACTTCCATTCTTCCAGCTCTATTCCGCCTTCGGGCTGATCGACACCCACATTGCGGTGGCGATAGCGCACTGCCTGTTCAATGTGCCTCTGGCGGTCTGGATCCTCGAAGGCTTCATGTCGGGCGTGCCCAAGGAGATCGACGAAACCGCCTATATCGACGGCTATTCGTTCCCGAAATTCTTCGTCAAGATTTTCATGCCGCTGATTGCGAGTGGCATCGGCGTGGCGGCATTCTTCTGCTTCATGTTCTCCTGGGTGGAGCTGCTGATCGCCCGCACACTGACCGTGACCGACGCCAAGCCGATCGCCGCCACCATGACCCGAACCGTCTCGGCTTCGGGACTGGACTGGGGCGTGCTTGCGGCGGCCGGGGTGCTGACCATCATTCCAGGCGCGCTGGTGATCTGGTTTGTCCGCAACTACATCGCCAAGGGCTTTGCCCTGGGCCGGGTCTGAGGAGGCTAAACGATGGATCTTTCCTGGATGGCCTGGACGGGGCCGACTGCAACCTTCTTCATCGTCATACTCCTGCTGCTGATGGGCATGGGCGTATGGGAATATTTTGTGCCCGGCGGTTCGCCCCGGGTCGGAATTCTGCGCTTTGAAACCACGCGGGGCGACCGTCTGTTTGTCTCGCTGCTCGGTTCGGCGTTCATCAATCTCGCCTGGCTCGGACTTGTCGGTCCGAACCTGTGGTGGGCTCTGGCTCTTTGCGTGGTCTACGCTATTGGCGTTTTCCGCTACGTTTAGAGCAAGAAAGGATGGCGGTGGGAGATCGCCATCCAGGACTGGATAGAAACCGCAATCGCAACCTTTAGGGAGGATTATTATGCGAAAGCACCTTATGACAACGAGTGCAGCAATGCTTTTGGCAATGACCGGCGCGGCCTTTGCCGACATGGACGCCGCCAAGAGTTTCCTTGACGCCGAAATCGGCGACTTGTCAGCGATCGATCGCGCGGCCCAGGAAGCCGAGATGCAATGGTTCATCGATGCCGCAGAACCCTTTGCCGGGATGGATATCAAGGTGGTATCCGAAACCATTACCACGCACGAGTATGAGTCCAAGGTGCTGGCGCCGGCGTTTACCGCGATCACCGGCATCAAGATCACCCATGATCTGATCGGCGAAGGCGATGTGGTCGAGAAGCTGCAGACACAGATGCAGTCGGGCGAGAACATCTATGACGCCTATGTCAACGACTCCGATCTGATCGGCACCCACTGGCGCTACCAGCAGGTGCGCAACCTGACTGACTGGATGGCCAACGAAGGCGCTGACGTAACCAGCCCGACGCTCAATGTGGATGATTTCATCGGCAAATCCTTCACCACTGCGCCTGATGGCAAGCTCTATCAGTTGCCAACGCAGCAGTTCGCCAACCTCTACTTCTTCCGCTACGACTGGTTCAACGACGAAACCAACAAGGCCGATTTCAAGGCCAAGTACGGTTACGACCTTGGCGTGCCGGTAAACTGGTCGGCCTATGAGGATATCGCGGAATTCTTCACCGGCCGCGAGATCGACGGCAAGAAGGTCTATGGCCACATGGACTACGGCAAGAAGGATCCGTCGCTCGGCTGGCGCTTCACCGACGCCTGGCTGTCGATGGCCGGCAATGGCGATCGCGGCATTCCGAACGGCCTGCCTGTTGATGAATGGGGCATCAAGGTCGACGAGAACTCGCGTCCGGTCGGCTCCTGCGTCGCCCGCGGCGGCGACACCAACGGACCCGCAGCGGTCTATTCGATCGAGAAGTATCTCGAGTGGATGAGCAAATACGCACCTGCGTCCGCCCAGGGCATGACCTTCGGTGAATCGGGACCTGTCCCGTCGCAGGGTGAAATCGCCCAGCAGATGTTCACCTACACGGCCTTCACCGCCGATTTCGTCAAGGAAGGCCTGCCGGTCGTCAATGAGGACGGCACACCGAAATGGCGCTTCGCTCCATCGCCGCATGGCGTTTACTGGAAGGAAGGCATGAAGCTCGGTTACCAGGACGCCGGTTCATGGACGCTGATGAAGTCGACCCCGGAAGATCGTGCCAAGGCCGCATGGCTTTATGCGCAGTTCGTCACGTCAATGACCGTTGATGTGAAGAAGAGCCATGTCGGCCTGACCTTCATCCGTCAATCGACGCTTGATCACCCGTCCTTCACAGAGCGGGCGCCAAAACTTGGCGGATTGATCGAGTTCTACCGCTCGCCGGCCCGCCTGCAGTGGTCGCCGACCGGCACCAACGTTCCCGACTACCCGAAGCTGGCACAGCTCTGGTGGCAGGCGATCGGTGACGCCTCGTCGGGCGCCAAGACTGCCCAGGAAGCCATGGACTCGCTGTGCGCAGAGCAGGAAAAGGTGATGGAACGCCTTGAACGTGCAGGCGTACAGGGTGACATCGGCCCGAAGATGGCCGAAGAGCATGATCTTGCCTACTGGAACGCGGATGCCGTCGCCAAGGGCAACCTCGCTCCACAGCTGAAGATCGAAAACGAAAAAGAACAGCCGATGACCGTCAACTATGACGAACTGGTCAAGAGCTGGCAGTAAGTCTGATCGGGTAACACCGTAAGACAGAATTTTGATCGGGGCCTTCGGGCCCCGATTTTGTTGATGGGGTCAAAACCTCAACACCGGTTCCCAAACAAACGTTCTGCGCATACCGCCAGGCCATGGCGCAGCACAGTCGCGATGATGCGGCCCGGCGAGAGCTTGCCCGCAGCTGCTCGACGTGGCATCGATCCCATTCGCCAGCGATCATCATCGGGGACAGGATGGATATGACGGACAGCTCGGAGGCAACAGCAGGTACACGCGATCTGTCACAGGGATGGACCGTGAGTGATGGAGCCCACAGCGTGTCATTGCCGGTTCCCGGTGATGTGCATTCGGCGCTTCTCGATGCCGGGCTGATTGCCGATCCCTATTGGCGCGACACCGAAGTGTCGCTCGACTGGATTCACGAAAGCGAGTGGACTGCGACGAAACATTTTGATCTGGCGGAAACCGAAGGCGGGCACTGGACGCTGTCGTTTGGCGGCATTGACTGTGTGGCCGACATAAGCCTGAACGGCACCCTGCTGGGGCGCGTGGAAAACCGGTTTCTGCGCCAAGACTTCGAAGTCGGCCACGCCCTGACTGCCGGCGAGAATTGCCTGGAAGTCCACTTCCTCTCCAATTCCACGGAGGCAGCCCGCAAAGCCGCCGCTTCGCCCTATCCGGTCCCCTATTCGACCGACAACAATCGTCTGCCGCATTACAATTTTCTGCGCAAACCGCAATGCGATGCCGGATGGGACTGGAACATCGCGCTCTCGCCACTGGGACTGTGCGGCCCGGTCACCCTGCGCCGCAACCAGCTGGCGCGGCTTGATGATGTCATGGTCAGGCAGACCCATCATGATGGTGGTGTCACGCTGGAAATCGACCTGCATTACACCGCCTTTGCGGCAGGCATCCTCGCAACCAGCGCACTCTGCGACCGGCAATCCACTTCGCAAACCATCCAGGTCTGGCCCGGCACTGGCCGGACCCGGCTCAGTCTCACCCTCGACAAGCCGCAATTGTGGTGGCCTGCGGGACACGGATCGCAGCCGCTCTATGATCTCGAGCTCAGTCTGGGTGAGGACACCGCCACGCGCCGCATCGGGCTGCGCACGGTTGAACTTGTCACCGATGCGGATGACATCGGCAGCCGCTTCGCCTTCAAGGTCAATGGACGCGAAATCTTCATGCGCGGTGCAAACTGGATTCCCGCCGACGCACTGCCGGCGCGCGCGACACCGGATGCGGTCCGTGACCGACTGACCTCGGCGATTGAAGCCAACATGAACATGATCCGCATCTGGGGCGGCGGCCAATATGAGCCGGACTGGTTTTATGAACTCTGCTCCGAACTCGGACTGATGGTGTGGCAGGATTTCATGTTTGCCTGCAGTCTCTACCCGGCCCATGACCATGCCTGGCTCGACGGCGTGCGGCGCGAGGCCCGCCAGCAGATCCGGCGGCTGTCGGCTCATCCCTCCATGGCGCTGTGGTGCGGCGACAATGAAGTTATCGGGGCGCTGACCTGGTTCGAGGAAAGCCGCAACAATCGCGACCGGTACCTTGCCGTCTATGCCCGTCTCAGTGCGGCGCT
Source organism: uncultured Hoeflea sp. (assembly GCA_963975635.1). Taxonomy (GTDB): domain Bacteria; phylum Pseudomonadota; class Alphaproteobacteria; order Rhizobiales; family Rhizobiaceae; genus Hoeflea. Next base: position 410 of record CAXBIE010000072.1, on the reverse strand, counting down.
GGAGGAAGCTGTGGCGGAAGAAAAGCCCGACATTGCCTTCTGGCCGTCCTCGCCTTCGGTCGGACCGCTCAATTTTGGCGATGGCTGGCATGATGACAGCTCCGGCGACATGCATTTCTGGGATGTGTGGCATTCGTCGAAGGATTTCGAGCATTACCGCAGCGTGCAGCCACGCTTCTGCTCGGAGTTCGGCTTTCAGTCGTTTCCCTCCAATCGTGTCATCGAGAGTTTCACCGAGGAAGACGACCGGAATGTTTCCTCCAGGGTGATGGATGTTCACCAGCGCAATCGCGGCGGCAACAGCCGCATTGTTGAGACGCTGGCGCGCTATTTCCGGTTTCCCGAGAAATTCGAGGACATGACATGGCTCAGCCAGGTTAGTCAGGCGATGGCGATGAAGACGGCAATCG
>CAXBIE010000071.1:0-25137 GCA_963975635.1 uncultured Hoeflea sp. | reverse complement strand
CCGTTGAAATCAAGGTTCAGACCGCAGAAGCATACCGTCAGCTCAAGGAAGACAATCAATCCATCCTCAAGGCCCTGCGCGGGCAGGGGTTTGGCGTTGAACAGATTACCGTGCAACATGTGGTCGGCAATGAGCGTGCTTCCAACCAGACGGCCCAACCGGGTTTTCAATCCAGCCAGCAGGGACCAGGGGCAAATGATGCTCAGTCTTTCGGTAAAGACGGCAATCGCAACAGTGCGGGCCAGCAGCAATCCGGCTGCCGAGGGGGGCAGGGCAATGACCAGAGTTCGTATGCTGGTTCTGGCGCTGGGCGTACTGACGGCGTTTATCTCTGACGGGTTGGTTTCAAACAAGGCGCAGGCAGCAACCGGCGTCTGCGAAGCCGAAATTCTTGCCGCCGCCAGAGCCCATGGGGTGCCGCCAGGCATCCTTCATTCGGTCGGCCTGACCGAGACTGGCAGAAAGGGGTCTCTGTACCCCTACGCGCTCAATATTGAGGGCCGCACTGTCTATGCAAAAAGCAGGGCCGAGGCGCTGCGCGAATTTGAACAGGCAAGGGCGCAGGGAAAAACACTGATCGATCTGGGATGCATGCAGATCAATCATCGTTATCATGGAGCTGAATTCAAGTCGGCAGCCGCTATGCTGGAGCCACATGCCAATGTCGATTACGCGGCCCGGTTCCTGTCTCGTTTGCACGCTCGCCATGAAACATGGACCATGGCTGTTGCGCGATACCACGCCGGCCCGAATAACGATCCTGCGCAGAAGCGTTATGTCTGCCGGGTGATCGCAAATCTCATAGCGACCGGTCATGGAGCATGGACAAAACAGGCTCGATCATTCTGCAGCTAATGCAACCAAAGCGCGAAAGAAGCAATATTTGTCTCGATCTAGGCAAATTTGTTAAGATTTGGGCAGATCTTAACAGCGCAAGGAAAAAATTAACCTTTTGTTAACTTTTCCAATCAAAATTGTGTGTGTTGGAGTTACGGCATACCATATCTAGGCAAATCAGTGCGAAATATGGTTAATCAATTATTAATTGTCACCGGATTCATTTCGTAGTTTACCAAGATTCGGCGGATTCGTACTTCTTATGTAACGAGGCACCACACTGATTCGGAGGCGAACGAATGATCGTAGTGGTTGATGACCGGCAATTGGTAAAAGATGGGTACACATCCCTTTTCGGGCGGGAAGGGGTTCCCTCGGCGAGTTTCGATTCCATCGAATTCGGCGAGTGGGTTCACGCGGCTGCAGACTCGGATCTTGATGCTGTCGAAGCATTCCTGATCGGGCAAGGCAGCCAGATGATGGACCTGCCACGCGCAATCAGGGATCGCTCCCAGGCGCCGGTAATTGCAGTAAGCGATACGCCTTCACTTGAATCAACTCTGGCGTTTTATGACAGCGGTGTTGATGATGTGGTGCGCAAGCCCGTTCACCCACGTGAAATCCTGGCCCGTGCGGCGGCAATCCGCCGCCGTCTCAAGGCAATCTCGACCCACATTGAGATTGGTCCCATACGGGTCTTTTCAGATGGACGTGATCCAGAGATCGAGGATCGGACTTTTGCGCTTCCAAGGCGCGAGCGTCGCATTCTTGAGTATCTTGTTGCCAACCGCGGCCGCCGTGTGACCAAGCAGCAGATCTTCAACGCGATCTACGGAATCTTCGACGAAGACGTCGAAGAGAACGTTGTTGAAAGCCACATCTCCAAGCTGCGCAAGAAGCTGCGCAAGCGTCTGGGATTCGATCCGATCGATTCGAAGCGTTTCCTCGGATATCTGATCGATTGGAAGTAAATGGGATTTGGCCAACCGGCGAAAATGGTTGGCCAGCTTCAAATGCATCACAGGCAATCAGGTTCACGCAAGGCACGCAAGCTAATCTAAATCGCAGTAGTAAACGAGGGATTACGCGATGAGCCTTTATGGAATGATGCAAACCGGTGCATCGGGAATGAACGCGCAAGCCAACCGCTTGAGCACCGTTGCAGATAACATTGCGAACTCCAGTACCACTGGCTACAAGAAGGCAAGTACGGCTTTCTCTTCGCTCATTCTGCCTTCCAGTGCCGGTTCCTACAATTCCGGAGCGGTCAATACGAGTGTGCGCTATTCGATCAGCGACGCCGGCCCGCTCAATTTCACCACATCCAACACAGACCTGGCCATTGATGGCGACGGGTTTTTCATCGTCAATGACACTGGCGGCAGTTCGTTCCTGACCAGGGCCGGCTCCTTCGTCAAGGATGGTGATGGCAACCTCGTCAATGCGGCCGGCTTTACCCTGATGGGCTATGATTACACCGGCGGTCCTCCCGCGCCTGTTGTCAATGGATTTGATGGCCTGGTTAAGGTGAACGTTCAATCGGCAGGGCTGACCGCGACACCTTCAACAACCGGCAATTTTTTCGCCAACCTTGATGATGGTGCGGCCGTTGTTGTGCCAGCCAACTTGCCGTCTGCGAACGCCGCAACCGCTGAATACTCGCATAAAAGCTCTCTGGTTGTGTATGACAATGTCGGCGCAGAAGTCATGCTCGATTTTTACTACACCAAGACCGCCGACGATAACTGGGAAGTTGCTGTTTACAATCGTGCAGACGCTACGCCAGGGACATCCTTCCCTTATGGTGCGGCTGCTCTGGCGACCCAGAACCTGGTATTCGATCCTGCGCTCAGCGGCGGTCTTGCTGCGGCCAGCCCGACCAGTATCTCGCTGGCCGTACCTGGCGGCGCGGCGCTCACCATAGACCTCGCCGAAATGACTCAGCTCAACTACGAATTTACCGTCGATGATGCTGACGCAAACGGCAATGCACCCAGCGCGGTGACCGATGTCGAGATCTCGGCGGACGGCACCGTGTATGCGAAATATGCAAACGGTGACTTGAAGCCGCTCTATCAGGTGGCGCTGGCCAATGTTCCCAGCCCCGACAATCTCACTCCGCTTCCGGGCAATGTCTACCAGCAGGGGATTGATTCAGGCGTCATCATCACAGGGTTTGCCGGTTCGGGTGGCTTCGGAAATCTGATCGCGGGTGCTCTTGAGGGATCCAACGTCGATCTTGCCGGTGAGCTGACGGACATGATCGCGTCACAGCGCAGTTACACTGCAAACTCCAAGGTGTTCCAGACCGGTTCGGATCTTCTGGACGTCCTTGTAAATCTCAAACGATAAACTCGTTTCGGGAACTGGAAAGAACCGCATATGTCTTTGACATCAGCAATTAATACAGCACAAACGTCTCTGTCGAACTACGCGACACAGTCGAATGTCATATCGCGCAACATATCCAACTCTACGGACCCCAACTATTCCCGTAGAGATGCTGTTCTGACCAATTCGCTGTTCGGTTCGCAGGGTGTCACCATCCAGCGAGCCCAGGACGCTGCCCTGTTCATGCGCAGCATCGCCGACACATCGTCGGCCAGTGCGCAGGATACGCTGCTCAAAGGCCTGTCGGACCTCAAGAATATCCTGGGCGGCAATGATTATGAATCATCGCCTTCCGTCCTGATCGCCACCATGCGTGACACGCTTGCGACCTATGCGGCGAAGCCTGCGGAAGCCACATTGGCGCAGATGGCGATTGCCGATGCGGTGACAGTCGCCAACGGCCTGAACGATGCGTCCCAGGCTGTTCAGACGGTCAGGTATGAAGCCGACAAGGAAATCAAACGCCAGGTCAATACACTCAACGAGTTGCTGGCGCGTTTTGAGACCAACAACAACCGCATCTACAGCGGCACTCAGACCGGCAAGGAAGTTAGTGCCGAACTGGATGAGCGCGACTCCCTGCTGAAGCAGATTTCATCGATCGTCGGCGTGACCCAGGTCAACCGGCCTGGCAATGATATGGCACTGTACACCTCCGACGGTGTCACCTTGTTTGAAACCGTTGCCCGGCCGGTCGAGTTCCAGGCTTCTTCGGGCTTCTCGGCATCGCTTCAGGGCAATCAGGTTTTTGTGGACGGGGTTCCGCTGGGATCTGGTCAGGGAGCCAATACCACCGGGCGTGGTTCGCTTCAGTCTCTGGTCCAGATCCGTGATGATTACGCTCCGGCAATGCAGAGGCAGCTCGACGAGGTCGCTCGCGCGCTTGTTGTCTCTTTTGCTGAAAGCGATCAGTCAGCCATCCCGGCCCTTCCCGACATGCCGGGTCTGTTCACCTGGGCTGGCGGCACCATTCCGGCTGGCGCAACAATTCAAGCCGGTATTGCATCGACCATCACCGTCAACCCGGCGCTGATCCAGTCGCTCGGCGGCAATCCCACCTTGTTGCGTGACGGTGGCATCAATGGTGCAGCTTACAGTTCGAACCCGTCCGGTGCGACCGGTTACTCATCTCTGCTTGATGCCCATGTGCTGGCGCTGGATGAGCCGATCGCATTTGATACAGCCGCCGGGCTTTCGCCCTCGGCCAGCCTGATGGAATTCGCGGCTGAATCAATTGGCTGGTTGGAACTCAATCGTAGTGATGCGGAATTTGCATCGGAATCTCGTGAGGCCGCGCGGTTCCGCTCTGTTGAAGCCTTGTCAAACATCACCGGTGTATCGCTGGACGAAGAAATGTCGATGCTGCTCCAGCTGGAGCAGTCCTACAAGGCATCTGCCCGTTTGATCAGTGCGGTGGACGAAATGCTCCAGACTCTCATAGCAGCAGCAGGGTAAGGCAATGAAAACGAGTTTTGTTTCAAATCTGGCTTTGCAAAACGCTATGCGCTTGACCATTGGTCGCGGCCAAAATGAAATTCAGAAGCTGAACACCGAAATTGTCACCGGTCGCTATGCCGATATTGGTCTGGCGCTTGGGGCCAAGACTTCCAACAGCGTCACGCTCAACAGCGATGTGACCCGGCTGAAGAGCATCCTCGATTCCAATGCCCTGGTGACCCAGCGCCTTTCAGCATCGCAATCAGCTCTCGACATGATGTCCGATGCGGCCCAGCAGATGCTCGAGGCTTTCATCGCGGTCAACGGCTCTGATGATGCCAACCGATTGCTGATTGCTCAGCGCGACGTGGAATCTGCCCTCGGGGCCTATACGATTGCCGGCAACACCTCCGCTAACGGAGAGTATTTGTTCTCCGGCATCAATACCAACACCGAGCCGCTGGAAGACTATCTGGCTGCAGGGTCAGCGCCCAAGGCTGCGTTCGATGCCACTTTCTTTGGCCATTTTGGATTTGCCCAGAATGATCCCGCGGCAGCCGGCATTACGGTCGCCCAGATGGACAATTTCATCTCCAATGTGCTTGAGCCAACCTTCACCGGTGCTGCTTGGAACACGAACTGGTCCAGTGCTTCAGATACCAACGTATCCAGCCGGATCCTGAAGAATGAAGTGGTGGATTCCAGCACAAACTCTAACTCCGCCGGCATGCGCAATTTTGCTCTGGCTGCGGTCATTGGCGTTGAGTTGCTCAATTCCCCGATTTCTGCCGAAGTCCGCACCGCAGTAAACGCCAGCGCGATCAAATACGCCGGTAGCGCAGTGACGGGAATCGACAATCAGCGCAGCACGCTGGGTGTATCCGAGAACCGGATTACCAAGGCAAATACCGCGCTGGAATCCCAACTACGCATTATCACCCGGCATCTGGGTGATATTGAAGGTGTGGATGCCTATGAGGCGTCCACGCGAATGAAATCTTTGTTGGCTCAGGTGGAGACGTCCTACACGCTCACTGCCCGCATCCAGCAATTGAGCTTGATGAATTACTTGTAGCAGCATGGCCCGGAGTTCCCGGGCTAAATGGACAAACATGAAGGGCGTCTGAATGTACCAATTTTCCTACGCGGATGTTCAGGAGGATGGTGTTGCCGAAGCACGCGAGCGCGAGCGAGAGGCGATCAATCATTCAATTTCGCTGCTGCAGGCAGCCAAGGCCAATGGTCTGGAATCTCGCGACGCGGTCGAGGCAGTCTACTTTTGCAGCCGTCTTTGGGTGCGATTTGTGGAAGATCTTGCATCACCTGACAATCAGTTGGCTGAGGAGCTTCGCGCGAACCTCATTTCTATAGGGATATGGATAATCAAGGAATCAGAGAGCATCAGGAAGCGTCAATCTGACAATTTCCAGGGCATCATTGATATCTCGGTTATCATCAGGGACGGATTGAAATGAAAAGCTCTCTTCGCATCTCTCTCAAGGCAGGCGAACGGATATTCATCAACGGAGCCGTGCTTCGAGTAGACCGCAAGGTTGCTCTCGAGTTCCTCAATGATGTGACCTTCCTTCTGGAAAACCACGTTCTGCAGCCCGAACAGGCCACCACGCCGCTTCGCCAGCTCTACTTCATCGTTCAGATGATGCTGATCAACCCGGAAGGCGCCGAACAGGCCATGGGCATGTTCCGAAAGTCGGTTGTCATGTTGCTGACCTGCTTCAAGAACGACGAAGTTCTTACGGAACTCAAGCATATCGATGGCATGGTTACCCAGGGCCGGGCTTTCGAAGCTCTCAAGGCCATCCGTGCGCTGTATCCGATCGAAGAGCAGATCCTTGATACCGCCGGCATGTCGGCTGGAACCATTGAGCAGATTCGCAAGGAGTTAGCGCCATGGACGTGAATTCGGCCACGAGCAGCGCGAGGGCGTCCGCATCGGTCGCGGAAACGGCTGCCAAAAAAGCCACACTCGATTATGATACCTTCTTGACGCTGCTGGTACAGCAGATGAAGAATCAGGATCCCACCGAGCCAATGGATGCGACCGAGCAGATTGCTCAGCTTGCGACCTTCAGCCAGGTGGAGCAGACCATCCAGACCAACAAGAACCTGGAAAACCTGCTGCAGTCCTCGACTTTGGGTCAGGCTGGCTCCATGATCGGGCGCACAGTGACAAGTGCAGATGGCACTATCACTGGCAAGGTTGAACAGGTAAAGGTCTTTTCAGACGGCTTGATAGCCCTGCTTGATTCGGGTGAGGAAGTTGTGGTCGGCCCAGGTGTGATAATAAGCTGAGATGAACGAAGCTGACGCCCTAGATATAGTACAAACAGCGATCTGGACCGTGCTCATATGTTCGGGCCCTGCGGTGTTTGTTGCCATGTTTGTCGGTGTCAGCATCGCCTTCGTCCAGGCTTTGACCCAGGTTCAGGAAATCACCCTGACCTTCGTCCCCAAGATCGTTGCCATTCTGGTGACCGTGGCAATCTCCGCCCCCTTTGTCGGGGCGCAGATTTCAACCTTTACAGACATCGTATTCCAACGGATTGAATCAGGTTTCTGATTCACGTCTCCTCCGGCAGGCTCGCCGGAGTTGAACGCCCTCCATTTTGTCACAGGAATCTGGCCTCCACCGTGAGTTCACTTGAATGCGCGGAAATTGCCAATCGGGCAGGTGCCGGTCCTGAACTGCCCTTCTTCATTCACTCTGCCACCTTCGCGCAAGCTTCGATCTATAGGGTCGCGGTGACCTATTGCGTGGGCATGATGCCTGCGCTGTGCTCCGGAGCTGAGAAAACATGGCCAACCCGCAAGCGCTGGCGATCCAGAAGACAGGTTTCCACGGAAAGGACATGGGCTTTGCTTTCGGCATTGTCGTCATCCTGTCCATCCTGTTCTTGCCAATTCCGGCTTTCCTGATCGATGTAGGGCTCGCGTTTTCCATCGCGTTTTCCGTTTTGATCCTGATGGTGGCTTTGTGGATCCGGCGTCCTCTGGATTTCTCCTCATTCCCGACCATTCTGCTGATCGCCACGATGATGCGCCTGTCGCTCAATATCGCGACGACACGCGTTATCCTGTCTGAAGGCCACCTTGGCCCTGATGCCGCGGGACAGGTGATCGGCGGGTTCTCGCAAATGGTGATGTCCGGTGACTTTGTCATCGGTGTGATTGTGTTTCTCATTCTGGTGACGGTGAACTTCATCGTTATCACCAAGGGCGCCACCCGTATTGCGGAAGTTGGCGCGCGCTTTACCCTTGATGCCATTCCCGGCAAGCAGATGGCGATCGACGCCGATCTCTCCGCCGGCATGATCGATGACAAACAGGCCCACGATCGCCGCCGCGAGCTCGAGATGGAAAGCTCGTTCTTCGGTTCCATGGACGGTGCGTCGAAGTTTGTTCGCGGTGATGCCATCGCCGGCCTGCTGATCACCGGCATCAACATGTTCGGTGGCGTGATCATCGGTTATGCCCGTCATGACATGCAGATCGGCGAAGCCGCCGATGTGTTTGTGCGCCTTTCGGTTGGCGACGGTCTGGTCAGCCAGATCCCGGCATTGATCGTGTCGCTCGCAGCCGGTTTGCTGGTCTCCCGTGGTGGTCAGCTTGGCTCGACCGACGAGGCGGTCATTGATCAGCTCGGTGGCTACCCGCGTGCGCTGTTTGCCGCATCCGGACTGCTCTTCCTGCTGGCCCTGATGCCTGGTCTTCCGTTCTTTCCCTTCATGATCCTGGGAGCCGGCATGGCATTCGGCAGCTGGATCATCCCGCGCCAGCGCGATCAGAAAGCCCGCGCCGAAGCGCAGGAAGTTCACCGCAGCGAGCAGGAAGAAAAGGATAAGGAAAAGGATTCGGTCAAATCCATTCTCAAGACCGCCGAAATCGAACTTGTGCTCGGCAAGCAGGTTGCCACCAAGCTGCTCGGATCGCACGAGGAGCTGGCGTTCCGTGTCGCCAAGATGCGCAAGAAGTTCGCCACCCAGTACGGTTTTGTGGTGCCGGAGATCAAGGTCACCGACGATATCTCGATCAAGGACAAGAGTTACCATATCCGCATTCACGGAACCACGGTTGCCGCCAATGATCTCAGGGTCGGCGAGCTTCTGGTGGTTCTTGCCGGAACCCATCGTCCGTCATTGCCTGGTGACGAGATACGCGAGCCGGCCTTCGGTCTGCCGGCACTGTCGGTCCCGGAAAGTTTTGGCGAAGATCTCAAGCGCGAGGGCTTCCAGCCGATCGACAACGTTTCCGTCGTGCTCACCCATCTCTCCGAGGTGATCCGCAACAACCTGCCGCAACTGCTGTCCTACAAGGACATGAAGATCCTCATCGACCGGCTGGATCCGGAATATCGCAAGCTGGCCGACGAGATCTGCACTTCGCATCTGACCTATTCCGGATTCCAGGCTGTTCTCAAGCTGCTGCTGGCCGAGCGGGTCTCGATCCGGAATCTGCACCTCATTCTCGAGGCCGTGGCGGAACTGGCGCCGCATGTGCGCAAGACCGAGCAGATTGTCGAGCATGTGCGCATCCGCATGGCCCAACAGCTCTGCGGCGACATCGCCCGCAATGGTCAGCTCAATGTCTTGAGGCTGGGCAATCGCTGGGATCTGGCCTTCCACCAGGCGCTCAAGCGTGATCCCAAGGGCGAGATCATCGAATTTGACATCGATCCGCGCATGCTTGAGGAGTTTTCCGAAGAGGCCACCAAGGTTATCCGTGAACACATGGACAAGGGCGTTCCTTTTGTACTGGTAACTTCGCCCGACTCACGCCCTTATGTACGAATGATCGTGGAACGGATTTTTGCAACATTGCCGGTGCTGTCGCACGTCGAAATCGCGAAGGGCATTGAGATCAAGCTTCTCGGCTCGATTTCGTGATTGAAGACCCTCAAGGCACTGTGCTCGCCCTCTTTCTGGCATTTTGCCGGATTGGTGGATGCTTCATGGTGCTGCCGGGGTTTTCGAGCTTTCGCGTCCCGCTTCAGATCCGCCTGTTCCTCGCGGTCGCCGTTTCGATGGCGCTGCTGCCCACTCTCTGGGACACCATCTATCCGAATGTGAAGGGCGGCGGCGGTTCCTACGTCCTGCTCGTCGGCGCCGAAATGCTGATTGGCGTGACCATGGGTCTGGTTGCGCGCTTCATCGTGATGTCGCTTCAGTATGCCGGGACGGCAATGTCCATGGCGATCGGTTTCAACTCATCGCCGGGCGGCGGAATTATCGAGAACGAACCGGAAGGACAGTTGACCGCACTGATCACGTTTACCGCTCTGTTCATTCTGTTTCTGACAGACTTTCATCACATGATCATAGCGTCGCTGGTTCGCTCCTATGGCTTCATGCCGATGGCCACCGGGTTTGAACCCAGGCTGGCATTGATGACGCTCACCGATACCCTTGCCAACTCGTTCATGCTGGTGCTCCGGCTGGCCAGCCCGTTTCTGGCTTACGGTCTGATTTTCAATCTGTCGATTGGCATGGTCAACAAGCTTGCACCGCAGATTCCGGTTTACTTCATCTCGATTCCGTTCATCCTCGCCGGCGGGCTTATTCTGTTCTATTTCGGCTCCCACACTTTCTTCTCGCTGTTCACCGATGGCTTTGCTGACCTTTTCACGGGGCTGATCTGAGATGGCGGGATCGCGTTCCGAAAAGCTTGCCCGCCTCGTCCGTGTGCAGCGCCAGATGGAGCGCATGGCAGAGTACGAATTGTCGCTGACCATGTACGCACAGGCCGAGACCGATGCGACCCAGGAGGCGCTTGTCAACGCGGTCGGTTCGTTCAATCCGATCCACACCGCAATGTCACATCAATATGCCCAGCGCTTTCAGAGACTGTCTGCCAGATCGCAGATGCTGGCGGGCGCCAAGGGTGTTCAGGAACGCAAGATGCTGACGGAGAAAACCAAGGCAGACCGGCTCGCTGACCAGGCCGGCCAGGCCGCCGAAGCCGAGGACCGTCTGGAGACGGACGAGAGCCTTCTGGATCTGCTTGACGGTTCGCTGCGCCGCCGTTGAGCAGCAACGCTCCGCAATGACTCATGTTCATTCCGGTTGCAGACTTTTCGATCGAAACATGTGCGCCAGGAATATCCTGTCTGGGAGGCGGCGAAGCAGCGCCGAGATTGCCGCCGTAGCCACCAGCGCGAATACCACCCGGCCAGCAAGAACGCCGTAGACATCGGCACCCAGCGAGATCACCACAATTGTATCCTCGATCACGCTGTGGGCGAAGCCCATCAGCACGCAGGACAGGAATATCTGGCGCGGAGATATGGTCCCCGATTGCGCCTCGCGGATCAAAAGGCCGGCGCCGTAGGAGATCCCCAGAAACAATCCGACAGCAGTGAGATGTCCAGCTTCGCTGCGGATTCCGGCCAGGCGCAGAACCGGCGAAAGGGTGAGCATCATAAGGTCCAGCAGTCCGGTCAGCTTGAAGATCTCAAGGCCCCAAGACAGGCCGAGCAGGATGACAAGCATCCAGATCATGGTCTCTCCGAGACTGCGGAAGAATTCGATCCAATCGGGTGTCGGGCTCATCGGAATCCAAGCCGGATCAACCGGGGCCTGCAACCAGCCCATGGCGAGCAGAATCTGGTGCAGCACAACGGCGTAGAGCAGGCCACCCGCAACGCGCAGCGTTGTCGTCGCAAACATACCCGGGCCCGCCTTCTGGATGATCTTCTGCTCGATCGGCAAGCCGTGCGCGAACAGGATCAAGGCTGAAAACACAGTCACGTCCGCAATGCTGAGCGAGGAGACAGGGACGAGCGTGTAGATGAGCGGGACAGCGCCCCAGATCCCCACGATCATGGCCGTCAGCCATGCCAGGCCCAGTTCAGGAGGCAATCCGACCAGGTTCATGACCGGCGCGAAAGCCGGGGCCACGGCCTCGATCACCCCGTATCTGGACAACAGCTCCGCCATGATCGTCAGAGGGATCATGATCCGGCCAAGCATCCAGTAAACCGCCAGTGAATCGGGTGTTTTGCGCAGGACGGTCAGAATCAGTGTCATGAGAGGATTTCCCGTCTTTGCCTGCTTCCTGGGCTGAAAAAGAGCTTGCGGCGAGCCCGAATTGCAATGTCAGGCAGCTCGCCGAGCGTGGAAATAACCTTGAAGGTCATGTGCGCCGCCCATCCGCCATGCTCTTCCATGAAGGCCTGTTCCTGCCTCTCCCGGCACAGGCGTGTCTGGTGGCGGGTTCGTCTGTCGATAGGGACGCGGAATAGCATCGCGGGCTCCTCTGAAATGTCCTCGACGTCGTAACTCCGGTTGGTTCGAAGATGTGATCAAAAATTGCAATTACATGCAATAATATTGCAACTTGGCGGCCCGTTGCTATTCTTTGAAAATGGACCGGATCGACCGCAAGCTTCTCAATCTCATGCAGCGCGACGCGTCGCGGACCAATGTCGACATGGCCGACGAGGTGGGCTTGTCTCCCTCGTCGTGTCTGCGTCGCGTGCAGCGGCTTCGCAAGTCCGGCCTGATCGAGAGAATCGTTGCGATCCTCAACCCCGCCAAAGCCGGACGCGTGATCAGGGCCATGGTCACGGTGGAACTGAAAATGCATGGCGAGCAGCATATGCGCCGCTTTCTGGATATTGCCTGCACGGAAGAGGCGGTTTCCCACGCCTATGCCGTGACTGGCGCAACCGATGTCGTCCTGATGCTTCGCCTGCGTGACATGGAAGAGTTTGACGCGCTCTGCGACAGGCTGTTCCGGGACCAGACCAATGTGGCCCGCTTCTTCACGATGATCGTCATCCGGACCGCGAAAGAGGAAACGGCAATCCGGCTTTGAGCCTGGATCCCGCGTCCAATGCCCGATGAGCCGGCCGTCGCGGCTTTATAGGGCCAGCTCTCCGAGCCGTGCCGCACCCATCCTTCCAGCGCAAGGCTAGCGTAAGCTTCATAGGACAATGTGTCCTGGATCATTTCCGGTCAATTTCTGCGAGGCGAGCTCTTTGTCCATACAAACAGCAACCGATATTATTCTTGATGTCGTCAAGGCGGCGGATCCTGCCGTGGCACAACGCGCGGAAGCGATGCTCGAAGCGGCTTCGGCTCGAAAATCGGAGCGGGCCGCGGCAACACCTGCATTCCAGCATCAGTTGCTGGCGTCCTCCGATCAGTCTTCGATCTCCGTCTCCGCTCCCGGCCTCGCTGTTCCTGACAAGATGATGGAAACCTATCAGCGCTTTGAAGCGATGATCCTGCAGAGCTTCATCGGCGACATGTTGCCCAAGGACAGCGAACAGCTCTACGGAAAGGGAACTGCCGGAGAGATCTGGAAGGGTATGATGGCCGAACAATTGGGCGCAGCGCTGGCAGCTGGTGGTGGCATCGGCATTGCAGCGCGTATGGCGGGTGAGGGCATCATCGCAGCCCCACCGGCCGATGACAATCTGAGCAACCGCGCCGCCAGCATGACCAACGAAATTCAGACGCGGATCCTGGCAGATATTGCCGGATCTGATGAAACCAACAATGCCGCAACCAAATCCAGCCAGGAGCGACACACAGCATGAGTGACCTGAATTCAAACGATCATCGTATTGTTGGCGTGCTGTCCCGTCTTGAGGCCGTCGTCGACGCCGAAAATGCCGCAATCGGCAATGACCCGAAATTCGACCTGGACCGGTCAAATTCGATCAAGAGCCGCTGTCTGTATGACATGACGATGCTGTTCAGCAGCAAGCGTCCCCTGGACCTTGATCCCGAGCACAAGGTCCATCTTGAAACCGTCAAGAGCAAGCTGCAGATCAACAACACAAAGGTAAAGGCGCACATGGAAGCGGTTCGTGACATCGCCGACATGATCAAGGAAACCGTTGCCGCCGCGGAAGCTGACGGCACCTATTCCGAAGCGCAGTTCAGGGCCACCGAGCTGTCATGATCAAAACGCTTGCGATCGGTATCTGGATATGTGCCGTGGCGCTGGGCTCTGTCTATTTCTCGGTGCAGATTTCCAACACCAAGGAAAGCGTCGAGCCGGAACCGGCCATGTTTGGCGGGCTGGAAACCATTCGCGGCGAAGTCACATCGATCCCGGTCATCTCAAGCGGCGCCGTGCAGGGATACTTCCTGACCCGGTTGTCCTACACGGTTGATCCGCTCAAGACCGCCAAGCTTTCCATTCCGGTCAATGAGCTGATCACCGACGTGCTCTATACCGCACTGGTCGGCGAGCCGGTGATTGATTTTCCGGACATCGATGTGTTTGATCTCGATGCCTTCAAGACCCATATTCGCGAGACACTCAACGAGCGCGTCGGCGAGGAACTGTTCCACGACGTTATCGTCGAACAGATTGATTTCCTGTCCAAGGAAGACATCCGCTCGAATGTGCAGCAAGGCCGTTCTCTCAAGAACAACGCGAGCGAGAACCATTCGGCCCCGGCTGCGGCTGCTCCACCCTCGCACTGATCGCCTCATGGCATGAAGCTTCGCTGCCGTTGCCTGCGCGGCGCCGGTAGCGGTCAATTGCTTTCGGGATTGCGGTACTGCTCGTTGACCAGGCCGAACTCGGCCATCAGCCGGCCGACAGCGACCTGGATGTGATAAAGCCCGATAATTGCCGAACCGGTCTCCAGTCCCAACCGGACTCCGCGCACCGGTGCTGCAGCAAGCAGCGCCAGCGATTTGATCAGTGTGCGGGCGCGGCCTGGAATGCCGGGCCATTGCCGCTTTTCAAGGATCGCGGAAATCGCACCGTTTCTCAGCGAGCGCGCATTGAGCCAAGAAAACTCCGCGCGTCGCGAGGGCAGGGTCTCCATGACCGCCGCCTCGGCGCTCCAGCCGAAAGCAAATCCGCGTGCCTTGGCGCGACGGTAGAAATCGCTGTCACCGCCGCCAATGAAGTTAAAGGCCGGATCGAGAAAGGGCCTGGGCATCATGTCCAGCACCGGACGCGAGATCAGCACATTGCCCGACGAATAGAGGATCGGAACAAGCCCGGATATCTGGTAATGCGGGGTGAAGACAGGGTGTTTGCGCCAGCCGTCCAGCGCCTTGTCGGCAAACACCGGTATTTGCGGTCCGCCTACCAGGTCGGCGCCGGTTCTTTCTGCCGTCCTCATCAGGCCCGATAGCCAGTCCGGCCCGGCGATTTCGTCATCATCGATGACGGCGATATGGGTAAGCTTGGGAAATTCCGCCAGGGCGGTTTCCCAGCCGGCATTATAGGCGTGGCAGTTGCCGCGCTGGTGCGCCACGATGGCTATGCCCTTGAGCCGGGAACTGGTCAGCCAGTCTGCAGAAGCATGCGCACCCTCAAGCCCTGCAGCATCATTGTCCATGACCACAACCGCGATGTCGTGGCCAAATCCCTGAGCTTGAAGCGAATCCAGCGTCATCACCAGATGATCCGGCCGGCGGAAAGTCGGCAGCGTGATCACCACACGGATGCGGTCCGGATCGAGGTCTGCGGAGCGGGCATGCTCGGAAACAAGATCAGCGTCTGGCGTCATGGTGGGCATCCGATTGGTATGGCTGCCATAAGACCACAAGGGTCTGAACAATGCCTGAAGGCGAAACCCGGTATTTGAATCAGGTGTTTAACGTGTCTTTCAAGCCATCGGATTACAATGACGGCGATATCTGAATGGGAAACGCATGCACTTCATCTTCATTTCCTCCCTTGTGCCAGTGGCAAACCCGTCGTCCGGCTACGATATCGCCAACCGGGTGATCGTCGATGCGCTCCGGTTGCTGGGCCACAAGATCTCGGTGCTCGGATTCCTGCAGCCTGGCCATGTCCCGGCAAATCCGGATCAGACACACCTGCTTGGCGAACTGGAAGTCACCAATGCGCGTGTCGGCAAGCTGCAAAAGGCGCTCTGGCTCAAGGATGCGTTTGTCCATGGCGAACCGGTTTCGGTCGCCAAGATGCACGCGGTCAGGCCCGGAGACATCCGCGCGGCACTTGCCGGTCTTGCGCCGGTCGATGGGTTGATCCTCAATTCGGTGCAATTGCCGGGTGCGTTCATTGAGGTGTTTTCGGAGTTTCCATCCGTTTTCGTCGCCCACAATGTCGAAGCCGGCAGCGCTGCTGACAACGCCCGGAATGCCTCCAGTCGCCTGACCCGTTTTCTTTTTGACCGCGATGCGCGTCTGCTTTCGGATCTGGAGCGTGGTCTTTGCGCACAGGCGGAGCACGTTTTCACCCTTGCCGAACCCGACCGGGCGGCTCTCGGTGTAGCCACTGACGATCAATCCACCGTGCTGCCGCTGGTGACTTCGGTCACGCCGCCTCCGCCGCCCTCGCTGCGCGCGCCGGTCTATGACGCGGGCATGATCGGGTCCTGGACCTGGGCTGCCAACCGGGCCGGCCTCGACTGGTTCCTCGATGAGATCACACCGAGGCTGCCGTCGGATTTCCGCATCGCGATTGCTGGCGGCATGGATGCGGATGTGCCGCAAGCCCCCGACAATGTCGTGTTTCTGGGCCGCGTTCCCGATGCCCGGGCTTTTGTGAAGTCCTGCCGGATCGTGCCGTTGATATCACGCACGGGAACCGGGGTTCAGCTCAAGACGATCGAGACATTCGAGATGGGGTTGCCATCGGTGGCAACAACAAGTGCCGTCCGGGGAATATCGGCACAGCCGGAAAACTGCAGGGTTGCCGATGATCCGGCAGAATTTGCAGCTTGCTTGGTCGACATGGTCGCTCGCTCACGCGCCGGAGAGCCCCTCGACAGGGATGGCCGCCAGTTTCACGCACTCCAGCTGGATGGGCTCAAACACGCATTGTCGAACGGTCTCGGTCGCATGCTTAACAAAAGGTAAATCCGGCCCTTAACTGCATTTGGGAAATGCAGATGGAGCAGGAACAAGAAAGTGCTAACACAGGGCTGTCCAGGACGGATTGTCCGCATCTGGGAAGAGTGTTCGGAGTAACCATGCCGGTAATGGAAAACGGTCAGCATCGCGACATTATGGGCATCAGGGTTGCAGCGCTTGGCTGGTCCCAGGCGCTTGATGAGTTTGCGCGTGCGATTGACGGCGATGGTCCGCAGCGCATTTTCAATTTTCTCAACGCCAACAACGCCAATCTTGCCATGCGCAACCCGAAATATCGTCAGGGCCTTTCCAGATCTGAAGTTCTGCCCGATGGAGTTGGTGTCGATATCGCCTCACGCGCCTTCTATGGCACCGCATTCCCTGCCAACCTCAATGGCACCGATTTCATTCCGGCACTTCTTGTGCATTCGCACCGGCCGCTGAAGGTGGCGCTCATCGGCGCCCGCCCGGAAAACCTGGTGCGTGCAGTGGAAGGGTTCAAGGCGGCCACGCCTTGGCATGAATTCGTCGCGGTTTCGGATGGATATTTCGACAGGGCCGACAGTTCGAAGGTTCTTGCCGATCTGGCGGCGATCAACCCCGATATCACCCTGATCGGCTTGGGCAGTCCGTCACAGGAAATCTGGATCGACACCCATATCCGCCAGGGCCATGGCCGGGTGGTGTTTGGTGTTGGCGCGCTGTTTGATTTTGTATCCGGCGCCGTTCCGCGTGCACCACTGTTCCTTCGAAATCTCAGGCTCGAATGGGTATGGCGTCTGATGATAGAGCCGTCGCGGCTCTGGCGGCGCTATATTGTGGGGAACCCTGTTTTCCTGTTTCACGTCCTGCGCTACAAGCTGTTTGGCGCACGCCGGCAAGCTGCCCTTCCGGTCTGAAGACGCCGGACACAGCATCTGCGGAAACCAGGCCGAATGACCATGAAGACAGCTGTAATGACCGCATCATGGTCCGCCGATCTGGAACGATGCCGCTTGATGTGTGAAAGCCTTGGTCGTTTTCTCTCGGGGGATTGGCATCATTATCTGCTGGTCGAGCCCCGTGATGTGGCAGCCTTTCGCTCGCTTGAAGGCCCCCGGCGGACGATCGTCAGCGAAACCGACCTGTTCCCCAACTGGCTGCGCGCCTTTCCCGATCCGGCAACTCTTGGCCGCCGCCGCGTCTGGCTCAGCCCGTTTTCGCCCCCTCTGCGCGGCTGGCACGCCCAGCAGATAAGGCGTTTGGCTCTGGCCCGGCACGTCGATGCCGACATGCTGCTGTCCATCGATTCCGACGTTGTCATGGTGCGTCCCTACGATCCTTCGAGCATGTGGCAAGACGGCAGGATGCGCCTGTTCCGCATTGATGGCGGCATCAGCGAGGATATGGACGAGCATCGCCGGTGGCTTGCCCATGCCGGAAAACTTCTCGGCTTGCCTGCGGCAGTCTCGCCCGCACATGATTACATCAATACGTTTATCGGCTGGCGCGTCGACGCCGCCCGGGCGATGCTTGATCACATCGAAAAGATCAGCGGCCGGAACTGGGTCCGCGCGCTGATTTCCTCGCGCGCCATTTCCGAATGCACCATCTACGGCCGCTTCGTTGACGAGGTGCTGAAAGGTGAGGGGCATGATGTCTCGGGCCAGGCCCTGTGCCACATGCTCTGGTCGAGCGAGGCCTATCCGGAAACACTTGAAGGTCTTGAAGCCTTTATGGCAGGCCTGCAGCCCCAACAGGTGGCGATCGGCGTCCAGTCTTTTGTTGGTCACGAGATATCGGAAATCCGGCGTCTGGCGTTTTCTGTCACACCTTGATCCTGCGCCATCTATGCAGCCGTTGGGGTGCGCAGAGGTAGCCAGTCCCGGTGTTTGGTTCAGATCGGCCGTTTCCTGATCGTGCGCAGCGCCCGGTAGGTCATCAGAGCCGATTGCAGATAGAGCACCAGGAACGCCACATTCAGCAGTTCAACCCAGACCATGACGTCTGCATGCAATCCCAGCACATAGGCAAGCAGGAGCGCCTTCATGGCGCCCAGTGATGCCAGGATCACCATGCGCACCACGGTCCGGCCGGTCGCATACAGCAGTTCCGAGTGATACTCGATCAGATTGCGGAATGCCGGAACAAGGGCGACGAAGATCAGCAACGGCGCGGCCACGGCCACATTCTTTCCCAATGCATTGGGAAACAGCCACAAGAATCCGGCCATCCCCAGCAGTCCCGCGGTTGAAACCGCCGCCACTGCGCCCTCAAGCAACGCCCTGTTTTTCAGCTCCTCAAGCATCGCCGGGGTGCGCATCAGCTTCTGGGTCAGCACCGTCAGGAAGGCGCGCACCGGCAGTGCGGTCAGGTCGACCAGTCGCATGATGATGGCGTAGACACCGGCGGTTTCGGGCCCACCCAGTGACAGCACCAGCACCTTGTCGAGCTCCGACTGGATGTAAAACAGCATTTCTGCACCCGCCACCGAAACGGCATCGACCCAACGGCGTGTGTAAAGCGCAAGGTTCCAGCGAAGCCGGACCCGAGGATAGAAAAACAAGATCGCGAGCATCGCGGAGAGACCGTTGGCGGCCAGATAGTACCAGCCCCAGCTTGCCAGAGACCCGTCCGCCAGCCAGGCGAACAGGACCGCGGCAATGGTCTTCAGCAGGGTTGCGACAACCACCAGCACCGAACCCGAGCCGAAGCGGTTGGTGCCGTAGCTGACGATTACCGCGATCTCCATGATGCGCCAGCACAACACTTCAGCCACGATGATCTTGGCGAAAGTAACCAGGGCCATCTGCTCGGAGAAGACAAGCATATGGGTCAGCCATGCGGCGAGCACGATCACCGGGACCGACAGCACCACCCCGCCCAGGAAGCCCGCGGTATAGACCCCCAGCAGGCGTGTCTTGACCGTGGCAATCCGGTAGAGCGGGGATACGAAACCGAAGGCCAGCAGCCGCGACAACATGATGCCGCAGGCCGAAGCGGTGGCGAACAGGCCGAATTCGGCGATCGACAAGGTGTTGGCGATTGCGATGAAATAGACCAGCGAAATCACCAGTCGCCCCGCCGATCCTCCCACCATCGAAAGATAGGCCCGGATGACAGGGGCGTTGGCGCTGACAAGATTTTTCAGACGTAGGCTCATCGGGGACCGTTTCGGCAAGACGATTGCAATTGCCGCTCCCGTCGTTTCATCCGCTAAATCTTAGAGTGAAAGTGTTAATTCAGCGTTTGAGCGAATGGAGTGTTCCGAACCTGGCGTTTGAAATGGCGCTCAATCAGCGATCTCCAATAGCCCGATATCCTTGTCTATTTGCACAGACTGTCTCGGAAATTAACCATTTGTTACCCATGAATTTATAACTTGTCTTAACCAAGTCGACTTCCTTGCCAAAAAGGCGGCCAAAGCCGGATATGAGCGATTCAACTGACAACAGGAGGCACCGCGGCAACCGCGGATCACTGCTCGACCACGCTCGTGACGCGCGTTCGGAGACGGCTGGGCAGTCCGCAGAACCTGTGTCGCCGAGCCAGCCATCCAGCGGCGCTGCACGCTCCATTCTGTCCGCACCAGTCCGCTCGGCCCGTGTGTCCACCGCCCGCTTTGCCGAATCCGGACATCCGGCGCCCGAGCCCAAAGCCGAATCTCTGCTCGCCGCGGCTCCCGCCGAGCCTGTCATGGCGGCACACCGTTCCGGCGGCCCTTCAGCAACAGCCTCTGCCGGGCGCGAGAAATTCGGCGACCGGATCGCCAGGCTGATCGGCACCATGACGCCGGACGAAAAATCGCAGCAACGGCATCCCGCAGGCGAGGACCAGGCGCCCGCCGAGCCGGCAGAACCGCATGAGCCCGCTGCTCAGCCTGGCCCCTCGTCACGACGCCCTGCAGAGCCGGAGCAACCATCATTCCCGTATGACAGCCCGGACAACGGCCGCTCTCACGGTGACGATCCTTATCCGCGGGGCAATCACAGCCACAATCACAATCACTGGCATCCGGCCTCTGACACGTCCCGCTTCGCAGATGAGACGCGTCCCTTGCTTGATGCCTCGATCCTGATATCCGCGGTGTGGCGCTTCCGGATGATGATCTGTGCGTTTACCGTGGCCGGAGCGATACTGGGTGTCATTTTCGCTCTGGCGACGCCGCACAAATATTATGCGGAAAGCCGGTTGTTCGTGGACCCCCGCGAAATCCGCGTCACCGACGACGATATCCGCAATCAGCAGCTCTCCACCGAAGCCATGCTGGCCATCACCGACAGCCAGTTGCAGATCTTGTCATCGACGAGCGTGCTCGAAGAAGTTATCGGCAATCTTGGCCTTGATCGCGATCCCGAATTCAACGGCTCCTTGTCTCCAGGCGGCATCCGGGGTGGGCTGTCGCTGATCAAGCAGATTCTGACAGGCACGGATCCTGCGGAGGAAGCGGAGCAGAAAGCACTCAACAATCTGCGCGAAGCATTGTCTGTGTCCCGCGATGCCAAGACATTCGTCATTATTGTGGGTGTGAGAACGCGCGATGCCGGCAAGTCCGCACTGATCGCCAATCAGATCGTCGAGACCTACCTCGATTCCGAAGGCCAGGCGCAATCCAATCTGCTGGAGCGGACATCGGAATCCATAGACACCCGGATCAACTCGCTGCGGTCCGATCTGGATGCCGCCGAGCGTGAAGTCGAACGCTTCAAGGCCGAAAATGGTCTGGTCGGTGTTGGCGGCCAGTATATTGACGACAAGGTGATTCTGGCGCTCAGTGATCAACTCGGCAATGCCCGCGCGATGAAAGTCGGTATCCGGGTCAAGGCCGAGAACCTGGCCAAGGTCAATATCAATGATGTCCTGTCCGGCGCGTTTCCCGAAGAGCTGCTGTCGACCAATCTCAGCGCATTGCGCAAACAATACACCGAGACCAAATCCAGCGCCGACTCGCTGGGCACAAGGCTCGGGCCGCGTCATCCGCAGTATATTGCGGCAATGCAGTCGCTCAAGACGATCACCAATGAAATCAGCGCCGAGCTGCGCCGCAT
This sequence comes from uncultured Hoeflea sp., assembly GCA_963975635.1. Classification (GTDB taxonomy): domain Bacteria; phylum Pseudomonadota; class Alphaproteobacteria; order Rhizobiales; family Rhizobiaceae; genus Hoeflea. Next base: position 3,632 of record CAXBIE010000071.1, on the reverse strand, counting down.
TGTCGCCAGCTCGCAGACCGAGCTGCAACGCGCCGTGGAGACCGAGCAGGAACTGGCCAGCCAGATGGCCATCGCCAAGAGCCGCGCCATGGACCAGTCGGTGGAGCTGGTCACCTTGCGGGAGCTGGAGCGCAAGGCCAATGCGACCCGTGGCATCTATGAGGCCTTCCTCACCCGCTCGCGCGAAACCAGTGAACGCTCGAATCTGTCGACCCGCAATGTCCGGGTAATTTCACCGGCGGAAGCCCCGATCCAGCCGACGGGGCCGTCGCGCAAGATCATCGCCATCGCCGGTATGATGGCAGGCTTTTTCGCAGGCCTCGGTCTGGCTTTGCTGATCGGCGCAATCGACAGCATCCGCGCCTACAATGGCGCGCAATTCCAGAGCCGCTATCCGGGTTCGCCAACGGGCGGCTACCCGCAGCCGCCGCACCCCGGACCGGCAGGACCCTCCGGCGGTCCCGGCCCGCAGTACCGGCCGCGCCGTGACAACGAGATGGCCGCGCGCGCCAACGCCATGGATAGCGCCATGGGTGAAGCCGGTGCACGGTCCTACTCCGCTGCACGGGCCGAGGCTGCCGGCAATTCCGGTCCCGGCAATTCTGTTCGCGCCAATCCCGTTCCCGATAGCCCGGCCCCAGCTGAACCGGTACGGACCGGTTTCCTTCGTCCCAAATGGGCGCGGCGGGAGGTCCCGGCCGAGCAGCGCGACACAACACCAGGTGCCGAGCCCCGTAACAAGCCGGCCGCCGCCACCGAACCGGCTCGCGCGCAGATGGCGGAACAGCGCCCGGCCACGGGCCGCAACGCGCAAGCCTTCATGTCTTCTCACGCGCAGACGCAGCCAGTGCCCCCGGAAACCGCACCCGTTGCCGAGCCGGCTCCTGCGCCAGTGGCAACGTCCCCGGCGGCAATGGATCCGAGCGGTGCTCAGCCGGTTTGGGGCGCTTATCCTGCGCCTTTGCCTGCTGCTGCACATGCGCCCTATCAGCCCCACCCGCAGCAGCAGTTCCAGCCCTCCCTGCCGGCTCACCCTCATGGGCCCCAGCAGCAGCCGTCGTTCCATCCTGCGCAGCAGGCTTATCTGCCTCACAATCATGCCTCCTATTCCGGCTATATGGTCGATCCCTATGCGCCGGTGCATCCGGGGTTCGCCACCAACCATCCCGCTGTGCAAGCAGCACCTTATGCCGCTGCCCCGATCTATCCTTCGCCGCAGCCGCAGATGATGCAGCCCCAGATGATGCAGCCCCAGATGATGCCGCCGCAGATGATGCAGGCCCCGGCGATGCAGCAGTATCAGCCACATCCGGTCCCGCCCCAGGCCTACCAGCCGCCGCATTCGCCACTGCCGTCTCAGCCGCAATACTTTCCGGCACCGCACCCGGTTGCTGCGCCGACGGCACCGCTCCACCCTGCACAATTCGGCCCCACGCCTGAACCGCAGTTCGCCCAGGCATCTGCCGGGACATCGCAGCAAGCCGCAGCGCCGGTGCAATCCGCTTCCGCTGCAAAGCCCGTCCGGCAGGAGCCCCCGTCATCGCCTGCCAGCAATGAGCAGGTTGAGCGGATTCGCCGTGAGATGGACCAGTTGCGTTCCAGGATTGACGGCTACGGCTCGCAGCGCCGCAGCGCCTGACGGGATCTCACCGCTTGAAATTTGACATCAGAGGACGCAAAGAGGCTATCAGCCGCAGCATTCGCTCCCGTAGGGTTGGCGAAGGAGCCGGCCCTGTGCCGCGTGAGGCCTGGCAAGCAAGTCAGTGAAGAGGATTTTCCATGGCGAAGGTGATTGACGGCAAGGCTGTTGCGGCAGGCGTAATTGAACAGGTGACGGCAGCCAGCAATGCGCTGGAAGCGCAGACCGGTGCGCGTCCAGGATTGGCCGTGGTCATCGTCGGCAATGACCCCGCCTCACATGTCTATGTCTCCTCCAAGAGCCGCATGGCCAAGCAGTGCGGCTTCAAGTCTGTGCAGCACACCTTACCCGCTGAAACCACGCAGGCCGAGCTGGAGGCGCTGGTGGCGAGGCTCAACGAGGATCCCGAAATCCACGGCATTCTGGTGCAGCTGCCGCTGCCCGGCAATCTTGATTCCGATCCCGTGATCCAGTCGATCCGGCCCGAGAAGGACGTCGATGGCCTGCACGTCGTCAATGCCGGCAAGCTGATGACCGGAGACCTCGATGGCGGGTTGATTTCCTGCACCCCCGCCGGCGCCATGCTGTTTGTCCGCCAGACCCACGGCCCGGATCTCTCCGGCCTCAACGCCGTGGTCATCGGCCGCTCCAACCTGTTCGGCAAACCGATGTCGGCGCTGCTGCTGGCTGCCAATGCCACCGTCACCACCGCCCACTCGCGCACGAAAGATCTCGCCGGCGTTTGCCGCAATGCCGACATTCTGGTCGCAGCTGTCGGCCGCCCTCTGATGGTCAAGGCTGACTGGGTCAAGCCCGGTGCCACGGTCATCGACGTCGGCATCAACCGCATCGATGCGCCCGAGCGTGGCGAAGGCAAGACCCGGCTGGTCGGCGATGTCGCCTTTGACGAATGCGCCGAGGTGGCGGACACCATCACCCCGGTTCCCGGCGGTGTCGGCCCGATGACCATTGCCATGCTGATGGCCAACACGGTGATCGCCGCCATGCGCGCCCACGGCATGAAGCCGCCGTCGTTCTGATCGGGCTTTCAGGGAATTCGGGCGGTTCGAGCTCTGGGGTGATTGGCACTTTCGTGCCCGGAGCGGACGTCGTTGACTCGGCCGATAAGAGGCCAATATATGCCTGATGACTGATCTTTCGACCCAAATGCTGGATGAACTGAGCGTCGATGAAGCTGCGCGACCCAAAGCCCCGCCGGTGATCGAGGCAACAGAAATACACCGTCGCCAAGGCCGACAACTGGCCGCAATCCACAGTCATTATCTCAGAGAGATGGGTCAAATCGGCGCGATCCTCGCCAGGATCGAAGCGCGGGACGCTCCGCCGGAGCACCTAAGGCAGCTCGTGCTTTCACTCGATATGGCTGAGAATTTTCGAGTGTTCGGATCGCTTTGTGGCCGTGAATGCCAAGTGCTCAAGTTTCACCACGACATTGAAAGCGCCGACATGTTCCCTCGGATTGAGGCAGCGGGTGGCGGCAGGTTTCGCGAGGTTGTGGCGAAGCTAAAGGCGGAGCACGAGGTGGTCCATGAGCTGATCATCCGCCTGAGTCGTGCGGCAGATGCATTGGCGGAAGCCCCCTCGGAGGCAAATTTCCTCCAGGCCGGCAATACGTTCCGAAAACTGGAAGAGGTCGTACGCTCCCATTTCGGCTATGAGGAAACCGAATTGGCGGAGGCCATCGGATATTACCTCGGATCGATCTGACGTCGCCCTTTATAGCGTGTTCCGAAAAGTGGGAACCGGTTCTCGGAATAAAACACGCGCAAAAACAAAAGCCTAAAGCACATTGCCTGAAGACGATTCACTGCAACGTGCTTTGGTGAGACTCCCTCTGGGCCTTGAAGTGCAGAAGTAATATTTCTTTCAAAGAACATGCCGTCGACGAGACAGGCCGTCTGCGGGCAAGGATTTCAGCAATCTCGGCATATGTCCGCTTTGTCCGCTCAGCAGACCTAGGTGCAATCCGCAG
>CAXBIE010000070.1:0-25166 GCA_963975635.1 uncultured Hoeflea sp. | reverse complement strand
GCCAGCGCCACATCGCTGGTCACCGCCTCAGGCCTCGCCGCTCCCTCTTACGTCCGTGCCGCCCAGCGCCCGGTTTTCACTCACGGCGTTCAGTCCGGTGACGTCAACACCAGTTCCGGCATGATCTGGACCCGTGTTGACCGCCCCTCACGCATCAACATGGAAATCTCCACCGTCGAGAGCTTCAAGAACGCGATCAAGCTGCCACCGATGAACGCGCTGCCCAATACGGATTTCGCCGCCAAGCGGCTGATCGAGAACCTGCCATCCGATCAGGACATCTTCTACCGTTTCAGCGCCGCCGATCTCTCTGACATCAACACTGTGTCGGAACCCGTTGTCGGGCGCTTCCGCACCGCGCCCGCCTCACGCCGCAACATCCGTTTCGCCTGGTCGGGCGACACGGCCGGCCAGGGCTGGGGCATCGACGAGGTCGGCATGAAGACCTACGCCACCATGAGCAAGCATGAACCCGACTTCTTCCTCCATTCCGGCGACACCATCTATGCCGATGGCGCCATGCAGGATGAGGTGGAGCTCAAGGACGGCAGCAAATGGATCAACAAGGTGCTGATCGACGAGAAGCGCAAGGTTGCCGAAACCCTGGACGAATATCGCGGCCAGTGGAAATACAATTTGATGGACGAGCATGTTCGCGCGCTCAATGCCATCTGCCCGACCTTCTTCCAGTGGGACGACCATGAAGTGGTCAACAACTGGTCGGATTCCAAGGACCTGACCGGCGACGACCGCTATTCGGAAAAGTCGATTCACGTGCTTGCTGCCCGCGCCGGTCGCGCCTTCCACGAGATGACCCCGATCAGCTACACCCCGGCGGAACCCGGCCGTGTCTACCGCAAGATCGCCTACGGCCCGCTGGTCGATGTGTTCTTCCTCGACATGCGCTCTTACCGCGCCGCCAACAGCGAAAACACCCAGGATGCGCCAAGCGACGCCACCGTGTTCATGGGCCAGGAGCAGATCGCCTGGCTCAAGCGTGAACTCGCCAATTCCAGGGCAACCTGGAAGATCATCGCCGCCGACATGCCGATTGGTCTGGTGGTCCGGGATGGCGACACCAAATTCGAAGCCATTGCCAACGCCGATGACGGTGGCGCAAAGGGCCGTGAATTCGAGATCGCCGACCTGCTGCGCTACATCAAGAACGCCGGCATCACCAACACGGTCTGGCTGACAGCCGATGTGCACTACACCGCAGCTCACTACTATGATCCGTCCAAGGCACAGTTCCAGGATTTCGAACCGTTCTGGGAATTTGTCTCCGGTCCGCTGCATGCCGGCACCTTCGGTCCCAACGCGCTCGACATGACCTTTGGCCCCGAGGTCAAGTTCGTCGCCGCCCCGACCGAAGAACAGGGCGCCAACCTGCCGCCTTCCATGGGTCTGCAGTTTTTCGGCCTTGTCGACATTGACGGAGCGACCGAACAACTTACCGTCCGGCTGATGAACCGCGACGACGAAGAACTCTGGAGCAAGACGCTGGATCCGGTCCGCAACGCCTGAGTATTTGTTGCGAAACCGGTACAAAACGATGAAAAAGGGCGCTATGTGCCCTTTTTCTGGCCCATTAAGGCTGTGTTGCGTTGGCCTCTTTCGCAACCGCAAAAAACCTTGTATAAGCCGCGCAAATCCCGGCAATTGCCGGCCCGCGCCGGATTCGCATCCGGCGTTTTTGTATTCTCCAGAATGAGACCTGATCTATGTCCCTGCGCAATATTGCGATTATCGCCCACGTTGACCATGGTAAAACCACACTCGTTGACGAAATGCTCAAGCAATCCGGTGTCTACCGCGAAAACGAGCGCGTTCAGGAACGCGCCATGGATTCGGGCGACATCGAAAAGGAGCGCGGCATCACCATTCTCGCCAAGGCCACTTCGGTGGATTGGAAGGGCAACCGTATCAACATCGTCGACACACCGGGCCATGCCGACTTCGGCGGCGAGGTCGAGCGTATCCTGTCGATGGTGGATAGCGCCATCGTTCTGGTTGACGCCGCTGAAGGCCCGATGCCGCAGACCAAGTTCGTGGTCGGCAAGGCCCTGAAGGTCGGCCTTCGTCCAATCGTCGCCATCAACAAGATCGACCGTCCCGACGCCCGCGTCGATGAAGTCATCAACGAAGTCTTCGACCTGTTTGCAGCACTCGACGCCACCGACGAGCAGCTCGACTTCCCGATCATGTATGGTTCCGGCCGCAATGGCTGGATGTCGACCGGCCCGGATCGTCCGGAAGATGGCGGTTCGCTTACCCCGTTGTTCGACCTGGTTCTCGAGCATGTTCCGGAACCCACGGTTGCCGAAGGCCCGTTCCGGATGATCGGCACGATCCTCGAAGCCAACCCGTTCCTCGGCCGCATCATCACCGGCCGCATTCATTCCGGAACCATCAAGGCCAACCAGCCGGTCAAGGTTCTGCATGGCGATGGAAGCCTGGTAGAGACCGGACGTGTTTCCAAGATTCTCTCCTTCCGCGGCCTTGAGCGCGTGGCACTGGACGAGGCCCATGCGGGCGATATCGTTGCCATTGCCGGCCTGTCCAAAGGCACCGTCGCCGATACATTCTGTGACCCTTCAGTCACCGAAGCCCTGACCGCACAGCCGATCGATCCGCCGACCGTGACCATGAGCTTCATGGTCAATGATTCGCCGCTCGCCGGCACCGAGGGCGACAAGGTGACCAGCCGCGTCATCCGTGACCGCTTGCTCAAGGAAGCAGAAGGCAATGTTGCCCTGAAGATCGAGGAATCGAGCGCCAAGGATTCGTTCTTCGTGTCAGGCCGCGGCGAATTGCAGCTGGCCGTTCTGATTGAAACCATGCGCCGCGAAGGCTTTGAGCTGGCCGTGTCGCGTCCGCGCGTCGTCATGCACAAGGATGACGATGGCAAGCTGATGGAGCCGATCGAGGAAGTCGTCATCGACGTGGATGAAGAGCATTCCGGCGTCGTCGTGCAGAAGATGTCCGAACGCAAGGCTGAAATGACCGAGCTTCGCCCGTCCGGCGGCAACCGCGTCCGCCTGGTGTTCCATGCACCGACACGCGGCCTGATCGGCTACCAGTCGGAACTGTTGACAGACACCCGCGGCACCGCCGTGATGAACCGCCTGTTCCATGACTACCAGGCCTACAAGGGCGATATCCCGGGCCGTACCAATGGCGTGCTGCTGTCCAACATGTCCGGCGAAGCCGTTGCCTACGCCATGTTCAACCTCGAAAGCCGCGGACCGATGATCATCGAGCCGGGCGACAAGGTCTATATGGGCATGATCATTGGCATCCATACCCGCGACAACGACCTCGAAGTCAACGTCCTCAAGGCCAAGCAGCTCAACAACATCCGCGCTGCCGGCAAGGACGAGGCAATCAAGCTGACGACACCGATCCGCATGACGCTGGACCGCTCGCTGTCCTGGATCCAGGACGACGAATTGATGGAAGTAACCCCGAAATCGATCCGCCTTCGCAAGCGTTTCCTCGACGCCAATGATCGCAAGCGTCATAGCAAAACCGGCGCGACCGCAGCCTGATGACTGACGCGCGCGAAGTCGATCTTGCGACCTGGTCACGGGCCGGGCAGTTCAACCTGTTCCGGACCTATGACCGGCCGCATTTCGCCACCACCGCGCGCGTCGACATCACTGCCCTGATGACCCGCGGCAAGCCGCAAGGCGTGTCGCCTTACCGTGCCTTCATCCATGCTATTGGCGCCGGCGTGCACGCTGTGCCGGCGCTGAAGATGCGGTTTGAGGGCGATCGGGTGCTTCAGTATGATGAGATCTCGCTGTCGGCCACAGTCCCGCGGCCCGGCGACACCTTTGGCTACGCCTATATTCCCTATATCGAGGACTGGAGCCGTTTCGACGAGAGCTGCAAGGCCATCATCGAGGAAACCGCGAAGGGCGCCGACCTCGGCGCCAACACCGGCCAGCGTTTCGATCTCGCCTATCTCTCCTGTCTGCCCTGGATCGATTTCACATCGCTCGACAATGCACTGCCCGGACCGGATGACTGCATTCCGCGGTTTTCCTGGGGCAAGTTTGTTCTGGCCGCTGACGGCAGCTGGAGTTGCCCGGTCGCCGTACAGGTTCACCATGCGCTGGTCGATGGCCTGCAGGTGGGCCAGTTCTTCGAGGCTGCGCAGAAAACCCTCAACCGGTTCGCAGCCGCCTGAACCCGGTTCCTGGCACCCCAAGCCGTCTACAGCGGCAACGCCGCCCTTGCATATTTCCTTAACAAACGGTTAACTCAGCTCACGCCGTCCACAAAACAATATTGTGGGCAGATACCGTGGCAGGCCCACCGTGGCTTCTTCGGACATACCATGACCGGTAGTATGAGCGCATGAGCACGTTAACAATCGATATTCGGCACGCCGAACCGCAGGATGCGGAAGCCATTGCCGGCACCCATCGCGCGGCTTGGAGCCATGCCTATGCGGGGATCCTTCCCTACAAGGCGCTGCGGCACATGCTTGAGCGCCGCAATATCGGCTGGTGGGAGCGTGCTGTGCGTGGCTCGACATCCATTCTTGTGCTGGATGTCGGCGGAACTGTTGCCGGTTATGCCACGCTTGGTCTCAACCGGGCCCGCTCTCTGCCGCAGGAAGGCGAAATATACGAGCTTTATCTGAAACCTGAATTTCAGGGTGTCGGGCTGGGCAAGCGCCTGTTCAACGAAGCCCGGCAGCTTCTCGAGTCGCTCGGTTGCAAGGGCGTGGTCGTCTGGTGTCTCGAAGACAATCATTCCGCGACCGAGTTCTATCGCTTTCAGGGTGGCCGCGACGTCGCCGAAGGTCACGAGACATTTGACGGCAAAACGCTCAAGAAACTCGCCTTCGTCTGGTCCTGAACGCTTTCTTCCGGCAGCCCCCGCCAAAAGTCCTGTTGCACCGGACCGCCTTTGGCTTTAATTCCGGGACCGGCTGTTACAGCATGTGCCCGCGCAAGCGCTGGCCGATGTATCAACGCCCAGAATTGCCGCATGCACCTGTGTCTCAATCCTCCCAATTGAGAACGGCATGCACCACAGATCCGGATAGGAGCGACCATGCGCATAGACGCCATCAGCATTGGCGAAAAACCGCCACACGACGTCAACGTGATCATCGAGGTGCCGGTTGGCGGACACCCGATCAAATACGAGATGGACAAGGATGCAGGAACTCTGGTCGTCGACCGGTTCCTCTACACACCAATGACCTATCCGGGCAATTACGGTTTCGTGCCGCACACACTGTCCGATGATGGCGATCCGATCGACGTTCTGGTCTGCAACACCCGTCCGCTGATCCCCGGCTGCGTGATCAATGTCCGCCCGATCGGCGTGCTGATCATGGAAGACAATGCCGGCCAGGATGAAAAGATCATTGCCGTCCCGTCGGCGCATCTGACCAAGCGCTATGAAGGTGTCAACGACTACACTGACATGCCCGAGATCACGCTGCAGCAGATCGAGCATTTCTTCGAGCACTACAAGGATCTGGAGCCCGGAAAATGGGTCAAGATCGGTGGCTGGCGCGATGCGGAAACCGCCCGCAAGCTGATCGTCGAGGCGATCGACCGGGCCAAGGCCAAAGCCTGATCCCAAGGCCTGATCACAGGGTCTGACGTACAAGACCGATGAAGGAATGCTTCGCGCCACTTGATCAAACGATCCGGTGGCGCGGTTTTTGTCAGCTCGCGAGTGCCTTGATGGGTTCAACCAGCTGCGCGGGATCGCCGTCGACCCGGACGGTTTTCGACCGGCTCGTCTCCCCGGAAATCACCCGGACAGCGGTCTTGCCGATCTTCAACTGTTTGGCGATGAGCTTTTCAAGCGCACGGTTGGCCTTGTTCTTCTCGGCCACCGCACGGACCCTCACTTTCAGCCGGACCATGCCGGCTGCGTCCTCGACCGGACCATCGATCCCGTCGAGAGAGGCGGAGGGCGTCAGACGAATGGCTAGCTCAACGCCATTCTCTGAAATTTTGTACCAGCTGCTCAGAAGAACATCGGTGCAATCGAGGTGGCAATGAAGGTGCGCACGAAGAAGATTGCGATCAGCAGGATGATCGGCGAAATATCGAGCCCGCCCAGATCCGGCATGATCCGGCGGATGGGCTTGAGCGCCGGTTCGGTTGCCTTGAACAGGAACTCGCCGATCATGCCGACGAACCGGTTGTTCGGATTGACCACGTTAAAGGCGTAAAGCCAGGAGAAAATGGCACTGCCGATGATGATCCAGGTGTACAGGCCAAGGATCATGTCGATGGTTGAAAAGACTGCAATCATAAGATTCTCCGGCTGTTCTTCGCGTGACAGACATGTAGACACTCGAAGCGCCAGCGGCAAGAGTGCTTGCTTGCCTATAAATCGGCAGGGTTAAGGCTGCCCGGGCGCCAGCAAACGATGGCGTCGCCGGATTGCTCGTGTATAGCTCAGTCAGCACAAACCGGACAGACATCATGCAAGCCCCAGCCACGGCGGAAGACCGCTTCGCAGCATTTCGCCATCGCGCCTTCACCTTCTATTTCACAGCCAGGTTCCTTTCCTCCTTCGCACTGCAGATCATCAGCGTCTCGGTCGGCTGGCAGATTTATGATCTGACCCGGGATCCTTTCGATCTGGGGCTGGTCGGGCTGATCCAGTTTTTGCCGGCTCTGGTGCTGATCCTGTTTACAGGCGCTGCTGCCGACCGCTATGGCCGCCGCACCATCATGTTGATCAGTGAAATCACCATCGGCCTGTCGGCGGCGGCACTGGTCTATTTCGCCTGGCATGGCCTGACCTCGCCATTGCCGATTTTCAGTGTGCTGCTGGTGATCGGCATTTCGCGGGCCTTTTTCGCGCCCGCCTCGCAATCGCTGGCGCCCAATCTGGTTCCGGCCCGTGACCTGCCCAATGCAATTGCCTGGAACTCGACCTCCTGGCAGACCGCGACCATTGTCGGCCCGGTAGCCGGCGGCCTGCTCTACGGGCTTGGTGCAATTGTGCCCTATCTGACGGCCCTGGTCTTTCTGGCGCTGGCGATCATCGCCCTTGCCCTGGTGCCGCCGCCGCTGCAACGCTCGCGCGGCCAGGCACAGAGCTGGCAGACGCTTGTCGCCGGCTTCAGCTATGTCCGCAATCAGAAAATCGTGCTCGGCGCCATTTCCCTGGACATGTTTGCCGTGCTGCTCGGCGGCGCCGTGGCCATGATGCCGGTCTTTGCCCGCGACGTGCTGGAGCTTGGCCCCTGGGGGCTCGGCTTCCTGCGCGCCAGCCCCGGCATCGGCGCAATCGGCATGGCGCTCTATCTCGCCTCGCGGCCGATCCGCAGGCATGCCGGACGCGCCATGTTCATCGCCGTGGCTGTGTTTGGAGCCGCCACCGTGGTTTTCGGCCTGTCCAAATCGCTGCCGCTGACCATGGCGGCACTGATCGTCATGGGTGCGTCGGACATGATCTCGGTCTATGTCCGCCAGAGCCTGGTGCAATTGTGGACGCCGGACGAACTGCGTGGCCGGGTTAGCGCGGTCAACATGGTGTTCATCGGTGCATCCAACGAGCTCGGCGAGTTTCGCGCCGGTGTCATGGCCTCGCTGATCGGCCCGGTGGCAGCCGTTGTTATCGGAGGAGCTGGAACTCTCGCCGTGGCGCTTGCCTGGAGCATGGGATTTCCGCAATTGCGCCAGATCCAGTCTCTCGACCGCGACGCAGAAGAAAGCCGCGCCGCGCTCAAAGCCGAACTGGATCGGCAGAAAAAGCCCGCTTCAGGAACTGCTTGAGGCCAACATCTGCGTCAGATCAGGCGTTGTCATCCCGGTTCGCTTCGTCCTCGATGCCGGCGCTCGCAAGTGCGCGCTGCCGCGCCAGCACCCGGTCGCGGCTTGAGACACCCATCAGGTCGGCGATGCGCCAGACGACGTGATCTTCCAGTTCATGCCGGTAGCCATCAGCATAGGCCAGGTTCCACAAGAGCTCGATGAAATGAACTTTTGCGTCCGGTTCCAGCGCACGATTGAGCACACTGGTGAACTGATAGAGGTCGACAGCCTCACGGTCAGCCTGTTCGCCGGCCTCTATGAGTTTCTGTCTGGCCGAACCACTCAAATCATACTCCTGGGCAATCAACGCCTTGAGTTTTTCAGATTCAACCTGGTCTATCACTCCGTCAGCGCCGATGACGTGGAAGAACAGCGCCACCGCAGCCACATCGGCTTCGTTGCCGCCTGGCTCCGCCGGCGTATCACCTTTGAGGTCGCGCAGAAATGTACGTATCTGGTCAAGCATTCAGTGTGCCCTTTCAAGTGCCGGATCAGAACAGACGGAAACGGCCACTTGGCTTTTCCGGCTCTGCGTTGACATCGATCCCCGGATCATCAGGACGATGGGTCAGGAACGCCGCTTCTATGGCCTTTGCGTCAGCCTCGGGATCTGCCTCGGTTGTCACAGGCGCTTCGGATGCCTTGCCGGAGTTGGCGGCCATCTCGGCCTTGTCCGTCTTGGCGGCTTCTACCGGTTTGCCCGGCTGTTTGGGCGCGGAGTCATCCTCAGCCTTGCCCGGTCCCGGATCCGCAGCTCCGGCTGTCGCGGCCACCTTGTCTTTCGGCTCCGCATTGCCGTTAACTGCAGGCCTGGTCGCGGCTCCGCTTGACGGCGCCGGCTGCGGCTTGCTGTCAGGCACCACATCCGCGTCAATCACCGGTGCCGGCTTCGCCTTGACTGCCGCCGGAGACACTTCGGCTGGTTTTTCCGCCGTCGCCGTAGCTTCAACCAGCGGATCGGCCACAGGAGCCACAGTTTCGGACGCTCCATTGGAGACCGAAGCGGTCTCCGCCTTGGCTACCCTGGCGATTGGCGGCAAGCTCGCCATGGCCCTGTCGAAGGCTTCAGCAGGCGGCTGGTTGTCAATGCTCGGGCCAGCCAGTTGCTCGACCGGAACCTTCCATTCAAACGCATCCAGCTTGCCGCTGACCGGCGAAACCGGTTCCCAGGTTTCCGACACATAACCGTCTGCGGTCCAGGCCGGATCCCGCGGTGCGCGCACGGCCTGGCTCAACCAGTGGCGAACACGGCCCTGATCATCAGTTTCCGCTTCTTCAATGTCTGCAAGCAGCAAGTAGATGCCTTCGCAGGGCTGCAACCTTGCCGAGGCTTCGGCTTTTTCGCGGGCAAGATCAAAACGGTGCGCTTCCAGCGCAGCCCGCGCCACAGCATCCAGAGATTGCGGATTGAGCGGTTTAAGCTTCTCAAGCCGCTCCGCACGCTTGAGCCGGTCGGCAGAGGTGTCGCCGATCCGCGCGTGGACATAGGCCTCGGCGATTTCGGGATGCGGATTTATTTTCCACGCCGCTTGAAGAATCTTGGCCGCCTTGGACAGATTGTCCTGACGCAGAAGCGCTTTTGTCGCAATCACCGCAGCGGGCGGGAATCCAGGCGCCAGTTTCAGCGCTGCCAGCGCATCATCACGTGCACCGGAAGGATCGCTGTCCACATGTTCACGCGCCCGGGCAGTCAGAAGCACAGCCTTGGTCCTGTCAGCATCCGCAGCCGCGATAGTGCCTGCGTGGCGCTGGCGATCCAGCAGTTTGAGCGCTTCGTCCCATTTGCCTTCGCGCGTTCTGTAAGACAGCGCGGCAGCACCCGCCCATGGCAGATGCGGCGCCTCATCGGCGGCAGTTTCGGCATAGTGCTGGGCAGCCTCGTCCGCGCCCTGGCGCTGTGCCTCGAGATAGAGCCCGCGAAGCCCGAGCAACTTGGTTTCCGGATCTTCAGCCATGGCTTCAAACAGCTTGCGGGCTTCCTCGTGACGGCCCTCGATCAGCGCCGCCTGAACATCGAGCAGATGGATCAGCGGCTCCTGGTCCGCCTTCAGCAGGCCCTTGGTCCGCTTGTTCATCTTGCGCGCCATCGCCGCGTCACCCGATCCTGCGGCGAGCAGCCCGGTCGACAGGGCCTGGTAGCCGCGATCCCGCTTGTTGGCCCGGAAATAGCGGGCCACCGTGCGCGGCGAAAGAATGATGGTGCGAATGAGCCACCAGCTGATCATGATCACCGCAACCAGCGAAACAATGACAGTGACCGCCGTCATCAGCGACATTTCAATACGGCGATCCTGCCAGACAATGGACAGATCGCCGGGCCGGTCGGCCAACCAGGCAAAACCAAAGCCAAGCGCCAGAACCAGCACAACAAACAATAACAACCGGATCATATCGGATCTCCTAGTTGGCCGGGGCTTCGGAAGATGGAGCGGCTGACGCGCCGGATGGCGCAACCGCTGCGGCAATCAGCTTCTCTGCACGGGCCCGCGCAGCCAGCGCATCGCCATAGTCTGCCGTGGCAGCCAGCGATGTTTCAGGAAGCGTGTTCCATTCGCTCACCGCAGCATCGAGATCACCATTGAGCAAGCGCGCTTCGGCGCGCGCCGCAATGGCCTCTGCGCTGTCACCCGGAACATCCCCGACCTTGCGCACCTTGACCACCGACATGGCACTCGACATCAGCCTGTCGACCAGACCCGCGTCGGGATTGCCTGGGTCAGCCGCAGCAATGGCCGTGCTCGCCGCATCGGAAAAGCCTGCGACCAGATCGGACCGGCTGGGAACGCCCCGTGCCGCCAGATCCCTGAGCTCCGCCACAGCCGGATCATCCGGCGCCACTGAGGCAAATGCCTCAAGCTCGCTCATGAACGACCCGCCACGATCAATCGCAGACTTGAGACCGGCGGCGGCAATCGCGCGCGCCACATCAATCTGCCGCGAGGGCGCTTCAACCTGTTCAGTCAGCGCCGCCTGATCGGATTCGAGCCTGGAGAGCTTGTCCGACAGCGCGCCGGAAGTGGATTTAAGCTCGCTTAGTGAAGTCTGCATTCCGCTTTGGGCGGCACGCAACTCGTTGATCTCTGCCGCCAGTGCCGGATCGGCAGCCGGACTGCCCTGACCCAACTCGGCGATCTGGCTTTCGAGACCGGCGATCCGTTCTTCGATCGGCGCCAGCATCACCGTATCACTGCCGGCTTCGCCGGACCGCGCAGCCACATCGGCAAGCCCGGCTTCAAGGCTGTCGAGACGGGCTGCAAGCTCGGCCGAACCATCAGGACCGGTTTGCGCGGAAAAACCGGCGAGTTGCTGCGACAGGGTCTCGACCTCGGACGACAGCGCATCCACCCGGGAAACCACCGGCGCGGCCGGATCACCATTCACACCAGGAACCGGAAGCACACCGCCTGCCTGCAGCGCATAGCCGCCACCAAGCGCAAACACGGCACCGATGACGCCGGACATCACCATGCCCAGTCCACCGCCGCTGCTTTTGCCGGATGCCGCCTGTGGTTTGGCGCTTGCGGCACCCGCTGTTTCAGACGCTGCAGCCTTGGGGGTTGCGCTTTCGGTCTTGCTGTCTTTGGAAGCGGTCGACTTGCTGTCCGGCGTTTTTCCCAGCGGAGCTTTGGTAGCAGCAGTATCAGCCGGGCCGGACTTTGCATCAGACGCCGGCTTGGCTGACGCCGCGCTTTTCGGGTCTGCAGCAGCTGCACTTGCCTGCTTCACCTTGTCGCCTGCCTCTCCTGGCTTTGCCGGTTCTTCCGGCTTCACGGGATCGGGTGTTCGGGCCACCGAAGGTCCGGTCGCCGATGATTTCGCCTTGAGGTCCTCGTTCTTCGGCGTCACATCGGTGGCGTCGAGGTCAATGGTCACCGGCTTTGGCGATTTGGAGTGTCGCGGGGTGGGGCCCTTGCTCATGGCATCTCCTGTTTGATCTGATGTGGCGTGGCTGATCTCACGCACAGTATGTCGCAATACGCCGTAACCATGACCATGGTTCCGGTAAATCAACCCAGTTTTGCGAGAGATGCGAACAGGCTGTCCTCATCGGGGTGCGCGGCCACCATTGCACGAGACTGCCATTCCCGTGGCAATTCGGCCGAAATCGCCGCTGAAAGGCAGAGAAAACGGCAAGACTCAAGCGGTTGGCTCAATTGTTCGCGATCTGACAGCGCAGAAAAACGCCGCGCGGCGTTGGCAGAGTAGAACAGGATCACGTCGGGTGCAGGCGACAAAATGTCTGATTTTAAAATGTCAGTTGAATAACTTATTTCACTCATTTTGTAGCATTCGACCACCGTGAGATCGGTGTCGTGCGCTCTCAATGCGGTTTCAATGACCGCTGTGCGCGGAACCCCCGAGAGATACACCAGCGCCGTTCGCCGGTCCGAACGGTTTGCCGCACCGGAGCCGCTCCAGGACTCCGCCTGATCACGTGTGAGTTCCTCGACGAGTGACTGCGCTGTGCCACCGGCTTCATGAACTTGCTGGAATCCCGCATCGCGCGCCGCCTGCGCCGTGGCAGCTCCAACTGCATGCACCCCCATATCCGCCAGACCCGCGGCAGCCACATCGATGCCCTCAAACATGTCAAATGCGCGTGCGCTGGTGGCGATCAGCCCGCTGATATCCGTGGCAGCTGGAAGATCTTCAATGCTTGCTGTCACCGCGGATTCGAACAACGGCATCAGCACCGCGTCGTGGCCCAGCCGTGACAGCCGCGCGGCTGTCCGGGCAACACCAGGTTGCGGCCGTGTCACCAGAACACGCACCCGCCCGGCCTCAGACCCAGCTGTCGAAAAAGCTGCTGCCGGCCCGGCCGCGCACATCTGCACCGGCCTCCGCCCCAAGCACCGAAGCGTCACTGACCGGACCTTCGGTGCGAATGTCATGCCAGACGGTTCCGTCCGGCGTCAGGATCATGCCGTAGAACGACAGTTGGCTGCCGGCAAGTGTCGCCAGCCCGGCAATCGGTGTCCGGCACGACCCGTCAAGCGCACCCAGAAATGCCCGCTCGCACAGAAGGGCAGCCTGCGTGGCCGGATGATTGATCGGCGCCAGCAATTCGGCAGTCCGTTCATCATTGATCCTGGCTTCGATGCAGATTGCACCCTGCCCCAGCGCCGGCGGGAAACTCTCCGGGTCCAGCAATTCGGTGATTACGTCGGTGTTGCCGAGCCGTTTCAATCCTGCATGCGCCAGCAGCGTGGCGTCGGCCTGGCCTTCGCCAAGCTTGCGCAACCGGGTTTCCACCTGTCCCCGGAAGGTGATGACCGAAATATCCGGCCGCAACCGGCGGATCAGCGCCTGACGCCTCAGTGACGATGATCCGACAACGGCATTGTGCGGCAGATCCTCAAGCCGCTGGGCGGTTCTGCCGATAAAGGCGTCGCGCACATCTTCGCGCTCCAGGAACGCCACCAGACCCAGCCCGTCGGGCAGTACCGTCGGCATGTCCTTGGAGGAATGCACCGCCAGATCCAGCCGCCCGTCACTGAGCTGTTCCTCGATCTCTTCGGTAAACAACCCCTTGCCGCCAATTTCCGACAGCGGCCGGTCGGTGACCCGGTCGCCCTTGGTCGACAGCACCACGATCTCGAAAGCCTCTTCCGGCAACTCATGCGCGGCCATCAGCCGGGCGCGGGTTTCAGACGCCTGCGCCAGTGCGAGAGGACTGCCGCGGGTGCCGATGCGGTAAGGTTTCATTTGCAAGATATCCGATCCGTTGTTACCGACTGACAGGTACCGGGATCATCACCCGAGCGCAACATTCGGGCCGGAACTCCCCATAAAAGACACGTGACAGGCACCAGCAGCATGGACATTCTCGGAATTGAAACAAGCTGTGACGAGACCGCAGCCTCGGTGGTTCGCCGCCACCCGGACGGATCAGGTGAAATCCTCTCCGATATCGTCCTCAGCCAGCTTGATCTGCATGCAGCCTTTGGCGGCGTCGTGCCTGAACTCGCCGCCCGCTCGCACGTCACCACGCTCGATCGCCTGGTCAGACAGGCGCTCGACGAAAGCGCCGTGAAACTCGCTGATATCGACGCAATTGCCGTAACCTCCGGGCCGGGCCTGATCGGCGGATTGATGGTCGGACTGATGACAGCCAAGGCCATGGCCATGGCAGCACGCAAGCCCTTCATCGGAATCAATCACCTCGAAGGCCACGCCCTGACGGCCAGACTGACCGACAATGTGGCCTTTCCCTATCTGCTGCTGCTGGTCTCGGGCGGCCACACCCAGATCGTGCTGGTCAAGGGCGTCAACGACTACGAACGCTGGGGCACCACCATCGATGATGCGCTGGGTGAGGCCTTCGACAAGACCGCCAAACTTCTGGGCCTCGGCTATCCCGGCGGCCCGGCGGTTGAACAGGCGGCCCTGAAAGGCGAGGCCAGGCGCTTTCGCCTGCCGGTGCCGATGCGGCGCGATCCGCGGCTCGACTTTTCCTTCTCCGGCCTGAAGACCGCCGTGCGGCAGATGGCGGAAGAGCAGGCGCCGCTGTCGCAACAGACCATCGCCGATCTGTGCATGGCCTTCCAGACCTCCGTCACCGCAAGTCTGGATGACCGGATTTCGATGGCGCTGGACCGGTTCACCGAGCGTTTCGGGGCCGAATCAAAGCCTGCACTTGTGGTGGCTGGCGGTGTCGCCGCCAACAAGGCGATCCGTGCAACGCTGGAAACGCGAACCGCAAAAGCCGGCTTCCGCTTCATCGCGCCACCGCTGCATCTGTGCACCGACAACGCCGTAATGATCGCCTGGGCCGGCGCCGAACGCCTGGCCGCAGGTTTGCCCACCGACGAGCTTGATCTCGCACCGCGGTCGCGATGGCCTCTGGATCAGACAGCAACGGCTGCAATCGGTCATGGCAAACGCGGCGCCAAGGCCTGACCCGGTATTGAAACCCCTGCCCGGGCAGGGCATAGAATGCGCCAGAACCTGACAGGCATCCTGCACAAGCGATGCCAAACCTGATGGAGATCTCATGCTGTACGCCCTGATGTGCAAAGACAAGCCGGACTCGCTCGAACTGCGGATGGCCACCCGCCCGCCCCACGTTGACTATCTCAAGAGCCTCGAAGCCAGCGGTGTGTTGAAGATGGCGGGACCTCTGCTGGGCGATGACGAGAAGCCGATAGGCAGCCTGCTGGTTATTTCAGCCGGCACCATGAAGGAGGCGGAAGCTATTGCCGCGGGCGATCCTTACGCGATGGCCGGTCTGTTTGCCTCGACCGAGATTCGCGCCTTCAACTGGGTCTTCAAGAATCCCGAGGCGTAGCAATGGCGTACTGGTTGTTCAAATCCGAGCCATTCAAATGGTCCTGGGAAATGCAGAAAGCCAAGGGCGACGCCGGCGAACAGTGGGACGGAATCCGCAACTATCAGGCACGCAACAACATGCGCGCCATGAAGTTGGGCGACAAGGCCTTCTTCTACCACTCCAATGAAGGCCTTGAAGTGGTCGGTATCGCCGAGGTCTGCAACCTGATTCATCCCGACACCACCATCGATGACCCGCGCTGGGAATGTGTCGACATCCGCGCGGTATGCGACATGCCCAAACCCGTCACCCTCAAGGACGTCAAGGCCAACCCAAAACTGGCCGGGATGAGCCTGGTCACCTCGATGCGGCTGTCGGTCCAACCGGTCACCGAAGCGGAGTATCTCGAAGTCTGCCGCATGGGCAATCTCGAAAACCCGCCGCGCTCGCCGGAGTGATTTCGGGTTCGATAACTTTAGGATGAAAACCGACCCCGAAAGCTTCATTCGGGCCAACACGGCGCTTGGCTCGCCGCCACATGTGCCCGAAATCCGGCTGCATCTGGCCGATGAGGCCCATGATCTCTGGCTCAAGACCGAGGATGAACTCGACGCGCTCGGCCTGCCGCCGCCGTTCTGGGCCTTTGCCTGGGCCGGCGGTCAGGGTCTGGCACGCCATATCCTCGACAATCCGGATCTGGTCAAAGGCAAGTCGGTTCTGGATTTCGCTTCCGGATCCGGGCTTGTCGCCATCGCCGCAAAGCGCGCCGGCGCATTGCGCGTTTCAGCCGCCGACATCGACCCCTGGTCGGCAACCGCGGCACGGCTCAACGCGCAGGCCAATGATGTCGAGTTTGAAGTCAGCCAGTCCAACCTTGTCGGCACGGACCGAGGCTGGGACGTGGTTCTCGCCGGAGACGTTTTTTACGATCAGGCCATGACCACCTTGATCCTACCTTGGTTTTCAAGCCTGGCGCAACGGGGCGCGATGGTGCTGATTGGCGATCCCGGCCGCTCCTATTGTCCGCGAGAGGGCGTGCAACTCCTCGCCACCTACCAGGTGCCTGTCACCCGAGCGCTGGAAGACAGCGAGATCAAACGCACCTCGGTATTCCGCTTCACCGCATGAGGAGAAGTTCCAAAGCTTGAATTGTATATACATTTAGTATATACAATTTTGGTAGAGCAACCCACTTCTAATCGGGAGCTCGCAGGTGGAATTCGAGTGGGACGAAACCAAGCGTGCTGAAATCTACAAGAAGCACGGTGTCGACCTTTTAGAGGCGGCGCTGATTTTCGAAAATGATGTATTGGAAAAAGAAGACACGCGCAGGGATTACGGCGAGAAACGCATGATCGCCTTGGGCATAGCCGACGGCGAGGTCTACATCGTCGTTTATACCATGAGGGATAATGTTCATCGCCTCATAACAGCGTGGAAAGGAGGCCAAGATGACCGGGAAAAATACGAAAAGAGCAAACCTAAGTGACCTCCGCAAAATGAAGGAACGTGGTGAAACACAACCTTCTTTCACTGCAGAACCCGCACCGGACCTGCCAAAGGGTTTTTGGGATGATGCCGCCCTGGTCAATCACACCAAAACCAAGGAGCCCATCAGCTTGCGTGTCGATTCCGATGTTCTTGAATATTTCAAGGCACAGGGAAAAGGACACCTGACGCGAATGAACGCGGTTCTGCGGTCTTATGTCGACGCACAGCGCTCAAAGACCAGTGATGAAGCGGCAGATCACAATTGAATGCCCCAAACGGTTGACCGCTCAAGGATCGTGAGATCCGTGCTATATTCGCCCTTTTGAGGGAGGGCGCCATGCAATTTGCAGGCATGAATTATCTGGCGATTCTGGTCGCCGCCATCGTCGCTTTCATCATTGGCGCGATTTACTACGGCGCGCTGGGCAAGCGCTGGATGAAGGCTGCCGGAATTGACCCCTCGGGGCCGAAACCCGCCATGGCCGGGCTGCTGATCAACAGTTTCATCATGGAGCTGATCCTTGCCTTCGTAACCGCCGGCGTGATCGGCCATCTCGGATTCGATCAGGTAAACCTGCTGAATGGTGTCATTTCCGGGCTGGTCATCTGGGCCGGTTTCATCTTCACCACACTGTCCATCAATCAGCGCTACCAGGGTTTTGGCTGGGATCTGACCCTGATCGACGGGCTGCACTGGTTGCTGGTGATGATCGGCATCGGTGCCACCATCGGCTGGTTCGGCGTGTGATCGCAGCCCGGTCAGATGCTATTCGACGCGCACAATCGTGCCGCGCCTGAGCAGTGGCATCAGCCTCAGCAGATCCCGGCGTTCAAGCGCGATGCAGCCTTGCGTCGGCGGAAACCCGGGCTTTGCCACATGCAGAAAGATTGCACTGCCCATTCCACGCCGCCGCGACCGGATGTTCCAGTCGAGAACAAAACCGAAATCGTACAGCATATCGCCGCGCAGCAAGGTTTCGTGGCTGGCAGGAAATGGCAGCCGGACATGGCAATTATAGGCAGCATGACCCGGCGCATCGCACCAGCCATCGCGGCAGCCCACCCTTTCGAGCCGGAGCCCGCAGCGGTCCGGCGTCAGCATTCCGCCTCTGCGAAACCCCGAGAGAACAGCCATTGCAGCCCGCGGAGTGCCGCCATCCCCTTCACGCTTGAAGGCGGTCACGCCTCCCCGGCCAAGCGCAGCCCGAAAGGTTAAAGGACCGAACCTGATCAGCGCCTTCAACCGGTCGCGCGGCGACACGCGCACCAGTAAGGTGCCCGTTCTGCCCCGTTTGGGTAACGGCTTATGTAACATCGACCTCACGATCAAGTGCTCCTGCTGTGATCTGGCAGAGATATTTAGCACTTTGCCCTTGCGCGGAAAGTGCCTAAACAGGGACACAATGACATATGACACCATCGGCTGTGCCGGTTCCGGACTGGCATCGATGTCAAAGTATGAAAAAGGAAGCCACGATGACCGCTCGATCGATCCTGCTGGTAGATGACGACAACGACCTGAGAGAAACCCTCGTCGAGCAACTCTCGCTGTATGAGGAGTTTGCAATTTCCCAGGAAGCGTCAGCGACGAAAGGTGTGCAGGCGGCCAGGGCCGAACATGTGGACCTCCTGATCATGGATGTCGGCCTGCCGGACATGGATGGCCGGGAGGCGGTCAAACTGCTCCGCAAGGGCGGCTTCAAGTCGCCGATCATCATGCTCACCGGGCATGACACCGATTCCGACACCATCCTCGGACTCGAGGCCGGCGCCAATGATTATGTCACCAAGCCTTTCCGCTTCGCCGTTCTGCTGGCCCGCATAAGAGCGCAGCTGCGCCAGCATGAGCAGAGCGAAGACGCCACCTTTACCGTCGGCCCCTACACCTTCAAGCCGAGCCAGAAATTGCTGCTCGATGACAAGGGCGCCAAGATCCGGTTGACCGAGAAGGAGGCCGCCATCATCCGCTACCTGTACCGGGCCGACCAGAAGGTCGTAACCCGCGACGTGCTGCTGGAAGAGGTCTGGGGCTACAATTCGGGCGTCACCACCCATACACTTGAAACCCACGTTTACCGGCTTCGCCAGAAGATCGAGGCCGATCCCTCGAACGCGGAAATTCTGGTCACCGAAAGCGGCGGCTACAAGATCATCCCCTGATGCGGCTCATTTCACCCATGACACCGGCTCTTCGTGAACCTGGCTTTCAAGGATTACATCCGTGGCTCTGAACGACGACATCGCCCTTTTGTCCATTGTCCCGCTGTTTCGCGACATCGGTGAAGACAAGCTGCGTCTGATCGCCTTCGGCGCGGAACGCAGAAGGATGCAGGCCGGCCAGATGCTGTTTCGTGAAGGCACCCCGGCTGATTGCGCATTTGTTGTCGCCAGCGGCCGGTTCGACCTGACCCGGGCCGGCAAGAATGGCCATGCCGTTCAGCTCGGCTCTGCCGAACGCGGCACCTTGCTCGGCGAACTGGCAATGGTGACATCGGTCGACCGCTCGCTGACCGCAATTGCGCCGGAGACTGCCGAAGTGATTCGCATCAGCCGGCCGCTGTTTCGCCGCATGCTGGAAGAATATCCGGAAATCGCCGGTATTGTCCGTCAGCGCATCGATGAAAATCTCGCCGCGCTCAATGCAGGCCTTGGCAAGATAGCCGGCCGTTTCGCCAGCTGATCCGCCAGTCGCTTACAGCATTCAATTCATCGAACGACGCTCAAAATTCGAAATGCGCTGTCACCGGCACATGATCGGATGGCCTGTCCCAGCCGCGTGCTTCGCGCAACACATCAATGCGTTTCAGCGCCGGCACCAGATCCGCTGAAGACCAGACATGGTCAAGCCGCCGTCCGCGATCGGCAGCGTCCCAGTCCTTGGCCCGGTAACTCCACCAGGTGAAGATCTTCTCTTCCGGCGGAATATGGGTACGGATCAGGTCGACCCAGGCGCCGGCCTTCTGCATCGCCAGAAAGCTCTCTGTCTCAATCGGCGTGTGGCTGACCACCTTCAACAGTTGCTTGTGCGACCAGACATCGGTTTCCAGCGGCGCAATATTGAGGTCCCCGACAAGGATGGAAGACACACCCTCCGCCTGTTCCGCCTCCGAGTGAAGCAGCTTCATTTCCTCGACAAAATCGAGCTTGTGTCCAAATTTCGGATTGATCTCGCGGTCAGGCTCGTCACCCCCCGCCGGAACGTAGAAATTGTGAACCCGGATCCGCCTTGAGCCGGGCACCTCCACAATCGCCGAAATGTTTCGGGTGTGGTCAATGTCGCAATAGGTCTGCCGGCGATCATCGCTCAGCGGCAGCCGCGAGATAATGGCAACGCCGTGATAGCCTTTCTGGCCATGGATGGCGATATGCTCATAGCCGAGCTTGCGAAACGCGGCGCTCGGAAACGCGTCATTGGGACACTTGGTCTCCTGCAGACACAACACATCGGGCTGTTCGGTTTCCAGAAAATGCTGAATCAGCGGCATCCGCAGCCGCACGGAGTTGATATTCCAGGTCGTAAGGGAGAACGCCAAATCAGATTGCCTTCCAGGATGTGAGCCTGCCCGTATGTGGCCGATTAGCCACTCAAGGGCAAGCCGGTCCGGCAGCGCAGATCCAAATCAGCACTCATCCGTGGTCTTTAAATCAACAGATCAGGGATTGCGGCCGGCTCAACCGCCGCGACCGTTCCACTTGTGCGCCTCATTGTAAGGCACGGAGAAGACATTTTTCGCGAATGTGACCCCGGTCTGGACATTGAAGACCATGACAGATGTGTCCTTGCCCTGGGCATCGCGGATGGTCCATTGCCTCAACTCGAAGGTTTTCGGATCGAACATCATGCTGATGGTCGAATCTCCGAAGATCGACTTGTTGCCCAGAACAATGGTTGTCAGATCGGGATCTTCTTTCACCGATTTGACCGTGTCGGCCGAAAGATCGATCCGGTCGGACAACAGCAGCTTCAGCGGCGTCTTGCTGAGCGGGTACAGATCCCAGGTCCGCAGTTTGCGGTTACCGATCACCACAGCCTTGCCGTCGGAGATCACCCGGATCGCCGACGGGGCTTCATAGTTGAAACGCAGTTTGCCCGGCCGTTCAATGAAGAACTTTCCGCCTGTCTGCTCACCATTGGGGCCGAACTGGATGAATTCGCCGGTCATGCTTTTCACCGAGGCAAAGTGATCGGCAACTCTCTGGGCGGTATCCGCCGATCGGGCGGTTCCGGGAAACGCGACAAGCCCGGCGGCAACCGCCATCAGGGACAATCCGAGGCCAAGTCCGCCGCCCAGAAGTGCCCGGCGGGTCGAATCGTGCCGATTGATCGTCTTGGAAGTGCTCTGCTTCAGCATCTGTCTCTCCATTCTCATTCGCCCTATGTGTCGCTCAAGACTGCGGCGCCAGTGTGACGTTCAGCATATCGGCAGACGTCTAGCGCGGTTCGATGTCGTCTTCGGTCGGCACCAGGATTTCACGTTTGCCGGCATGGTTGGCAGCGCTGATCACACCTTCGTTTTCCATGCGTTCGATCAGCGATGCGGCACGGTTGTAGCCAATTCCAAGCCGGCGCTGGATATAGGATGTCGACGCCTTGCCGTCCCGCAGCACGATCGCCACGGCCTGGTCATAGGGATCATCAGACTCGGCCAGATTGCCGGTTCCGGCGGGACCGCCGCCACCTTCGGCCTCGTCGTCCTCCTCGGTGATCGCGTCGAGATATTCCGGCACGCCCTGGGTCTTGAGGAAGGAAACAATGTCCTCGACCTCATTGTCCGAGACAAAAGGACCGTGAACACGCTGGATCCGGCCACCGCCGGCCATATAGAGCATGTCGCCCATGCCCAGCAGCTGTTCGGCGCCCTGCTCGCCCAGAATGGTTCGCGAATCGATCTTCGACGTCACCTGGAACGAGATCCGGGTCGGGAAGTTGGCCTTGATGGTACCGGTGATGACGTCGACCGACGGACGCTGCGTCGCCATGATCACATGAATACCCGCGGCACGCGCCATCTGCGCCAGACGCTGCACTGCGCCCTCGATGTCCTTGCCGGCGACCATCATCAGATCGGCCATCTCGTCGATCAGCACGACGATATAGGGTAGCGGCGTGAGATCGAATTCCTCGGTCTCGTAAACGGCTTCGCCGGTCTGGCGGTCGAAACCAGTCTGCACGGTCCGTGTGATCGGTTCGCCCGAGGCCTTTGCCTGCTCGACCCGCGAGTTGAAGCCGTCGATGTTGCGCACACCGATTTTCGACATGTTCTTGTAGCGCTGTTCCATCTCGCGGACGGTCCATTTGAGCGCCACGACAGCCTTTTTCGGATCGGTCACCACCGGGGTGAGCAGATGCGGAATACCGTCATAGACTGACAACTCGAGCATTTTCGGGTCGATCATGATCAACCGGCACTTGGACGGATCCATCCGGTACAGGATCGACAGGATCATCGTGTTGATGGCCACCGACTTGCCCGAGCCCGTGGTACCGGCAACAAGCACATGCGGCATCTTGGCGAGATCGGCAATAACAGGCTCACCACCGATGGTCTTGCCCAGCGCCAGGCCAAGCTTGGCCTTGGATGTTTCAAAATCACGGCTGGCGATGAGTTCGCGCAGGAATACGGTTTCGCGCTTTTCGTTCGGCAGTTCGATGCCGATGGCGTTGCGTCCGGGAACCACGGCGACACGAACGGCAATGGCGCTCATCGAACGGGCGATGTCATCGGCAAGCCCGATCACCCTCGAGGACTTGATACCTGGGGCGGGTTCCAGTTCGTACAGGGTGACAACCGGACCGGGCCGCACATGAATGATCTCGCCCTTGACGCCGAAGTCCTGCAGAACACCTTCGAGCATGCGCGCGTTCTGTTCCAGCGCTTCCGGCGACAGGGTGGAATCCCTGGCCACATTGCGTGCTTCGGAAAGCAGGTGGACCGACGGCAGTGAAAAGCCCTGATCTTCCAGCATTGAGCCCTGGGCGTCGCGCTGCACCCGGGCGCCTGGCTTGGGCCGCTCGGCAGGAGCGGAAATACGTGGCGGCGCTGGGCCTCGCGCAGGCGCAGGTGCTGCCCGTGGCTGCCAGTCCGATGCCGGATCTTCATCCTCACCCATATCGTCCGACAGGATGCCGTCCGGAAGCGCTTCATTCTCCTCTATGTCGAACGGTGGCGCATCATCGACCGGGATTGTGCGGCGGCTGGCCACTGGCGCGAAACCCGGCTCGATGCGGTCTCCGCCAGAGCGCATCGGTGCTTCATACAGCCCGTCGCTGGCGTCGTCATACTCGCCATTCAGATCGAGTGGCGACTCCGGCATCACCCGCAACCTTTGCAGGTTGGCGAGACCGGTCATCCGCCGCACACGTCCGCGCGCGGTAAACCAGGCATGGGTCATCGCGCCGAGAATCAAAGAACCGCTTGATGGCTCGTCACTCTCATCATCATTGTCTTCGACAGCGGCTGCCTCACCCTGATCAGCGAAAGTCTCCCTGCCAATCAGACCGGCACCAAAAAGCATCAGCCATCCTGCCACGGGCGCAATCAGAAGCCCCAGGATCACCGCAACGAGTCCGGATGGGAAACCTCCGGTAAATACTGATGGAATTTTCAGCGCCATATCGCCCAGCACGCCACCAAGCCCGTTGGGCAAAGGCCAGCTCGGCGAACCGGGAAGCAGCCCGAACAGCGCCGACGTCAGCCAGGCACCGCCAAACCAGGCGGCCCCGCGGCGCGACATCCGGTCGACAGGACGATTGCGCAGCAAGCCGATGGCCCAGAAAAGCGCCGGCAGCAGGCCGATGACACCCGCAAGCCCGAAGAACTGCATGATGAGATCGGCAAAGGCCGCACCGCTGAATCCCAGCGCATTGTGCGGGACAGCGCCGTTGGCGTTGGAAAAGCTCGGATCCGCCACATTCCATGTGGCAAGTGCTGCGATGGCAAGCGCCAGCCCGGCAAGGATAACCAGACCGATGACAAACCTGATCTGCCGGCGCACCAGTTCGCCCAGCAAGGTGCTGTGGGAAGGAACGCCTGACGAGAGCGAAGAAGAGCCTGACTGCATGGGTACACAATGTCCGAATCGGGTTTTGGGCCCTTTGAAAAGCCCATCTTGTGCAAATCTAACCGGAGCCGGGTTAATACGGCATTAACCATGCATGCGCGTCTTCCGGCAATTTTGCCGGGTTCAAACGCAAGACGCGGGCCGGAACACCGGGCCGCGTCAAAATCATTCAGCTAAATACGGTTCGGATCAGCCGTGATAGGCCGCTTCACCATGTGAGGCCAGATCCAGACCCTGACGTTCATCTTCCACGCTGACGCGCAGGCCAAGCGTCATGTCGACGATCTTGAACAGAATGAACGAGAGGATGCCGCACCACAGGATGGTGATGCCGACCGCCGAAGCCTGAATGACGAACTGCGATCCGACGGCATAATCTTCGCCGCCAGCGCCGCCAAGACCCGGCATATTGACGATCGCCGTGCCCAGCGCACCGACAATGCCGCCGACGCCATGGATGCCGAACACGTCAGCCGTGTCGTCATAGCCGAACTTGTTCTTCACCACGGCCACGAAATAGTAGCACACGCCCGAGGCGACAGCGCCAAGCACGATAGCGCCAACCGGCCCGGCAAAACCCGCTGCCGGTGTGACCGCAACAAGACCTGCAATCATGCCGGAGACCGCGCCCAGCAGCGATGCCTTGCCGCGATGCAGTGTTTCGATCGCCGTCCAGGCCAGAATTGCGCCTGCGGTTGCGGTGAAGGTGTTGATCATCGCCAGTGCAGCGCCGCCATTGGCTTCGAGATTTGAGCCGGCGTTGAAACCGAACCAGCCGAACCACAGCAGCGCTGCGCCCACCATGGTCAGTGTCATCGAGTGCGGCGCCATCATGTCACGTCCGAAGCCGGCGCGCTTGCCGACCATGATCGCTCCGATCAGCCCGGCAATACCGGCATTGATGTGCACCACTGTTCCACCGGCGAAATCAAGCGCGCCCATCTTGAACAGCAGCCCGTTGGCATCCCAGACCATATGCGCGACCGGGAAGTAGACCAGTGTCACCCACAACGCCACGAACAGCATGACCGCGGAAAAGCGGATCCGTTCGGCAAATGCACCGACGATCAGCGCCGGCGTGATGCAGGCAAAGGTCATCTGGAACGCGATGAAGATATATTCAGGGATCATCACGCCATCGGAGAAGGTGGCCGCTTCGCTGGCAGGCGTGACACCGGCCAGGAACATCTTGGCGGTTCCGCCCCAGAAGGCGCTCTCGGATCCGCCGAAGGCGAAGGAATAGCCGTAGAGAACCCAGATCACCATCACCATGGCGGTGATCAGGGTGCACTGGATAAGCACCGAAAGCATGTTCTTGGTGCGGACCAGGCCGCCGTAAAACAGCGCCAGGCCCGGCAGGATCATCAACAGAACCAGAATGGTCGATACCAGCATGAATGTGGTGTCGCCCTTGTCCATGGTGGTTGCGGCTGCTTCTGCCGGTTCCTGGGCGAAGGCGGGAGCAGCAAGGGCGGCTAATGCACCTGCTGCCATCAGCCCGAGCCGAAGCGGCGATTTGTGTGACATCTGAAGTGTCA
>CAXBIE010000069.1:0-26340 GCA_963975635.1 uncultured Hoeflea sp. | reverse complement strand
TTGTAGATCTGGGTCTTGTCGGCCATGCGGGTCAGGGTGTCGAAGACCATGCACAATTCGTGCTGGGCGGACGCCACTTCGTGGTGATGCTTTTCAACAACCAGGCCCATCTCGGCGAGGACAGTAAGCATTTCCGAACGCATGTCCTGGCAGCTGTCGACCGGCGGCACAGGGAAGTAGCCGCCCTTGACGCGCGGACGGTGGCCCATGTTGCCGGTTTCATAGTCGGTGTCGTCGTTCGACGGCAGTTCCGACGAGTCGAGCTTGAAGCCGGTGTTGTACGGGTCGGCCTTGTACTTGACGTCATCGAAGATGAAGAATTCAGGCTCAGGGCCGATATAGACCGTGTCGCCGAGGCCGGAGGCCTGCAGATAGGCTTCAGCCTTCTTGGCTGTGGTGCGCGGATCGCGGTTGTAGGCTTCACCGGTGATCGGATCGAGAATGTCGCAGAAAACCACCATGGTCGACTGTGCAAAGAAAGGATCCATGTGCACGGTCGAGGTGTCGGGCATCAGCACCATGTCGGATTCATTGATGGCCTTCCAGCCCTGAATCGAGGAACCGTCGAACATCACGCCATCGGCGAACAGGTCTTCATCAACGCAAGACACGTCCATCGTGACGTGCTGCATCTTGCCCTTCGGGTCAGTGAAGCGCAAATCGACAAACTTTACGTCGTTGTCCTTGATTTGCTTGAGGATTTCAGTAGCAGTCGTCATGTTCAATATTCCCTGTTAGTAAATGACGATGGGTGCGCGGCAGCCCGCCGCACACGGTGATTAGATGGCGTCGTTGCCGGTTTCACCGGTACGGATACGGATGACTTCCTCGACGTTCGAAACGAAGATCTTGCCATCACCGATGCGACCCGTCTGGGCTGCGTTGCGAATGGCGTCTATCGCCGCTTCGGCTGTCTCGTCCGCAAGGACGATTTCGACTTTTACCTTCGGCAGAAAGTCGACGACATATTCTGCGCCGCGATAGAGCTCGGTGTGGCCCTTCTGACGACCGAAACCCTTGGCCTCGGTGACAGTAATGCCCTGCAGGCCGACTTCCTGAAGAGCTTCCTTCACTTCATCAAGCTTGAACGGCTTGATGATCGCTTCGATCTTTTTCATGAGAACCAATTCTCCGCTCTGTCCTGTGAAAGCAGGTGCATAGACTGACGCCACATACCCACTCGCGTGTATCAAAGCACACACTGTGCCACTTTGTGAAAAAATCATCTGATACCCACCGAAAAAATCATTTGGCGGTCGGATTACGCGAGAAACCAAGGGCGATTTTCATGATGTGGTGTGCGAGATCGTGTTTTCGGTGCAGAAGCAAGCAAATGCCCAAAAGCGAACAGCAGGAGTGATGATTTTTTGTGCGCCATTGATTGCACGAAAATTGCTCAATCTGAATAATATTTGTGCATCTACGGGAGCCATGCCGGGTTTGTTGAGGAGGCTCGCGCGCGCTTGACCGCTGCGCCAAGCTCATGCAACGAACGGTCATGGCAACAAACAACACAGTGTTGATATCACCCGAAGCAATGGGCCGGATTGACAGGGCGGCGGCTGACAGCGGTCTCGACAGCTATGGTCTCA
The DNA here is from genome assembly GCA_963975635.1 of uncultured Hoeflea sp. GTDB lineage: Bacteria > Pseudomonadota > Alphaproteobacteria > Rhizobiales > Rhizobiaceae > Hoeflea. The sequence goes on along the minus strand of CAXBIE010000069.1, from coordinate 24,748 downwards.
TGCAAAAGGCCGGTGCGCATGTCGCGGCAGTGCTGCTGGTTCATTTTCCTGAGGTTCGGCGGGCTGTTGTATTGTGCGGGCCGGGCAACAATGGTGGTGACGGCCATATAGCCGCAGGCTTGCTGGCCGGTGCCGGGGTTGAGGTGATGCGGTTCGGGCCGGAGCCGAAATCTGGCGGTGATGCCGCGAGAGCGCGTCTTGCGTATCCAGGCACACTGCATCCCTTTGATGACTGGCAGCCGCTTGAGGGCGATGTGATTGTCGATGCGGTGTTCGGCGCAGGGCTCGATCGGCCGGTCAGCTCCGATCTGGCGGCTGTGACGGAGCGGGCGCAGCAGGCAGGGACTCCGGTGATTGCGGTTGATCTGCCATCGGGTGTCTCCGGGCGGACCGGGGAGCCGACCGGCGCGTGCTTTCAAGCGGTTCACACGGTCACCTTTGCAGCAATGAAACCGGGACATCTGCTGATGCCGGGCAGGGCGCTGTGCGGCCAGCTGCATCTTTGCGATATCGGCATCCCCGGCCGGCTCATCGTCAGCGACGATCCGGTCTGGAAAAACCATCCCGGTCTTTACAGTGCTGCTCGGCCACCTTTGGCTGCGGGAGCGCATAAATATGGCCGTGGTCATCTGGGCGTGTTTTGCGGACCGCTCGGGTCCACAGGTGCTGCTCGGCTGTCAGCCATGGCGGGGCTGAAAAGCGGCGCGGGGCTGGTGACGATGGTCAGCCGGCCTTCCGCAACAATGGTGCTGGCGTCGCATCTGACAGCAATCATGCAGCGGACAATCCGCGATGAGGCGGACTTGCAGGCCTGGCTTTCGGACAGGCGGCTGTCAGCTTTTGTCATCGGGCCGGGATTTGGCGATCCGGAAACGGCGCGCAGCCATGTGGAACTGCTTGCGGCGGCGGGCCGGCCGGTTGTGCTCGATGCGGACGGATTGAGCGCATTTGCCGGCACTCCGGAGAAACTGGCTGCGCTGTTTGAAGGGGACACCCGGCTGGTGATGACCCCGCATGAGGGCGAGTTCCGCCGCTTGTTTGGCAGCCTTTCGGATGACCAGGCATTGTCCAAGATCGATCGGGCAAGGGCCGCTGCCAAACACCACAATGCGGTGATGGTCTACAAGGGAGCCGACACGGTGATTGCCGCGCCGGACGGGCGCGCCGCGGTCAATGTGGATGCGCCGGCCTGGCTGGCCACGGCCGGTTCAGGCGACGTGCTCGCCGGCATTATCGGTGGACTTCTGGCCCAGGGCATGCCGGCATTCGAAGCGGCCTGCGCCGGTGTGGCGCTGCATGGCGATGCGGCGAACCGGGCAGGCAAGGGATTGACCGCGGAAGACCTTCCCGCCCACATCACGCCGCTTTGAGATTTGTTATCGGCCTAAAGCAGCCTGCTCTTGCGCAGCATTCCGGCGCTGGCCAGAACCGGATAGGCGATGGATGCGAATAGCGAATTGATCTCCTTGAGATCACGCATGGTGTCGATGTGGATCGAGCTGCTGTCGTAGCTGTTGTCGTTGCCGTCGCGCAGGCGTTGCATGTGCTGCTCTTCGCTGCTGCGCACCATGGTGCGGACGACCTCCTTCTGAGCCACCAGTTGCCGTGCATGGTCCACATCGGCATTGACGAACAGGTTGAAGGCCAGACGGGCATTCTTGAGAACTTCCTGGTGCAGGGCCTTGAGTTCATGCCAGCCTTCGCTGGAGAAGGTGATCTTGCGCGAATCCTTCTTGCGGGCTCTCGTCACCATATTCTGGGCAATGATGTCGGCGGCCTGCTCGAGCTTGATGGTGGCCCCCAGCAGATCCTGGAGCTGGGCGGCGGATTTCTCGTCCAGTCGGCTCTCGGAAATCTTGGCCAGGTAGAACTTGATCTCGCGATGGGTCTCGTCAATCTCGTCGTCGAGTTCCTCGATGCGGCGGACCTTCTGCTTGTCCGGGGTGTCGAACACTTCGAAAATCCAGGTCAGCATCAGTTCGATGCGCTCGCATACGGTCAGCACTTCACGGGTGGCGTTGGCGATGGCCTGCCGGGGATCGGCCAGATGCTCGGGGTTGAGTGCCGACATCCGGGATTCGGCGCCAATCTCTTCAGGTGCCGCGGGCGGCGTCAGCCAGACTTTCAAGATCCGTCCGACGATGCCGCAGAAGGGCAGGCCGAGCACCAGAACCGCCAGATTGATGGCGAGATGGACCAGCACCACGGCATCACCGGGCTGGGCGGAAAAGATGCTGCTCTGCAGCTCGAAGGTCATTTGCGCGGCGAGCGCGATTAATGTGCCGAGGCCGCGGATGGCCACATTTCCAAGCGGCACGATGCGGGCATCCACACGCTCACCGCGGGTCAGCACCGCGCCGATGACCGCCGCACCGAAATTGATGCCGAGCACCAGCGGAATGATCAGCACCGGCGGAATCAGCGCACGGTCGGCAAGCGAGGCCAGCAGCAGCACGGCGGCCACACTGGAATGGAAAGCCCAGGTCAGCAGGCCGGCAAGAACGAACGCGGTGATCCAGTCGCGTGACAGGTAGTTGATGATGACCGGCAGGATTTCGCTTGTCTTGAGCGGGGTCGATGCTTCTCCGATCAGCCGCAATGACAGCAGCAGCAAGCCGAGGCCGAAGAGAATGCGGCCGACTTGGCGCCAGTTGCGCGATTCGCTCGCCCGGAAGGCTATCGTGCCTGCCAGCAGCAGGACGGGAATGAGCAGGGACAGGTCCTGACGCAGAATCCGCACCACCAGGGCAGATCCGAGATCAGCGCCCAGCAGCGTCGCAATGCCGATTGCCGTGGTGACATAGCCGCTGGCGACAAAGCCCGCAACGATCAGAGCCACTGCCGTGGCGCTTTGCAGGGCGATGGCGAAGAAAAAGCCGGCGATGGCCGCCGTCACCCGGTTGCCGATCGCCAGCCGCAGCTTTTGACGCAGCACGTCGCCATAGGCACGTTCAATGCCGGTACGGACCATTCGGGTGGCCCACAGCAACAGGGCGACAGCGCCGGCAAGATTTATAAAGACGACCATTCCGGACATGCGAGACTCAATACCTGTGATGAAAGGACAGACCGGCTGGCACGCCTGATCAAGCTGTCGAGAGCTTGCTTCTTCGTGATCGCCGGATCTGACGGGAACGCGACTCAGACTATCGCATTTTCACACATGTCACAATTTGCTTACTTAGGGTGGTTTGACGGAGTTCATGCTCCCATAAGGTGCGTTCGGCAAATCTGGTCCGGCACGGCCACCGGCGCGGATGCGGTCTATTGAAACCGCTGGTTTCGCAGATACGCCTTTGGCGGGGCGCCCATGACGCGGGAAAACATGGTGGTGAAGGCCGGGATGCTGTCATAGCCGAGATCCATCGCCACAGCCGTGACCGGCTCACCGGCGCTCAGGCGGGGAAGGGCGGCCATGACGCAGGCCTGCTGACGCCAGGCTGAGAGACTGAGTCCGGTTTGTTGCCGGAAGACGCGGGTGAAGGTTCTGCGGCTCATGCCGACGCGGTCGGCCCAGTCATCGATCCCGATCCGGGCCGACGGCAGTGCAATGAACTCGCGGCACAGGTCAGTCAGCCGGGTGCTTCGGGGCAGCGGCAGCCCCAGGGGCCGTTCAGGCAACATCGGGATTTCGTGCAGCAGGGCGCTTCGAATGAGATGTGCGCGCGCATCCACCGCCTCCGGCCCGATCTGCACGGTTTCATCAAGAAGGCTGCGCATCAGACGGGTCATTCCCGTGACATGCAGATGGGCTGGCAGCCCGTTGATCGCATCCAGCCTGACATAGGCGGACTGCATCGCAACCCCGCCGATGGCCTCGACCGCATGGCGCAAGCCTGCGGGGATCCACAAGGCATGATCGGGCGGCACCATCCAGCGGCCGGCGGGCGTGGTGACGATGACCACGCCGGTGATCGGATGCAGGAGTTGCGATCTGCTGTGATGGTGCTCGGCGACATGTTCGTCGCGTGTGAAGCGATGTGAAAACGCCAGCACCGGGATATCGGAAGCCTCGACCAGGGCGCGTTGCGGGCTGGATTGTCCCGGGTCTGATGGTGAATGCAGGTCCTTGCCGGCAGCGGATTGCGAGAACATGACTGGCCCAATCGCGTAAAAAACAGACCAAACCACGAATGCGGGCTGCAAACAAGGCGTGTATCAGAATGTTCGGGGTTGCCCTGGCAGCCGCAGCCAGAGCCGCCCGCTGAAACCGTTTTGGCCGGCGGTTCGCCATTAGCAGTCTCGCTCTCATGCGATCAGGTCTCTCTGTTCGTGGGACCGGAAGGAATGATCATGCGCACTATACCCGAAACCCCTGACAATTCCGGAGCGGGGGCCATCACCAAGGCTGCCACTCCGGCGGCATTTTCGGTGGTGGTGGCGTTGAGCATCTGTCACTTTCTCAACGACACCATGCAATCGGTGCTGGCGGCGATTTATCCGATCCTGAAGATCAATTATGATTTGAGCTTCACCCAGATCGGGCTGCTGACCTTTGCTTTCCAGTTCACGGCATCGCTGTTGCAGCCGGCGATCGGGGCTTACACCGACAAGCGTCCGATCGGTTATGCGCTGCCGGTTGGAACCGCCTTCACATTTGTCGGATTGTTGCTGCTGGCGTCCGCGGGTTACTATGTGCTGTTGTTGCTGGCTGCGGCGCTGGTCGGGTTCGGTTCGGCGGTGTTTCATCCGGAATCCTCACGCATCGCGCGGCTTGCCTCCGGTGGCCGGCACGGTACGGCACAATCGGTTTTCCAGGTCGGCGGCAATATCGGCACGGCCACGGGACCGCTGCTGGCAGCCTTCATCATCGTCCCCAATGGTCAGGCTTCGGTGGCCTGGTTTGCTATGGCAGCCCTTGCCGGCATGGCGATTCTGACCTGGGTCAGCCGATGGTATGCGGAGTTCCGGCGCGCTGCGGCTGGACGCCCGGCAGCCGACAAGTCGCTGCTACATTCGCGCCGCCGCGTCATCATCGCCCTGGTGGTGCTGGCGCTGCTGGTGTTCACCAAGAACATCTATGTTGCAAGCTTCACCAGCTTCTACACGTTCTATGTGATCGAACGCTTCGCGGTCAGCGTTCAGGATTCGCAGCTGATGCTGTTCGTCTTTCTCGGGTCGATGGCTGCCGGCACCCTGATCGGCGGGCCGATCGGTGACCGGATTGGCGCCAAGGCGGTGATCTGGGTGTCGATCCTCGGTGTCTTGCCCTTCACCTTGGTGCTGCCCTATGCGGATCTGTTCTGGACAGCGGTGCTGACCGTGATCATCGGCGTGGTCCTGGCGTCGGCGTTTCCAGCCATCGTGGTGTTCGCGCAGGAGCTGGTGCCGGGCCGCGTCGGGCTGATTGCCGGCATCTTCTTCGGATTCGCCTTCGGAATGGGCGGCATAGCCGCAGCGGTTCTGGGCCAGGTGGCCGATGCCAAAGGCATCGTCTATGTCTACCAGGTCTGTTCCTTCCTGCCGTTCCTCGGGCTGCTGACGGTCTTTCTGCCGAAACGGACAGCCGCCGCCTGAGCGGACTGGACTCCACGACCCTGCAATGGCTGCGGATTTTGCAACGTGGCTGTCGCCTTGGCAGCAAAACCTGCTTACAACTCTGGCTGGTCGCATTGTCCTCAACCAGCCGGAGCCGCATCGTGAAGTTTGTCATCATGTCCCTGAAGGCCTATCTGGCGGAGCGGCTGTGGTTACGGCCCGCAGCCTTCGGCATCATGGCCGTGCTTACTGTCATCGTCGCAATCGGGGTCGACCGCTGGATCAAGCTGCCGTTTGATTTCAGCATCCGCGAGCAAACCATACGGAGCCTGCTGACCATCATGGCATCGGCCATGCTGACAGTGGCGACGTTTTCGGTTTCGGTGATGCTTGCAGCCTATGTGGCGGCGATCTCGGCAAGCACGCCACGAGCATTTTCCATCGTCGTCTCGGATTCCACCTCCAAGCAGGCGATTTCCACCTTTATCGGTGCCTTTACCTATGCGGTGGTCGGATTGATCGGCCTCAATGTCGGGGTGTTTCAGTCCAGCGGACGGATCGTGTTGTTTTTCACCACGCTGTGGGTGTTTGCCTGGGTGGTGGGGACGTTGATTTACTGGATCGATCATGTGGCACGGATCAGCACAGTGGCGTCGACAATCTCGAAGGTTACGGAGCGGGCGACAAAGATCCTGGCCCGGCATCTGATCGATCCGGGGCTTGGCGGGACACCGATTTTCGCCAACATGCTACCGCCCGAAGATGCTGTTCCGGTGCTGTCGGGCTACACCGGAACTGTAAGATATATCGATGTTGCAGCCCTGGTCGCTCTGGCGCAGGCATCTGGTTTCCGGGTGCAGGTGGCCGTTCGACTGGGTGATCTGATAGGGCGTGACGTGGTCGTTGCCTGGATCAGCGAGGTTGAGCCGGGGGCCCTGGATGAAATGGTTGTAAAGCGCATACGCAGTGCAATCCGCATCGGCCAGAGCCGCCAACGGTCGGAAGATCCGGTTCTGCTTCTGCAAACCCTTTCGGAAATAGCTGACCGGGCGCTGTCTCCGGGCATCAATGATCCGGGGACCGCCAAGGACATTCTGGATGCGTTGGTCCAGGTTTTTGCGGATGCCGCCGATAAGACCCGGGACAGTGCCACGGCTTCGCAGCATTCGCGCGTGATGGTGCCGATCATAGATCCGGAGAGGATGCTGGCCGCCGCCTTTGACCAGACCGCCCGGGACGGTGCCGGTCTGGTCGAGGTGGCGGTGCATCTGCAACAGGCTCTGTCGGCGATAAGCCCCTGCCTGCCGGCGCCGTGGATGCCGGCATTGCAGGCCCAGTCAACACGGGCTTTGGAGCGCGCAAGAGACGCGATCACCCATCAGCACGATGTCGCACGGGTCGAGGCCGCAGCCCGGCTTGCGGACCACCGTTCCACCAGAACGGAATTGCAAAACACCCCGTCTTCAGGTGCAACTATCTGAAGCCCTGTCTGCGGGTCCGGTCTCGCAAAGGTGCGCGGGCCATGGTCTTGCATTCCCGCAGCAACGCCGGGGCGCTTTTTTACGCCATACGATCACTGCGCGACGTAGCCGCCATCAACCGGCACGATGGCGCCGAGCATGAAGGAGGCTTCGGGCGAACTCAGCCAGACAATCAGATTGGCGACTTCTACAGGTGTGCCGATACGGCCCAGCGGATGCAACGGGTCCATCATCTGGGCGCTGGTCTGGGATCCGGAGGTTGCCTGGTCGGCGAGGGAATCGAGCATCCTGGTATCGATGCCGCCCGGACAGACTGCGTTGACCCGGATACCGTCCTTGCCATATTCCAGTGCTGTATTCTTGGTCATCCCGATCACGGCATGCTTGGAGGCCACATAAGGCGACAGACCGGGAAATCCGATCAGGCCAGCGATCGAGGCAAGATTGACGATGGTGCCGCCTCCAGCCTGCAGCATGTGCCGGATTTCAGCCTGCATGCATAAAAATGTGCCCTTGGCATTGATCCCCATGATGGCATCGTAATTGGCTTCGGTCTGATCGGCGAATGGCGCGATTGTGCCCTCGATCCCGGCATTGTTGACCGCGCAATCGAGCCGTCCATATTCGTCGACGACGCCAGCCACCAGAGCTGCAACATCTTCAGCCTTTGACACGTCGGCCCGCTGGAACATCGCTGTTCCACCGGCCTTGTGGATCATTTCGACGGTTTCCTCGCCACCGGGAACATGGATATCGGACACCACGACATTGGCGCCCTCGCTTGCAAATTTGAGCGCCGTTGCGCGTCCGATGCCGGCGCCCGAACCCGTGACCAGCGCGGTTTTTCCAGAAAACTGTCCCATTTGGCTCTCCCGTGGTGTGGTTGTTCAAATTACCACAATGCCGGGTAGGGGGCCGATATGCCTTGATGCGAATCAAGAGAATGTCGAATTGGCGTTATCGTTTGGTTAAGACCCGCTTCTGCAGCTCCATTGCGCCTGCGGGCGCGTTCACCTTGCCGCCGGTGATGAAGAAGGCAAAGACATCGCGCGGCTGCTGTTTGACTGTCCTCTCAGCGGCGATCAGAGGCAGGTCCGTTGGCACGCCGCCTTCGGCATAGGTCTTCAGCCGGTCGGCCCAGAGTGCGATGTCCGCGGGTGGATAGCATGTCGGCACCTCGTCGGAGCCGCGCTGCAGCCGGGCATAGACGAAATCCGAGGTGACGTCGGCCACCATCGGATAGGTGTCATGATCAGCGCAGACGGCGGCCACATTGTGCCTGGCCAGCAGCTCGACAAATTCCGGCGTGCAAAAGCTCTCGTGCCGCGCCTCGACCACATGGCGCAGCGCAATGCCGTCCTGCTCCTCCGGGAGAAGCTTGAGGAAAGCGGCAAAATCATCCGGTTCGAACTTTTTCGTCGGCATGAACTGCCAGAGTATCGGGCCGAGCCGGTCGCCGAGTTCGGTGATGCCCTGGGTCAGAAACTTGGTGATCGACGGCTCACTTTCAGCCAGCACCTTGCGGTTGGTGCAATAGCGGCTGGCTTTGAGCGAAAACACAAAACCGTCCGGCACGTCGGCCGCCCATTTGGCGAATGTTGCCGGCTTCTGGCTGCCATAATAGGTGCCATTGACCTCAATCGCCTGCAATTGGCTGCCGGCGTATTGCAAATGCTTTGTCTTGGCCAGTTTCGGCGGATAGAAACTGTCGTTCCAGGCATCAAACACCCAGCCGCCGATGCCGGTGCGGATTGTTCCGTGTGTGGTCAAGAATGCCTCCGTGAATTAGCGTGGTGTCAACGTGGCCGCGATGCTGATCCGGCGTGTCGACAATCGCATATTAAGATCGCGAATGACCGGACGGCCACCCGTAATCCACAAGCCAATTCCAACCGAGGATGTTTTCGTGGGGCGCAGGCAGGCCGGCCGGAGGCAATAGAGGCGCGCATCCGGCCGGCCCAATTTCTCAAGCCGCTACGGGCGGTTTGGAAATAAGGGACTAGCCGCCGATCTTGATCTTGCGGTCCTTGGAATCCTGCCCGGGCTTCTTGGGCATGACGACCTTGAGGACACCCTTGTCGAATTTGGCATCGATTGTGTCCTGATCGACCCGGTCAGGGACCGGAAACGAGCGGTGAAACGAGCCGTAATTGCGCTCGACCACGACGCTGTCGCCGGTCTTGGATTCATGCGAAACGGTCTTCTCGCCCTTCAGGGTCAACATTCCGTCGGTAATCGTCAGGTCGACTTCCTCCTCCGACATGCCGGGAAGTTCAGCGGTCAAGGTGATCGCCTCGTCGTTTTCGGTGATGTCGATGGCCGGCTTCACCGCGCCGGCAGTCATCAGAGACGGGAACCCCGTTTTCGAGGCCATCGTCTCCGCGTTCCCGAAGAAACGCTCCATCATCGTGTCCATTTCTTTGCGGAAGTCATCGAACAATCCGGAAGACCGGGAAGCGGGCAGGTTTTCCTTTGTGTCTGTCATAACTCTCTCCTTGCTATCCCTGTTCTCATGGGATGAAGGATAGTCTGACAGCAACCTGACAACCTGCCTTGACGGAGATCAAAAAAGGACGCGCTCAAAACAAAACTCCGAATTTCGGCGCATGCTGTTGCCGCGACGAGCCCCTGCCTGATTGCCACGCGGCAGCCTTACTCCGCCGCTTCCACCCGTTTCTGCGGGCGCGGTTCCAGCAGTTCCTTGAGGAAATGGCCGGTATAGGAGCGGTCCACCTTGACGATGTCCTTGGGCGTGCCTTCGGCGATGATCTCGCCGCCGCGATTCATGCCACCTTGGTCAATTCGAAAATCTCTCCGTAGCGAGCCGCGGCCGGGATGTCGCGGCGCTTCAGCGCGCTTCGCACCTCGTCGAGCTTGAGCGCGTCCTCGGCGGAGAGATAAGGCCCCCAATTGGTCGGGTCAGCGGACTCGTAGATCAGCGTAACGGGTATCTTGGCAATATAACCACCTTCTTCAACGAGCCGCGTCACCTGCTCAAACCTTGCGTCGGATTGTGAACTGCTCATCCCACTTCTCCTTGTCCGGCAGATAGATCGTCACGAGGACGGCATGGACTGCAATTCATGCTTCACAAGCAGCGACAGCCCCATCCGGTTGCCTTCGCAGGTTTCGATAACAGACCACGACGGAACGCTGGCCAGGATGTCCGACAGCGATATACCCTGTCGATCCAGTCGCCCCTGGGCATGATCCGAGACCCTGAACCGGCCGCTCGCAATACGCTGGCGTAGCTGGTCGGCGAGGTCGTTCATTGCTACTCCGCCGCTTCCACCCGTTTCTGCGGGCGCCGTTCCAGCAGTTCCTTGAGGAAATGGCCGGTATAGGAGCGGCCCACCTTGACGATGTCCTCGGGCGTGCCTTCGGCGACGATCTCGCCGCCGCCGTCGCCGCCTTCAGGGCCGAGGTCGATGACCCAGTCGGCGGTCTTGATGACCTCGAGATTGTGCTCGATGACAACCACCGAATTGCCCTGGTCGACCAGTTCGTGCAGCACTTCCAGCAATTTGGCGACATCGTGGAAATGCAGCCCGGTGGTCGGCTCGTCCAGAATATAGAGCGTGCGGCCGGTGGAGCGTTTCGACAGTTCCTTGGCGAGCTTGACGCGCTGCGCCTCGCCGCCGGACAGCGTCGTCGCCTGCTGGCCGACCTTGATATAGCCTAGGCCAACGCCCTGCAGCGCCTGCAGCTTGTCGCGCACGGCGGGGACGGCGGCAAAGAATTCGACGCCTTCCTCGACCGTCATGTCGAGCACATCGGCAATCGATTTCTGCTTGAAGGTGACGTCCAGGGTCTCGCGATTGTAGCGCTTGCCGTGGCAGACATCGCAGGTGACGTAGACATCCGGCAAAAAGTGCATCTCGATCTTGATGACGCCATCACCCTGACAGGCTTCGCAGCGGCCGCCCTTGACGTTGAACGAGAAGCGGCCCGGCTGATAACCGCGCGCCTTGGCTTCCGGCAGGCCGGCGAACCAGTCGCGGATCGGCGTGAAAGCGCCGGTATAGGTGGCCGGGTTGGAGCGCGGCGTGCGGCCGATCGGCGACTGGTCGATGTCGATCACCTTGTCGATGTTCTCGAAGCCGTCGATGCGGTCATGATCGGCGGGGTTTTCACGCGCGCCCATGACCCGGCGGGCCGCGGCCTTGTACAGCGTCTCGATCAGGAAAGTCGACTTGCCACCGCCCGAGACCCCGGTGACTGCCGTGAACAGGCCGAGCGGGATCGAGGCCGTGACATTCTTCAGATTGTTGCCGCGGGCGCCGATGACCTTGAGTTCTTTCTTCTTCCTGGCTTTGCGGCGCTCGGCGGGAACCGGCACGCCGTATTCGCCGGAAAGATATTTGCCGGTGATCGACCGCGGGTTGGCCATGATGTCGGCAGGCGTACCCTGGGCGATGATCTCGCCGCCGTGAACACCGGCATGCGGGCCGATGTCGACCACATAATCGGCGGTCAGGATGGCGTCCTCGTCATGCTCGACCACGATCACCGTATTGCCGATGTCGCGCAGGTGCTTCAGCGTTTCCAGCAGCCGCGCATTGTCACGCTGGTGCAGGCCGATCGAGGGCTCATCGAGAACGTAAAGCACGCCTGTCAGTCCGGAGCCGATCTGCGAGGCGAGGCGGATGCGCTGGCTTTCGCCGCCCGACAGCGAGCCGGAATTGCGCGACAGCGTCAGATAGTCGAGGCCGACATCGTTTAGGAATTTCAGCCGGTCACGGATTTCCTTGAGAATGCGGACGGCGATTTCGTTCTGCTTGTCGTTGAGATGCCCCGGAAGCTCATCGAACCAGTCGCCGGCATTGCGGATCGACAATTCGGTGACCTGGCCGATGTGGCAGCCATCGATCTTGACGGCACGGGCCTCGGGCTTGAGCCGGTAGCCATCGCAGGCCGGGCAGGGCGCATTGGACATGTAGCGCTCGATTTCCTCGCGGGCCCAGGCGCTGTCGGTTTCCTTCCAGCGCCGTTCCAGATTGGGAATGATGCCCTCGAAGGTCTTGGTTGTGGTGTAGGAGCGCAGCCCGTCGTCATATTTGAAGGCGATCTTGTCCTGGGTGCCGCGCAGAATGGCGGCCTGCCCCTTGGCCGGCAGTTCGTCCCACCGGTCTCCCATCTTGAAGCCGAAATGCTTGCCCAGCGCTTCCAGAGTCTGGGTGTAGTAAGGCGAGCTGGATTTGGCCCAGGGCGCAATGGCGCCGCCGCGCAAGGTCAGGTTCGGCTCCGGCACGATCAGCGCCTCGTCGATTGTCTTCTGGGTGCCCAGGCCATCGCAGGTCGGGCAGGCGCCGTGCGGATTGTTGAACGAGAACAGCCGTGGCTCGATCTCCGAGATGGTGAAGCCGGAGACCGGGCAGGCGAATTTTTCGGAAAACAGCACCCGCTCATGGGTCTCGTTGAGCGACTTGTTGGCCGAGCCGCCGGCCGAGGTTTCGGCGTCCGGGAGCGGCTTGTCGGCAAATTCGGCGATGGCCAGCCCGTCGGCCAGCCGCAGGCAGGTTTCCATGCTGTCGGCAAGACGCGCTGCAATGTCGGGCCGCACGACGATGCGGTCGACGACGATGTCGATGTCATGCTTGTATTTCTTGTCGAGCGCCGGGGCGTCGGCGATCTCGTAATACTGGCCGTCGATCTTGACCCGCTGATAGCCCTTTTTCATGAACTCGGCGAGTTCCTTGCGGTATTCGCCCTTTCGTCCGCGCACCACCGGCGCAAGAATATAAAGGCGCGTGCCTTCTTCCAGCGCCAGCACCCGGTCGACGATCTGGCTGACGGTCTGGCTTTCAATCGGCAGACCGGTGGCGGGCGAATAGGGCACGCCGACGCGGGCGAACAACAGCCGCATGTAATCGTAGATTTCGGTGACCGTGCCGACAGTCGAGCGCGGATTGCGGCTGGTGGTCTTCTGCTCGATGGAAATGGCCGGCGACAGGCCGTCGATCTGGTCGACATCGGGCTTCTGCATCATCTCGAGAAACTGGCGCGCATAGGCCGACAGGCTTTCGACATAGCGCCGCTGGCCTTCGGCATAGATGGTGTCAAACGCCAGCGATGACTTGCCCGAGCCTGACAATCCGGTCATCACGATCAGCGAGTTGCGCGGAAGGTCGAGATCGACATTCTTGAGATTGTGCTCGCGGGCTCCGCGAATGGTGATGGATTTCAGTTCAGTCATGTCGCCGCCGATTTGCCGTGGAGTGTCCGGTGCGCTCAAAGCGAGCCCATCCCGACCACTCTCATATCCAGAATGCTCACGGGACCGAAGCTTTCGAGAAGCCGTCCGGTCGTGTCCCGCAAGTAACATTGCCCCAAGCAACACTGCACATCAAATATGGTTCCGGGGGCAGACCAGATCCATACATAAGCACCGTGATCGCAAAGTCGAGAGAGGAGGCCGAGGGTTGCGGCCCCGCAGCCGAATCTCTTGACAGAAACTGACACAAATAATAGAACATATAAAGAACAAAAAAGGCCTGTGGATTGTCCTCACCCGGCTGACGGGCGGTTGGTTGATCCTGTAAGGTGGGAAACGATTTGGACGGGGCGGCGCGAGGCCGCCTGAAGTGTTGGAAGGTGAAAACATCATGGCGGGTAGCGTCAACAAAGTCATTCTGATTGGCAATCTGGGCGCCGATCCGGACATCAAGCGGACCCAGGATGGCCGCCCGATCGCCAATCTGTCGATTGCGACATCGGAAAGCTGGCGTGACAAGAACTCCGGCGAGCGGCGCGAAAAGACCGAATGGCACCGGGTGGTGATCTTCAATGAGGGGCTTTGCAAAATTGCGGAAAGCTATCTCAAGAAGGGTTCGAAGGTTTACATCGAGGGTGCACTGCAGACCCGCAAATGGACCGACCAGTCGGGCCAGGACAAATATTCCACCGAAGTGGTGCTGCAGGGCTTCAACGGCAACCTGACCATGCTCGACGGCCGCAATGAAGGCGGCGGCGGCGGTGGATCTGGCGGCGGCGGTGGCCGTGGCGGCGATTATGGCGGCGGCGGAGATTTCGGCGGCGGATCGTCATCGGGCGGTGACCGCGGCGGATTTGGCGGCGGCAGCAGCAGCGGTGGCGGATCCTCCCGCGATCTCGACGACGACATTCCGTTCTGATCGAACCGGTTTGATCATAAAGGCCCGCAAGCAAACCGTTTGCGGGCCTTTGCATTTCTGGTGCCTGCGGGCGTGGCCCTGAAGCAGTTGGACAAAGAGCAATGAAACAATCCATCACCCATGTAGCGCTTGTGGTTCGCGACTATGACGAGGCCATCGGCTTTTACTGCGGCGTGCTCGGCTTCGATCTGCTGGAAGACACGTATCAGGCCGAGCAGGACAAGCGCTGGGTGGTTGTTCGTCCGAAAGGCGGGCAGGGCGCGTCGGTCGTGCTGGCCCGCGCCTCGAAGCCGGAACAGGAGCCCTTTGTCGGCAACCAGACCGGCGGACGCGTGTTCCTGTTTCTCAACACCGATGATTTCTGGCGCGATTACAACCGCCTGATCGCCGAAGGCGTCAGCTTCATCCGCGAACCGAAGACCGAGGATTACGGCACCGTGGCGGTGTTTCGCGATATCTACGGCAATCTCTGGGATCTGCTGCAACTGACCGATGGCCATCCGGCCGCCACCTGATCCTGACCGGTCGGGCATTGGCCGTGACGCATGGGCCGGAGTGCGGGGCCCGGGGTGCACAGGATTGTGATTGGCGTCATCGCCTGCATCCGGGCAAAATTCCACGATGCTTGCCAAGTCTCTCACGATCTTCCATGCCCGCATGCCGCTGATGGCGGTTGGTGCTATCCTGCTGGCTTCTGCGTCCGCCTTTGCCGGAGAAGCCGATGTGGTGGCGGCGAAATTCGACAAAGCTGCGGACGGAAGCTACCGGTTCGATGTCACGGTTCGCCATGCCGATGCCGGCTGGGAGCACTATGCCGACCTCTGGCAGGTGATTGGCCCGGACGGCACCGTCTATGGCGAACGGGTGCTGGCGCATCCGCACGACACCGAGCAGCCTTTCACCCGCAGCCAGTCAGGCATCGTTATCCCGGAAGGTGTCAGCACCGTCTCCATTCGCGCCCATGACAAGCTGCATGGCTGGGGCGGTGCGGAACTTGAGGTGGATCTGGGCGAATAGGCGGCAATGGCCTGTCCGCCGGCCTTGATATCAACCGATATACAATTGGACGCTGACGCGGTCGCCGGCGGAGATCGCCTGCGCCTTTCTCACGTCGGCTTTGACCGGGAGGAAATAGCAGCCCGACGCCTTGTCGGGAAACAGCGAGGTGGACCATCTACTGCCGCCGGCACTGGCCCGCACACGGATCGACCCGAAGCCCTTGCTGACGCCGGCCATGAAGCGGATCTGCTGTGATATCTCCAGCGGTACGGTGAGAAAATACCACGATGCCTTGGCCGCGCCGGAGCGCCAGAGTTCGGCCTCGAAATGGTACGCCTGATCCGGGTCCATGAAAGCTGCCTCAGGCACCCAGAAAGGCCTGCTTGATGCCGTCGACGACGAACTGCACCGAAAGCGCCGCCAGGATCACGCCCAGCAGCCGGGTCAGGATGGTCCGGCCGGTATCGCCGAGGAACTGGTCGATGCGCTCGGCAATCACCAGGAAGGCGAACAGCACCAGGGAGGCGGCGATGATGACGCCGATCAGTCCGGCGCGCTCGACCGGGGCGTAGAAGGATCCGGCAAGCAGGATCACGGCGGAGATGGCGCCCGGACCGGCAATCAGCGGAATCGCCAGCGGAAACACCGCGACATTGGAAATGTGGTCCTTGGTGATGGCGCGTTCGGCGCTCTTTTCCTGACGCTCGTGGCGTTTCTCGAAAATCATCTCGAAGGCGATCCAGAACAGCAGCAACCCGCCGGCAATGCGGAAGGCGCCGAGTGAAATGCCCAGAATATTGAGAATGCTGGCGCCGGCGATGGCAAACACCGCCAGAATGCCGGCAGAGGTTATTGTGCCGCGCATCGCCACCTGAAGCCGCTGGCTGCGGGTCATGCCGGTGGTCAGGCCGAGGAAGATCGCCGCCAGGCCGGGCGGATCGAACATCACGATGATTGTGACGAAAGCATTTATGATCAGCTCTACATTCATGGAGCACCCCTCGCAGCCCTGGTGAAAACGCCTTCTATTAGGACTTACGACACCCCGGCGCTGTCCGAAACCCCTGTCCGGGTCCGCAACGGTGGAGAAAGTGGTTTAAACCGCTGAATCAGGGTGCGAAAATTGGCGACAAGGGTGGCTTTCGGCTATAACGCACAAATGATTCCATCCAATCGTCGTGGACCGCTTTGACAGACCAGAAAACACCCGCCGGACCGATCGTACCAGGCATTGAGCCGGTATCGATTATCGAGGAAATGCAGCGTTCCTATCTCGATTACGCCATGAGCGTGATCGTCAGCCGTGCGCTGCCTGATGTGCGCGACGGCCTCAAGCCGGTGCACCGGCGCATTCTCTACGCCATGCATGAGGGCGGTTACCACTGGAACCGCAAATATGTGAAATCGTCACGTATCGTCGGTGACGTGATGGGTAAATATCACCCGCATGGCGACCAGTCGATCTATGACGCCATGGTGCGCATGGCGCAGCACTGGTCGATGAGCGCGATGCTGGTTGACGGGCAGGGCAATTTCGGCTCGATCGACGGCGATCCGCCGGCTGCGATGCGATACACCGAATCGCGCCTGGCCAAGCTCTCGCACGAGATGCTGGAAGACATCGACAAGGAAACCGTCGACTTCCAGGACACCTATGATTCCTCCGGCTCCGAGCCGAAAGTCGTGCCTGCGCGCTTTCCCAACCTGCTGGTCAATGGCGCCGGCGGTATTGCCGTGGGCATGGCCACCAACATTCCGCCGCACAATCTGGTCGAAGTGATCAATGGCTCGATTGCCATCATGGACAATCCGGCCATCGACCTGCTTGAGCTGATGAGCATCATTCCGGGTCCGGATTTCCCGACCTCGGGCATTATACTTGGCCAGGCCGGCATACGGCAGGCCTTCGAGACCGGCCGCGGATCGGTGATGATGCGCGGCAAGGTTCATGTCGAGCCGATGCGCAATGACCGGGAAGCCATCATCATCACCGAAGTTCCCTATCAGGTGAACAAGGCGACGATGATCGAGAAAATGGCCGAACTGGTGCGCGATAAGCGCATCGAGGGCATTTCCGACCTGCGCGACGAATCCGACCGCCAGGGCTACCGGGTGGTCATCGAGCTGAAGCGCGATGTCGTTGCCGACGTGATCATCAACCAGCTCTACCGCTATACGCCGCTGCAGACCTCCTTCGGGGTCAATATGGTGGCGCTCAACGGCGGCAAGCCGGAGCTGATGACGCTGATCGACATGCTCAAGGCCTTTGTCGCCTTCCGCGAGGATGTGATCACGCGGCGGACCAAGTACCTGCTGCGCAAGGCGCGTGAGCGGGCGCATGTGTTGGTCGGTCTGGCCATTGCGGTTGCCAATATCGACGAGGTCATTGCGCTGATCCGCAAGGCGCCGGATCCGGCGACCGCGCGCGAGCAATTGATGACCCGGCGCTGGCCGGCAATGGATGTCGAAACCCTGATCCGGCTGATCGACGATCCGCGCCACAGGATCAACGAGGACGGCACCTACAATCTCTCCGAGGAACAGGCCCGCGCCATTCTGGAACTGCGTCTGGCCCGCCTGACCGCGCTCGGCCGCGATGAAATCGGCGACGAACTCGGCAAGATCGGTGAGGAAATCAAGGACTTCCTCGAGATCCTCGGCTCCCGTATCCGGGTCCAGCAGATCGTCAAGGACGAGCTGATTGCGGTTCGTGACGAATTCGGCATACCGCGCCGCACCCAGATTACCGAGGGTGGCGCGGACATGGACGACGAGGACCTGATCGCACGCGAGGACATGGTGGTGACCGTGAGCCATGCGGGCTATATCAAGCGCGTGCCGCTGGCCACCTACCGTGCGCAGCGCCGCGGCGGCAAGGGCCGCTCCGGCATGTCAACGCGCGACGAGGATTTCGTTACCCGGCTGTTTGTCGCCAACACCCATACGCCGGTGCTGTTCTTCTCCTCGCGTGGCATCGTCTACAAGGAGAAGGTCTGGCGCCTGCCGATCGGCACGCCGACCTCGAAGGGCAAGGCGCTGATCAACATGCTGCCTCTGGAAAAGGGCGAGCGGATCACCTCGATCATGCCGCTGCCGGAGGACGAGGACAGCTGGGCCAATCTCGACGTGATGTTCGCCACCACGCGCGGTACTGTGCGGCGCAACAAGCTGTCGGACTTCGTCCAGGTCAACCGCAACGGCAAGATCGCCATGAAGCTCGACGACGAGGGTGACGCCATCCTTAATGTCGAGACCTGCAACGAGTTTGACGATGTGCTGCTGACCACGGCGCTGGGCCAGTGCATCCGCTTCCGCGTCGATGATGTCCGCGTCTTTGCCGGCCGCAACTCGATCGGTGTGCGCGGCATGAATCTGGCCAAGGACGATCATCTCATCTCGATGACCATCGTGCATCACGTTGACGCCGAACCCTGGGAGCGTGCCGCCTATCTCAAGCGCGCCATGGCTGAACGCCGTGCCGAGCTTGGCGACGAGACCGAGGATGTCGGGCTGGTCGGCGAGGATGCCGGCGAGGTCGGTGAAATCGGCGAACTCTCCAATGACCGCTACGAGGAACTTAAAGCCCGCGAGCAGTTCATTCTGACGGTCAGCGAAAAGGGCTACGGCAAACGCTCGTCGACCTATGAGTTCCGGATTTCGGGCCGCGGCGGCAAGGGGATCCGTGCCACCGACACGTCGAAAACCCACGAGATCGGCCCTATGATCGCGACCTTCCCGGTCGAGCATGGCGACCAGATCATGATGGTGTCGGATGGCGGTCAGGTGATCCGCGTCCCGGTCGGCGGCATCCGCATGGCCAGCCGCGCCACCAAGGGCGTGACCATCTTCTCGACCGCCAAGGACGAGCGTGTGGTTTCCGTCGACCGCATCAACGAGCCGGAAGCCGACGAAGAGCTGCTGGAAGACGCGGTCGATGAGGCGGTGGAAGCCGGCGCGGTTGCACCCGATGCAGCTGAGGGCATTTCCTCCGGCGAGACGCCACCGGCTGACGATCTGCCGGACGGCGGCGACGATCCGCAGACCTGACCGGGCCGTATCGCGCAACGATAGAAGCCGGGGAGCGATCCCCGGCTTTTTTTGTGGATTGCCGGCAAGTGCCGGGGCGGGCGTCTGCCGCGCAACCCGGCCCATCGCACAGGTCTGCAGGGCCGGACGGAGGCAGGGCGCCATTCCCGGGCGGGCTGAAACGGGCTGGATGAAATTGCCGGTTTTTGCTAAGCTGGCACTGCCGCATGGGGCGGCATCCAGGTCCGCGGAAAGCTGTCATCGGTACCCCACAAGACAAAACCGACCATCATTCGGTTCTTCTCATGCTCGTTTCAGCGGACCACCGAGTGTCTTGATGAGGAAACCGATGACAAAATCCATCGACCAACTGCGCCGTGATGCCAAGTCGCTGAAGAAGGCGCATCTTTCCGGGGATATCCACGCGCGGCAGCGGATTGCCAACCACCCGCCCAGACCGGAGGGCGAGGTCTTGAAACACGCCGATTACCTGCATGTCATTGCGCGGGAAAACAATTTTGCAAGCTGGTCAGCCCTGAAACTGGCGGCAGAGCTTTACGGGCTCGACACGGCCGCCAGGAAGCAGCGGCTCAGGATTGCGCTGTTCCATGGTCAGGCCCATGTCATAAACAGGCTGCTGAGCCTGTCGCCCGACCTTGCCGACGGGCAGCTTGGCCTGCAGATCGCGCTCTATGACCGCACCGCTGTCAGCAGCGCCCTGCGCGATGACCCTTCGGCGGCAACACGGTTGATCGGCTTGCGCTCGCCGCTCTGCCATCTGGCTTTTTCGCGGTATATCCATCAGCGCCCCGACCTTGCAGATGACATGATTGCGATTGCCGAGATGCTCGTCGAAAACGGGGCAAGCGTCGACGAGTCGATGTCGCTGTCGACAGAAAACGACCACCAGTTGTCCGTGCTCTATGGGGCGATCGGACACGGCGACAACATGGTTCTCGGACGCTGGCTGCTCGAGAAGGGCGCTAACCCCAACGACAATGAATCTCTCTATCATGCCACGGAACTGGGGCATCACGAGGGTCTCAGGATGCTGCTTGAACACGGCGCCAATCCGCGCGGCACCAATGCGCTGCTTCGGGCGATGGACTTTGACGACATCACGGCCGTCCGGATGCTGCTCGACGCGGGCGCGTTGGCCGACGAGTTTGACGGAACCCATGTCGGCGGTGAACGCCCCTGGGTCATCCCGGCCCTGCATCAGGCGGCCCGGCGCATGTCCTCGCCAGAGATGATCCGGCTGCTGCTCGACGCCGGTGCCGACCCGGCGCGACAGTTCGAAGGCTGCAGCTGCTATGGCTATGCCCGCGTTTTCGGCAATCAAGCTCTGGCGCGCGAGATCGAAAAACGCGGTGCTGCACCGCAGCTGACATCGGAAGAAACCCTGCTGGCGATGGCGGCTGACGGCGCGGACACCCAAGGCCGGGTGATCGACGCGGAGCGGCTGCCCGAGGCCTACCGCAACATCATCCGCACAATCCTGCACCTGCCGGGCAAGCTTGATCACATCAAGCGGCTGGTGGCCCTGGGCATAGAGGCCGACCATCCCGACGCCGAGGGATTGACGCCTGTGCAGGCCGCCGGCTGGGAGGGGTTGCCCGAGGTGATGGGCTATCTGCTGTCACTGGGTCCCAACCTCTCTCATCAGAACGGCTATGGCGGAACACTTCTGTCCACCATCATGCATGGGTCGGAGAACTGCCCGCAAAAGGCCGCAAGGGATCACGTCGGCTGCCTTCAACTGGCGCTGGATGCCGGCATCGCTGTCCCGCGCAACGCCGCCGACATGGCGGGCTCGCCGGAGATCGCCAGCCTGCTCGCCGCCTGGTGTGACGATCATCCCGAGCGGCTTGTGGACGGCGGTCCTCTGTAGAAGCGTCTTATGCGCCCCGGGATCTGAAAGGCGGAGCTTTTTCCGGCGGCAATGGCGCGGCGGCATCCGCATGGCCAGCGGGGCACCAACGATGATCCGCAGGCCTGACCGGGCTGCATGGAGCAACGAAAGCCGGGGAGGGATCCCCGGCTTTTTGTGGGGCGTGGGGTGGCAGGCAGATTTCAGGATCAACGTCGGCAAAGCGGACATTGATCTGCAGCGATTACGGCGGCGCTTCCGGGCCAGTGCCGACCTTGGGCTGTGGCTCGTGACCCGGTCGCTTGCGCCCCAGAGCAGTCATTGAAGACACCTTAAAATTGTTGTTCAACCGTCTCCGCACAGTGACAAGACAACGCGCTTTAGAGCTTTGACGTCAGGAAGGTGCGAATGGTCTCGGGGGCACGTTGCAGTATCTTGGCCAGCGTGAGATCGACCGCTTCAAATTCTCCAGCACGTGCTGCCCGATAATATCCCAGCATCACGGCGATGGAACCTTCTGGTACCCCGGCAGCGCGGGCCTTCGCCTCCGTCTCTTCTTCGCTCACGATACTCCGCGAGATTGGCTTGCCCAGAATTTCTCCGGCCAGCTCCGCAAGGTCGGCAAGGTCCAAAGCCTCACTGCCCGTCAGGGGCGGTGTCGGGCCGTCGATCACCTCGATGCCGGCCAGCAAGGCGGCGTCGGCGGCCGCGAGATCATCGTGGGTCGCCCAGGCGACCTTGCCGTCTTTGGGTCCCTCCAGCGTACCAGCGCCGAAACCGCGCGCGTTCAGCATCAACGCACTCTCGGCGTAGAACCCGTGGCGCATAGACGTCCAGGCTAGCCCCGATTCTGCCAACATCTTCTCCGTAGCCGCGTGGTCTCTGCCGGGTGGGAAATGAGAGGCCTCTGCGCTCGACACTTGGCTGGTGTAGAAAATGCGGTCCACACCCAATTCTCCCGCAATACGTATGGCGGTGGCGTGTTGCTCCAGGGGATTGCCACCCGTGGCGGCCGCATTCGATGAGATCATCAATAGATTCTTGACACCGGCCCAGGCATGGCGGAGGCTTTCGGCATCATTGTAATCGCCTTGACGCACGCGCACCCCGCGTGCCGAAATGTCGGCTACTTTTGAAGAGTCACGAACGCTGACGCCGATGCTTGCGGCCGGGACATGCAGCAGAAGGTTTTCAACGATCTTGCGACCGAGTTTGCCTGACGCACCTGTAACGATGAACATGGGGTTGTCTCCTGAATTTGCTTAGCGCCAAGCGCTGGGATCAGAGACAATCTAATTGTTATCGAATTCTTTGATAATCGACTGAAATTCGAATAGTCTGTTCTCTATGAAGAACAATGTATCTCCGAATGATCTCATGGTGTTTCTCACCGTCTTGAATGAAGGCGGCTTCCGGGCCGCAGCGAAACGGCTGGGCGTTGCTCCCTCCAAAATCAGCACGACGGTCTCGCGGGTCGAGGCACAGCTCGGCTTGCCGCTTCTCCTGCGCACGACCCGAAGCGTCCGGGCCACAGAACAAGGTCGTGCGTTGGCAGACCGCATTCAGCCGCTATTGGCGGAAATGGATGCAGCCTGCCTGGAAACGGCAAGTTCGACGGACCGTGTGCAGGGACGTTTGAAGCTCAACGTGCCGGGTGCTGTCATGCCGGACATCCTGCCGCCCCTTCTCGTGGAATTTCAGCGCAGACATCCGCAAGTGGAAGTCGAAATCGTGGTGGAGAACAATCTAGTCGACATCATCGCTGCCGAATGTGACGCGGGCATCCGGTATGGCACGTCCATCGAGAAAGACATGATTTCCATTCCAGTCGGTCCACGCGTCCAGGAGATCGCGCTTGCTGCGTCGCCCGCTTACATGACGGAGCACGGCCATCCTGAGAACGCTGTTGAACTGACAGAGCATCATGCGATCCGCTACAGATTATCTGGGGGACCTCTCTTGCCCTGGATTTTGCGAAACGGGGACGAAACGGTCCAGGTGAGGCCCATGACGCGACTGGTTTTAAGCGTGAATGCCTTGAACACCGGCTTGAGCTACGCGCGAGCTGGATTGGGCATCATCGCCACCTTCCGCAACTGGCTCGAAGACGATTTTCGCGCTGGAATTCTGGTCCCTGTCCTGCCTGCCTGGTGGGCTGAACAAGAAGGCCCGAAGCTCTACTATCCAAGCCGCTTCACGTCGACGCCGTTACGCGCATTCATCGATGTCTGCCGGAGCCCAGCCACAACCGGCTGAAGGTTTGTGTGCGTCTGCCTATGGTATTCCCCGTCATTCTTTCCCGATGTAGCGAACTTCCGCTCCCCATCCTTCGCAGACCTGTCGTCGCCCAAAGCGTATGCCGGACTTCGGAAATACGGATGATATTCGCGGACAGCGGCAACGGCGGCGCAAAGCGGTCGCTTCTGGATTGACATTCGAACGAACAAAA
The DNA here is from genome assembly GCA_963975635.1 of uncultured Hoeflea sp. Taxonomy (GTDB): domain Bacteria; phylum Pseudomonadota; class Alphaproteobacteria; order Rhizobiales; family Rhizobiaceae; genus Hoeflea. Next base: position 1,312 of record CAXBIE010000069.1, on the reverse strand, counting down.
AATTGGCTGGTAATCTTCCTTAATCGCCCCTCCTGACATTTTCTGTCATCATTCATGCTACACTCGCCCACCGCATCCTGTACCCGGAGTCCCGCCCTTGTCCCGCGCCGCCCGTCTTCTTGATCTGTTGCAGGCCTTCCGGCGCTACAAGCGGCCTGTCAGCGGGGCCTCGCTGGCGGAAGAGCTGGGCGTGTCGCTGCGCACCATTTACCGCGACATCGAAACGCTCAAGGCGCAGGGCGCGGCGATCGATGGCGAGGCCGGCGTGGGCTTTGTGCTCAAGCCCGGCTTCATGCTGCCGCCGCTGATGTTTTCCGAAGACGAGATCGAGGCGTTGGTGCTGGGGTCGCGCTGGGTGGCGCAGCGGGCGGATTTGCCGCTGGCGCAGGCGGCGCAGAGCGCATTGGTGAAAATCGCCGCGGTTCTGCCGGATGATCTGCGCACCGGGCTCGATGAATCCACCCTGCTGGTTGTCCCTGGTCCGCAGCTTGCGGCCGGAGAGAGCGAGTTGCCGCTGATCCGTGACGCGATCCGCAGGCAGCGCAAGCTGACGATCGCCTATGCCAATGCGGAGGGGATTGCCAGCGAGCGCACCATCTGGCCGATTGCGCTAGCCTTTTTCGACCGCAGCCGGGTGGTGGTGTCATGGTGCGAATTGCGCAGTGATTTCAGGCATTTCAGAGCCGACCGCATCGTCAGCCTGACGGTTGAGCCGGGCGGCTATCCGCAGCGAAGGGCGACGCTGATGAAGCAGTGGCAGGAGAAGCAGGGGATTCACCTGCGCCCCCGGACTGGCGAGTGAGTCTGAATCAATGCTGACAATATTTGGCAGTATAAAACCGTAGTCTCCCGGTGCTTGCACGATCGCAGCACCAACCACGGAGATTACAATGTTGACTTTCAATTTCGTCCTGCTGCATGTCGCCGATCCGGTCGCCAGCGCCGGCTTCTATTCCGGGCTGCTCGGCAAGCCGGCGATCGATTCCGGCCCCGGATTCGCCATGCTGCCGCTCAGCGACGCCGTCCTGCTGGGGCTTTGGCTGGCCAGCGATGCCGATCCATCGGGCAGCGGAAAGCCCGGCGCCAGCGAGATCTCATTTGATGTCGCCGATGTGGCGGCGCTGACACACCTTCACGCCGACTGGGTGGATAAGGGATTGCCGATTCTGGTCGAACCGGTGGAAAAGCCGTTCGGGCACACATTCGTGGCAGCCGACCCGGATGGTCACCGCATTCGCGTGGTCGCCAGTATCCGGTCCTAGAGCGCTTCATGGCTAGATGGAATCAATTCTGTTTCTCGCCTGACGAGACG
>CAXBIE010000068.1:0-27046 GCA_963975635.1 uncultured Hoeflea sp. | reverse complement strand
TGGAAGCGGATATATCAGTGCAGCTGGAAATGCCAAACCGGCCGGAACTCAAGGTGAAGCGGCTGGGCTATCTGCATCTGGTTCCCTTTGCCAGCAGCAGCTATCTTGAGCAGTTCGGACGACCCAAGAGTGTCGCCGACATGGTCAATCACAGGGTGGTCGAGCAGCAGACGGACCAATTGCGCGGTTATGAGCTGGACAAGATCTTCGGACCCAAAATTGCCGAACGCATGGTGCGGATGAAAACCAATTTCTCCTCGGCACATTACTGGGCGGTGGCCAAAGGCGCAGGTATCGGACTGATGCCGAATTATGCCAGAGCCATCGGCGGCGATGTCGAACATATTGACCTGGGTTTCGATTTCCGCGTTGAAATATGGCTGGCGACCCACCCCGAAGTGGCCAAAAGCTCGCGGCACAGGGCTTTCATCGATTTTCTGACAGAAAGCTTTGACGACAGCAGGTTTCCATGGTTCGGAGCGGACACCATGAGCCCGGCGGAGATCGAAAAGCAGTTTTCACGCGAGGACCTCAGATCCTATTTCGAAGGATTTACCGCTCGCTCATGACACTGCGCCGCCATCCACACGCAGCTCCGGAAATCGTTACCTTGGCGACTCAGGACGAACATGACCGTCTCGCCATGGTTATCATGCAGCTTGAAATGGCACTGGCTCTGGCCAAGAGAAAACGGCTCCCACAGCTATCAGCCAGCCTTGAAACAGCACTGACCGAAGCGCGAAACCTGCACGTCAATATGTTGAATTAGAACTTCGGCCGATTGACTGGAACGCCGTTCGATTTATCAAACGGCGTTCTGGATGATGCACGGGCGTATGTCCCGGCCGGGTCAACGGACCTGATCAAGCAACCGTTTACACTCAAGAAGATCGTAGAGCGCTTCCTGAAGCAGTGCGCGGTCGTCGCGTTTCAGGCCGCCTGCCCCGCCCTCCGGTGCCTCCGCCTCCGGCTTTCCGTTGTCTCCGCCAAGTCCGAAGAAACGCCGTGTCGCAGGCAGACGCGGCTTGCCGACCAGTTGATCTTCCTCGGTGGCTTGCGCGCGTGGAGGGGGCGTCTCTTCAGCCATGCTTGCGGAGAGTGCTTCCACGGCCGCCAGATCTCCGCTGCCGATGGCGATGACGAACTTGTTGCCGTTCTGCTTGAGAAGTTTCTGCACGCCCTTGATCGTATATCCCTGATCATAAAGCAGGATACGGATACCCTTGAGCAGTTCGATATCATCGGGCCGATAGTAGCGCCGGCCGCCGCCGCGTTTCATCGGCTTGATCTGTGTGAATCTGGTTTCCCAAAACCGCAACACATGCTGCGGAAGATCAAGATCTTCCGCCACTTCGGAGATTGTCCGGAATGCGTCCGGGCTCTTGTTATCCATTGGGCCACTCCGATGTTGCTGGCACACGTCGCCGAGTTAGCACGCGATAGCCGCTGTGAGGTATCCAGCCAGATGCGCATCATTCGGTTCAAAGCAATGCGAAATCGAAACCCCTTACGGGAAACGTCGCACCCTGCCCTGACGAATCGCAGCGCCAGACAACTCTGCGAGAGCTATTTCAGAGGTTTGCAATGAAAATATCAAGTGCTGCTTCGGCAACAACCAGCATCCGTGCATGGTCTGACGGGACCGTGGATACTGGGCCAAACTGTTGGTTAATCAGGTTTTGGTTTTAACCTTGCGCGCCGTGTGGCCCTTGAGGACGCGGTTCTTGAGCACATTGGATGCCTTGAACGTCATCACGCGGCGCGGGCTGATCGGCACTTCTTCGCCGGTCTTGGGGTTTCGCCCAATCCGTTCCTTCTTGTCACGCACCTGGAAGGTCGCGAACGAGGAAAGCTTGACGCTGTCGCCACGAACAATCGCGCCGCACACTTCGTCAATGACCATCTCGACGAGTTCCGCAGACTCTGTTCGAGAAAGCCCGACTTTGCGAAAAACCGCCTCCGCAAGATCAGCTCTGGTAATTGTTTTGCCGCTCATTTTATCCAACCAGACCGGTCAGCATCCTCGCCGCCCATAAATGTAGTGTGACAACTTTATGGATCATGGCACCCAAGGTCAAGCAACTCCCGCATGAGCCACCGACTTGCGTTATCCATATCCAAACAGCTGCGCGGGGTGGTTAATCAATTGCAAAGCAAAATCTCGTGGCTACCAGCGCAAAAGCACCGAACCCCAAGTGAAACCACCGCCCATGGCTTCAAGAAGGACAAGATCACCTTTTTTTATCCTGCCATCGGATGCAGCTTCCGACAGAGCCAGCGGAATGGATGCGGCAGAGGTGTTGCCGTGGTGGTCGACCGTGATCACCACTTTGGAATCGTCAATTCCCAGCTTGCGTGCGGACGCATCGATGATGCGGCGGTTTGCCTGATGGGGAACGAACCAGTCAAGATCCTCGGAACTCAACCCGGTGGCCGCGTATGCAGCCTCGATCACATCCGTGATCATTCCGACGGCATGCTTGAACACTTCGCGGCCCTGCATGCGCAAATGCCCGACGGTGCCTGTGGTCGAAGGGCCGCCGTCGACATAAAGCTTGTCACGATGAGCGCCATCCGAACGCAGATGGGCCGTCAACACGCCGCGGTCCGCAGTAGTCCCCTCACCCTCCTCGGCCTCAAGCACAATGGCGCCGGCACCGTCGCCAAACAGCACGCATGTGGTCCGGTCGTTCCAGTCAAGGATGCGGGAAAATGTCTCGGCACCGATGACAAGAACGCGCTTGGCCAACCCGGACTTGATGTAGCTGTCTGCAGTGGTGACAGCAAACACGAAGCCCGAACAGACCGCCTGGATGTCAAACGCTGCACCGTGGTGCATGCCAAGCCGGTCCTGAATATTGACCGCTGTGGCCGGAAACGTGTTGTCGGGTGTGGAGGTCGCGCAAATAATGAGATCGATATCCGCCGAGGTCATGTTGGCGCGTTCAAGCGCTGCGCGGGCAGCCATCTCGCCCAGGAATGCAGTTGTCTCTCCCTCGCCCGCTATATGACGCTGGCGGATCCCGGTGCGTTGAACGATCCATTCATCGCTGGTTTCGACAACGCCTTCCATATCACTGTTTTTCATGATGCGCTCAGGGAGGTGAGCCCCGAAACCACGTACGACAGACCGGATCATGCTGGCATCCTAGCTGGAAGAAGTATCACCGACCGGAACAGCAAGGGCTGAGCGGCGGTTATGGTAGAGTTTGAGATCGTGTTCAATTTTGGCCTTCAGCCCGTTGCGCACCATATCGAAGCCAACGTCGACAGCTGCAGCAAAACCCTCGGCGTCAGCGCCGCCATGGCTCTTGATGACGATGCCGTTCAGCCCGAGGAAGACACCGCCATTGACCTTGCCCGGATCCATTTTCTCGCGCAGCAGGTCAAATGCGCTCTTGGCAAAAATATATCCGATGCGCGCCATCAGGGTGCGTGACATCGCCGCGCGCAGATAGCTGCCGATCTGACGGGCCGTGCCTTCTGCTGTCTTGAGCGCGATATTGCCGGAAAAACCCTCGGTGACAACCACATCGACTGTCCCCTTGCCGATGTCATCGCCTTCGACAAAACCATAATAGCCAAAACTGGGCATTGCTGCCTCACGGATCAGGCGCCCGGCTTCCTTGACTTCTTCCTGTCCCTTGATTTCCTCAACACCGATATTGAGAAGTCCGACCGTCGGCTTCTCGATCTCGAACAGCGCCCGCGCCATGGCGGCACCCATCATGGTGAAATCAATCAGTTGCTGCGCGTCCGCGCCAACGGTTGCGCCAACATCGAGCACGATACTGTCGCCACGCATCGTCGGCCAGATCGCCGCGATTGCAGGCCGGTCGATGTTGGCCATCGTGCGAAGACAAAACCTCGACATGGCCATCAATGCGCCAGTGTTGCCGGCCGAGACGCAGACATCCGCGTCGTCGGTCTTAACGGCTTCGATGGCGCGCCACATGGAAGACCGGTAACGGCCATGACGAAGCGCCTGGCTGGGCTTGTCGTCCATGCTCACAGCGACTTCACAGGGCACAAAGGTGGACGCTTCACGGAGCGCCGGAAACTTGTCGAGAACCGGAAGGCACTCGCCTTCAAGACCAAAAAGCGTAAAGCGGATGTCCGGATGACGCTCCAGCGCCTTTGCAACGCCAGGCACGACAACCTTGGGGCCATGATCGCCCCCCATCAAATCAACCGCAATCCTGATCACGCCCCATCCTTTATCCCCCGGCTCTTCGGGCCGGATTTGTTGGCAGAAAATACCCGTTTTCACACCACGTACAACCGCTTTGTCGTCTCATTCAGGGCTAACCGGCGGATTCGTCGCGCTTGAGACCTTTCAAGACAGCAAAAGGCGACGGTTTTTTGTCCGAAGATGAATCGCTTTCGATCCGATCGGCAAAATCCAACCCCTCCTTGCGTGGGTATTCATCAATTGAGAGCGCTGCAAACTCCGCGGCGAAAGCCCCGACATCTATCGAATCGCCACTGAAGACTTCGGGCAGGTCCGGCCCATCCGGATCCAGGAACATTTCTCCATTACCGTCGAGTGTCCGCTTCGCCAGACGCGAATTTTCCGGAAGGAAAACCGCTTCAAGGTCTTCCTCGATCTGTTGTTTGACCGGATCGAGAGTGACAACACAATCCTGAACGATCGCGGATGTCACACGACCCTTCACCCGCACGCCATCACGCTTCCAGCGTCCCAGCTCAAGCTCGGCTTCAAAGCTGAGCACTTCGGGAACGCGCCACTGCCGCGCCAGACGTTTGCAATCGGCCGCATCGGCTGAAATCTTCACAGAGATAGGATTGGCCGAGACATGACTGACCTTTACCTCGTACGAAAACAGATCGTCTGAGACCTTCATCACATCACCTCTCTATCGACTGCCTTGAAAACCAGTTGTCCGGCGGACAGGGTTTCATCAGTCACTTCTTCAAGTGCGCGCGCGGTGGCCATCACCCAGTCCGAAAGCGCCTGCATCGACGGAGCATCATCACCGACCTCAGGGTGAATATTGCGTTTGAGCGCATCAGTCAGGGCCTGACGATCGTCAGCATCAAGCGCCTGACTGTAGGATGTGACACGGCCGTAAAACATTTTGGCGAGTTTTTTCATCCGTTTGGGCACACCCATGTCACCGATTCCGAGCTCGCGGATGGAATGATCAACATCCTCGAAAAATGCGTCGACAATCTCCTGCGCCAGGCCCTGGGTGGCCTCGCCTGCCGATCCCGTCCGGCGAAGATACAGGAAAAGATGCAGCGAAATCATTTCAAACCGCCCCATGACGGTATCGGGCACGCCCATTGACTCGTAAAATGCCGGAGATCGAGCCGCAGCGGTAATCTCGGCATACTGCCTCTCGACCAGGGCCTGATTGGCTTTTTTTCGCTTGAACAGGTTCCAGATCATGAAAATGCCTTCAATGGCCGATGGATATCATCGCAACTGCGATAGACTGGTGTGTTGCATCCGTGCGGAAGCTGGTTTACCGAATGGGACGCAAAACGCAATGGCTGCGGCTGGCAAGCTCGCGTGCCAAAGGGAGATGTCGTTGACGATAAGAGTTTTCAAGGCAACCGGACGTAATTTGCGTCTCGGCGCGGCTATTGCAGTCGTCTCAACGATCGCACTGGGTGGCTGCACGACCAGTGAAGTTTTAAATCAAGGATATGTCGTCGACCAGACCGCGCTGGACCTGACCCCAGTCGGCTCGAGCCGCGAGCAGGTCCTGTTGTCGCTGGGCACACCGTCGACCACGGCGACTTTTGACAATGAAGTCTTCTACTATGTCTCGCAGAAGCGGGTCCGCGGAGCGATGTTCATGAAGCCGAAACTGGTCGACCAGACGGTGCTGGCGGTCTATTTCGATGAAGATGGCACGGTCAAACAGATCGCCAACTACACCCTGAAGGATGGCAGGGTCTTCGACATGATTTCGCGCACAACGCCAACCGGCGGCGTCGACAAGTCATTCCTGGCTCAGGTTATTACAGGTGCGTCAGATCCAAGCGCGATTGGCCGTTCAGCGCTGGGCGGCATCAACTGATCCCGTCGCCGGACCGGATCCATCGGCTTGCTTAAGCCCGCAGATATCTTTCTGCGGCGCACAGACTATGACCGGGCAATCTGCTCAATAAGCCGCTGATACGAGCCGGTTTCTACCGCGCCCTGCTGGCCCGCATAGAAACGGGCATCCGGAAAAGCGTGGACGTCATGGGTGTATGGGTTTTTGAGCTGCTGGTATTCCACCATCTCCTGGGCGAAAACCAGTGCCAGAATGAGGCCGTGAAGGGTCGATACGCGAAATATCACCGAGCTCCTCAGGTCTTTCGTTGTCTGTTCCGGATCGACACCGGCCAGCCGTCGCATGGCGAAATAGCATAGAAGTGTCAGCGCCGCAGTCCCGGCGATAAATCCGGCTCCTTCCAGAATGGTAAGCAGCAACATCCCCGCCTTCAGTCGCCAAATAATTGCCGGGATCTATACCATCAAAAAACCCCGCGGAAATTGCTCTCCGCGAGGTTCTTTCAGATCATCCCTGCTTCAGGATCAGTGCGCCAGCACAGCCAGCAGCAGCAGAGCAACGATATTGGTGATCTTGATGGCCGGATTGACGGCCGGACCGGCGGTGTCCTTGTAAGGATCGCCGACAGTATCACCGGTCACGGAGGCCTTATGAGCTTCCGATCCCTTTTCGTGCTTGACGCCATCCTTGTCGACAAAACCGTCTTCGAAGGATTTCTTGGCGTTATCCCATGCACCGCCGCCCGAGGTCATCGAGATGGCGACGAAGAGACCGTTGACGATCACACCCAGCAGCGAAGCGCCGAGAGCCGCGAAGGCCGAAGCCTTGGATCCGGAGATCAGCAGAACGCCGAAATAGACGAACAGCGGAGCCAGAACCGGCAGTAGCGACGGCACGATCATTTCGCGGATCGCGGCCTTGGTCAGGATGTCCACGGCACGGCCGTAGTCAGGCTTTTCGGTACCGGCCATGATGCCCGGCTTGGCCTTGAACTGAGCGCGGACCTCTTCGACGATTGAGCCTGCAGCGCGTCCCACGGCTGTCATGGCGATTCCGCCGAACAGATAGGGGATCAGACCGCCGAAGATCAGGCCGGCAACGACGTAGGGGTTGGACAGATCGAACGAGATCTCGCCCATATCCTTGAAGTAGGGATAGAGGGTCGAGCCTTCGGCATTTGCCTTGCTGGCAAAGAACTTCAGGTCGTTCGAGTAAGCTGCAAACAGCACCAGCGCACCCAGACCGGCCGAACCAATGGCATAGCCCTTGGTCACCGCCTTGGTGGTGTTGCCGACCGCGTCAAGCGCGTCAGTTGCCTGACGGACTTCCGGCGGAAGACCCGACATTTCAGCGATGCCACCGGCATTGTCGGTGACCGGCCCGAAGGCATCGAGCGCCACGATCATGCCAGCGATGCCGAGCATGGCGGTGACCGCGATACCGGTGCCGAACAGACCGGCAAGCTGGTAGGTCGAGATAATGCCACCAACGATGACGATCGCAGGCAGAGCGGTCGATTCAAGCGAGATGGCGAGACCCTGGATCACGTTGGTACCGTGACCGGTGACCGACGCCTGGCTGATCGAGTTGACCGGACGCTTGTTGGTACCGGTGTAGTACTCGGTGATGACCACGATCAGCGCAGTCACGATCAGGCCAACCACGCCACAGGCGAACAAGGCCGTGCCGGTGATGGGCATGCCATCGATCACTGCGATCTCACCCCAACCGACGGTCATCGAGGTTGCGCCGCCAAGACCGACGATCGACAACAGACCGGTGACAATCAGGCCCTTGTACAGCGCGCCCATGATCGAGCCGTTCTGACCGAGCTTGACGAAGAAGGTACCGACGATAGAGGTAATGATCGAAACACCGCAGATGGCCAGCGGATAAAGCATGGCGGAGCCAAGCACGTCAGACCCGCCAAAGAAGATCGCTGCCAGAACCATGGTGGCAACAACCGTCACCGCATAGGTTTCAAACAGGTCGGCAGCCATGCCGGCGCAGTCACCGACATTGTCGCCAACATTGTCGGCGATCGTCGCCGGGTTGCGGGGGTCATCTTCGGGAATGCCGGCTTCGACCTTGCCAACAAGGTCACCGCCAACGTCGGCGCCCTTGGTGAAGATACCGCCGCCGAGACGGGCGAAGATGGAAATCAGCGAAGCACCGAAGCCGAGCGCTACAAGCGCGTCGATCACCTGACGGCTGTCGGATGCAAGCCCCATCGGGCCGGTGAGAATATAGTAATAAACCGCAACACCCAGAAGCGCGAGACCCGCCACCAGCATGCCGGTGATGGCACCGGCCTTGAAGGCGATGTCGAGGCCGCCGGCGAGATTGACGGCGGAAGCCTGCGCCGTGCGCACATTGGCACGAACCGAAACGTGCATGCCGATGTAGCCCGCCGCCCCCGACAGCACCGCACCGATCAGGAAGCCGATCGCGGCCGTGGCGCCGAGCAGCAACCAGGTGATCACGAAAACAACTGCGCCGACAATGGCGATGGTGGTGTACTGGCGGTTCAGGTAAGCCTGAGCGCCTTCACGAATGTAGCCTGCGATTTCCTGCATGCGTGCATTGCCCTGGTCGGCTGCCATAACCGATTTGGTCGCCCAGATGGCGTAAACAATGGAAAGCAATCCACAGGCGATCACAGCAAATAGAATTGTCATGCTGATATCCCTCCAATATGGCCGGAAACCTCCCCCCGGCCAATCATTCCGCGGCGAAAGGAGCACGAACCACACGTCCGCACACCCTGCCGCATCGGGTCGGATGATTGCGACAGAGGCGGGGGGCCGTCAAGGGCGCATATGGTGTTATTGACCGGGCGCAAACAATAAGCACCCAGAAACGTTGCCGGAACGGCATGCTCCAGACAGAGGTTGTTATCCGGGGCGTTAACAGACGGCCTCAATCAACAACAGATCAGGCCGAGCGGCGTTGCTCCCAGAGAATCTGCGCGCCCAGAACCAGAAGGCAGAACAGCGCCACGGGCCAGAACAGGCTGTTGAGCGCGTCCCAGCCCCAGGCATTGAGAACCTTGCCCGACATCAGCGACGAGAAGGCAACGATGCCAAACAGGGTGACGTCGTGGAAGCCCTGCACCTTGTTCTTCTCGGAGGGACGATAGGTCATGGTGACCATGGTCGTGGCACCGATGAAACCGAAATTCCAGCCAATTCCAAGCAGCACAAGCGCCAGCCAGAAATTCCAAAGCTCAATCCCCATGTGGGCGACGATGGCGCAGCCGAGAAGAATAACGAGACCGGTGGCAGTGATGGTGTCGCGGCCAAAGCGGGCAATCAGCTTGCCGGTGAAGAAGCTCGGCGCAAACATCGCCATCACGTGCCACTGGATGCCAAGCGTCGCCAGTTCCGGCGAGAAGCCGCATCCAACCATGGCAAGCGGTGCACCGGTCATCATGAATGTCATCAGGGCGTAAGCGCCAACACCGCAGATCATCGCCGTGACAAAGCGCGGCTGGGTAATGATTTCGCCCAGCGGGCGGGCGGGTGTTTCATCATGCCCGGCGTCGCCCGGCCGGGTATCATTCGGGATACGCAGGAACCAGAGGATCGACATGGTGATCATTGCCAGTGGCACAAGGGCGACAAACGAACCGGCAAACATCACGGGATCAAACAATTCCCGCGTGAAAATCACCGTTTGCGGCCCGATGATGGCGGCGAAGACACCGCCGGCCAGCACCCAGGAAATAGCCTGGGCCTTGAAATTTGTCGGCGAACCATCGGCTGCAGCAAAACGGTATTGCTGCACAAACGAGCCACCAAGGCCAATGAACGCCATGCCGAGGGCAAAGAGCCAGAACTCATGACGGAACAGGGCTGTGGCGGCCACGACACCGCCGAATGCGGTCATGGCCATGCCTGACAGGAACCCGTAGCGGCGGCCAATCTGGCGCATCAGCCAGGCGGCGGGCAAGGCTCCGACGGCGACACCGAGGTTGAAGCCGGTAACCGGCGCAGTGGCGAGCGACTTGTCGGCGCCAAGCAGATAGAAACCCGCGAGCCCGCCCATCGAGATGGCGATGGGAGCCGCAGAGCCGCCGAAAGCCTGAGCCCCCGACAACAAGAGCGCATTGCGCCGCGCCAGATTTTCCGGCTCCGTCGCGCCGGCCAAGCCGATCCTGTCTAGAAATGCCATGGCTGTCAGCCCTTGCCCGGCTTGGTATCTTCCCGGTATTTGCGCGCCAGGCGATCAAGCACCGCGTTGACGATCTTGGTTTCTTCGCCATCGAAGAATGCGCGGGCCACATCCACATATTCATTGACGATGACTGCGACGGGCACATCCTTCTTGGCGGAGAGTTCCCATGCCCCTGCCCTGAGGATTGCGCGCAAGGTCGCGTCGAGGCGCGACAGCGGCCAGTCCTCGGTGAGGCCAGCACGAATGACAGGGTCAAGCGCCCGCTGGTTTTCAACGACGCCGGACACCACGGCGCGGAACCATGCCGGGTCGGCCGGACGGTACTGTTCGCCGTCAATCTCATTGCCGAGGCGATGGGCTTCGTATTCAGCCACAATCTCAAGCACGCCGGCGCCACCGATATCCATCTGGTAGAGCGCCTGAACAGCGGCCAGCCGTGCAGCACCGCGCTGGTTGGCGGCTTTGATTTCCGGCGTCGGTGCCGGCGATGGAGGAGTTTGTTCGGTCACCGGTATCAACCTGCCAGTTTTTCTTTCAGGGCAATCATCGTCAGCGCGGCCCGTGCGGCAAAGCCACCCTTGTCGAGCTTGTCCTTCTTGACCCGTTCCCAGGCCTGGTCAGCGTTCTCGGTGGTCATGATGCCATTGCCGAGCGCCAGTGATTCCGAGATCGACAAGGTCACCAGACCGCGGGCGGATTCATTGGCGACAATGTCGAAATGGTGGGTTTCACCGCGAATGACGACGCCGAGCGCCACGAATCCGTCATACTCCGCACCGCCCTCATCCATCGCGTCCAGCGCCATGGCGATTGCCGGGGGAATTTCCAATGCGCCGGGCACTGTGATGACATCGTAGGTCGCACCACCGGCATCAAGCGCCGACCTGGCGCCATCAAGCAATGCATCGGACATGTCATCGTAAAAGCGCGCTTCGACGATCAGCAGATGCGGTGTCTTTGGTTTGGCCATGACGGCTTTCCTTTTTGCGGGCAGATTTGCCACACGCCGGGGCTCCCGGCTGGAACCTGAGAATTGGGTCGGATCAGAGCGCGGTCAAACCACTTTGTCCGCAACTTGGCAAGCGGAAATGGCCTCGCGGTGGTCAACAGCGGCCATTTGTCCTTGAGTTACACCTGCGTGTCCGGAATAAATACGGGAGGTAAATAACCGCGCTCGATTGATAGCGGTCATTCAATCGCAGCTTTGCGCGCAGGCAGCGACTCCTTTAGTGAACATCCCATGACCAAATCCAAACCCCGTGAAACCGACCTTTATCTGCCGGTCAAGGCTCTGCTTGAAGGCCAAGACTATGCGGTCAAGGGCGAGATCGGTGCAGCTGATATCGTTGCGGTGCGCGGTGACGAGGACCCGGTTGTGGTGGAGCTGAAGACCGGATTCTCGCTTTCGTTGTTCCACCAGGGCATTGAACGGCAGGCAATTACCGATGCGGTTTACATCGCAGTGCCGCGCGGAACCGGACGACCATTCCTGAAGGCACTTGCCGCCAATACCTCGCTCTGCCGCCGGCTTGGCCTCGGACTGATGACGGTGCGGCTGAAAGACGGGTTGGTGGAGGTGCATGCCGACCCGGGACCCTACAAGCCGCGGAAATCCAACATCAAGAAGGCGCGTCTGCTGAAAGAATTTGCCAAGCGGACCGGCGACCCCAATTCCGGCGGTGCCACGCGGCAGGGCCTGATGACGGCCTATCGCCAGGACGCGCTGCGCTGCGCCCGTGTTCTTTCCGAGCTTGGGCCAACCAAGGCGGCACTGGTTGCCAAAACCTCGGGCGTAGAGAGAGCCCGCGCGCTGATGGCGGACAATCACTATGGCTGGTTCGAGCGGGTGGCGACGGGTATCTACGGACTATGCCCCAAAGGCGGCGAAGCCCTTGCGTTTCACGGCGACCCGGACGCGGCGCCAGAAACGCCAGATTCCGCCGGCACAGACGGCTGATCCGGAGCTACACCCAAGCCTGCCAGCTACAGCGCAACAATGTGATACAGCGCCGCAAAATGCCGTTCAACCGGGCTCTTTGTGGAGCGGGCTAATCTTGTTTACACACGGTTAACCATAAAAGCCGATGCTCGAAACCTGACACCTCTCGCCCAGGCAATGGCATGCGCCCCGTATCACCTTATGTTTCCGGACAGCACGGTCGCCCGGCCTGGTCTTCGTTGCAGGATCAGCTGACCCTTGCGCGCCCCGGCATCCTGACTCCCGGCATGCTGCGGTTATCGGCGATTGCGCTTTCGGCGCTTGGCATGGCCTTGATGCTGATCTCCCTGCAGCCGTTTGCCCACACAAGTCTGGTCAGCGACACGGGCGGCAATGATGGAAATGTGGTCAACCAGGTCGGCTTTCTTGCCGCCGGAGTGGTTTTCGCGCTTTCCATGATGTGCCTGGCCAGCAGGAAGGTGTTTGGCAGCCTGATGACCCCGAGCTTTGTGCTTCTGGCCGTCGTTCTTGCCTATTCCGTCGTGCGCGATCCCGACCCCGAATCAGTTTTTCGCGGTGTGGTGCTGACTGTCATCGGGATGTTTATTGCGTTTTCGATCATCGTGTTGCCCCGCAACGAGAAGGATTTGCAGCTTGCCTTGTTCGCGGGTGCTGCGGCGGCGCTGCTGATGTCCTATGGCGGACTGGTGCTGGTGCCGGATCTGGCCAAGCATGGGTATGACGCCTATGAACCACAGCATTCGGGGCTGTGGCGCGGTCATTTCAGCCACAAGAACATGGCCGGCCCAGTGATGTGCGTGATCGCCATCTTCGGCCTTTATCTGCTGCGATCCGGCCATCGTCTCGGCGGGCTGATCATCTTTCTGGCTGGAACGGTGTTCCTGCTCAAGACGGGCTCAAAAACAACCAGCGGCTTCTTTCCACTGTCGATCATGATTGTTTTCATGGCCACCCTGTTCGGGCGCAGCAGTGCGGCAATCGTGGCATTTGTGCTGGCGCTGTGCGGTGTCGCCACGCTCACCCTGGGCTCTCTGTACAGCCCCGGCATCCTGCAGCTGATCGCAGACCTGCTGGGGGATGAGACCTACACCGGACGCGCCACGCTGTGGCAGTTCAGCCTGTCCAAGATCCCGGAACACCCATGGCTCGGTTTCGGGCTCTACAATTTCTGGAGCACCGACAATGTGTTCCTGCTGGACAATCCGTTTGAAGACGCGTGGGACTACCGTTTCATCGTTCACGGGCACAACAACTATCTCGACATCCTGCTCAATCTTGGATTTCTAGGTGGATCGGTGTTGATCTGGGTGATGTTTGTCGGCCCGGTCATCAATTACGCCAAGGCCCGCAAGATCCCGCAAAACCGCAAGATCGCCGACATGTTCTTCATGATCATCGTCTTCATGGCCTTGCTGTCGTTCCTGGAGACTTTTTTCCTGGCCCGCAACGATCCGCTATGGCTGATGCATGTCTTCGCCGTGTTCGGACTGCATCTGGCGGCCCGGTTCAGCCTTGGCCAGCCGCAGCGTTAAGCCTGCGAACCGGTGATCATTCCGGCTTTGATGCTTCAGCCAGACGCGCCGCGTAGCGCGCCATCTGGTCAACCTCGAGATTGACACGGTCACCGGCCGCACGATCCCCCCAGGTGGTGACCGCGAGGGAGTGCCGGATCAGAAGCACGTCAAATTCAGCATCGTTGACGGCATTAACGGTCAACGACGTGCCATCGAGGGCCACAGAACCTTTGGGCGCAATGAAGCGTGACAGCGGCGCAGGCGCGCGCAGCGTGAAACGCCGGGCCTCGCCTTCATCCTTGATGGCGATGATCTCGGCCTGCCCGTCGACATGCCCGGAAACCATGTGACCGCCAAGCTCGTCGCCAATCTTCAGGGAGCGTTCCAGATTGACCGGAGAACCGACACCCCAGCTCGCAATCGTTGTCAGCCGCAGCGCCTCTTCCCAGGCCTCGACTTCGAACCAGCGGGAATTGTCTCGCTCTGCCGGCAGGGCCGTCACGGTGAGGCAGACACCGGAACAGGCGATTGACGCCCCGATGTCGATACCGGCAGGATCCCAGGCCGTCTCGATGCGCAAGCTGACACCCTGATCAAGCCTGGTGAGAGCGGCCACCCGGCCGATATCGGTGATGATGCCGGTGAACATGGTTTCAGGCCCTTTCGAATTCATCCATCTGGTCGGTCCCGTATCTCACGGATGCGACCGGTCGGAAAGTCTCGGGCAGCGTCTCGCGTGTGACCGGTGCGTTCACTGCCTCGCCATCGATATCCGCCGCGCCGGTAAAGAGAATGATACGGTCCACCAAATCCTCGTCGAGGAAGGCTTTTGCAACTTCCGCACCGCCTTCGACAAAAACCGTCGAGAGACCGCGCGCCGCAATGTCCTCAAGCAATTCCGGAAGCGCCAGTCTGCCATCATGGGCGTCACAGGCCAGAAACTCGGCACCTGCTGCTGCAAGTTCGGCTCGGCGCGGATGATCCGGAGCGGCAGCAGTGGCGATCCACAAGGGAACATCGCGGGCTGTGGCTGCAAGCCGGGAACTGACTGGCAATCTGAGATTTGTGTCGAGCACGAGCCGAGCAGGTGAGCGGTCCTCAAGACCGGGGAGCCGGCATGTCAGGTCCGGATCATCATTGATGGCTGTTCCGACACCAACAAGGATCACATCGGATTGGGCACGCAACGCGTGAACCTGCCGACGCGAGATCTCGCCGGTGATTGCCACCTGTCGGCCATCGCGTCTTCCAATCTTGCCGTTGGCAGAAACCGCAAGTTTGAGCGTCACATGCGCGCGATTGCTTGTGCGGCGCATGAGATAGCCGGCCAGATCGCGCTCAGCCTCGCGGGCCAGAACGCCCTCCACCACCTCGATACCCGCCGCGCGCAGGATCGCATATCCGCGCCCCGACACCCGTTCATCGGGGTCGGTTGCTGCAGCGACCACGCGGGCCACACCTGCCGAGACCAGCGTCTCGGCGCAAGGCGGAGTGCGGCCATGATGAGCGCACGGTTCAAGAGTGACATAAGCGGTAGCGCCACGAGCCAGTTCACCGGCATCGGCCAATGCCTGGGGTTCGGCGTGTGGCCTGCCGCCGATTGCCGTGACACCGCGGCCGACAATGACATGCTGCCCGTCGATCTCGCGGACAATCAATGTGGCCACGGACGGATTTGACCCCGTCCTGCCCTCATGCCAGCGCGCCAGACGAATTGCCGCCGCCATGTAACGACGATCTAGCGCGCTTGCGGCCATGATCTCAGAGGTCCCCGACCTTGCTGTCTCCGGCAATGCGTGCAGTCAGTTCTGCGATCGTCCGCTCGAAATCCTCAGGTCCGGAGAAATCACGGTACACCGAGGCGTAGCGGACAAAACCGACATCATCGAGCGCCTTGAGCGCCTCAAGTACCAGAAGACCAATCCCGTCGGTGGCGATTTCGGTCTCGCCCGAGCTTTCCAGACGACGGACAATGCCGGACACCGCACGATCAATGCGCTCGGGGTCAACCGGGCGCTTGCGCAATGCGATCTGGAACGATTTGGCCAGCTTTTCGCGATCGAACGGAACCCGCCGGCCGGTTTTCTTCAACACCTGCAAATCACGCAATTGCACGCGTTCGAAGGTGGTGAACCGGCCTCCGCAATCGGGGCAGACGCGCCGGCGGCGGATCGCGGCACCGTCTTCGGCGGGCCGCGAATCCTTCACCTGGCTGTCTTCAGAACTGCAATAGGGACAGCGCATCCTGCCTTACCCGAGATGCGGGTAAAGTGGGAAACGATCAGTCAGCGACATGACCTTCGCCTTCACCTCAGCCTCAACCTGGGCATTGCCCTCTTCGGAGTTGGCAGCCTTGAGACCATCAAGCACTTTGAGGATCAATGCACCGATCTCGCGGAACTCGGCCTCGCCGAAGCCACGGGTGGTGCCTGCAGGGGTGCCGAGACGAACGCCTGAGGTGATGGTCGGCTTTTCCGGATCGTTGGGAACGCCGTTCTTATTGCAGGTGATGAAAGCGCGACCAAGAGCTGTTTCGGATGCCTTGCCGGTCAGATTCTTGGGACGCAGGTCAACCAGCATCAGGTGTGTGTCAGTGCCGCCGGAGACAATCTGGAGACCGCCCGCCACAAGTGTTTCGGCCAGCACTTCGGCGTTGCGCACGACATTGCCGATATAGCTCTTGAACTCAGGTGTCAGTGCCTCGCCGAATGCCACCGCCTTGGCGGCGATCACATGCATCAGCGGACCGCCCTGCAGGCCGGGAAACACTGCCGAGTTGATCTTCTTGGCGATGTCTTCGTCGTTGGTCAGCACCAGGCCGCCACGCGGACCGCGCAGGGTCTTGTGGGTGGTCGAGGTCGCGACATGGGCATGCGGGAACGGGCTTGGATGGGCACCACCGGCGACGAGACCGGCGAAATGCGCCATATCGACCCAGAGAATGGCGTCAACGGAATCTGCGATGGCACGGAAGCGGGCAAAATCGATGCGGCGAGAATAGGCCGAGCCGCCGGCGATAATGATGCGCGGCTTGTGCTCGCGGGCCATAGCTTCGACCTGATCGTAGTCGATGGTGCCGGTTTCCAGGTCAAGGCCGTACTGCACCGCATTGAACCACTTGCCAGACATGTTGGGCCGGGCACCGTGGGTCAGGTGACCACCCGCGTCCAGGCTCATGCCGAGCAGCGTGTCGCCGGGCTTGGCCAGCGCCAGAAGCACTGCCTGATTGGCCTGCGAACCGGAGTTCGGCTGCACATTGGCAAAGCCACAATCGAACAGCTTCTTGACCCGGTCAATCGCCAATTCTTCAGCAATATCAACAAAATGACATCCACCGTAGTAGCGGCGGCCGGGATAGCCCTCGGCGTATTTGTTGGTCATCACCGAGCCCTGTGCTTCGAGCACGGCGCGGGAGACGATGTTCTCTGAAGCGATCAACTCGATCTCGTGGCGCTGGCGACCCAGCTCGCTCTGGATCGAGCCAAACAATTCGGGGTCAGAGTCGGCGAGCGGCCGATTGAAGAGGTCAGAAGTCGCGTTGGACATATTCCAGGTTCCTTGTCTGGCTCGGGTCTGGCAGAGCACCCGCACGGATTCGGCGGCGCTGCGGAAAACTGCTCGAATCCGGCGTGCATTCAGCGTCTGGCCGGAAGCGGCTGTTTACCCCTGTCGCACGCCAAGGGCAATATCAGCCGTCCCGATTGCGTCATTGCAGCGCGCCAATAAAAAAGCCGCCCGGTGAGGGGCGGCTTTGAATCGTTTGCTGGATGCAGGCTCAGCGCAGAGCCAGTTCATCGACACCGTCGCGCTGATAGACATCGTCGCGGAACTGGACGATGCCATCCTGCGACGCCCAAGCGGTAAAATAGGTAAAGTAAACCGGCACCGGCGTGGTCAATTCGATGACCTTGTTCTCGCGCGAGGCAATCGTGGCCTCAATCGCCTGACGATTCCAGCCGGGGGTGTCCCGCAGCAGCCAGGTGTTGAGGTCCCGAACGTTCTGAACTCGGACACAGCCCGATGATTCGAAGCGCATCAACTGGTTGAAGACGCCCTGCTGAGGCGTGTCATGCATGTAGACAGCATGCGGATTGTGGAAATTGATCTTGGTCGAGGACATGGCGTTGCCCTTGCCCGGATCCTGGCGGAACATGAGATCCGGCGCCTTCTCGGCATTCCAGTCCACCATCTCGGGCGGCACTTCATTGCCCTGATTGTCAAACAACCGGATATTGTTGCGCGCCAGATAGGTCGGATCCTTGCGCATCAGCGGCACGATATCCTTTTCGATGATCGAGCGCGGCGATGTCCAGTACGGATTGAGGATAACCTCATGGATCTTCGAGTTGAGAATCGGAGTCTGGCGGTCGATCTTGCCGACAATCGCCGTGTGACGCAGCACGACGCTGCCATTTTCCACAGCTTCGATCTGGGCGGCGGGAATATTGACCATGACATACCGGTCACCAAGGAAGCCCGACATGGAGCGCAAACGAACCAGGTTGGTTTCGAGCTGCCCAAGGCGCACATCGGCAGACACGTTGAGCGCCTGATAGGTGTAGTTGCCCAGAACGCCATCCGGCGGAAGGCCGTGGCGCGCCTGGAATTTCTTCACGGCGCCATCAACATAGGAATCGAATGCCGTCGACAGACCGGCGTTTCGGTCAAGGTCGCCTGACGCCATCAAACGCTGACGCAGAATGCGGACCTCAGGCTCGTCGACGCCCATGCGCAGCTTCTTTGTCGCCGGAACGAAAGGCCAGCCGCCCTGGGCGACCAGATTTTGATAATCAAAGATGGAGCGTTCAACAAAGGCGATGGTGTCGGCGCTGGCGATCGGGTGCCGGGTGGCGGTTTCGGCCACGGAGCGCGAGCTTTTCGCATCAAACTGATCGTCCCAGCTGCCGCGCCGCGGAGAATTGATGATGTCCTGAATGGCTGTCTGGGCCAACGCCGGACCGGTCGCGACCGCGGCCGCTACGATACCCGCAGCACGCCCGATGAAATGGCGGCGGGAGATTGTGTCGGGTCGGGTCGGCTTGGTCATGCGTTTTCCACCATGCATCTGGGTCTAGCGTCAGGTCTTGCCACAACTGGTAGCATTCTTAAGGTTAAAAATTGGGGACCAAAACCGGTCCGTCCAGCCTGTCGCAACACTTTTATGTGAGCGCACAGCCCAAGAACGCCCCGGAGGATCCACTCTCTGGCATCAAGCCTTTTTCTTACCATATCTGCTTTCACGGCAATATGGCCAATTCAAGGTTTTGATCAATATGAAGTGACAAGGCATGCGCCAAAACAGACATGTCAGCCACCATCATCCCGGATCGGGGTGGAGGCCATGTCTTGGCCGCATGCATTCCCTGTTTGCTGCCGCCCAGTCAAAAACTTTGGCCGAAACAAGAAAAAGGCGGCAGAATCGAGCCTGCCGCCTTTTGGGTAGATGATTCTTTTGCCGTCCTAGAGGCGATACTGAATCTGATCGTTCCAGAACCGGTCGAGGCGCTGCATCAGCTTGTTGAGTTCCTCGAACTCGCTGGTGCCAATACCGCCAACCTTGGCAATCGAGTTGATGTGGCGGTCATAGAGCGCTGCTACGGTTTCGGCGATCTCTGTGCCGTGCTCGGTCAGGCTGATGCGCACCGCACGGCGGTCGACCCGCGAACGCTGGTGGTTGATATAGCCCAGATCAACCAGTTTCTTGAGGTTGTAGGAAACATTGGAGCCGAGATAGTAGCCGCGGCTGCGCAGTTCGCCTGCAGTCAGCTCGGAATTTCCGATGTTGAACAAGAGCAGGGCCTGAATGGCGTTGATGTCCGTGCGGTTGGCGCGGTCGAACTCGTCCTTGATCACATCGAGAAGGCGGCGGTGAAGCCGTTCGACCAGCTGGAGCGATTCGAGATAGAGATCGCGCAGGACTTCGGACTCGTCGTTTGCTGCTCCGGGTTTGGGTGCCGTCGCAACTGCTGAATTGGTATATGACATGATGACTGCCTCACTGTTTGTTGTGACGGTTATTGTTCCCGCCTTGAGTGAGACCCTATCGAATACGGCTAAAATTCTACTTAAAATGCAGGCTTAACAGCGGGTTACCAACGACCGACTGTCAATCAAAGTGAATCAGTTGTTACCTGCCGCGCGTCGTGCCGGCGTTTGACGAACAAAGCGACGCGAAACCCGATATAGACGGACACCACCACCACATGGGCCAAAAGCAGCAGAGGACGCTCGCCAAACCACAGCGGCAGGCCCTTGTGCATGATGACTTCCGAACCGGCCGCCACCACCCAGATCACCGGCCCCCACGATACCTGCATCCACAGGCCCACGGCTGCCACCGGTAAAAGCACCGCCAGCGAGGCCGAGGCCAGTTGCCAGTAGGACGGGATGAGATCGAAGCGGAAATTGCCGGCCTCGGAATAACCGATCAGGCGGCCCCAGTATTGCAATCCGGCCACAAGGCAACTTATCGCTACCAGCCGCATGAACAGCCGGAAGCTTGCCTCAAGCGCGCCGGTGCCAATTTCTGGCGAAGTGCCTATCTGCAGTATCGCCATTGACGGCGTCTCCTTGTAAAGGGCACGCCTTGCGATGAGCCCATTTCCAGGCCCAGTCATATCCAATCCTCGGTCAGGGGCAACCCCCGAAGGCCGGCGGGTGGAGGCGGGTCGACTGCTCCCGCCCCTGCCCTGACATCGTGCGGGACAGCCGTCATTCGCCCAGCAAAGGCCCTACTCCGTCCGCGTGTTCGATCCGAAATACATGAATTCGCGGTCCATGCCGGCGACATCGGCGGCGGCCAGAGTGAGGCTCGCGCTATCGAGCATCTTGAAGCTTTTCTGAGCCTTGACCCATTCATCCGCCGTTTGCAGCGTCGAGAGCGTGTAGGTGGTGGTCTCGTTGAGATAATGGGTCGGGATGACGATCTTCGGCTTGAGCTGGTCAACGATCGCATTGGCCTGATCGTAGGACAGGATATGCTGCGAGCCGTCGACCGGAAGGGTCAGGACATCGACACGCCCGATCGATTCCCAGAAGCCCGGTGCCGGGTCGGGCCGGTTGTCGCCCCAGATCAGGGTTCGCACGCCGCCGGTTTCCACCAGATAGGTCACCATGTCCATGTGGCCGATATTGTTTGGCGGACAGGCGTCGACACCGAATTCCGCCAGCGCATTGGTCCAGTTGTACCATCCCGGCGCCAGACAGGCGTGCTTGTCGGCGAACCCGGTGATCTTGAGATCGGCAAACTCGAAATGACCAACCATCCGGTCGAGCACCATCGTCGACATCGGCCGGTCGATGGCGTCATGGTCGAAATGGGTGTGCGTTGACAGAGTAATGTCGGCCAGTGTTTCGGGGAATTTGTACTTGAACCACAGACCCCAGGCGCCGGACGGATCGTCGCGCCAGGGATCGATGACTACAGAGGCACCGCCAGGCGATGTGATCTTGAAGGCGCAATGACCGTAATACTCTACGCTGACGCCGCCCTCGGCAAAGGTTTCCATCGCCTGGAGGTCGATGACATGATTGTTGTTTCCAGGCTGGGTCCAGTCTGTCGACTGGGCCCGCGCCTCCTTTGGATCAAGCAGCAGGGCTGCGGTTCCCACGCCCGCAGCGCCCGCGGCCATGAAGAAGGAACGACGGGAGAGACCGGGCGCGAGATGGTCCGCATCTCCCCGGATGACGATGGGCGAAAGATCTGGCTTTTGCATCTGAATTGTTCCCTTTTTAGATGCCGCATCGCGTGCGGCTCACCCGATGCTAGGCAAAAGGGCGGGCTTTGCAGCCCCAGAAGAATGTGGGGGGAATAGGGGGGAAATCCCCCTATTGCTTCCTCCGTCAGACAAGGGAGGCGAGATGCTGGCGCAGGTTTTGGGTGCGGTTTCTCAGGCCCAGCTTGCGGCGGATGTTGTTGCGGTGGAAATCAACGGTGCTCTCGCCACGTGACAGCGTGCGGGCAATCTCCTTGGTCGAACGGCCCATCAGCACCAGTTGCACGATCTCCACTTCGGCAGGCGTCAATCGGTCGAGCGTCTCTGACATCGGACTCGAGAGCGCCCGGGTGATCGAACCGAGGCTCGCCTCGATGAGATCGATGTAGGACGATTGCGGCTCGCGCCCGATCTCCAGATGCTTGAGCTTGCTCACATGCGGCAGGACCAGTGTCTTGATCCGGGTCATGACCGCAGCCTCGGATTCAGCTTTAGCCTCCTCGACACTGCTGAGAATCACCTTGAGCGCGGTGTTGGCCTCCTCAAGATCGCGGGTGCGAGCGATGACTTCGTTCTCGGTGTTCTCAAGCGCCTGCCTGAGCAACTCCTCGGCGCGCTTGCGGGTTTCGATCTCCACAAGCAGCGCCAGATCGCCCTCGACCACGCGGCAGAACTCCATCAAGCCCTTGCGAAACTTCAGCGCTTTCATGTTGCGGCGGCGGTCAAGCATGCAGATGGTGCCGAAAATTTCGCCGCTGGGCCATTTCAGCGGCAGGCCGACATAGAAACTCATCCGGTGCTCCATGTCCTCGTTGTCGGTCCAGCGCGGATCACAGGCAGCGTCCTCGACCGTCAGCTCGCCATCATTCTGCAGCACACCAAAACAATAGAGCTTTTCATGCAGCGTGTAGCTGCGGCCCGGGGCATAGGGATTGTCGTCGCCTTCGCTGGCGACAAACACCGAGTGTTTCCGGCCGGCAGTGCTCATGATCAATGTTGCGGGCACCTCGGCAAGATCGGAGACAAGGTTGACAACCCGCTGCCATTTTTCAACCGTGGCGGGGTCAATGTCAGGTTTGTCCGTTGGCATGGCGATGTCCTTTCCGATGGAAACTGATCCTCCCTGTCAGGCATCAGAATTGCACGGGAGCCGACCAAAGCGAACTGCCAGTTTGCCGGCAACGATGTCGCCATCAGCGTGGACAGGACGGACGTCCCCAGGCAGACACGTCTTGACCCGGCCCGCCGCCATGCGTTTATAGCGGGACATGCGCGAAGGCGGGGCTTCCAGCCCGGGATCGAAGGATAGAAACATGGACCACACACCCAGGAACACCGCGGCCGGCCTGAAGGCTGCGGCACAATCCGACATCGACGAGATCACCGGCCACCGCCGCATGCGCCGCACCCGCGTGGCCGACTGGTCGCGCCGGCTTACCCGCGAGACCCGGCTGACGGTCGACGATCTGATCTGGCCGATTTTCATTGTTCCTGGCAGCAACGTCACCGAACCGATCGAGGCGATGCCCGGCGTCAACCGGATGAGCGTGGACAAGGCCGTGGAAGCGGCCAAGATGGCTGCAGATCTCGGCATTCCGGCACTCGCCACCTTTCCCAATGTGGAAATGGACAAGCGCGACGAGACCGGCTCACACATTCTCGAGCCGGACAATCTGATCAACCAGACCACCCGCGCCATCAAGCAGGCCGTGCCCAATATCGGCATCATCACCGATGTGGCGCTCGATCCGTTCACCAGCCACGGCCATGACGGGATCTTGCGCGATGGAGAAATCGTCAATGACGAGACGGTGCGCCAGATCGCAGCCGCAGCCGTGCATCAGGCCGACGCGGGCGCCGACATCATTTCACCGTCGGACATGATGGACGGGCGCATCGGCGCGATCCGCCGGGCGCTTGATGCGGCCGGGCACCAGAATGTGGCGATCATGTCTTATGCCACCAAGTTTGCGTCCGCCTGCTACGGGCCCTACCGCGAGGCGATCGGCACCTCGGGACTGCTGAAAGGTGACAAGCGCACCTATTATCTTGACCCATCCAACGCCATGGAAGCGGTCCGCGATGCCGGGCTCGATGTCGAGGAAGGTGCGGACATGCTGATGGTGAAGCCGGGCCTGCCCTATCTCGACATCTGCCGGGCTTTGAAAGACACCTACGGCCTGCCGACCTTCGCCTACCAGGTGTCGGGCGAATATTCGATGATCAAGGCCGGCCATGCTGCGGGCTACATCGACGGCGAACGGGTGATGATGGAAAAGCTGCTGGCGTTCAAACGCGCCGGCTGCGACGGAATTCTCACCTATTTTGCCCCCGAAGCAGCCCGGTTGATCGCCAAGGGGCTCGGCTGAACGGACAGCGGTAGCGCATGCGATGCTTGTGATAAGCACAACAATTCCACGATTTCCGTCATGCCGGGCTTGACGGTGGAGAATTGCTGGCACGCGACACCATAATCTCTTGCGCCAGACCCTGCGGATCACCAGCCAAACCAGCAACAAACCCTTTAATTGCGGCGCCTCAATTCCTACATTTGTGCAAGCGCGGGCAATCTGCCCGTACCGATGACAGGAGATGACCGTGAGCCAACCGTTCCCAGACAGCGCAAATGACCCTTCAATGGGCGCCTATGACGACATCGCGCTTTATGACGGCGTGCGCACCAAACGCGTTCTGGCATTTTTTGTTGATTACGCCATCGTGCTGGCGCTGTGCGTGCCGATGGCGGTGCTGGTGTTCTTCATCGGCGTGTTCACACTGGGCCTGGGATTCTTCCTTTACCCGATCCTGTTTCTGCTGGTCGCCATTCCCTATATCGGTCTGACCATGGGCGGGCCCAATCAGGCCACGCCCGGCATGCGGATGATGGGCATCCGCCTCGCCCGCCTAGACGGCCGTCCGGTCGACTTCATGCTCGCTGTGGTTCACGGCGTGCTGTTCTGGGCGCTCAATGCCGTGCTGACCCCGTTCATCCTGCTCGCCACGCTGGTGCTCGACCGCAAGCAGACCGTGCATGACTGGATGCTGGGCACCGTGGTGGTGCGGAGTTAAATCAAACCACCAGCCGCGTCTCATGCTTCAACTGCCGCAGGATCAAATTGGTCTTGACCGTCGACACCCCTTCCAGCGCAAACATGAACTCTTCGAGAAATTCATTGTAGGCCGCAAGGTCGCGGCAGCGGATACGCAGGTGGTAATCGGCGTCGCCGGTGGTGGCGAAGCAGTCGAGCACTTCCGGGCGGGTCATAACGGCTGAAATAAAATTTTCGACGTGGCCCGCCTGATGGCGCGAGAGCACCACATGCACCATGGCGTGGAACGACAGCCCGACCGCCTCGGGATCGACGAGCGCCGTGTAGCGTTCGATGACGCCGCCCTCTTCCAGCGCCTTGACCCGCCGCCAGCAGGCCGAGGCTGACATATTGGCGCGTTCGGCCAGGTCCTGGTTGGAGATGCGGCCGTCTTCCTGCAGGGCATTGAGAATCTGCCTGTCGGCCACCTGAAATTCAGTTTTCTCTGCCATATCAGACGATCCTTTCAAATATTAGCCATGTTTCGGATGATCTTGCCGTATCTGTGCCGCAGCGTGGCCAATCTGGCAAGCTCTGCCAGCGTGAAAATGCTATGATTTTGGGCAGAGGAGCTGCCCATGACATTTCACACATCCGCCCCATCGAGCTACACGCTGTCCGACCGCTACACATTGCAGACCGGCCGGGTGTTCATGACCGGCACGCAGGCGCTGGTGCGGGCTGTGTTCGATCAGGCACGGCGCGACCGCGAGGCGGGATTGAACACCGGTGGCTTCGTGTCGGGCTATCGCGGTTCGCCGCTGGGCGGCCTCGACATGGAATTGTGGCGGCAGAAGGTACGATTGGCGCAAGACCGCATAGAGTTTCTGCCTGCGGTCAACGAGGACCTCGCCGCCACCGCGGTGCTCGGCTCGCAACAGGTTGAAACCAACCCCGAGCGCCAGGTCGATGGGGTGTTCGGGCTCTGGTACGGCAAGGGTCCGGGCGTCGACCGGGCCGGTGACGCGCTCAAGCACGGCAATGCCTATGGCTCCTCGCCGCATGGCGGGGTGCTGGTGGTGGCCGGCGATGACCATGGCTGCGTTTCGTCGTCGATGCCGCACCAGTCGGACGTCGCCTTCATGGCCTGGTTCATGCCGACGCTCAATCCGGCCAGCGTGTCGGAATATCTCGAATTCGCCGAATATGGCTACGCGCTGTCGCGCTATTCGGGCATGTGGGTCGGCTTCAAGGCAATTTCCGAGACGGTCGAGGGCGCCAGTTCCTTCCTGCTGAAGCCGGACCGGGTGTTCGCAAAGCCTGATTTCCAGGTCCCTGCCACTGGCCTGCACTACCGCTGGCCGGATCTGCCCGGACCGCAGATCGAGGAGAGGATGGAGGCCAAGAAGCATGCGGTCTTCGCCTTTGCCGAAGCCAATCCGATCGACCGGGCGATCTACGGCATCGACGACGCCCGCTTCGGGTTTGTCACCACCGGCAAGGCGCACCTCGACCTGATGGAAGCATTGCGGCTGCTCGGACTTGACGAGGCGCGCTGCCGGGCCTTGGGCATCGACATCTACAAGGTCGGCATGGTCTGGCCCTTAGCGCGGCGCGATGCGCTCGACTTTGTCCGCGGCAAGCGCGAAGTGGTGGTTATCGAGGAAAAGCGCGGCATCATCGAGAGCCAGTTCAAGGAATATTTCTACGACTGGCCCGGCGACAAGCCGCAGCGCATGGTCGGCAAGCATGACGAAACCGGACGGCGCTTGATCCCATGGACCGGCGAGTTGTCTCCAAAGCAGCTTGTTCCGCTGATCGCCAAACGGCTGGACGGCGTGTTCCGGGGCGAGAATTTCGCCGCCCGGGCGGCGGAGATCATTGCCGAGCCCCTGGTCGCCCTGTCGGATCCAGGCGTAACGCGAACACCCTATTTCTGTTCGGGCTGTCCGCACAACACATCGACAAAGGTGCCGGAAGGCTCCAAGGCACTGGCCGGGATCGGTTGCCATTTCATGGCCAGCTGGATGGAGCGTGAAACCTCGTCGCTGATCCAGATGGGCGGCGAAGGCGTCAACTGGGCGGCGTCCTCGCGGTTTACCGGCAACAACCACATCTTCCAGAATCTGGGCGAAGGCACCTGGTACCATTCCGGCTCGATGGCAATCCGCCAGGCGATCGCGGCGGGCGCAAACATCACTTACAAGATCCTTTACAATGACGCCGTCGCGATGACCGGCGGCCAGCCGGTCGACGGGCCGGTGAGCGTTCAGGCGATTGCCCATATCTGCCGCGCCGAGGGTGTCGAACGGATGGCGTTGATCTCGGACGATCCGGACAAGTTTGCGAGCGCTGATTTCCCGCGTGGCATCACCATTCATGCCCGTGGCGAGATGGACACGGTGCAGCGCGAACTGCGCGAGGTGCCAGGTGTTTCAGTCCTGATCTACGAGCAGACCTGCGCCACCGAGAAACGCCGCCGCCGCAAGCGCGGCACCTTGCCGGACCCTAAAAAGATCGCCGTGATCAACGAGCTCGTCTGCGAGGGCTGCGGCGACTGCTCGACCGAATCCAATTGCCTGAGCGTCGAGCCAAAGGAAACCGAGTTCGGCCGCAAGCGGCA
>CAXBIE010000067.1:0-27244 GCA_963975635.1 uncultured Hoeflea sp. | reverse complement strand
GTTTCAGGGTCCGTCTCTGTGGTCCGGGTCGAGACTGACGGCCGCAGGTTCTCATGCCGCCATGGTGGGGCGCCTACCGGTTTTTCGAAACTGCACTCGTCTTGATCCGCCAGCATTGCACGGCACGGAAGCTGCAGTGTAGCGGCTTCAAGTGTCACGGCCGCATGTTCTGGCGCCGGCCATATGAACGGCCAGCAGCTGGTGGAAACAGCAACCCGCAAACGGTGGCCGGCCGGAATCCGGTAGGCGATCTGGTCGAGCACGACGCTGGTTTCGAACATCTCGCCGGGGATCAGCAGCTGCGGAGCTTCCGCCGATGTCCGGTGAGTGAGGTTAAGCACTCCCATGGTGATCAATGCGGAGCTGCCGTCAGGACGCAGATCACACAGCCTGACCACGATCTGCGCCATCGGCTTGTCTGACCGGGCATTGATCTGCAGCCGCGGCGCACCGACGATATCCTGCGGTACATCGAGGACTTCACCGTCGAAACAAACAGACCGCTCGTCATCAGGTGTTTGCTCGTCCGGCAATTCCGGACCATAGGCAAACGGAAAATATTCTCCCGCCTGACTGCCGCAATCAAGCGGCGAGATCACCCGCACAGGCTGAGTGATTGCAGCACGCCCCAGCGTCCCGTCACCCAACTCCATGGCAGTATCCGTGATTGCCTTTGACGGCCATTGGCTCTCGGCTATCCACCGGCCCGGACGTTCATCGACCCAGCGCTCAGGCGCAATGCTGTCCATCAGCCAGGCGCGATAGGCGGGCAGATCTTCAGCTTGATTGTCTATGCCTTTGAGCCAATGGTCCCACCAGCGTTTGGCCTCCTGCAAGAAACCGATACGCGGCTCGGGTCCGGCATAATGGGGATATTTGTGTATCCACGGTCCGACAAGGCCTTTGACCGGCGCTTCCAGATTCTCGACCAGATTGGAAATCGTATTTCGGTATCCGTCGTGCCAACCGCCGATCGAAAGCACTGCAGCTTCAATGGCGCTGTAATCCTCACAAATCGAACCATGCCGCCAGTACTCATCCCGCGTCTGCCGGGAAATCCATTCACGCGCCAGAAACGGCATCTCCCTGAGCCTGTTAAGCCACAATTCACGCCATCCCGGCCCCAGCAGCAGCGGATCGGGCGGACGCGACGAATATGACAGCATGTTTGCCGCCCAGCCGAAATTCTCCCCCAGCAGACAGCCGCCCTTGAAATGGATGTCGTCAGCAAATCTGTCGGCGGTGGAGCAAATCGTGATGATCGCCTTGAGCGCCGGCGGCCTCAATGCCGCGACCTGCAGGGAATTGAACCCGCCCCAGGATATTCCCATCATCCCGGCCGTCCCCGAGCACCAGGGCTGCGCTGTCGCCCAGGCGATGACATCGCAGGCATCCTGCAGTTCCTGCGCGGTATACTCATCCTCCATCAGGCCTTCAGAATCGCCATTGCCGCGCATATCGACGCGAATGCAGGCATAGCCCTGTCCCGCCATCCACGGATGGGTGATGCTGTCACGCACGATTGTCCCGTCACGTTTTCTGTAGGGCAAATGCTCGAGGATAACCGGAACCGGATCCGCATTGGCGTCTTTCGGCATCCAGATCCTGGCGGACAGCCGGCAGCCTTCCGGCATGATTATCAGCTGATCCTCGATCTCGACGACCTCGCGTGCGAACCCGGTTTCTATGTCCGGCATGAATGACGCCATGGCCTGTCTCCCGATAGATATGCTGCGCCGAAACTGTCACGTCACTGCACGGCTGCGCAATGGCTCAAACGACAATTTCCAAAGCCGGTCCAAAGAATTGAAAGGAGCGGCAGGAATCACCCCGAGTCCGCATTGTGTCCTGGCGCAATGCAGAAGGATGGCAGAACGTCCCTCCCCCCGTGCACAGGAAATCTAGGCGATCATGTCGCTGCGTCCGGCCTGACGGCCCGAGAAGATACAGCCGCCCAGAAAACTGCCTTCGAGCGCATTGTAGCCATGATAGCCGCCGCCGCCAAAGCCGCTCACCTCACCGGCAGCAAACAGGCCTTCGATCCGCTCGCCCTGCGCATTGAGAACCTGTCCATTCAGATCGGTCTCCAGCCCGCCCAGTGTCTTGCGGGTGAGGATGTGCAGCTTCACCGCAATCAGCGGACCATTCTCAGCGTCAAGCAAGCGGTGCGGTTTTGCGGTGCGCATCAGCTTGTCACCACGGTAGTTCCGGGCTGCATGCACAGCCATCAACTGCGCGTCCTTGGTGAAAGGATTGTCTATCTGCCTGTCGCGCGCCACGATCTGTGCCCGCAGTTTCTCAAGGTCAATGAGGCCGCCCCCCTTCTGGTTCATCCCGGAAACCAGATCCTCAAGCGTATCGGCGACGATAAAGTCTTCGCCGTGCTGCTTGAAGGCTTCAACCGCCGGGGTCCCCTGCTTGTTGAGAAGCCGTTGTTGAAGAACCTTCAGCCAGCTCTTGGCAGCAAAGTCAGGATTCTGCTCGGAGCCGGAGAGCGCCACTTCCTTCTTGAGAATTTTCTGGGTCATGACGAACCAGGAGTAATCGTGCCCCGTGGCAAGGATCTCGCGCAGCGAAGACAGCGTATCAAATCCCGGCAGGCATGGTGGCTTCAACCGGTTTCCCGTGGCGTCGAACCACATTGATGAAGGGCCGGGCAGAATACGGATGCCGTGATTGGGCCAGATCGGGTTCCAGTTTTTCACGCCCTCTGTGTAGTGCCACATCCGGTCGGCATTGATCACCCGTCCCCCGGCAGCTTCGGTGATCGCGATCATCCGGCCGTCGACATGAGCCGGCACTCCGGAAATCATCTTGCGCGGCGGCTCCCCCAGCCGGTCACGCGGCCAGACCTTGCGGACCAGATCAAGATCTCCGCCGATGCCGCCCGATGTCACCAGCACGCTCGGCGCGCGCAACTCGAACTGACCGATAACCTCCCGGCTGGTCAACTGGCCACGCTCCTTGACATCGTCAATCAGAACCTCGCCGGACACGCCTTTAACGACACTGTTCTCGGTGATGATGCAGGAACACTGGTGGCGGAACCTCAACTCAATCCGCCCGGCCTTCACATGCTCACGGACCCGTTTTTCAAATGGCGCCACGGTTCCGGGTCCAACGCCCCAGGTCAGATGAAACCGCGGCACGGAGTTGCCGTGTCCATCGGCGAAGGATCCGCCACGCTCGGCCCAGCCGACAATCGGAAACCATCGCATGCCCATCTCGTGCAACCAGGGCCGCATCTTTCCGGCGGCGAAATCAACATAGGCTTCCGCCCATTTGCGCGGCCAGTAATCTTCCTTGCGATCAAACTGCGCCGACCCCATCCAGTCGCTGAGTGCCAGGTCCCGGCTGTCCTTGATACCCATCCGCCGTTGCTCTGGCGTATTGACCAAAAACAATCCGCCCAGCGACCAGAATGCCTGCCCGCCGAGAAAATTCTCCGGCTCCTGATCAAGGATGATGGCAGTCTTCCCCCGATCAGCCAGCTCGGCTGCCGCAGCAAGCCCGGCAAGACCACCGCCGACGATGATCACATCACAACTGTCCATCTCACCTCACCCCTCCCGGATTATCGTCGGCTGTCGATCTCCAACCCATCAAAAAGCATTCTGACCGGACCGGCAACACCGCAGCGCCCGACAGCAGACTGGATGCACGGGGCACTGCAGACCTTTGACATCCGTCAGATACTCTTGAGCATCTGATTGGCAGCGAAAACTGTCTGGTAGAAACCGGACTTCAGACCACGCACAGCTTCCCGTTTCACCCCTGTCACCGGCAACGGCAGATCCGCCTCGTCCCCGCCGGCCAGCAGGTCTGCCACCGCCTTGCCGAAAACCGTGCCCGGCGCGATGCCACGGCCATTGTATCCGATCGGTGTATAAAGCCCCTCGGCCAGACGGTGTATCCGCGGAATATGGTCGGCAGTCATGGCAATCTGCCCATGCCAGCTCTTCTCGAAGACCACAGGTCCGAGGTCCGGAAACAACCGCTTGAGCTGCCGCGCCGCCCAGCGCTCCGACAGCCCCTTGGCACCTCCAATGACCGAGCCCATCGAACCGATGATCAGCCGGTCCTCCGCATCGCGCCGGAGCGAAAACATCACCGTGCCGGTATCCCACAATCCCTGGCGTTCCGCGAGAATGGAAGCGACCCTGTCGCCCAGAGGGACAGTCGCAACCTGAAAAAAGTTGATCGGCACGAAGCTTGAGCGCAGCCCCGGCCACAGCTCATCGGTATAGGCATTGGTGGCGAGAACCACGGAGTTTGCCGAGACTGTGCCACCGGCGGTTTCAAGCACCCACCGGTCTGCCTGACGGGCGAGCTTGGCGACACGAACGCCGGTGTGGATCTGCGCGCCGGCTGCCTTGGCCGCGCGAGCCAGCCCGCGAACATACCCCATCGGATTGATTGTGCCGGCGCGCGAATCCAGCAAACCGCCATAAAATGCCGGGGATCCGATCTTTTTGCATGCTTCATCTTTCGAGAGCAGCGACACCGGCGCACCCAGCCGGCGCCACTCTTCCGCCCTTCGCGTCAAATCCCGGAATCCGCCGGGAGAATGGGCCGCATGAATAGTGCCTGTGCGGGTCAGTTCGCAGCGGATCTGATACTTCTCGATCAGCGACATCACATAATTGGGGCCTTCGCCAAGCACCTCGACCAGTCTGGCGCCACGCTCCTCGCCGAAATGCGCGCGCACATCCTGAGGCGGCAACCACAGGCCTGCATTGACCAGCCCGACATTGCGTCCGGATCCGCCATAACCGATCTGTTCGGCTTCCAGAACGCACACGTCAAGCCCATTTACGGCGGCATGCAGTGCGGTTGAAAGGCCGGTAAAACCGCCCCCCACAACGGCGATATCGGTCACCACATCCGCAGTCATCGGCGATACAAGATCAGGCTCCGCGGCGGTCTGGTCCCACAGGGACAATGTCGGTGAATGTGCCATGCCTGCATGCCCTGATTGCCGATAAAGCCATGCCGGTCCACACTGGGTTTCGCGCATGGCGAGCCAAGTGTTGAACCAAGCTTCGTGATGCGTCAATCACGCATGTGAATGCAGGTCGCAGTTTGGACAGGAAAGCCCATGGCCAGGACGATCACCCTCGTCACCGACGCCCGCGTCCGTATCGGGGAAATCGAAAAAGGATGTCTTTGGACAGGACAAGAAGTTCGATTTCCATTGCGCATCGGGCTGGTGTTCGGCTCTGACCACCGCGGCACTCAACGACATGGGGTTTGAAGCGGCCATCTCACGAAAGGCTTTCCCACCGGGGAGACCCCGGACGGGCCGGTCGGGTTCCCGCCCGGGCCGCCCTGACGGGTCTGACCCGCCCGGCAGCCAGCCTCAGTGCTGATCAAATCCCTCTTCGATCTTCCACTTGACCTTTTCCGCATCCAGAAAATCGATCGAGTGGACGACCGTGCTGTTTTCGTTGAGAAAACAGACATGGTAATTGGGCGCTAGATCGCCGTAACCCATCCGGTTTATCTGGCCTGAAAAATCCGGCCAGCAGCTGTGGTTTGTCGAGCGCGGCGCTGAATAAGGCACACCCGACACGGCACCGCTCAGCGTGTAATGGCAATGGCCGAAGAAAAGGTGCGCAGCGGTATCATTGTATTCCTTGAGCAGGGCCTGCAATGCGCGCTCGTCGACATTCCCGATGATGTCGGCATTGGCAACATGCACCCGCACCGGATTGTGGTGCATGAACAGATAGGCTTTTTGTCCCTTGCGCCGCGCCTCATCCAGCACGTCCTTCAGCCAGGTCATGCGGCTCTCGCAATAGCGACCGCTGTGCCGCCCCTGATCAACCGTATCCATGTAGACAAACACACCGGCCGGCGTTTCCTCGGTCCACTGAATGAAGCCGGCGTCATCGCGCAGCACATTGGGAAACACCGAAGCAAACATCTCGCGGCTATCGTGATTGCCGATCAACAGCCGGGGCTCGAGTCTGTCCTTGAGCGAGCTGTCGGCAAGAATGGCCTGCAGCTCTTGATAGCTTTCTTCCGAACCCGCATGCGTCAGGTCTCCGGTGATCACCACGCGATCAGCGTCATGATCATGCGTCTCGACATAGGCAAGGCACTTCTTGAAGTTGGCGATCGGGTCCTGTCCGAGGATCGGATTGGCGTGGATGTGAATGTCTGAAATGTGCACCAGCTTCATGATGGCCTCCGTTGTAGCCGCCTCCCCTTACCGCGGAAGTATTGCCGCGCTGTGACGGCCGCCACCTGCAAGGTCGATCACGCCCGGCAATTTGACGCAAGCCGCATTTCCGGATGTTTGCCGGGTTTCGGCGGAGCCCCCTCAATGCAGGCGCTCTTTGAGACAACCAGGAAGTTTCCCTCGCCTGGAAAACACAGAGACGCCGCGCCTTCATCTCCCAAGCGGAACGAAAACGCGGCGTCAAAACGATCTGTGTATGACCCGCTGGCTGCTCCCAGCCCGGACCTACCGGACAAAATCAGCAAACAGGCAAAAGCAGTGTTACAGCATGTCGAGATTGATCCCGACGGTGATCGCACCGATTGCCTCGCCGGTTGCCGGGTCGGAAATGGTCAGGCTGGCCTGCGACTGCAGTGCCTGGGTGGATTCATCTTCCTCGACTTCATCAACGAAAACCTCGCCGGGACCAACGCTATAGGTTTTCTGCCATTTGGCTTCATCGCCCTGCCAGTAGTCGGACGTCACGTCGCTCTGGCCGACATTGAGGCCCTTGGCGTCCATCACGAACATTTCGGTGATCATACCCTGGCTGGCGTCTTTCTTTTCCATAAGGAATTTCGACAGCGCGCGTCCGAGGACTTCATCGACCATCGGCTTGTCGGCGGCGGTTGCCTGGGCACGCCAGTCCTTGTCGAGTGCGTCAATGGCAGCCTGGTCCAGGCCCGCCGTCTTGGCATTTTGTTCCTTGATGGCATCAATAACCGTCGGGTCAGTCAACCAGCCTTCAACGCTGCTGCTGATGAAATCCTTCACCGGCGCTACATGTGCCTCCTCGGCGGTGGCAGAGACCGGTGCGAACGCGATTGCGCTGGCGACAAGCATGGCGGATGTAAAAAGCTTGATCTTCATTGGGGTTTTCTCCTCGTTTTGAAATCGATCGCGACCATTTCCGGCCGTTTCTGGTTGCAGGATGCAGGCTTAAAATTCTTCCCAATTGTCAGTGCTTGGGGCGAGAGCTGCATTTCCCTGGGTTTGGTATTGTGGCTGAGCCGCCGCGCGTGACGCGGTTGCTTTCGGAGTGGTGGCGGGTCCCGGCCGCGGACTTGGCGCCATACGTGCATGAGAGGCAGCGCCGCTCAGCTTGAACGAAGTGACGACGTCTGCAAGGCGCTGGCACTCACCGGCCAGTTTCTGAGACGACATATTGCTTTCCTGCACCATCGCCGCGTTCTTCTGGGTCATGGTATCCATCTCGTTGATCGCCATGTTGACCTGCGAAAGTCCTGTCGATTGTTCGCGGGAAGCCCGCGATATGGCATCGATCTTCTGCGCAACTTCGGTGATCTGCTTTTCGATCTGCTCCATTGACAACCCGGTCCTGTTGACCAGATCGACGCCGTTGCTCACCTGGGTTCCGCTCTCCTCAATCAATTCCTTGATTTCCTTGGCTGCGTTTGCCGAACGCCCCGCCAGGTCACGCACTTCCTGCGCTACCACCGCAAAGCCTTTGCCGGCTTCACCGGCACGCGCGGCCTCGACGCCGGCATTCAACGCCAGGAGGTTGGTCTGGAAGGCGATATCGTCAATCACCTTGAGAATCTGGGCAATGCGCGATGAAGATTCCTCGATACCGCCCATTGCGGCGATCGCCGAACGAACAATCTCGGAGGAAGACGTTGCTGCATCACGGGTGGACCCGACCAGATCGCCGGCATCTGTTGCCTGCTCGGAAGAGGCCTTTACGGTCGAGGTGATTTCGTCCAGCGCCGCTGCGGTCTGTTCCAGCGCCGCCGCCTGCTGTTCCGTCCTGCGAGCCAGGTCGTTGGTGGATGAGCCGAGACTGTCGGAAGCCTGCTTGACGGCCTGTTGAGCGCTGTCAATGGTGCCTACGGTCTGCTCAAGCGCACTGAGCGCTTTGTTGAAATTGTCCTGCAAGGCGGCGAACTCCCCACCCAGGTCAGGTACCCGGGCGGTCAAATCACCAGCTGCAAGCTTTTCAAGCGCCGTTCCAAGTTCCTGAACGACCTTGCGTTGCGCCTGCGACGAGCGTTCGGTTTCGCTCATGTTGGCCTGCCGCTCCGCGTCCAGTTGCTCGCGCTGACGCACCATTTCAGCGTCGGCATCAAGTTTCAGTTTCGCCGCCTCGCAGAACTCGGTCAAAGCGCGGGCAACAACGCCGATTTCATCACCTTTATCGGAATGTGGCACGGGTGCGGTGATATCTCCGGCCTGCAACTCGCCGATGCGCTGATTGACGTCGGCAAGCGGCCTGCCCACAAATTTGCGCATGGCAAACAGCAGGATTGCAACAGCAACAATCAGGACAGCAATCTGCGATGCCATTGCCTTAAGGGCAAATTCACGTGCAGATTTCGTAATGTCGGCTGTCGACCAGACAGTCTTGATTTGCCCCAGAGAAACCCCATCCTTGCCAGCAGGCAATGGAGCCGAAACGACCACCGTCTCCGCACGTTCCTCAAAAACAGCATTCGTCATTTCACCGGGGTTGGATCCCAGCGCCTGGCTTATTGAAGCGTCCGGCGTCTCTGAACGGGTCCAGACGTCGACCTGCTCTCCGGCCTGATTGAAGGCGCTGAAGCCGACCAGAGCGAGCTTCGGATCATTTTGAAAAACTTCGTAGGCCGACCGGATAGCCTCGGTCTTGCCCCACTTGACCGCGCCGGCTGCCTGGGCGCCGATCTGGGTGGTATCCTTGAGCCAATTGCGTTCGGCAGTCGCCATCTGGCTCGAACCCGACATTTGCGAGATCGCAAAGCTTGTCACAGCAAGCCCAAGCAAATTGACCAGAATGACGGTAATGGCAATTTTCTGCGTTATGCTACGCGAAGACCCTTGGGCTTTGTCAGCCGAGCTTTTCCTCAGATTGAAACGCATGTAATCCCCTCAACAAATGCATAAGCCAACTCCCAGGTTTGCAATCATTGCGGATGGACAGACTTCATGCCTGCCGCTAGGCCTAACGTTTTCATCATCTAGACTGGCCTCAACTAGTTTAGGTACCCTTAATATTTGGGGGGTCAATACTGACAAAAATGTACGCAACCTAAATAATTCTCCCAACAATTCGCATATCACGGCACCTCGTCTGATCCATATCCCCTCGGAGACGCCTGCACGGTTGTTTGTGACAATCGCAGTCTCTAGGATTCAATAGACATTTCCAAACATGGCCAGCGTGGCAGGAGGCCAAATGCCGAAGAAGAAAATCCGCAAAGTGTATGACGCACTCATCGAAGGCGCTTATCAGGGTTTGTCAGACGTCGAATTGCACGATTATGTCTTCAAGACGTGTCCCAAGGCCACCAGCAAGCGGCTTGTCCGCGCCGCTCTGCTGGCGCTCAGCGATCCCAATGTCCAGGACCGCAATGTTCTCAATGTGATTTATGCACTTGCCATCAAGCATCGTCTGGATGGTGGTCCTGATGCCGAAGAGGACGAGGAATGAGCATTCGGTTCATCGAAACCACAGACAAGCAGAGCCATTCCGGCTGAGCGCGGCGGCAACCTGACAGCCGCCGGTCAGTCCCGGTTCGAAACAAGCATCGCCCTTGTCATGTAGGCGACCAATGCAGCCCCCGCGGCCTGCACCTCACCCGAATTGTCGATGATCACATCTGCGTCGAACCGGGATTCCAGAGCCGAAGCACGGGCCAGCCTGGCTTCGATTTCCAACGCGTTCTCGCGCCCTCTCGCCTCAAGCCGCTCGGCCAGAATTTCAGGATCCACCCTGATTTCCACCGCTACCGCACTCGGGAACACCTGCTGGATGATGGCCCAGGCTCCCCGTGAACCGTTGACGACAGCGAGCCGGCCCTCTGCCAAATGCGTCTCGATGGCGCGCGGCAGACCATAACGTAATCCGTTTGCAGCCCAGGTCAGCGAAAATTGCCCCTCATCGATTGCCGCATCAAACTCGGCATCGGTCATGGCGATATGGTCTTCACTTCCTGCATCCGCAGGCCGGGTGATTGCCCGGCGGACAAACAGCACGTCTGTCCGGTCGCCGATTGCATCGCGGGCATAGGACATCAACGTGTCCTTGCCCGAGCCACTCGGTCCAAGCACGACGACAAGCGGACCCGTCACCGCGGTTGTCTTGGTCTTTGAAACCTGCATCAGGCGACCCGTTCCCCCTGCCGCCAGACAGAACGCACCACCGGCACGCCGCTCTCCCGGCGGACACGGACAAGATCCGCACGTTTTCCGGAACTCAGGCTGCCGCGGTCATCAAGACCGACTGTTTTCGCAGGCGTTGCGGTCACCAGGCGGATAGCGGCCGGCAGATCGAGATGCTCGATCTCGTCGGCCAGGACAAACGGGGCATGAATCAGACTGAACGGAATGTAATCCGATGACAGCACATCGAGAACACCCGCCCGTGCCAGATCGGTTGCTGCAATATTGCCGGAATGGGACCCGCCTCTCACCACATTGGGCGCCCCCATCAAGACACTCATGCCGGCCTTGTGCGACGCCTGTGCCGCCTCGATGCTTGTCGGGAATTCGGCGAGCTTGACGCCGAAGCCCGCCGCCTCCTCGACATGATCAAGGGTCGCATCATCATGACTGGCAATGGTGATGCCGCGCTCTGCGCACGCGCCGGCTAGAAATCTGCGGTGTTTGTCGGAATAGCGCGCCGACGATTCCTGCCGCCGGGTCACGAAATGGGCAAAGGCCTCGTCTGACAACCCGCGCTTGGTTTTGTAATAGAGCGTGTATTGCTCCATCGTTTGGAACTGGCGCTGACCCGGTGCATGATCCATCAGCGAAGCGAGCCGGACTTGCCCATCGGTCTGGAAATCGGCGAAGTGCTCAAGCACGTCCGCCGCCGAGACTTCGCACCGCAAATGAATGAGGTGATCGGCGCGCAAGCGGTTTTCGGACCTC
The DNA here is from genome assembly GCA_963975635.1 of uncultured Hoeflea sp. GTDB lineage: Bacteria > Pseudomonadota > Alphaproteobacteria > Rhizobiales > Rhizobiaceae > Hoeflea. The sequence continues at coordinate 16,152 of CAXBIE010000067.1, read as the reverse complement.
GCTTCAGCCAATGCATCGGCAATGGCGCGCATTTCACCGACCACAAACCCGTCATCGGCATCAGATCCGAGCCGCAGACAATCAAACACCGTCGTGATGCCGGAAGAGGCAATTTGCGCGTCATGCGACTGAATGGCCGAAATCGCATTCCAGCGCACGCCGGGACGAGGCGAATAATGCGATTCGAGATGATCGGTGTGGAGTTCCACCAGGCCGGGAATGATGTAGTCCCCTTCCATGTCCACGCCCTTGGCCGAATTTCCTTCCGTGACCTCGGAAATCAAACCGTCTTTGAAGACAAGGCTTCCGGAAACAATCCGGTCTTCAAGAACAAGCCGGGCGTTGGTCAATATGGTCTCGGTGGTCATGCAGGCAGTCTTTCCGTGCTGGCCGAACGTAAATCCGTCCGGCTGTGAATTTCAAAAGGGGCCCCGGGTTCAGGCTCGACAAAAAGCGTCAGCGCCCTGACTTGGATCGGCTCGGCTAGAGCAGGCGCGAAATGAGCGCGTGCGGCATTGCCGATACGTGTGATGTCAGGCTCGGTAAGCCGTGTTGTCAGGGTCATGTGAAAGCGGAACTGGTCGAAGACGTAGGGATAGCCCCAGCGCATCAGGTTTCTCAGTTCAGCCGAAGACAACGACTCCGGATTGCGTCGTTCAATACCCTTTTCCGAAAGCGGTGCGCGAAGCGGTTCGAAGGCTTCGACAACAGAGTTCGCAAACGCATTCAGTTCCGTGCACGGGTGTTCGGGCACCAGCGCCAGAAATCCCTCGAGCTTGCCAACGACCAGCGACGGGATCTCGAAAGGGTCCGTTTGTTCGCCAAAGGATCCCATGGCCTCGATCAGATCCGCTTCGCTGGTTCCCTCAGCCAGATGAAACGGCGCCTTCAGTGTGGCATGAAAACCGTAGCGCCGCGCCGGCCCCGTAATTGAAGCCAGCTCGCTTGCGCCCAGCCCCTCCAGGTCGGGATGCTCAATCGCATCGCCGGTAGCAGCATCCCTGCCCAGCCACGTCGCACCCAGCTCATGAAGCGTATCGCCCGGACCGGGACTGAAATAGAACGCGTACCGCATCACACCTGCCCCCTGCCGATCAGCACGCCGCGCAAGCGCGAGGAGATCGTGTCAAATACATAAACCACCAACAGGATCAACAACACCATATAGGCGACATTTTCCCAATCCGCATTGGTGCGCATCGCCTCCCACAATTTGAGGCCGATGCCGCCGGCGCCGACAGCGCCAATGATCGTTGCCGAACGGGTGTTCGATTCCCAGAAATACAACGACTGGCTGACAAACACCGGCAAGACCTGCGGTACCACGCCAAATCGCTGCACCAGAACCGGATTCGCCCCCAGCGAGCGTACACCCTCGCGCTGTTTCTCGTCGATGTTTTCCAAGGCCTCGGAATAGAGTTTTCCAAGCGTTCCCGTATCGGTGAAGAAAATGGCGGAAATACCGGCAAGCGGTCCGGGGCCAAACGCCCGGGTGAAAAACAGCGCCCAGATCAGCATGTCGACCGAACGCAGGAAATCGAACAACCGTTTGGTCACCTGGTTGGTCAGGAAACTCGGCGTGATGTTGCGCGCCGCCATGAACGACAGCGGAAAGGCGATTGCCGTGGCAAACAGCGTCCCGACAAACGCCATGACGATGGTTTGACCGAGCTTGATGTAGACATCACCATGTTGCCATTCGGCATTGTTGAGGAAATTGTCCACGGCCAGCGACAGGTTGGACTGAGCCGGCTTGATCCGCTCGCCCCACAGGATCGTTGACATCACGTCGCCAAAGCCGCGGTTCCAGAACGGCGAGGAGGTATCGAAGACGAAATTCTCCCAGCCCAGAAAACGCTGCCGGATTTTAACCTCGTCGTCTTCGATCTCGACCCGGCCGTCAAATCCGAAACTGGCAATCATCTTTTCACCGTCCCGGCGATTGACCACCCATTCGGGCATGGCACCATCGGCGCGCACAATTCCGTCAGATTCAATATTGAGAACCACCGTTTCAGCTCCGCGTGTCAGCGTCACACGATAGGGCTCCACCAGAACCGAACCCGAGCCCATGTCAACATTGACACTGACAGGCAGAATTTTCCGCTCCGATGTGGCCGGCGCGGCCTGTACTGGCGATCCGGAATCAACTGCAGCGCCGCCCGTCGCAGCACCTGGCGCCATGAAACCGGTCGACGTTCCCTTCGCGCCGGGAACCATGAAACCCGTCACCTCAGGTGGTGCCTCGACCGGTGCGGCCTGCGTGGCCTTGGTGATCACTGTCACTTCGGCCTCTTCGCTCACCAGCCAGTCTGGCTTGGGATCAGAGCCCAGCGGCGAATATTTTGGAAACTCCACTTCCAGATAGCCGTCGTGATAAACAACATCCGGCCGCACTTCGTAAGACACCCAGTCCGCCAGATAGCTTCCGGCAATGTCCCAGCTGCCGCGCTGAAACACCTGCCCAATGGCAAACAGGTTCCATGCGAAAACCAGATAGAGGCCAACGGCCGCCGCAATCAGCACCTTGCCATAGCGGGTCAGAAACGACCGGTTGAAGACTTCCGGGTAGCGACCGACCATATCGTCAATCTGGCTTGCGGTCATCGCGGTCATGACAAGGCTCCTGCACGGGCACTGGTGAAGGCCTGCTCGCCAACCACGCGTTTGCGCAACCAGGCAGACAGCTGGTCGACCGCAATCACGGTAATGAGCAGCAGAAGGACGATGGCAATGGTCTTGGCCTCATGGCCGCGGCTGATCGAAAGGCGCAGAGCTTCGCCGATGCCGCCGCCACCGACCGCACCGATGATCGTGGAGGCGCGCACATTGATTTCGAGCCGCAGCAGCGTGTAGCTGAGGAAGTTCGGCAATACCTGCGGCACCATTCCAAACCGAACCCGCTCCACCCAGCTGCCGCCAACCGCGCGCAAGCCCTCATCGGCCTTCATATCGGCGTTCTCGACCACTTCAAAAAACATCTTGCCGAGAGAACCGATGGTATGGATCGCCACCGCAATGATTGCCGGCACGGGTCCGAGCGAGAGTATGGCCGCGAAGAATCCGGCAATCACGATCTCGGGGAAGGCCCGCAGGATTTCCAGAAAGCGTCGCACGAAACCCCGCAGCCAGCCTCTGGTGGTAAGATTCGAGGCAGCAAGAAAGCAGAGCAGAAACCCGAAAGTGAAACCGATGATGGTCGAGACGATCGCGATATTGATGGTCTCGATCATCTTGAAGACATATTCCGGCATGTAGAGATTTTCGGTCAGGTAGACTCGGCCGACGGGATAGTCATATTTCAGCGAACCATCGGCATAGGGGGTTTCCAGGTCAAACAATGCGCGCCAGATTTCCCAACCGTCGCGCGGGATCATGTCGCCGAAGAAATCGAAGAAGTGCGGCAGCCGGTCCAGGAACTTTCCGGCATTGGTCTCGTTGGCAAACCACAACGAACCGGTCAGCGCCATCAAGAGAAGCGCAAGCCCCAGCCCGGTGTAGAGACGTCGTTGCCGGGCGAGAGCCTGCCAGTGCCGCTCGGTCTCGAAGACCAGTGATGAATGTGGGGGCTTGGTCATGATGGTTTCCTGCAAAGACAGGGAAAACCACGGCCCCTTGCAAAAGGAGCCGTGGTCAACTGGTCAACTTGAAAGTTAAGAGCCGATCTTGGCTTTACGCGCGTCGATGATCGCCTGGTAGAACGACGGATCAACTTCGGTGTAGCCCTTGTAATCGCCGCCCTGGATGGCGGAGAAACAGGCCGGATCGCTCTCGGGCAGCGCCATCATGAAGTCCTTGAACTTGGCCTTCATGTCGGTGTCCATGGTCGAGCGGACAACAATCGGGCCGTTCGGGATCTGCGGCGACTGCCAGACCTGAACCAGATCACCCATGTCGACGATGCCCTTGTCGACCATCTTTTTCAGGTTGCCCGATGTGTAGCCGTCCTTGAACTCGCCAACGCCCGAAGCCCAGGTTGTACCAGCGTCAAAGTTGCCCTTGACCACTTCCAGAACCAGGTTTTCGTGACCACCGCCGAAGCCGGTCTCGGAGAAATATTCGGCAATCGGCATGCCGATCGCGGCAGGCAGCGTAACCGAAGGAACCAGGAAGCCGGAAGTGGAATCCGGATCGGCAAAGCCGAGCTTCTTGCCCTTGAGGTCTTCAAGCTTGGTGATGCCCGAATCCTTGCGCGCAACCATAACCGAAAAATAACCGGTCGCGCCGTCTGTCTGGATCGTTGTCAGGATCGGCTCGACGGCCTTCGGGTCATCGAGATAGACCTTGGCATAGCCGGAAGCGCCGAGTTCGGCATAATCAAGCGTGCCGCCAAGCAGGCCCTGGATCACGCCATCATAATCGGCTGCCGGGAACAGCGAAACCTTTTCAACGCCGAGAACGGCGGGAAGCGTGTCAACCATGCACTGAAAGCTGCGCAGACGGTCGGCTTCATTTTCGCCACCGAGAATACCGATGCGGAAGTCCTTGAGGTCTTCTGCGCCGGCGGGCTGGACAGCGAGGATGGCAGCGAACGACGCCGCTGCGAGAAGGGCTTTCTTGAACATTTATCTGCTCCTGGTTCGAAACCGGCGGATTGCCGGCAATTCCGTGGGTTGGGCCCTTTACGCGGGCAAGGCGACCTCGGCGGCTGCAGGCTTGACGCTAAGCGTAGGCTGCAGCTGACCGTTGGATTTTGGGGCAACCGGAACGACGGGGCGCTCGGTTGAAATTGAAGTGGAAGTAATGCTTTCGGAGATTTCCGTGCCGTCACCCGACGCGCCGTAGATCATCCGTACCGCATCGGTGGTCAGCTCGTCGGGCGAGCCATCAAACACCACCTTGCCGCCGGCCATGCCGATAACCCGCTCGCAATAGGCGCGCGCCGTATCAAGCGTGTGCAGATTGGTGACCACGGTGATGCCTTCACGCTGATTGATATCGCGCAGCGCATCCATCACGATCTGCGCATTCAGCGGATCCAGTGAGGCGATCGGCTCATCAGCCAAGACCATCGAGGGCGACTGCATCAGCGCCCGCGCAATGGCGACACGCTGCTGCTGGCCACCAGACAAGGTGCCCGCCATCTGCAATGCCGTCTGGGCAATGCCGAGCCGTTCCAGTGCAGCAAGCGCGCTGGCGCGTTCCTCGACGGTAAAGATGTTGAGAATGTTGAGCACCGTGGAGCGGTGATTGAGCCGGCCAAGCAGCACATTGGTCAGCACATCAAGCCGCGGCACCAGGTTGAACTGCTGAAAGATCATGGCGCAGTCGCGATGCCAGTTGCGCAGCTCGTTGCCACGCAGTCCCGACACAGTCTTGCCCTTGAACCGGATCTCGCCGCTGCTTGTCGGCGTGAGCCGGTTGATCATCCGCAAAAGAGTTGACTTTCCAGCTCCCGAACGCCCGATCACTCCGACCATCTGCCCTTCGGGAATTGACAAGGTGACAGCATCAACCGCGGTGTTCGCGCCAAACCGGCGGGTCACGTCTTTCAGTTCGAGCATAGTCCAAATCCCCAAGATCACTGTAAGTTCTTATGTTGTTCGAGGATTGGACTAGCCCAGCCATGTGAAAGGCCGATGTCTGTTTGATGTCAGATTTGTTACGATCCACAGCACCGGAGAAGCATGAGGCAAAACCCTCTGATGAGCGCAGCCCATCAGGCTTGCATTGGCGCCCCGGCCATGCCCCTATGGGCCTGTCTGGTGCCCGTGACACACGGGAGAATCGGGAATTCGGTGAAAATCCGGAACGTGCCCAACGCTGTGAAGGAGATGGTTTGCGCAAATGCCACTGGGAAAGCCGGGAAGGCGCGCAAGCCAGGTGATCCGAAGTCAGAAGACCGGCCAGATGTCATAGACCTCCCACGCATGGACGGCGCGGCGGGTTTTCACGGATTGTTGGGGATCAAACAATGCCGAAGACATCCATGCTGAGCGCAGCAGAGCCATTTGCGGCCAATGAACGCGATGCCGTTTACAAGGCCATCTTCACCCGCCGTGATGTGCGCGACCAGTTCCTGCCCGAGCCGGTTCCGGGCGACGTCGTGCGCCGCTTGCTTGAAGCCGCCCACAATGCGCCTTCGGTTGGCTTCATGCAGCCCTGGAACTTCATCACGATAAGGGATCAGGCTGTCCGCGACCGGATTGCCGATGCCTTTGCGCAGGCCAATGACGAGGCCGCAGGCATGTTTCCTGAAGCACGGCAGTCGAAATACAAATCGCTCAAGCTCGAAGGCATCCGCAAGGCGCCGCTTAACATCTGCGTTACCTGCGACCGCCAGAGAGGTGGCGATGTGGTTCTGGGGAAAACCCACAATTCCAGCATGGATCTCTACAGCACCGTCTGTGCAGTGCAGAACCTGTGGCTTGCCGCGCGCGCCGAAGGCATCGGCATGGGCTGGGTCAGCATCTTCCGTGACGGTGATCTGAAATCCATCCTCGGAATCCCCGACCGGATCGAGATCGTCGCCTATCTCTGTCTCGGTTACGTCGATGAGCTGTATGAGCGCCCCGAGCTCGAGGTCAAGGGTTGGAACCGGCGGTTGCCACTCGACGAGCTGATTTTCGAAGAAGGCTGGCAGGGAGGCGATTAACACCCTCGGTTGGATTGTGATGCGGCAGGCTGTGTTCAACCTGCCGCACTGAATTCATTTTGCGGCCATGGCCCTGATGTCGGCGGCGCTTGGCGTATTGCCGCCTATGCCCCATTGGCCGCTGCGGACCTCCTTGACGCGAACCCAGGTCACGCCGCGCATGGCCTCGCCTTCCACTTCGACCATGGCGTTGGTGACCTTTTCGATCATCTGCGCCTTCTGGGCCGTATCGAACACGCCCTCGATCACTTCGATATCTACCAATGGCATTTCATCTCTCCTGTTTCTGACGAGAGGAGACTGCCTGACCGAACAATCGGCGGCCAGTAAAGGAACTGAAGCAAACCTGCTACAGTTTCTGTACTGGACCAAGGCTCTGCTCCGTGAGACCTTCCTTCAGGAGGTATGAAAATGCCAGAGACCACCTATCCGCTGTTTTGCCCGGTTGCCATGGCAGCCGACATGCTGGAGCCGCGCTGGACCATGCTGGTGCTGTGCGAGATGTGGTCGGGTTCCACCCGCTTCAACCAGATCCAGCGCGGCGTGCCGGGCATGTCGCCGGGACTGCTGGCAAAGCGATTGCGCGACCTGGAAAGCAAGGGTCTGGTGGCCAGGATCGGCGGCAAGGGCAAGGACCATGCCGAGTATGTCACCACCCCGCTTGCCGATGAGCTTGAACCGATCATCCGTCAACTGGGTGAATGGGCTCACCGCAACATCAAAAGCGAAGTGTCGCTTGAGAAGCTCGATGCCCGAATGTTGATGTGGAATATCCGCCGCAAGATCAACCGGCTGGAATTGCCGCGGCACAATTGCGTCATCCAGTTCACCCTCACCGACCCGCTCAGCGAAGCGGTGAACTACTGGCTCGTGTTCAAATCGGGGATCGAACCCGACCTTTGCTATTCGGATCAGGGTTTCAATGTCGATCTTTTCATCATCGCTTCGTTGCGCACACTGACATCGGCCTGGATGGGTTACAGCAGCTTTGAAAGCGAAATTTCGGCGGGGAACATCACGCTGGTCGGCCACGAGATCATGGCGCGAAGCCTGACCAAATGGCTGGTTACCAGCAGTTATGCCCGCCTGTGCAATTCAGACCGGCAGCGGGATTTGGAGCCGGTCGCTGCCGAATAGGTCCCTGTAACACCCCGCATCAACCCTGCGAAAACCGTTTCAGCCACCATGCTTGTCAACGAAAGCCTCGACCGGCAGCGCGCGAAAATCCTTGAGCGCCGCGTGCAGCTTCTCGTGCTCCCAGTCCCACCAGGACAGGGCATCAAGACGGTTGGCGATGTCATCGGAAAAGCGCTGCCGGATGGTTCGCGTCGGAACGCCCACGGCAATGGCGAAATCGGCCACATCCTTTGTCACCACCGCATTTGCACCAATGATAGCGCCATTGCCGATGCTCACACCCGGCATCACCACTGCGCCATGGCCGATCCAGGTGTCGTGGCCGATGCGGATCTCCTGCCCGGCGCGCCAGTCGAAGAAATCCTGATCATCGCTCTCGCCCTCGAAATACCAGGCGGACCGATAGCTGAAATGATGCAGCGACGCCCGCTCCATCGGATGCATGCTGGCATAGATCCGCACATGCGCAGCGATATTGGCGAACTTGCCGATGGTGGCATAGGCGATCTGGGTGTTTTCGACGCAATAGGAATAATCCCCCATGGTCGAATGCGACACCGTGCAATTGGCGCCGACTTCGGTGTAGCGTCCCAGCGTCGAGTCCACGACCTTTGCGCTGGCATGCACCAAAGCTGTTTCGCCAAGCCGGGTCATGCCGCAGACTTTCCGGCTGCGAAACCCGACACATCGATGATGTGATCGGCCACCGCGTTGCGCACATCCTGATCATGGAAGATCCCCAGCAGCGCAGCACCTTGTGCCTTCTTGCGGGCAATCAGATCAATGACAACTTCACGGTTTGCCGCATCCAGCGACGCCGTTGGTTCATCAAGCAGCAGGATCGGATGGTCGGTGATGAAGCCGCGGGCGATATTGACCCGCTGCTGCTCGCCGCCCGAAAATGTTGCCGGAGGCAGAGACCAGAGCTTTTCCGGCAGATTGAGTTCGGCAAACAGATCCCGTGCCCGTTGATGCGCGATGTCCTGCGCCACGCCACGGATCATCAGCGGCTCGGCGGCGACATCGAGTGCCGACACCCGCGGCACCGCGCGCAGGAACTGGCTGACATAGCCGATCGTGTCGCGCCGGATTTCCAGAACCATGCGCGGATCCGCGCTGGCGACATCAATATGACGGCCATGATGGCTGACCAGAATCTGGCCGCTGTCACAGCCGTAATTGCCATAGAGCATCTTCAATATCGAACTCTTGCCGACACCCGAGGGGCCGCCAAGCACGGCGCAGGATCCGGCTTTCAGCGAAAACGACACATTGGCGACGACGGGCAGTTCGACACCGCCGCGCATATGCATGATGAAGGTCTTTTTCACGTCCGAAGCGACAAGAAGTGTGTTCATGATACGAGCTCCTAAACCTGCAGGATGGAGGAAACGAGAAGCTGGGTGTAGGGCGCGCGCGGATCGTCAAGCACGCGGTCGGTCAGACCCGCCTCGATCACCCTGCCCTCCTTCATCACGATCATCCGGTCCGACAACAGCCGCGCCACCGCGAGATCGTGGGTAACGACAACCACAGCCAGTCCGAGATCGGACACCAGCCCGCGCAGCAGATCGAGAAGCCGCGCCTGCACCGACACATCAAGTCCGCCCGTGGGCTCGTCCATGAACACCAGCCGCGGCTCGGTCACCAGATTGCGCGCTATCTGCAGCCGCTGTCGCATGCCGCCCGAGAAGGTGCGTGGTTGATCATCGACCCGGTCTTCGTCAATCTCGACACGCGCCAGCCATTCGATCGCGGTGGCGCGGATGTTGCCGTAATGCCGGTTGCCCACCGCCATCAGCCGTTCGCCGACATTGGCGCCGGCCGACACCGTCATCCGCAGGCCATCGATCGGGTTCTGGTGCACAAACCCCCAGTCGGTGCGCATCAGGTAGCGCCGTTCTGCCTCCGCCATCTTGTAGATGTCAGACTTCACACCATCGCGCATGCGGTAGTGGACCGTGCCGCAGGTCGGCGTCATGCGTGAGGAAATGCAGTTGAGAAGGGTGGTCTTGCCGGAGCCGGATTCCCCGACAATTGCCAGCACTTCACCCGGCCAGAGATCGAAACTGACATCGGCGCAGCCGATGCGTTTGCCATAGACGCGGGTCAGGCTGTCGACGCTGAGCAAGGGCTGGGCAGATGCCAGACCTGTTGCGTTTGCGGGCGCTTCGAGAGTGTCGGAAAGGCTCATCACATCGCCTCCTTCGCGGTATCGGTTTCGTCGCCAAGCCCCGATTCATCACCAAGCAAAGCACCACGGTGGCCTTCGGCCCGGCGGCTTTCGCAATAATGGGTATCCGAACAGACGAACATCCGCCCGCCCTTGTCATCAAGCACCACCTCGTCGAGATAGACCTGCTCCGCCGCACACAACGCGCAGGGCTGATCAAAATGCTGGATCTCGAAAGGGTGGTCCTCGAAATCCAGACTGACCACTTCCGTATGTGGCGGGATGGCGTAGATCCGTTTTTCCCGGCCTGCTCCGAACAGTTGCAGCGCTTCGGACTGGTGCATTTTCGGATTGTCGAATTTTGGAGTCGGTGACGGGTCCATCACATAGCGCCCCTCCACCTTGACCGGATAGGCATAGGTGGTGGCGATATGGCCGTTGCGGGCGATGTCCTCGTAGAGCTTGACATGCATGAGGCCATATTCCTCAAGCGCATGCATCTTGCGGGTTTCGGTCTCGCGCGGTTCGAGAAAGCGCAGCGGCTCCGGGATCGGCACCTGATAGACCAGCACCTGGCCTTCGCTCAGCGGTGTTTCGGGAATCCGGTGCCGGGTCTGGATGATCGTGGCGTCGGGCGTCGACGTGGTGGTGGCAACGCCTGCGGTCTTGGCGAAAAACGCGCGGATCGACACGGCATTGGTGGTGTCGTCGGCGCCCTGGTCAATCACCTTGAGCACGTCGTCGCGTCCGATAATCGCCGCCGTCACCTGCACGCCGCCAGTGCCCCAGCCATAGGGCATCGGCATTTCGCGGCTGGCGAATGGCACCTGGTAGCCCGGAACCGCAATCCCCTTGAGGATCGCCCGGCGGATCATCCGCTTGGTCTGTTCATCGAGATAGGCAAAATTGTAGCTCGCCAGATTCTGTGAGGAATGGTCTTGTGTGAGCGCGTTCATTCCGCAGCCTCCATCGTGTCATCGGTCTCGGCAGCGTCGCCACCCGCTTTCGCGGCACTGGCGAAATGCTCGGCGCGCATGCGGCGCACCAGATCCAGTTCGGCCTGGAAGTCGACGTAATGCGGCAGCTTGAGATGTTCGACAAAGCCCGTCGCCTGCACATTGTCGCAATGCGACAGCACGAATTCCTCGTCCTGCGCCGGCGCCACAATGTCTTCGCCAAGCTCGGAGGCGCGCAATGCCCTGTCACACAACGACATCGCCATCGCCTTGCGTTCAGCCTGCCCGAACACCAGGCCATAGCCGCGGGTAAATTGCGGCGGCGCCTTGGCCGAGCCCTGGAACTGGTTGACCATCTGGCACTCGGTCAGTTTGACCCGGCCGATTGTCACCGTGAAGCCCAGCTCCGGGATCATCACCTCGACATCGACGTCGCCGATACGGATCTCGCCGGCAAAGGGGTGGCTGCGGGCATAGCCGCGCTGGGTCGAGTAAGCCAGCGCCAGAAGAAAGCCTTCATCGCCGCGCGCCAGCGTCTGCAGACGCGCGTCCCGTCCCATCGGGTATTCGGTCGGCGTCCGGGTGATGTCGGCCACCGGCATGGAAGCGTCGGCGACCGCATCCTCTTCGATCAGCCCCTCATCGCCCAGAATATCGGAAACGCGGGTTACCGTTTCGCCGCTGTCCTTGGCAGTTGCGGGCGCATCAACCGGCTCGTCACCGGCCAGCGACGGGTCGAGCAAACGGTGAGTGTAGTCGAATGTCGGACCCAGCAGCTGCCCGCCCGGAAGATCCTTGTAGATCGCCGAAACCCGCCGCTCGACCACCATCTTGCCGGTATCCATCGGCTCGGAATGGCCAAAGCGTGGCAAGGTCGTGCGGTAGGCGCGCAGCAGAAACACGGCTTCGATCAGATCGCCCCGCGCCTGCTTGATGGCAAGGGCCGCGAGTTCCGGATCATGGAGCGAGCCTTCACCCATCACCCGGTCAACGGCGAGCGACAACTGCCCGGCAATCTGCTCCAGCGTCAGGCCCGGCACCTGCTTGTCACCCCTGCGGCGGGCGGCCAGCAGACGGTGGGCATTGGCGATAGCGGCTTCGCCGCCTTTGACAGCAACATACATGACTTACGCCTCCCTTCGGACAAGACGGGTACTGCGCGGCATCGCGGCGACGCAGTCGGGCGCAGCGAGGATCAAATCAATTCCGCGCGGGAAGGCCTTCCTGTTGGCCTGCCATTGCGCCTCGAAATGCGGCGGCATCGGATCTGGCGCCAGCGAAGCCTGGCCCTTGATTCCGGGGCCTTCCAGCGTCAGCGCGGTGCCATTGGACAGCGATGAAACCTGCACAATGAGCGTTGTCGAGCGATCCGGATATTCCTGGGTGCCGAGCGAAAATCCGTTCAGCGCGGAAAGATTTTGCGGCGCCGCCACCAATGCAAAGGCCGCATCCGATTGATGTTCGGCAATCGGTGCGCCGGTATGAAACACGATCCAGTCGCGCACCTGCGATGTTTTCCTCATTGCGGCATCAAGCCAGACCGGCGTATCGGCGTCGGCCAGTGTTGCAATCACGGCGGCGGCAGTGGCCGACAAGGGCGCCGGCGGCGCAGTGAAGCCCGGCAACGCATCCACCGAACCCGGCTTCGCCATCGCGTCCATAATTGCCCGGAAAACGGTTTGCGACGCGCCGACAGGATCTGAAAACCCGCCCTCGTATACGGTGGATGTGTGTGTGACAGCAGGCATCAGTCTTCCCCTCGCACCATGGTGAAAAAATTGACCCGTGTCGCGGCGGTTTCCTGGCGCAGCGTGGCGTCAGCTTCCGACGCCAGCTGCTCAAGCGGCGCGACAATCACCCGCTCGATCATCTCGGCCTGGGCCGGATCCTGCGCCAGCGCGTCAATGACCGCGACCAGTTGCGCCTTGCGCGTGTCGCGTCCGCTGATCATTGCGTGCCCCACCTGCCCCGACCCGATACGGACGGTCACGCGGGTGGCCGACATCTCGCCGACATGAAACGGCTGTCCGGTGCCGCCCGCACGGCCCTGAAGCGCAACGAGCCCGGATTCGGGACCGCGCAGCAATTCGACTGACGGATCAAGCCCGGTCCGCTTCCAGCACGAAAGCAGCTCCCCGGCCGGCGCCTTTGCCAGCACGGACAGCCGCCTTTGCCGGCTGGCTCTTTCATCACGGACCGCCCCGTCCTGGTTTTCACCCGCAAGCGACATTGAAAACTCCTTATTTGTCTATTTATCTAGACAACAATATCAATTAAGATACACCTATCGCCTGGATATGACGAGCCTGTGACAGGACGAAAGGAAAGCGCACGTGACGACACTTCAAAGACGCACCGGGATCGCGCTATGGCGCCAGATCGCCGACCAGATCCGGCAGGTGGTGCTCAGCGGTATGGTCGCCAATGAGCGCTTGCCCGCCGAGGCCGAACTGGCAACACGGTTCGGTGTCAACCGCCACACCGTGCGCGCCGCCATCGCGGCATTGGAAAAGGAGGGCATCCTGCGCGCCGAGCAAGGCCGCGGCACTTTTCTCAATGAGAGCAAGCGATTGCGCTATCCAATCGGTCAACGCACGCGCTTTTCTTCGGGGTTGCAAAGCCAGGCACAAACCCGGTCCGGCAAGCTCTTGTCGAGCAAGACACTGCCCGCCCCGCCCCGGGTGTCAGCCGCTTTGTCGCTGCCGCCACAAACACCGGTCATCGAATTGTCGACAGTCTCCACCGCCGACGGCGTGCCGATTTCCGCTGCCTCGTCATGGTTTGATGCGGCACGCTTCGCCACAATCGCCGATCAATACGCCGCAACCGGATCGATCACCGCCTCCCTGGCACGCCTTGGCATCGATGATTACACCCGCAAGAGCACTGCCGTGGAAGCGCAGCATGCCAGCAGCGAGGACCTTGATCTGCTGGCCCTCTCACCCGGCGCCATTGTGTTGCTGACCCGTTCGGTTGATGTCGATGCCGGTGGCATTCCCATCCAGTATGGCGAATCCCGCTTCGCCGCCGACCGGGTCGAACTGTTCATCGACAACACTGGATAAGCAGCCCATCACGGTGCCGCCAGACCCCGCCGTTGCGGAGCCTCACAATCACCGTCACAAAACTGAGAACTGAATCGTGTTTAAGCCTGCCAGCAGGACGATAGCTCAAAGTTCAGGCGGGGCCCGTGACCACCAAATACCGGACCATCTTTCTTTCCGACATTCATCTGGGCACCCCCGATTGCCAGGCGGAGATCTTGATCGACTTTCTGCGCGAGCATGATGCCCCAACCATCTATCTGGTTGGCGACATCGTCGATTGCTGGCGCATGAAACGCAAGGGCTTCTACTGGCCCCAGTCGCACAATGACGTGGTTCAGAAGCTCTTGCGCAAGGCGCGCAAGGGCACGCGGATCATCTATGTTCCCGGCAACCACGATGAATTGCTGCGCGACTACCAGGGTGTGCATTTCGGCGGCATCGAGGTTCGCGAACGCGACGTTTTCGAGACGGCCGACGGCAAACGTCTGCTGGTCATCCATGGTGACGAATTCGACATGGTGGTGATGAACCATCGATGGCTCGCTCACCTCGGCGACATCGCCTACGGCCTGGCGATGTGGACCAACAAATGGCACAACCGCACCCGCAGATTGCTCGGCCTGCGCTACTGGTCATTCTCCCGCTGGGCCAAGCTCAAGGTCAAGAGCGCGGTCAATTTCATCTCGGATTTCGAGGAAGTTCTTGCCGATGAAGCCCGCAAGCACGGCGCTGACGGGGTCATATGCGGCCATATCCACCACGCCGCCAACGAGATGCGGGGCGGCATCCGATACATCAATACCGGCGACTGGGTGGAAAGCTGCACCGCCGTGGTCGAGCATTCTGATGGCCGCATGGAAATCATCGACTGGTCCCGCCGCATTTCCGAAAAAGCCGGGCAGCCGGAGAGCGCCAAACGGCTCAAACCTGTCCCGGAAGCACAAGGCGAAGCGGCATGACCGCCGCGATCCCATCCCATTCCCCGGAGTCCTGAACATGACCATGATTGAAGCCAATGCCGTCGGCGCCCGTATTGATGGCGCGGTCGTGCGCAGCACCGCCCTGTCCTCCACCGGAATTCTTGAGCGGGTGTTCTCCGCAGCGTTCCGTGGACTGGTCTATCCGCAGATCTGGGAAGACCCGCTCATCGACATGGAAGCTCTGGCGCTCAAGCCCACCGACACCCTTGTCACCATCGCCTCCGGTTCGTGCAATGTCATGTCCTATCTGACCGCAAACCCGGCAGAGATCATCGCCGTGGATCTTTCCCCGGCGCATGTGGCTCTGGGCAAGCTCAAGCTTGCAGCCGCCACCCATTTGCCCGGCCACACCGCTTTTTCCAACGTGTTCCGGCATGCCAACCTGAAGTCCAATGTGGCCCTTTACCAGCGCCACATCCGCCCGCATCTGGATGCGAAGACGCGGGCCTACTGGGACGGCAGGGAATTCAACGGCCGCCGCCGCATCAGCCGCTTCACCCGCGGCTTCTACAACACCGGCTTGCTGGGCCGTTTCATTTCAGCAGCTCACGTGATCGGCAAGATGTATGGCGTTGATCCGCGTGAACTGCTGCGCATGGACAGCATCGAAAAGCAGCGTGAATTCTTCCAGACCCGGATTGCCCCGGTCTTCGAAAGCCGCAGCTTCAAGGCCCTGACCTCAATGCGGGCTTCGCTGTTCGGTCTCGGCATCCCGCCGGCGCAATATGAAGCGCTGGCCGGCGACGCTCCCGACGGAATGACCGGCGCTCTGCGCGTCCGCACCGAAAGGCTGGCCTGCGGCTTTCCGCTCAAGGACAACTACTTCGCCTGGCAGGCCTTCGGCCGCGGCTATCAGGCGGGCGAGAGCGCCAGCCTGCCGCCCTATCTGGAAGCCCGCAATTTCGAAACCATCCGGCAAAATGCCAGCCGCGTGAACATCGTCAATGAAAGCATTACCGTTCTTCTTGCGGCACGGCCTGCAGCTTCGGTTGATGCCTTTGTGCTGCTCGATGCGCAGGACTGGATGACCGATGGCCAATTGTCCGAACTTTGGGCCGAAATCACCCGCACGGCTGCGCCGGGCGCCCGCGTTATCTACCGCACGGCTGCCGCCCAATCGCCGCTTCCCGGACGTGTCCCCGACGCCATCCTCGCAAGATGGGACTACCGGACCGAGCAGAGCCTTGAGCTTGGCGCTCGCGACCGTTCAGCAATCTACGGCGGTTTTCATCTGCATGTGAAGCGCGATGTCGCGGCATGAGCA
>CAXBIE010000066.1:0-27503 GCA_963975635.1 uncultured Hoeflea sp. | reverse complement strand
CCAGACGCGATAAACAAAATGTGATCGGTCTTCACCGGCCCGTATTTCGTCGCAACCGTGGTGCCTTCGACCAGCGGCAGCAAATCGCGCTGCACGCCCTCGCGAGAGACACCCGCACCGGTTCCGCCTTCCCGCGTTGCAATCTTGTCGATCTCGTCGATGAAGACAATACCGTCATCCTGAGCCGACTGCAGCGCTTCCTGATGGATCTGCTCCATGTCGAGCAGCTTGTCGGATTCGTCATTGAGCAGCGAATCGTGGGACTCACGCACCGTTGTCTTGATCTTGCGGGTGCGTCCGCCCATCGCCTTGCCGAACAGATCGCCAAGATTGAGCACACCGACATTGCCGCCCTGCATGCCGGGAAGCTCGAACTGCGGCATGCCGGAGGAGGTGTCGGCAACCTCGATCTCGATTTCCTTGTCATCGAGCAGGCCGTCGCGCAGCTTCTTGCGGAACGAATCGCGGGTTCCCGGAGATGCGGTGTTGCCGACCAGCGCATCCAGCACCCGCTCTTCGGCATTCAGTTTCGCCTTGGCTTCCACTTCGCCGCGCTTGCGCTCGCGC
The DNA here is from genome assembly GCA_963975635.1 of uncultured Hoeflea sp. Lineage (GTDB taxonomy): Bacteria > Pseudomonadota > Alphaproteobacteria > Rhizobiales > Rhizobiaceae > Hoeflea. The sequence continues at coordinate 26,936 of CAXBIE010000066.1, read as the reverse complement.
ACCAGCGTGATGCCGACTTCCACCAGGTCGCGGATGATCTGCTCGACGTCACGGCCGACATAGCCGACCTCGGTGAACTTGGTGGCTTCCACTTTGACGAACGGCGCGCCGGCGAGTTTGGCCAGGCGGCGCGAGATCTCGGTCTTGCCGACACCGGTCGGTCCGATCATCAGAATGTTCTTCGGCATCACCTCTTCACGCAGCAGGCCTTCAAGCTTCTGCCGGCGCCAGCGGTTTCTCAGTGCAATGGCGACAGCGCGCTTGGCGTCGTTCTGGCCGATGATGAACCGGTCAAGCTCGGTGACGGTTTCACGGGGGGAGAAATTGCTCATGTCGGGATCATGCCTTTATCGGGGGAAGTCTGTCGAGGATCGATGTGGGAAGCAGCGGCCGGATAATCAACCCGCGGATCCGCTGCCAGCCGGCACCGAACAGGATAACGAGCGCGCCAATGCTCAGCAGAACCAGCGCAAACGGCGGGATGCCGGTTGTGTTGGCGGCACCGCTGATCAGGTAGTAAATTCCGATGGAACCGAAATAGGCCAATGTCGGCGCCAGCAGCGATCTGCGGTCAATTGCCAGCGCCACCAGCACGAACAGCGCCATCATCAGGCCAAGCAGAATGCCAGCGCCCGTCGCCGGTTCGATGCTGCCATCCAGGACTTGTTGCCCGGTGGCGAGAATGAACAGCGGATGCACCAGCAGCGGCGCGGACACCACATGCAGCCAGAAGGCGCAGTCGGACCAGACCGTCTGCCGTTCGCGGTCGCGCAGATCAAGCAGCACGGCGGCAGCGAAGATGATAAGGCCACAGACCAGCGGCACCACCAGGGCATTGCTGAGAACCTCGGCCAGCTGTCGACTTGCCGGAGCGGCTATCGCGCCGCTGGTCAGCTGGTCATAATAGACCAGCACGGCGGCCAGAAAGGCCAGCCCGGTGGCCGCAATGGCAACGACTGCCGCAAGCACCGGCACCTTGAACCGCACGAAATAGAGTGCCGCTGATGCAATCAGTCCGCCACTCATCATCAACCCCATCGGAACTGCATCATCCCGTAGCGCCAGCAGCGAGAGGAAATTGATCCCGTCCGGCAGGCCGAATTGTTTGCTGATGAAGTCGGATAGAATGGCGACCACCGATGCAGAGAACACCAGCGCCAGCAGTGTACTCGACAAGCGCATCCGCTTTTGCCGTGTGACGATTTCGGCAACAGCCCAGCTTGCCGCGGCCAGCAGTGCTGCAAGCATCATGCTGTCGCCGGGAAGCACCGCCCGCAGCGCAAACAGCGCGCCCGAAAACAGAAGCACGATACCCACGGTGACGAAGATGTCATTGCCTCCGCCGACCAGCCGCATCTGATCATCAACCGACAGCGACCCGTTTTCGATCCTGGGGGACGGGTTTGAGCCGTTGGCGGAGGCAAGGGCGATGAGCGCCTCGCGCTGCGCGGCATCGAGGATGCCCGCACTCACCGCACGATCAAGCGTCGCTTTGTCAATCATTCTGTCCCCTGCTTTCGTCCTGCACGCCGCTGCGCGCAAATTTCATGATCAGCGTTTCACTGTCACCCGATGATTCACGTGAAACAATCTGTTTTCTGAAGCCTGCCTTCTCATAGGCTCGTATGGCTCTGAGATTTGTCGCATCCGGATCAATCAGGATTGTCTCATGGCCCTCGGCACCGAGACGCTCGGCAAACAGCCTGACCACGGCCGATCCGAGACCCCGTGACAGCTTCGCCGCCTCGCCGATCCCGATATCCACGCCGACACTCTCTGCCGGCACCCGGGACATCCAGGGAGCTTCGCTCAGCCAGGGTTCCTTGAGATGATCGGCGATGGTCCAGACCTGGATATAACCCGCCGGCTCATTGTCGAGCAAAAACAAGAACGGACGGGTTGTGTCTCTGCCCTCGACCATGTCGCGGATATAGCCCAGTTCGGTTTCAGGCTCGCCCCACCACTCCCGCCAATGCGGCGCGTTCAGCCAGCTTTCCAGAAGCGGATAGTCATCCTCGGTAACCGGCCGGAAATCGATGCGGGCCGCTTCAATCGAGTTCAAGGGTTTCGATCACGATATTGGCGTTGGTGTAGACGCAAATGTCACCGGCAATTTCCATCGCCCGGCGAGCCACTTCTTCGGCGGTCTTGTCGCTGTCCATCAGCGCACGGGCTGCGGCATAGGCATAGTTGCCGCCCGAGCCGATCGCCATGGTGCCATGTTCCGGTTCCAGCACATCTCCGTTGCCGGTGATCGCCAGCGTCACACTCTGGTCCGCCACCAGCATCATCGCTTCGAGTTTCCTGAGGTAGCGGTCGGTGCGCCAGTCCTTGGCAAGTTCTACAGCCGCACGTGTCAGCTGATCGGGGTACTGTTCAAGCTTGGCTTCAAGCCGCTCGAGCAGCGTGAACGCGTCAGCCGTCGCACCGGCAAATCCGGCAATCACATTGTTGTCCTTGCCGATGCGGCGAACCTTGCGCGCATTGCCCTTCATCACCGTCTGCCCGAGGCTGACCTGACCGTCACCGGCCATGACCACCTGCGCGCCCTTGCGCACGGTAATGATAGTGGTTGCGTGCATCTGGCCAAAGGGGTTGTGCTCGCCCATGGGACATCCTTTCCTGCAAGCGGCGCAAGGGCCGCGGGTCTTATGAGGTCAGCCCTATGTAAGTCTCTGCACAGCGAATGCAAACCGGACTCGGGGACCACTATGCGACGACGGCGACCAAAGCCGTTCTGGATATTTCGATTGCGGACTGATATTGAGCGCTCGAAAGTACCATTCGGAGACGACTGATGGCCACCACCGAAAACGCGCGCACAGCGAGTGTTGCCCGCAAGACCAACGAAACCGATATTTCCGTATCCCTGTCAGTTGACGGCACCGGGACCGGATCCATTTCGACCGGCGTTGGCTTTTTCGATCACATGCTCGATCAGTTGTCGCGCCATTCGCTGATCGACATGGACATCAAGGCCAAGGGCGATCTGCATATTGACGATCACCACACGGTCGAAGACACCGGCATTGCCATCGGCCAGGCGCTGGCCAAGGCGCTGGGTGACCGCAAGGGCATCAATCGCTATGCCTCGCTGGATCTGGCCATGGACGAAACGCTGACCCGCGCCGCGATTGACATTTCCGGCCGGCCGTTTTTGGTCTGGGACGTGACCTTCACTTCGCCGAAGATCGGCACCTTCGACACCGAGTTGGTGCGTGAATTCTTTCAGGCGCTGGCCCAGCACGGCGGCATTACGTTGCATATCAGCAATATCTATGGTGCCAACAATCACCATATAGCCGAGACCTGCTTCAAGGCCGTGGCCCGCGTGCTGCGCGTCGCCTGTGAAGTTGATCCTCGGCAGAAGGACCGGATTCCTTCAACCAAGGGCTCGCTGGCCTGAATCCCTCCGGGGACCAAGGCTGATCGGAGAAAACCGCAATGACTGCCTATCTTGTTCTGGCCAGCCCTGGCGCACAGATACCGGACGAGCGTTCGGTGGTGATCGCTGACCGCTTTGCGCCATTGGCCTTTATTGTTCCGGTCCTCTGGCTGCTGTTCAACCGGCTGTGGCTGGAGGCCTTTGCGGCGCTTCTCGTCACAGCCGCGGCGACTGCTCTTGCCGGCATGGCCGGCCAGCCTGCTCTCGGGATCGCGCTCGATCTGGCGCTGTCGCTGATCACGGCGCTGGAAGGCCGTGGCTGGCGTGCGGCAGCGCTTCAGCGTCGCGGCTGGCGTCTGGTCGATGTGATCGAGACCGATGATTCCGATGTGGCTTTCGACATCCACGCGCGGCAGGCTGTGAAGGACAACAACGTCCCGGCGCCCTTAAATGCCAAACCCAATCGCCCGCCATTGATACCGGGTCGCCAGCCCGGCAGAGAGCATGGCTCCATCGGCCTCGTGCCGGTTGAAAGGAACTGAACCTGATGAAGGTTGTTATCGTTGATTATGGCTCGGGCAATCTCCGCTCGGCCCTCAAGGCGTTTGAACGCGCCGCGCATGAAGCCGGCGTGACAGCCGCCATAACGCTCAGCGCCGATGCCGATCATGTCGCCAATGCCGATCGCGTGGTGCTGCCGGGTGTGGGCGCTTATGCCGATTGTCGTGCCGGGCTTGACGCGATCGACGGCATGGATGCAGCGTTGCGTCACGCCGTCGAAGACAAGGCGCGGCCATTCCTCGGCATCTGTGTCGGCATGCAGCTGATGTCGACCCGTGGACTTGAGAAGACAACCACCCAGGGCTTCGGCTGGATCCCTGGAGATGTGGTCGAAATCAAGCCTTCGAATCCGGCTTTGAAAATCCCCCAGATCGGCTGGAACACGCTGGATCTGAAAACCGCTCACCCGCTGTTTGACGGCATCCCGACCGGACCGGACGGGCTGCACGCCTATTTCGTTCACTCCTACCAGTTGTCGGCAAACAACCCGGATGACGTGATTGCCATGACCGATTACGGCGGGCCGGTCACCGCTGCCGTGGCCCACGGCAACAAGGCCGGCACCCAGTTCCACCCGGAAAAGAGCCAGACGCTGGGTCTGGCCCTGATCGCCAATTTCCTCAAATGGAAGCCCTGACATGATCCTGTTTCCCGCAATCGATCTCAAAGACGGCCAGTGCGTGCGGCTCAAGCTGGGCGAAATGGACTCGGCCACGGTCTACAATGAAGATCCCGCGGCCCAGGCCCGCGCTTTCGAAGAGCAGGGCTTTGAATGGCTGCATGTGGTCGATCTCAACGGCGCATTCGAAGGCCAGTCCGTCAATGGCGCAGCCGTTGAGGCCATCCTCAAGGCCACGAAGAATCCCGTCCAGCTCGGCGGTGGCATCCGCACGCTCGCCCATATCGAAGCCTGGCTCGAAAAAGGTCTGGCCCGGGTCATTCTCGGCACCATCGCGGTACGCGATCCGGATCTGGTGCGCGAAGCCTGCAAGCTGTTTCCCGGCCGTGTCGCTGTCGGCATCGATGCCAAGGGCGGCAAGGTCGCCGTCGAGGGCTGGGCCGAGGCCTCCGAGCTCGGCGTCATCGAACTGGCGCAGCGTTTTGAAGGGGCAGGCGTTGCCGCCATCATCTACACCGATATCGACCGTGACGGTGTTTTGACCGGCATCAACTGGGAATCGACCATCGAACTGGCCGATGCGGTTTCGATTCCGGTCATCGCTTCAGGCGGTCTGGCCTCGATTGCCGACATCGTGCGCATGAAAATGCCCGATGCGGCGAGCCTCGAAGGTGCCATTTCCGGCCGGGCGCTCTATGACGGCCGCATCGATCCGGCGGAGGCCCTGGGTATCCTGAACGGCACGCTGGCTGTCGAAGCCGCAAAATTCGAGGAGGCTGACCGCTCGTGACCCTCAAATCCCGTGTTATCCCGTGTCTCGACGTAAAAGACGGCCGCGTCGTCAAGGGCGTCAATTTTGTCGATCTGATCGATGCCGGCGATCCGGTGGAAGCAGCGCAAGCCTATGATGCGGCCGGTGCCGACGAGCTTTGCTTTCTCGACATCACCGCCTCGTCCGATAACCGCGAGACCATTTTCGACGTTGTTGCGCAAACCGCCGAACATTGCTTCATGCCGCTGACCGTCGGCGGCGGTGTCCGCACCGTGGCCGACATCCGCAAATTGCTGCTCTCGGGCGCGGACAAGGTCTCGATCAATTCGGCGGCGGTCAAGAACCCTGATTTCGTTGCCCAGGCAGCCGACAAGTTCGGCAACCAGTGCATCGTGGTCTCCATCGATTCCAAGAAGGTGTCTGGCCCCGGCGAGACAGATCGCTGGGAGATCTTCACCCATGGCGGCCGCGAGCCGACCGGGATTGATGCGGTGGAGTTTGCCGTCAAGATGGTTGAACGCGGCGCCGGCGAGCTGCTGCTCACGTCGATGGACCGCGACGGCACCAAAGCCGGCTATGATATCGCGCTGACCCGCACCATCGCCGATGCGGTGCGGGTGCCGGTGATTGCCTCGGGCGGCGTCGGCAATCTCGATCATCTGGTCGAGGGCATTCGCGATGGCCACGCCACAGCCGTTCTGGCAGCCTCGATTTTCCATTTTGGAACCTATACGATCAGCGAAGCCAAACACTATATGGCGAATGCCGGGCTCGACATGCGCCTGAATTGAGCAGGTTTGGTCGACAAAGAGGTTCAGGAGACACATTCGCAATGACAAGCTTCACTCTTGCCGATCTTGAACGGATAGTCTCCGAGCGGTCCCAGGCTGACCCGGCTCACTCCTGGACGGCAAAACTTGTTGCCGCCGGTATGCCCAAGGCGGCCAAGAAGCTCGGCGAGGAGGCGGTCGAAACCGTGATCGCGGCAACCTCGCAGACGCGTGGCGAATTGGTCGGCGAAACCGCGGACCTTCTGTATCACCTCATGGTCGTGCTAAAGATTGCAGATATACCTCTTGGTGAGGTGATGGGTGAACTCGAAGGCCGGACCGCACAATCGGGCCTTACCGAAAAGGCGAGCCGTACGGCGGAGTGAGCATGGACCAGACCACTATCCAACCGGCCGCACTTGATCATTTCAAGGGTGACGAATTTTCACCCTACCGGTTTTTTACAACGGACAATTGGGCTGAATTTCGCGCCGATACGCCGCTGACCCTGACCGAGGACGAAGTCCGACGGCTCCGGTCCCTCAACGATCCGGTCAATCTCGACGAGGTCCGGCGGATCTATCTGTCGCTGTCGCGGCTGCTGTCGGCCCATGTCGAATCCTCGCAACTGCTGTTTGAGCAGCGCAAGCGCTTCCTCAATCTCTCCGGCATTGCCAAGACCCCGTTCATCATCGGCATTGCAGGCTCGGTGGCAGTGGGCAAATCCACCACCGCCCGCGTTCTGGCCGAGCTTTTAAAGCGCTGGCCGTCCAGCCCGAAGGTGGATCTGGTGACAACCGACGGTTTTCTCTATCCCAATGCGGTGCTGAGGCGGGAAAACCTGATGGACCGCAAGGGCTTTCCGGAAAGCTATGATGTCGGCGCCGTGCTGCGCTTTCTCTCGGGCATCAAGGCCGGCCAGCCCAATGTCCAGGCCCCGTGCTACTCTCACCTGACCTATGATGTGCTGCCAGGCGAATACACCACCATCGACCGGCCCGACATCCTGATTTTCGAAGGCATCAATGTTCTGCAGGTGCGCGATTTGCCCGAAGACGGCAAGATCATTCCCTTCGTGTCGGATTTCTTCGATTTCTCGATCTATATCGACGCCGAGGAAACCGACATTCACAGATGGTATGTCGACCGCTTCATGAATCTCAGGCAGACCGCGTTCCAGAACCCGGAATCCTTCTTCCACCGCTATGCCGCCATCAAGGAAGATGCAGCCCGCGCCATCGCCGAAAGCCTGTGGGAGAACATCAACCTGAAAAACCTCCGTCAGAACATCCTGCCGACTAGGCCGCGCGCCGATCTGATCCTGCGCAAGGCTCGCAACCACCTGATCGAGCAGGTCGCTCTGCGCAAATTGTGAATTGTGGAGCACCGGACCCGAAACGGCCGGGTTGCCGTCAGGCCGTGACCCGCCGCAAGGTCAGGTTTATGCGGCCGCCATCCTTGAGCAGCGTCGATGTGGTCGGATAAATCTTGTCCACACCATGAAAAGCCAGCCGGCCTTCGCCGCCCAGGATGACAATGTCGCCGCTTTCCAGCCGGAACGATTTGGTTGGCTGGCCGCGCGCCGTTCCGCCGATGCGGAACAGGCAGGCATCCCCGAGCGAGATTGACAGCACCGGCGCGGAAAGATCGCTTTCATCGCGGTCCTGGTGCAGCCCCATGCGGGCGCTGGTGTCGTAGAAATTGATCAGACAGGCTTGTGGCGGGGCGCTATGGCCCGAGAGCTCTTCCCACAGCGCAAGCAGGCGGGAGGGGATGGCCGGCCAGGGCTTTCCGGTCACCGGATGGCAATCCTGGTAGCGGTATCCGGTCTTGTCGGTGAGCCAGCCGAGGTCACCGCAATTGGTCATCCGAACGCTCAGCGGTTTGCCGGTTCGCGGCATTTCCGGGCGATACAGTGGTGCCTCACTGACCACCGCCCGGATATCGTCGAGAAGCGACTTTTGTTCATCGCGATCAAGATGGCCGGGAATGTGGCGAACGCCTTTGGGCAGAACGAACATATCCGGCTCTCTTGATCAGCTTGCCCTGTCAGGCGGTTTCGATATCGGGAATGCGCAACACCTGACCCGGATAGATCTTGTCGGGATCCGACAGCATTGGCTTGTTGGCTTCAAAGATCACGGTGTATTTCGAACCCTTGCCCTTGCCGTAAGCCGCCTCGGCGACTTTCCAGAGATTGTCACCCTTTTCGACCGTGTGGAAGCGCGGCGTCTTGGCCGGGGTTGAAGCCTTGACCAGCTCGGTCATGTCGGTTGTGCCGAGCGACAGACCGGATTCGGGCAACACCACCTTGAGCTCGGATGCCTCAACCTTGGAAATGCCGAGCGTATTGCCGACAGCCACGATGGCTTTCTCGAAGATCGACTGGTCCTCGACAACGCCCGAGAGAACGATCTTGTCGCCTTCAACCTTCACATCGACCTTGTCGGTGCCCAGTCCGTGCGAATCAAGCTCCTTTTTCACTGCATCGGCTTCCGGCGCATCATCATCGCCGCCAATGCCGAGCTTCTTGCCAGCTGATTTGATGAAATCGAAAATACCCATAAAACGTCATCTCCCTGAGTGAATGTTGCGCAACATAACCATGCGTATCCGGCTGTGCCAACAAAAAGCTTAAGCTAATCTAATCCTCGGTCACCTTGCCGCGGGCCTTCTTGATTTGACCGCGTCCGGTTTTCGCCGCCAGGCGGCGCTCAACCGAGCCTCTGGTCGGCCTGGTCTTGCGCCGCGGTGGCGGTGGCGGCTCCGAAGCCTGATTGATCAGCTCCACCAGCCTGTCGCGCGCGTCAGCACGATTGCGCTCCTGGGTTCGGAACCGGTTGGCCTCGATGATGATGACGCCGTCCTTCGAAACCCGGCTGCCGCCCAGCTTCAGGGCATTTCGCTTCACCCGTTCGGGAAGCGATGGTGAATTGCGGATGTCAAAGCGCAATTGCACCGCAGTTGCCACCTTGTTGACGTTCTGTCCGCCCGGGCCGGAAGCACGGATGAAGCTCTCGCTCAGTTCCCAGCCGGCGATGACAATATCGCGTGCTGCGTGGAGAGGATCGGCACTCATGGCGCTGTCTTCCAGAACAGCACGTCGTCCTCGGACTTGCGGCTGATCGCCGGAACCCGCGCATTTTCGGCCGGATGTCCGACCACCAGCAGCACAAACGGCTTTTCATTGTCGGGCCGGTCGCAGATCTGGTTCAGGAACCCCATCGGAGAGGGTGTGTGTGTCAGCGTTGCCAGTCCCGCTGCATGCAGGCTGGCGATCAGCAGGCCGATGGCGATGGAGACTGATTCGGGCACATAATAGTGTTTGACCTTGCGGTCTTGCGCATCCGTCCCCCAGCGCTGGCCGAAGATGACGATCAGCCAGGGGGCGGTCTCAAGAAACGGCTTGTCTGCGTCGGTGCCCAGATGCGCCAGCGCGTCGAGCCATTCCTCGCCGGCCCGGCCGTTATAAAACGCCCGCTCTTCTTCTTCTGCAGCCAGCCGGATCGCCCGCTTGGTGTCAGGATCGCCAATCGCCACGAAACTCCACGGCTGCTGGTTGGCGCCCGAGGGGGCCGTGGCAGCGGTCCGCACCGCGAGACGGATGATCTCCGGGTCTACCGGATCAGCGGAGAAATCCCGGACCGTCCGGCGCGCCTGCATCAGGTTGAAGAATTTTTGCGCATCGGCCTGCATTTCGGCATCGGATTTCCGGTCAAGCGCAAGCGCAACAGTATCGGCCATGGCGGAATGCTCCTTCCCGGATTTGAACGTGGAGAAAATGCGCGACCGGCCCCGTTGGGTCAACGGGGCCGGTCAAAGATCGCACAAATGGATGGAGAGGTTACTCAGCGGCAGCCTTGAAGCCGGGTGCCGCATCAAGCACCGAACCATCGACATGGGCTTCGAACTTGGCGAAATTCTCGATGAACATCCCGACCAGACGGCCGGCGGCTGCATCATAGGCATTCTTGTCGGCCCAGGTCGAGCGCGGATCAAGGATCGCACTGTCGACGCCGTCAACGGACACCGGTACCGCAAAGCCGAAATTGTGATCAATGCGGAAGTCGGCACTGTCCAGAGACCCGTCCAGCGCGCCGCTGAGCAGGGCCCGGGTTGCCTTGATCGGCATCCGCTGGCCTTCGCCATAAGCGCCACCGGTCCAGCCGGTGTTGACCAGCCAGCAATTGACCTTGTGATCGTTGATCAGCTGGCGCAGAAGGTCGCCATATTCCGATGGATGCCGCGGCATGAACGGTGCGCCGAAGCAGGTCGAGAATGTTGCTTCCGGCTCGGTCACGCCCTTTTCGGTGCCTGCCACCTTCGCGGTGTAGCCTGACAGGAAGTGGTACATCGCCTGTTCCGGCGTCAGCTTGGCGATCGGAGGCATCACGCCAAAGGCATCAGCCGTCAGCATGATGATGTTGAGAGGATGGCCCGAACGGCCGGTATCGCTGGCATTCGGGATGAAGTGCAGCGGATAGGCGCAGCGGGTGTTTTCGGTCAGCGAGGCGTCGTCGAAGTCGGGAATCCGATGCTCATTCAGCACGACATTTTCCAGAACCGTGCCGAAGCGTTCGGTGGTGCCGAAGATTTCCGGTTCCGCTTCGCGCGAAAGCCGGATGGTCTTGGCATAACAGCCGCCCTCGAAATTGAACACGCCGTGTTCGCCCCAGCCATGCTCGTCATCGCCGATCAGGGTGCGCTTCGGGTCGGCGGACAGGGTGGTCTTGCCGGTTCCCGAAAGACCGAAGAACACTGCCGTGTCGCCCTCGGGACCGACATTGGCGGAGCAGTGCATCGGCATCACGCCCTTGGCGGGCAACAGATAGTTGAGCGCCGTGAACACCGATTTCTTCATTTCGCCGGCATAGGACGTACCGCCTATCAGAACCAGCTTGCGCTCCAGGTCGACTGCGATAACCGTCTCGGAACGGCAGCCATGACGATCCGGATCGGCACGGAACGATGGCAGGTTGATGATGGTCAGCGCCGGCGTGTAGTCTGCAAGGGTCGCGCGATCGGGGCGGATCAGCAGGTTGCGGATGAACAGCGCGTGCCAGGCATATTCGGTCACAACCCGTGAATTGAGCGCGTTTTCTTCGTCCGCGCCACCGACGAGATCCTGAACGAACAGGTCCCGGTCCCCGGCGTGCGCCACCATGTCGGCATGAAGCGTTTCAAAAGCTTCCGGTGTCATCGGCTTGTTGTTGTCCCACCAGATCTGGCTGTCGGTGGTGGCGTCGCGAACCACGAACTTGTCCTTGGCCGAGCGTCCGGTGTGCTGGCCTGTCAGTGCGCGCAGCGCGCCATGAGCTGTCAGCGTTGCTTCGCCGCCCGCCACGGCCAGTTCGATCAACTCCGCCTCGCCGGTGTTGTAACGCACCGTGCCGGTGGTGTTGAGGCCGCACTGGTCAATTCCAGCGGACGGATTACGCACTCCCAAATCCTTACTCATGTCGGATTCCTTTTCGTACTAGCGCAGGACAGGTTCAAATTTCGCCGGACCATAGGGAGGGGAATTTTAAAAAACAACAAGCATTCGGAAGATTAGTGAATGAAATCAGAGTATTAATCGATTTAAAAAAATATGCACTTATTTAAATCGTTTCAATTAGCGATGGCCGCTTACCTGGTTGGCAATGAGGGAATGACTTGAGTTGGGAACTGTGCCACATTTTGTTCTCACTTTATCCCCATGGACGTGACGGCGGGATCCGGAAATGACGCTTTTGAGCGGCGTATCCGGAAAAGCGGGGGCACTTCCTGGAGATGTGCAAGACCATGATGGAGACGACAGACATGCAGACAATCGCGCTCGTCGACGACGACCGCAACATCCTTACCTCGGTTTCGATCGCGCTCGAAGCAGAAGGGTATCGTGTTGAAACCTACACCGACGGCGCCTCCGCACTGGACGGACTGCAGGCCCGTCCTCCGCAACTTGCTATTTTCGATATCAAGATGCCGCGCATGGACGGCATGGAGCTTCTGCGCCGGTTGCGCCAGAAATCCGATATTCCGGTGATTTTTCTCACCTCCAAGGATGAAGAGATCGATGAACTGTTCGGCCTCAAGATGGGTGCCGACGATTTCATCACCAAACCTTTTTCGCAGCGGCTTCTGGTCGAACGGGTCAAGGCGGTGTTGCGCCGCGCGGCCAACCGTGAAGCGGCAGCCGCAGCGCCGGGGCGGCCTGATGCTGCGCCCAACAAATCACTGGAGCGCGGTAGCCTGATCATGGATCAGGAGCGCCATACCTGCACCTGGAAGAATGAACCGGTGACGCTGACGGTCACTGAATTCCTGATCCTGCAGTCGCTCGCCCAGCGGCCCGGCGTGGTCAAGAGCAGGGATGCGCTGATGGATGCGGCCTATGATGAACAGGTCTATGTTGATGACCGCACCATCGACAGCCACATCAAGCGTCTGCGCAAGAAGTTCAAGATGGTCGATGATGATTTCGACATGATCGAAACCCTTTACGGGGTCGGTTACCGGTTCAAGGAAGCGGCATGACATCCGCTGCCTCCATCATGAGGCTGCGGGATCTGGCACAAAGCGCACATGGCGATTGAAACTGAGGACAATGCGGACGGCAAGGACTCATCTCCTTCCGATATCCGGACCCTGACAAGCTGGGCGCACCCGGTCAAGCTGGTGCGCCGGCTGTTCGGGCACCTCATCTTTTCGAGCCTGACCCGCCGCATTCTGTTTCTCAATCTTGCGGCGCTGATCGTTCTGGTGTCGGGTATCCTTTATCTCAATCAGTTCCGGGAAGGCCTGATTGACGCCAGGGTTGAGAGCCTTTTGACCCAGGGAGAGATCATTGCCGGCGCTGTCGCGGCGTCGGCGTCGGTGGATACCAACTCGATTACCATTGATCCTGAAAAGCTGCTTGAGCTGCAGGCCGGGCAGAGCATCTCGCCGAGCAATTCCAACGAGAACCTGGATTTTCCGATCAACCCGGAACGCATCGCTCCGGTGCTGCGCAGGCTGATTTCACCAACCCGGACCCGCGCGCGGATCTATGATGACGACGCAAGCCTGATTCTCGATTCGCGTTACCTCTATTCCTCCGGCCAGGTGCTTCGCTATGACCTGCCGCCGGCGGAACTCGTGGCTCCCGGCTGGACCGAAATGGTGACAACCTGGTTCAATCGCTTTTTCCAGCGCCGCGATCTGCCGCTCTACAAGGAGCCGCCGGGCGCAGATGGCTCGATCTATCCCGAAGTGATGAATGCGCTGACCGGCGGGCGCGGGGCGGTGGTCCGTGTGACCGAGAAGGGCGAACTGATTGTGTCCGTCGCGGTGCCGGTTCAGCGCTTCCGGGCGGTGCTCGGGGTTCTGCTGCTGTCGACGCAGGCCGGTGATATCGACAAGATTGTCCATGCCGAGCGCATGGCCATTTTCCGGGTCTTCGGCGTCGCGGCCATGGTCAATATCGTGCTGTCTCTGCTGCTCGCCAGCACCATCGCCACCCCGCTCCGGCGGTTGTCGGCGGCTGCGGTCCGGGTTCGCCGCGGTGCCCGTGTGCGCGAGGAAATTCCTGATTTTTCCGACAGGCAGGATGAGATCGGCAATCTCTCGGTGGCGCTGCGCGGCATGACCAATGCACTGTATGACCGGATTGCCGCTATCGAAAGTTTCGCAGCCGATGTCAGCCATGAGCTCAAGAATCCGCTCACCTCGCTGCGCAGCGCCGTGGAAACCCTGCCTCTGGCGCGCAATGAGCATTCCCGCCAGCGGTTGATGGATGTCATCCAGCACGATGTTCGCCGCATGGACCGGCTGATCAGCGACATATCCGACGCCTCGCGGCTTGATGCCGAGCTGGCCCGCCAGGATGGTGTGGCCGTCGACATGAAGAAACTCCTGACCGAGCTTGTCGATATTGCCCGGCAGATTCGCGCCGGCGGCAAGGAAGTTGCCATCGAGTTGAAGATCGACAAGCGCAACACGGGAAAATCTGCGTTTACCGTGCTTGGCTATGATCTCAGGCTGGGGCAGGTCGTCACCAATCTGATCGAGAATGCCCGCTCCTTTGTGCCCGAAACCGGCGGCCGCATCACCATCCACCTTCGCCGCCGCCGCGGCTTGGTTCAGGTCGTCATCGAGGACAATGGTCCCGGCATCCGCGCCGAAGTGATCGAACGGGTGTTCGAGCGGTTTTACACGGACCGGCCGGATGGCGAGGATTTCGGCCAGAATTCCGGTCTTGGTCTTTCCATCAGCCGTCAGATCATTGAAGCCCATAACGGCAGCCTCACCGCCGAGAATATTGCCGGTGATGAGCCGGGGACATGGCGGGGCGCCCGGTTCATCATCGAATTACCTGCCGAAATCCAATGACGAACATCTCCCTTGCCGCCGGCCAATCCATGCATGCGACATCAATCGTCGTTGGCCGCACCGGGCTGCTGTTTCTCGGTCCTTCCGGGGCGGGAAAAACCGGCGCGGCCTTCGCCTGCCTGTCCGAGGCAGCGGCGCTTGGCTGGAATGCCGCCCTGATTGCCGATGACCGGACCATCCTCACCGTTCATGACGACCGTTGCATCGCGTCGTGCCCGGACCCGATACGAGGACTTCTGGAACTGCGCGGTACCGGAATTGTCCGCTTTCGCCAGATTGACCGGGCTGTCATGCAAGCGGCGGTAATGCTGAGCGAACCGTCCGCCGGATCCCGTCTTCCGCCCGAATCTGAAACCTTTTCGTGCAATGGTGCATCAATGCCCCTTATGCGTCTGTGGCACGATGGCGCAGTCCGCCCGCTCTCATACCTCCGGGCAGCCCGCCCTGAGCTGTTTTTGGGCTGATCTGGAGAGGTGAAAGTCAGTTTGCCGCTTTTGTGACGTTTTTTGGCTTGAACTTCGCCTGCTTCTGTCCAAGATGAAACCTCAAAAATGTTCGCGGCTGCGAAGCAATTGGCATGACTTGGTCAAAATTCGCGCAGGCCGCATGCTGCTGGAGGCAAAATGATCGGATTGGTGCTTGTCACCCATGGCAAGCTCGCGGAAGAGTTCAGGCATGCGCTGGAGCATGTTGTCGGACCGCAAACCGCTCTTGAAACCGTCTGCATCGGCCCGGAAGACGACATGGATCAGCGACGGCTGGACATTGTCGGTGCGGTGTCGCGGGTTGAGACTGGCCATGGCGTGATCATTCTGACCGACATGTTTGGTGGTACGCCCTCGAATCTGTCCATCTCCGTCATGGATTCAGGCCGCATTGAAGTGATTGCCGGCGTCAATCTGCCGATGCTGATCAAGCTGGCCGGCGTCCGCGGCGGCAATGACATGGCCAAGGCCCTTGCCGACGCGCAGGATGCGGGCCGCAAATACATCAATGTTGCCAGCAGCCTGCTGTCCGGCAAATGACATCTGGTTCCCCTGTTCAGTCCCGGTCGTTGAAGATCATCAACAAGCGCGGCCTGCATGCCCGCGCTTCGGCCCGCTTTGTGCAGACCGCCGGAGGCTTTGATGCCGTGGTGCGGGTCACGCGCGAGGGCTCGACCGTCGGCGGCACATCGATCATGGGTCTGATGATGCTCGCCGCGAGCACCGGCTGTTCAATTGCAGTCGAAGCCGAAGGCCGCCAGGCCGAAGAAGTCCTGGACGCGCTTGAGGCGTTGATCGCCGACCGATTCGGCGAAGAAGTCTAGATATTCCCACATAAAGACATCTTTATATCGTATTGCCAGCATCAGCGATACCTGCTATGGCAGCGCCATGCAATCCAGCCTGTCCCGGCTGGATCTCAAAACCTTTGGAAAATCATATGACCGCCAACCAGGATTATGTCGTCGCCAACATCGAGCTGGCCGATTTTGGCCGCAAGGAACTTGATATCGCCGAAACCGAAATGCCGGGCCTGATGTCCCTGCGTGAAGAATACGGCTCGCAGAAGCCCCTCAAGGGTGCGCGCATCGTCGGTTCGCTGCACATGACCATTCAGACTGCGGTGCTGATCGAGACCCTGACTGCGCTTGGCGCCGATGTCCGCTGGGCATCCTGCAACATTTTTTCGACCCAGGACCATGCGGCGGCAGCCATCGCCAAGAGCGGCGTGCCGGTGTTTGCCGTCAAGGGCCAGACCCTTGTCGAGCACTGGGATTATCTGGATCGCTCCTTCATGTTCCCGGAAGGCGCCAACCTCATTCTCGACGACGGCGGCGACGCCACGCTCTACGTCCTTCTCGGCGCACGGGTCGAAGCCGGCGAAACCAATCTGATCGAGGTCGCCTCATCGGAAGAAGAAGAAGCCATCTTCGCCCAGATCAAGAAGCGCATGAAGCAAAGCCCGGGCTGGTTCACCAAGACCCGCGATGCCATCAAGGGCGTTTCGGAAGAGACCACCACCGGTGTGCACCGTCTTTATGATCTGCAGAAGAAGGGCCTGCTGCCGTTCCCGGCTTTCAACGTCAACGACTCGGTCACCAAGTCGAAGTTCGACAACAAATATGGCTGCAAGGAAAGCCTGGTTGACGGTATCCGCCGCGCCACCGACACCATGATGGCCGGCAAGGTTGCCGTTGTCTGCGGCTACGGCGACGTCGGCAAGGGTTCGGCTGCATCGCTGCGCGGCGCTGGCGCCCGCGTCAAGGTGACCGAAGTCGATCCGATCTGCGCGCTTCAGGCGGCAATGGATGGCTTCGAGGTTGTCCTGCTTGAAGACGTCGTCAGCTCGGCAGATATCTTCGTCACCACCACCGGCAACAAGGATGTGATCCGCCTCGAGCATATGCGCGAGATGAAGGACATGGCCATCGTCGGCAATATCGGCCATTTCGACAATGAAATTCAGGTCGCTGCGCTGAAGAACCACAAATGGACCAACATCAAGGACCAGGTCGACATGATCGAGATGCCGTCGGGCAATCGCATGATCCTGTTGAGCCAGGGTCGTCTGCTCAATCTCGGCAACGCAACCGGTCACCCGAGCTTCGTCATGTCGGCCTCCTTCACCAACCAGGTGCTGGCACAGATGGAAATCTGGATGAAGGGCGCTGAATACAAGAACGAGGTCTATGTGCTGCCCAAGCATCTCGATGAGAAGGTGGCGCGTCTGCATTTGGACAAGATTGGCGCCAAATTGACCCAGCTCAAGGCAGACCAGGCAGATTATATTGGCGTGACCGTTGAAGGTCCGTTCAAGCCGGAACACTACAGGTACTGATTTTTCAATCGATACCCACAAGATATTGAAGCCGCGTTCTTGACAAAAAGGGCGCGGTTTCTTTTTGCGCATCGTCCCCTTCACCGTGATTCGCGAAACAGGTATGTTTTTAGCCAATGATTCGTTTTCACGTTGTGGCGGCGCAGGCAACGAATCGGCCAACGGATTGGCAATGTCTGTCAGACAGACCACGAGGGGACTGAGACATGCCGGTGAAGACAGATTCACTTGGGTGCAAGCAGCGATTCGGACTTACCCGGACGGTATTCAGAGGTCTCGGCCGGTATCAGCGCAAGGTTCTGGCCGGCACTGCATTGCTGAGCGGCGGCATGCTGGCCTCAGCACTCCCCGTTCTGGCCCAGGCCTCATCCGGTGCAGCTCCAGCCGGCGGCTCTGTGTCCTCGCTGGAAGTTGTCAATTTCGCCATGGTCATTGGCGCCATCTCGGCGGCCATGATCTCGGCTATCTGGCTGATCCGCGAGCGCGGCAAGATCGATCTTGAAAATGTCGGCTTGCGCGCCGCTCTGGCGGATGCCAACGCAAAGATTTCACGTCATGAAGCCCTGATTGTTGATCGGGATCGCCAGATCGTGGTCTGGGATGGTGTCGGCCTGCCTGCCGAGGTGCTCGGACAACTCTCCGCCGAGACCGGTGCGCCGCAAAAACAGAGCGAATTCCTGGCCTTTGGCCGTTGGCTCGAGCCACGCTCGGCCGCCGCCCTTGATGAAGCCATCGACCGGCTGCGCGCCCAGGCCGAACGCTTCGACATGATTGTCGAGACCACCCGCAGCCATGTCATCGAGGCCCAGGGCCGTGTTTCCGGCGGCCGCGCCTTTGTCCGTTTCGTCACACTTTCCGGCGTTCGCGCCGAACTCGCCGAACTCACCACCGAACGCAACCGCTTGCTCAGCTCGCTTGATACGTTTCAGGCCTTGCTGGATATCATCGATATGCCGGTCTGGCTGCGTGGACCCGACTCGAAACTTGTCTGGGTCAACAATGCCTATGCGCAGGCCGTTGAGGGTGCAGACCGGCAGGATGCGCTGACGCGCGGGCTGGAACTGCTTGGAACCGCGGCGCGGGAACGGGTTCGCGCCGAGGCGACGCCCGAACGGCCCTTCCTGGACAAGGTCTCTACGGTCATACATGGCCATCGCCGCTTCTTTGAGGTTGCGGATGCAAAGACATCCTCCGGCACGGCCGGCCTGGCGCTGGATGTGTCGATTGAGGAAGATCTTCGCCAGGAACTCAAGCGCACCATCCAGAGCCACGCCGAAACCCTGGATCATCTGGCCACGCCGGTGGCGATTTTCGACCGGGATCAGCGGCTTCAGTTTCACAATCAGGCGTTTCAGCGGTTGTGGGAACTCGACACGCCGTTCCTCTCCCGCAGGCCCGACAATGGCGAGTTTCTTGAACGGCTGCGTGCCGACGGAAAACTGCCCGAACCCCATGCCTGGCGGGATTGGAAAGAGCAGATGCTCTCGGTCTACCGCTCGGTCGAGACGACGCCGCATCTGTGGCATCTTCCCGATGGCCAGACCCTCAATGTCTTCGCCAATGCCCATCCGCAGGGCGGCGTTACCTGGGTGTTCGAAAACCTGACCGAAAAAGTCGATCTGGAAACCCGCTACAACACGCTTCTCGAGGCACAGGGCGAAACCATCGATCACCTCGCCGAGGGAGTCGGCGTGTTCGGGCCGGATGGCAAGGTGCGTCTGTCCAATCCGTCTTTCCGTGCGCTCTGGGGTTTGACCGAGGAACAGGTCAAGCCCGGTACCCATATCAAGCACATCGCGGAAGCCTGCGAGCCGTCCTATCGCGAGGCCGATGGCTGGAAACTGTTTGCCGGCGCAATAACCGGCTTCGACGATGAACGCCGCACCCGGGAAGGCCGTATCGAGCTGGTCACCGGGTTGATTCTGGATTACGCCATCGTGCCGCTGCCCAATGGGCAGACCATGATCGCCTTCGTCAATGTCACCGACAGTGTCGGCGCCGAGCGCATGCTGACCGAAAAGAACGAGGCCCTGCGCAAGGCCGATGCGCTCAAGAACGATTTCGTGCAGCATGTCTCCTATGAGCTGCGCTCGCCGCTGACCAACATCATCGGCTTTACCGAATTGCTGCAAACCCCCGGCATTGGAGAGCTCAACGAGCGCCAGTCCGAATATCTCGATCACATTGCCACGTCGTCGTCGGTGTTGCTCACCATCGTCAACGACATCCTCGATCTCGCCACCGTTGATGCCGGCATCATGCGAATCGAGGCCGGTGTGGTGAACATCGAAGAGCTTTTTGCCGAAGCCGGAGAACAGATCGCCGACCGCCTGAAGGAAAACGGGCTGTCGCTGCAGATCGACACCACTGCTGCGCCGCGCGAAATGATCGGCGATCACCAGCGGCTCAAGCAGATTCTCTTCAAGCTGCTGATGAATGCGGCAAACTTTGCCCCTGACGGCTCTGCCGTGCGCCTGAGCTGCCGCCAGGACGATGAGGCGATCTGTTTCTCGGTCACCGATTCCGGCCCGGGAATTCCTGAAAATGCGCGCAAGGATGTCTTTGCCCGTTTTGAGACCAATGGCCAGTCGGGCCGCCGCCGGGGCGCCGGACTGGGCCTGTCCATCGTCGAGAGCTTTGTCGGGCTGCACAACGGCACTGTCGCCATCGAGGCCGGCGAGGAGGGCGGGGCAACGATCATATGCCGCTTTCCGATCCAGCGTACGCTGGCCCGTGATGCGGCCGAGTAACGCTTGATGAGCGCAGCCCCCATGCGCATCGAGCTTGCCAATCCGGAAGCGACGGCTCTGTTTGCCGAAGATGTCTCGCTGGCGCTCAAACCCGGTGATTGCCTCTGTCTGTCGGGTGATCTCGGCGCCGGCAAATCGACCTTCGCCAGGGCCCTGATCCGCGCCATTGCCGATGATCCGGAACTCGAGGCGCCAAGCCCCACCTTCACGCTGGTGCAGAGCTATCAATTGCGTTTGCCGGTCGCGCATATGGATCTCTACCGCATCGGATCGCCCGATGAACTCGATGAACTGGGCCTGGATGATGCGCTCGGCGAAGGCGTGGCCCTGATCGAATGGCCGGAAAAGGCGCTAGAGCTGTTGCCGGAAAACAGGGTGATGATGCGGTTTGACGGGATCAAAGACAGCCGCACCGTGACACTCTCCGGCCCGGACGCCTTTCTTTCCCGTCTTGAACGATCCCGTGCCGCCCGTGCTTTCCTCGAAAAACACCGTTCGGCTCCGGTCATCCGGCGTCATCTGCAGGGTGATGCATCCACCCGCACCTATGAGACGATCCGTCCCGAGGGCCAGGAACCGCTCATCTTGATGAACGCAGCGCGACAGCCCGACGGTCCACCGGTCCGCGACGGCTTGTCCTATTCGCAGATAGCCCATCTGGCCGAAGATGTTGTTCCCTTTGTCGCCATTGCCCGCTGGCTGCGCGCGCAAGGCTTTGCCGCACCTGAAATTCTCGCCGAGGATCTCGATCAGGGCTTTCTGCTGATCGAAAACCTCGGGTCTGACGGCATCCTTGATGCGGAAGGCAAACCGGACCCGGACCGGTACGGAGTGGCGATCGACTGTCTGGCCATGTTGCATGGCAAACCGCTTCCCGGTGCGCTTCCCGTAGGCGGCGGACTGCATCATGTGCCGGCTTACGATGCCCGCGCCATGCAGATCGAGGTGGAATTGCTCACCGACTGGTATCTGCCCTTCAAACGCGGCACACCCGTTCCTGATTCGGAACGGCAGGAATATCTGGATCTGTGGCGCCAGCTCTTTGCCGATCTTCAAACAGCCGAGAAATCGCTTGTCTTGCGCGATTATCACTCGCCCAATCTGATCTGGCGAGACGACAGAACCGGATCCGACCGCCTGGGGATCATCGATTTTCAGGATGCGATGATCGGGCCGTCCGCTTACGATGTTGCCTCGCTGTGCCAGGACGCCCGGGTCACGGTTGATCAGGAACTGGCCGGTCAGCTGCTCGATCGCTATGTCATGGCCCGCCATGCCGGTAACCCGGATTTTGACGAAGCCGGTTTCCGCCAAGCCTATGCCATCATGGCAGCCCAGCGCGCCGCCAAGATCCTCGGAATTTTCGTCCGGCTCAAGCAACGGGACGGGAAGCCCGGATATTTGCGGCATTTGCCCCGTATTGAGGCCTATATGTCGGCTTCTCTCGAGCATCCGGCGTTGCAACCCTTGCGCTTCTGGTTCGCAAAGGCTGGTATCGGCAAAAGCGAATCATAAACCGGAACTGCCGAGCTGATGACCATCAAGACCGCCATGATCCTTGCCGCGGGGCTTGGCACCCGTATGCGCCCGATCACCGACACTCTGCCCAAGCCTCTGGTGCAAGTGGCCGGAAAGCCGCTGATTGCCTATGGCCTGAAGGCGCTCGAACGTGCCGGAGTGACCCATCTTGTTGTCAACGTGCATTATCTCGCGCCGCTGCTGGTCGGATGGCTGTCAGAACAATCCGGGGCGAGCATCGAGATTTCCGATGAAACGGAGCAACTGCTCGATTCGGGCGGCGGCATCGTCAAGGCGCTGCCAAGCCTCGGATCCGATCCGTTTCTGGTTCTCAATGCCGATACCTTCTGGCTTGAAGAGCCCGGCAGTGACATCGATAACCTGTCCTTGATGAAGGATCGTTTCGATCCCGAATCGATGGATATCCTGCTGATGACCGCCCGGCTCGATCAGGCCACGGGACACACCGGCGCCGGTGATTTCATCCTCAGTGAGGATGGCCGGCTGACGCGCTACAAGGGCACCGGAGATCCGGTCATCTATGCCGGTGCGATAGTCCTTCATCCGCGCATCTTCAAGGACATCACCGACCGGAAATTTTCGCTCAACCGTTGTTTCGATGCGGCCGAACGCCAGGGCCGCCTGTTTGGTCAGCCAATGCGCGGCCACTGGCTCACGGTGGGAACGCCCGAAGCGATCGGCGAGGCCGAGGCTGCCCGCGCCGCCTATCTCGGCGAACCGGTCCAGTGAGCCAGGCCTCACCCCGTATCGTCACGATCCCGCCCGGGGTGGATTTTCTGGCAACGCTCGCCGCTCAGATCATCGAAGGCGGGCTGGTTCCGGGGCTGGCTTACAAATCCGGCAATCCGCTGTCACTGGCTGGCGCCACGATTTTTGTGCCCACCCGCCGCGCCGCACGGGTGCTGCGATCCGAACTCACCGATCTGATCGGCAAGGGATCGGCAATTCTGCCCTCCATCCGTCCGCTGGGCGAAACCGATGATGACGCCGGATTTTTCGATTCCGCTGATCCGGAAACGCTGGCGCTTGATCCGCCCATTCCGCAGACAGCGGCGACATTGCGCCTGGCCGATCTGGTTCTGGCCTGGAAGCAGGCCTTGCCGCAGACCGTCAAGGATCATCTTGGCGGCGTGCCGCTCGTCGCCCCCGCCAACCCGGCGGATGCCATCTGGCTTGGCAGGGCCCTCTCCGACCTGATCCAGGGCGTCGAAACCGAAGAATGCGATTTCGCCGGGCTCGATACGGTTGTTGATGCCGACCTGCAGCAATGGTGGCAGCTGACAGCCGAGTTTCTCAGGATCGCGCGCGAATTCTGGCCGTCACTGCTGCAAGAAATTCACCGCTCCAGTCCGGCGCGGCATCACAATGCCATGCTCGATGTCTTCACCCGCAGCCTTGCAGCCTCTCCTGCCGACCGTCCGGTCATCGTTGCCGGATCGACCGGCACAAGGCCATCGACTGCCCGGCTGATAGCCACCGTGGCCAAGCTTCCGCACGGAGCCGTGGTGCTTCCAGGGCTCGATCACGCCATGCGCCCGGCCCACTGGCAGGCTCTGGCACAGGCTGCGATCACCCGCCAATCGCCCGATGGACGAAATCTGGTGGATGTCGCCATCCGCAGTCATCCGCAATACGGCCTTCTCACCCTGCTCCAGAGTTGCGGTGTTGATATTGACCGGGTGGACGAGATTGCCGAAATCGGCGGCCTCTCGCCGGAGCTGGCGGCCCGCCGCACGCTTGTCTCCCACGCCTTGCTGCCGGCGATGGCGACGGAAGCTTGGGGCGAGGCAGGTTTCTTGCCGGATGCAGCGGCAATCAAGCCGGGATTTGAGACGGTCAGCCTGATCGAAGCCGCCAATGAGCGCGAGGAAGCCTCGGCGCTGGCGGCTGCCATGCGCCGCGCGCTGGAACCGCGTCCGGGTATTGCCGAACCGACAGCAGCGCTGGTGACCCCGGATCGAAATCTTGCCCGCCGCGTTGTCACCGAACTGGCGCGCTACGGCATTGAAGCCAATGATTCGGGCGGTTCGCCATTGACCTCCAGCCTGCAGGGCGGTCTGGCGCGGCTGGCTGTGCATGTCGCCTTTGCGCCGGGCGACCCGGTGGCCATCGCGGCACTGATCAAGCATCCGCTGGCGCGCTTCGGTCTGACCCGTCCTGAAGCCCGGGCCCGGGCCGGTTATGTCGAACGGATTGCGCTGCGTGGCGGCAGCGGCGCCGCCGATATTGAAGATCTCGAGGCCCTGGTCAGATCGCGGGAAATCAGCCGCATCGAGCGTCATGCCGGGCAATGGCTGAAGCGGATCAGCGACGAGCAGGCAGAGCAGGCACGTGATTTTGCTGCCCGTGCAACTGATGCCCTCGCACCGTTGACCTCTGTTTTGGTCGAACGCGACGACCCCGGTGTCACCAATCAGATCCCGATTGGCAGGCTGGCCGCCCTGACGGCCGAAGCCCTCGAACGGATTTGCGTCGATGAGACCGGCGCGTTCGATGCCTTGTGGGGTGACGAGGCAGGCGCCGACCTTGCCGCGGTGTTGCTTGAAACCCGCGACAGCGGCTCGATGCTCACCATGAGTGGCCACGAATGGCTGGGCGCGCTCGATGCGCTGATCTCCGGCCGCATGGTCAAGCCGCGTGCCGGTGGCCATCCCCGCGCCTTCATCTGGGGCGCGCTCGAGGCCCGGCTGCAGCATGTCGACACCTTGCTGATGGGCGCACTCAACGAAGGTGTCTGGCCCCAGGCCGGTCAGGAAGATCCGTTTCTGTCGCGTTCGATGAAGGCTGCAATCGGGCTTGAACCGCCCGAACGCCGTATCGGTCAGGCCGCGCATGATTTCCAGATGGCGATGGGCGCGCCGGAGGTGGTGCTGTCGCGGTCCTACCGCTCCGGAAAGGCCCCGACTGTTGCCTCGCGCTGGCTTCAGAGACTCCTGGCCGTCATCGGGCCGGAACCGGCTGCCATGCTCCGCGCGCGTGGTGCCGCATTGCTCACCCATGCCCGCACCCTTGATCAGGGCCGCTCCGCGGCCACATCTCCAAGGCCGGAGCCGCGCCCGCCGGAAAATCTCCAGCCCACGAGCTATTCCTTTTCCGAAGTCGGCAAACTACGCCGCGATCCCTATGCAATCTACGCCAGGCGCATTCTTGCTCTCGATCCGCTGGAGCCGTTTCTTGCAGATCCCGGCCCGCGCGAACGCGGCACACTCTACCATGAGATCCTGGAGGCGTTCATTTCGGGCGATGGCCCCGACGCCCGGTCGATCGAAACCCTCCGCCGCATTGCTTCAGAGCATTTTGCCAGGGCGAAATTGCCCGATGCCACCGCGCTGGTCTGGCGCATGCGCTTTGACAAGGCCGCCGAGGCCATCGTCGCCTGGGAAAAAGAGGCGGGTGCCGGACTGGTCCGGTCGCTGGTCGAGACCCGGGCCAGCCTGGAGCTGCCGCTTGGCGGGTTGAAACTCACCGGCATGGCGGACCGGCTCGATCTGCGCCGGGATGGCAGCGTCTGGATCATCGACTACAAGACCGGCGGTACGCCCTCGCGCAAGGAAGCCCGCATCCTGCTTGACCCGCAACTGGCGCTGGAAGCCTATGCCCTGCTCAATGGCGGTTTTGCGGAAATTGGCAAGATGCCGGTATCGGGGCTGTTTTACCTGCGGCTGACCGGCCGGGAGCCGTTTGCTGAACGTATTGACACCGATCCTGACAAGCCTGGACGTGACGAATTTCTGGCACCGCAGGATCTTGCCGACAAGGCGGTCGAGGAGTTTACCCGGCTGGTTGCTCTTCTGCGGTCCGGCAAACGCGGGTTCCTGTCGCGCGCCATTCCGCGCAGTGCACGCGATTTCGGCGGCGAATATGATCATCTGGCACGAGTCGCCGAATGGCAGACCGCGGTTGACGCAGAGGGAGGCGATGGCGATGACGGATGAAACCGGCCTGGCGATCATTTCCGATACCACGATGCGCCAGAACAAGGCGGCCACGCCGACGCTGTCGGCCTGGGTCTCGGCCAATGCCGGATCCGGCAAGACCCATGTTCTGGCCCGCCGGGTTATCCGCTTGCTGCTGCGCGGCGCTCGTCCCTCGGCGATCCTGTGCCTGACCTACACCAAGGCGGCATCGGCGGAGATGTCGAACCGCATTTTCAAGACACTCGGTGAATGGGTGCGGCTTGACGATGCGGCTCTCGCCGAACGGATAACCGAGCTCGAAGGCCGCCAGGCCGAGCCGCAGCAGCTGGTGCGCGCCCGCCGCCTGTTTGCCACGGCCCTGGAAACACCCGGCGGTCTCAAGATTCAGACCATTCACGCCTTCTGCGAGGCGGTGCTGCACCGGTTTCCGTTGGAAGCCAACATTCCCGGCCATTTCAACGTTCTAGATGATCAGAAAGCCAATGAACTGCTGGCCGAGGCGCGCCGCCACTTGATGTCGGTGCAATCCTTCGAGAACGATCCGGAACTTGCCAGCGCCGTCACCGGCGCGCTCGACATCGGCGGCGAAGCCGGGTTCGAAAAACTGGTCTCCGGGCTCTATGCGCGGCGTCGCGAATATCTTGCCTTTGACGCCAGGGCCCGGTCCCCGGCAGGCGCCGAAGCGCTGATCCGGACAGCCCTGGATCTGGCGCCGGATGAAACAGAAGCCTCGCTCGTGGAAAGATCCTGGCCGCTCGAGGCGTTGCCGGTTGATTATGTGCGCGCCGTCTACGAGTTCGCCGAATCTGCCAAATCTGCGACAAAAGCCTACAATCTGGCCTATGGATTGCTCGCAGCCGGGTCCGAAGCCGATCCGGCCGAACGGCTGGAACTGCTCAAACAGGTGTTCTTCACCAAATCCGGATCGCCGGCCAGGCTCGGCACCGTCGCGTCAAAAACGGTGTCGGAGCGGTTTCCCGACCTGGCAGACCGGGTGGCCGCGGCGCAGGCGCAGATCGTCGACATTGTTGACCGGCAGGCGCGGCTCAAGATGCTGTCGGCCTCAACCATGGTCTTTCATCTGGCGCGGCGATATCTCGGTGAGTTCGAAAGACTGAAAACCCGGCAGGCCTTGCTCGATTATGACGATCTGATCGGCGCCACCGAAGCGCTTCTGTCCAAAAGCGGCGCCAGCGCATGGGTCCACTACAAGCTTGATCAGGGCATCGACCATGTGCTGGTCGACGAGGCCCAGGACACGGCTCCCCTGCAATGGAACGTCATTGCAGCCTTGTCCGACGAGTTCTTTGCCGGCGAAGGAGCCCGGCCAGCCACGCGCACGCTGTTTGCTGTCGGCGACGAGAAACAGTCGATTTACTCGTTCCAGGGCGCTCGGCCCGAGCGCTTCGCCGAAGAGCGGGCCCGGATCGCAAAACTGGCGCGGGCGG
>CAXBIE010000065.1:0-27853 GCA_963975635.1 uncultured Hoeflea sp. | reverse complement strand
AAAAGCTTCTCGGCAAGAACCAGATAGCCGCGCAACGGTTCAAGCACATGCTGCCAGGGCCGTGTCGCATCCGGACGCCGGACTTGAAGCGACTGGCCGGAGGACCAGGCCTTGACCGCGTCGGGGATCAGCCGGTCTTCGGCCCAGTCACCACCACCGATGACATTTCCGGCCCGCGCCGTTGCAATGGCGCATCCCAGCTCTGCAAAACGGCTGCGCCATCCGTCAACCACCATTTCACAGGCGGCCTTGCTGGCTGAATAGGGATCGTGTCCACCGAGCGGGTCGGTCTCGACGAATGCCCGGCCGTCATTGGCGTTGCGGTAAACCTTGTCGGTGGTGACGACGACAATGGTGCGGGCGGTGTTGGTCTGTGCCAGAGCCTGCAGGAGATTGTTGGTGCCCGAGACGTTGGTCGCAAATGTTCCATGCGGATCACTGTATCCCCGGCGCACCAGCGACTGGGCGGCCAGGTGAAAGACAATTTCAGGCTCGGCGTGCGCGATCAGGGTGTTCAACTCTTCCGGATTGCGGATGTCGGCAGTTTCACGCGCCAAACGATCAGGCGCATGCAGGTGCGAGAACAAGGCTTCGGGTTGCTCGGGCTCCAGTGAACAGCCGGTGACCCGCGCTCCCATGGCTTCGAGCCAGAACAGCAGCCATGCGCCCTTGAAGCCGGTGTGCCCGGTAAGAAGCACTCTCCGTCCACGCCAGAAATTGCTGTCGGGAAGCCCCTGGATCACCAGCTTTTCCAAGGTGCGCGTCCCTGTGTCCAGAGCGTCTCGAGCATGATCTTGTCGCGCAACGTATCCATTGGCTGCCAGAAGCCGCGGTGAAAGAACGCCCGCAGCTCGCCCGCATCGGCGATCTTTGACAGAGGCTCCACTTCAAAGCTGGTTTGGTCGCTTTCAATGTGATCAAGCACAGGATTGGAGAGCACGAAAAAGCCGCCATTGATGAAGCCGCCCTCGCCTTCCGGCTTTTCGATGAAACCCTGTACCGTGTCGCCATCAAGCTTGAGCGCGCCGAAGCGGGCCGGCGGGCGCACGGCAGTCACAGTGGCCAACCGGCCATGGGATTTGTGGAAATCGATCGTCGCCGAAATGTCCACGTCCGACAGCCCGTCACCATAGGTAAAGCAGAAGCTTTCCTCATCTTTCAGATAGGGCGCGACGCGTTTGAGCCGCCCGCCGGTCATGGTGTTCTCGCCGGTGTCGACCAGCGTCACCCGCCAGTCTTCGGCGCTCTGACGGTGGAAATGCACCGTGTTGTCGGACATGTCGAAGGTCATGTCCGACATGTGCAGTGCGTAGTTGGCGAAGTATTCCTTGATCACGTAACCGCGAAAGCCGCAGCAGATTACAAAGTCGCGCAAGCCGTGCGTGTGATAGAGCTTCATGATGTGCCAGAGGATCGGACGTCCGCCGATGTCCACCATGGGCTTGGGGCGCAGATGTGTCTCTTCCGCAAGCCGCGATCCCAGTCCGCCGGCCAAAATCACAACCTTCATAAGGCCACTCCCCGCCAGGACCGGCGACAGGTCCGCTCATCCGCCAGCCATGTTGGCCGGCAGATATCTTCAGGCTTGGTTGTTGCCCCATGGTTCATGGTGCCCGATATTCCCCTGACAATCAGCCTGTAAAACCTAGACCGACAAGCTTTCCCGAGGCTGGCGCGGGATCAAGCACCTGGGCGAGACGGAATCGCCGTCCCCGGCGTGTCGGAGCCGCGCCGATGACGAAGACTGACGAGAAGCATTGTTCCAGAGACGGGGCTTGCCTATAAGTGGGCAATCATGCCTGCGCACGCCGCATGCGAATGCCCTACCGCCGGGACCGGCGCAGCACGAGGACGATATGCTCGAAGAAGGCAAGCTCTACGTTGGCACCAGCCGCAATCCCGACGACAGCATCAACAAGGGCGAATATCTCGACCTCAAATATGCCAACCGTCACGGTTTGATCACCGGCGCAACCGGCACCGGCAAGACGGTCACGCTGCAAATCCTGACCGAGAGTTTTTCAAACGCCGGGGTTCCGGTGTTTTGCGCCGATGTCAAAGGCGACCTGTCGGGCATCGCCGCGATTGGCGAATACAAGGATTTCCTTGAAAAGCGCGCCAAGACGATCGGGCTGGACCCCTACGAATTTCAGGAATTCCCGGTTATCTTCTGGGATCTGTTCGGCGAGAAGGGCCACCGAGTCCGCACCACCATTTCCGAGATGGGCCCTTTGTTGCTGGCCCGGCTGATGGACATGTCCGACGCCCAGGAAGGCGTGCTCAACATCGCCTTCAAACTGGCAGACGAAAACGGGCTGCCGCTGCTGGATCTCAAGGATCTGCGCTCACTGCTGGCCTATATGGCGGGTGAAACCGAGAAACTCTCGGCCATGTATGGCAACATTACCAAGCAGTCCCTGGCCACGATCCAGCGCGGCTTGCTGGTGCTTGAACAGCAGGGCGCCGAGCACTTCTTCGGTGAGCCGGCATTGAAAATCTCCGACATCATGCGCACCACCAATGATGGCCGCGGCGCGATCTCGGTGCTTGCCGCCGACAAGCTGATGATGAACCCGCGGCTCTACGCCACCTTCCTGCTGTGGCTGTTGTCGGAACTGTTCGAGGAGCTTCCGGAAGTCGGCGATTCCGACAAGCCCCGGCTGGTGTTCTTTTTCGACGAGGCGCATCTGTTGTTCGACGAAGCGCCGAAGATCCTGATCGACCGGGTCGAGCAGGTGGTCCGGCTTATCCGTTCCAAGGGCGTCGGTGTGTATTTCGTAACCCAGAACCCGCTCGATGTGCCCGAAACAGTTCTCTCCCAGCTCGGCAACCGGGTTCAGCATGCGCTGCGGGCCTACACTCCGCGCGAGCAGAAGGCCGTGAAGGTGGCGGCGGAGACCTTCCGGCCCAACCCCGCCTTTGACTGTTTTGAAGCGATCACGCAACTGGGTGTCGGCGAAGCGCTGGTCTCAACGCTCGGCGCCAAGGGCGTGCCCTCGATGGTCGAGCGCACCCTGATCCGGCCACCGTCTTCCAGGCTTGGCCCGATCACCGAACCTGAACGGCAGAAGGTCATGGCGGTCAGCCCGGTCGCCGGGCAGTACGATACGGATCTTGATCGCGACAGCGCCTTCGAGATGCTTGCACGCCGTGCCGAGGAGGCCGCGAAGGCCGAAGAGGAAGAGCGTCACCGCGAGGAGGAGAAGGAACAGGAACGGCCCGAAAGCCGCCGCTGGACCCTGCCCGGTTATGGTGACGACGATGACGAGGATGATCGCGGCCGCAGCAAATCCTCGCGCCGGAGCAAGACTTCGAAACGGTCACGTCCCGGTTATCAACGCCAGACCGTGACCGAAGCCGTCATCAAATCGGTGGCACGGTCGGCGGCAACGTCGCTGGGACGCGCCTTGGTTCGCGGCATTCTGGGGTCCTTGAAGAAGGGCTTCTGAGGCGCAGAAAATGCGTCCGCGCATCAACTGGCGCGGCAAAAAACCGGATAGGTGGTGCGGAACCGGCTTTCATCATAGTCGACGGCCGGATCGAAACATGTCACCTGACCAATGCCATTGACCCAATAGAGATGCGGGTCGGAGGGCGTTACTCCGGCCGACCCGAACTGCCGGTGCAGCTCAAAATGCAAATGCGGAATGCCGCCGCTGAGGACACCTGTTGCGCCTAGCAGGCCTATTTGCTGGCCGCGGGCAACCAGATCGCCTTTTGTGACAAGGCGCCGCTGCAGATGTTTGTAAACGGTAACCGCGCGCTTACCGCTTGCGTCGGGCGCGTGGGTGATTTCCACACGATTGCCATAGCTAGGGTCGGAGAACGATGCTGTTACCTGCCCCTTGGCCACCGCGATCACCGGATCCCCGACATTGCCAGTCACATCAATGCCCAGGTGTTTCGAATCCCCGGTGGTAAACAGGAATTGCTGTGAGATTGATGGTGCGTTGGCGGGCATGGACACTGTGATTTTTGGCTGCTGCGCCTCTTTGTAGGCAGGTGCCCACCCGTTGTCCTGCGGTATGCAGCCCGAAGTCAGCAGCACAGCGGACAAGCAAACCACTATCGCGCTCATGCGTCCAATAAATATCATCTGCGCCCCCGCAGCCACCAGAGCCGGACACAATCCGGATCGTCAGCCCCCTAAGCTTCTACCACGATCGGGCAAAAAGCCTCAAGCAAGACTGACATCGGCGGAAACGGCACGTCATCTGAAGCCCGGGCGCGCGGCATGCGCACCGCCGGCTCAGCCGCCAATTCGACACCGCGACATCACTGCCGCAAGTCTCCGGGAAGACATTGCGCAACTGGCGGCGTCAGATCACCAGAATTGGCGTGCGTGTGGGAACCCGGTCATAGAGATCGCAGATGTCCTGGTTGAGCAACCGGACACAGCCCGACGACACAGCCTTGCCTATCGATTTGTATTCCGGGCTGCCATGCAGACGATAGAGTGTGTCCTCGCCGTTCTGGAAAATGTAGAGCGCGCGGGCGCCGAGCGGATTGTTCAGGCCGGGCGCCATGCCACCGTTCTCGGCCGAATAGGGCTCCAGTTCCGGCTGACGGGCAATCATCTCGCTCGGAGGTGTCCATTTCGGCCATTTCTGCTTCCACTGGACGATTGCACGGCCGGACCATGAGAAACCGTCTCGGCCGATACCGACACCATAGCGCATGGCGCGGCCATTCTCGCGAACCAGAAAGAGGAACCGCTGTCCGGTATCAACAACGATGGTCCCCGGCCGTTCCCCCGTCGGATCAGCCACTTCCTGCCGCCAGAAGGCCGGATCGATTTCCTGATAGGGAATGGCAGGCAGGGGAAAAGGCTCATCGAGCTTCGGCCCATACATGCTGTCGTAAATGGAAGAGCTGCCAACCAGGCCGCTCTGCTGGTTGTCCGGCGCACGGTAGACCGGCGAGGTCTGGCTGACGAATTCCTGTGTCGTTGGTCCGGCGCAACCGGCAAGACTTGCGGTTGCCGCAGCACCCAGCGCCAGAAAACGGCGCCGTGAGAGGGGACACGACGGTGCTTCGCCGGCAGCGAAGTTTGCGGTCAAGTGATTACGATTGGGTCCGGTCATGTCGCGGGAAGTCCTCAGAGATGCTCAAAAGCTTGCAAGTGTCGTCGATGTCCATCCGGAGATCCCCCGGACCGACTCAACGCGTTGGCCACAATTGGGTTCCGATTGTGACTTTCCCACGTGTGGCTTGTGGCGAACTTGCCACAGCGACCACCTATACACTGACAAAGTCGTGATGACACAGTACCCCGGACGGTTCAGCTGGCCTTGACGCCTGGTTGCTGCCCGGCATAGCGGGATATCCAGTGCAGATCGATGGTCTCGACCGCCAACAGCCGCTTGAGAAACGATGCGCTCCAGTACTCGACGTCATGGTTTGCAAGATAGTCGTACAGCGCTGCATGCCTGGCGATTCGTTCGGCGAGCGGCATTTCGAGAGCCGTTCTTGTCGCTTCGGCCATATCCTGCGGATCGTGGGGATTGACGATCAATGCCTGCGGCATCTCCTCGGCTGCGCCGGCGAATTGCGACAGGATGAGAACGCCCGGGTCGGTTTCGTCCTGGGCCGCAACATATTCCTTCGCCACCAGGTTCATGCCATCAAACAGTGGCGTTACGAGCCCAACCCTGGAAAGCCGGAACAACACCGCCAACTCGTCGCGCGGCAGGGCACGGTGGATATATTGCACCGGGGTCCAGTCGACCGTGCCGTAAAGCCCGTTGATATGGCCGGCACGAAGCTCCAGCTCCTCGCGTATGTCCCTGTAGGCTTCGACATCATCCCGAGTGGGTGGCGCGATCTGCAGCAGGCTCACTTGGCCGCGGAACCGGGGGTATTGGCTCAGGAAGGTCTCGTAACCGGCTAGCCGCTGCGGCAGGCCCTTGGAGTAATCGAGCCGGTCCACGCCGATCAGCCTGGGCAGAGGCGGCGGTGGCGTGCCAACGGAGCCTTCTTCGGCAAGGCGCCTGAATCCCTCGACATTGATCGAAATCGGAAAACAGCCGAGCACCACCTCGCGGCCGTTGATCCCCATGTTGCCATTGTATCGCAGTTCACCGCGCAGAGTGTGACGGAAGATGTTGATCAGATGGGCAAGGTCACGCTGTGTCTGCACACCTATGAGATCGTACTCGGCGAGCCATGCAGCCAGATCGCGCCACTCGGGAATCGCCTTGAAGGTTTCCAGGCCGGGAACCGGTATGTGCAGAAAGAAGCCGATCCGGTTTCCGCAGCCAAGCGCCCTGAGTTCATGCGCCAGCGGGATGAGCTGATAGTCATGCACCCAGATGACGTCGTCGGCACGCACCGTTTCGAAGATCATCCGCGCCAGCCGGCGCGACACCTCGCTATAGGCGGCCGCGTAGCGGGGCTGAACATCGATCAGATCAACGCGCCCGTGCAGCGCCGGCCAGAGCAGTGAATTGGAGTATCCCAAATAATAGTCACGGTAGAGCTGGGGCTCCAGTTCGAACAGGCCGATGTCAAAGTCGGGACGATGGTGGAAAACCAGCGACGGCGCGGGAGTGTCGGTCTGCTCCGGCGCGCCGCCGATCCACAGGCCGCCATCCTTGGCCAGCGCGTCCTTCAGCGCCACGACAAGACCACCTGAATCGCCGGTTCCGTCTATGGAGGGCGCCCGGTTTGATACAATTACCAAGCGTCCCACAATTATGACCCCGTCGCGCCGGTCTGGGACCACAGCCAGTGCTTGAATGTTTCCGGGCTTTGGGTCCGGTAGTGCGCGCATGTCAGTCCATCGCCAACCTTGACAGAGACACCGCCATGCTCGTTGACCCAGGCGAACCCCGCCTCGTCGGTCTCGTCGTCACCGGCAAACAGAATGGTGCGGCCGGCGAACTCGTCGAAGCTCATGATCCGCTCGATCACATGCGCCTTGGAAATACATTTCGGCTTGATCTCGATGGCCAGCTTGGCGGGCTGAAGGCCGAATTCGTCGTCGCCTTCGACGAGACCGGAGAGGAACTCGCGCACCTTGGCTTCAAGCGACGGATCCTGACGGAAATGCAAGACAATCCCGAAACTCTTGTCCTCGGCGATCAGCTGCGGATTGATGATTGCGAATTCCCGGACCACGTTCTTGATGTGCTCGAGCCGCTCAAGATCGCATTCGATCCCGGGCAACTGAACCGCCAGGTGACGCAATTCAGCGCCATGGCCACCGGAAACGGTTCCGGTGAATTCCTCCAGATACTGCTCGACATCCTTCAGATTGCGGCCAGAGACGACCGATACCGCACCGTTGTGGCGTTCGCTTAATGCAGCGAGGAGTTTCTTGTCGTCGTCGCCAATCCTGATGGCGTCCGGTGTGGGGGCAATGTCGATCAGGGTTCCGTCAAAATCGAGAAAAAGCGCCGTGTCTTCCGGCGATATGGTCAGTCGCTCCAGCTCTTCAGGCGAATGAGTTTCGGGCGCGAACCCGACCATACTGTAATAATCCCATTGGTTCTGCATGGCTCAACACTGCTCCTGGATACAGATATTTCTTGTGCAACTTGCAAATCGCACAATTGTTCCGGAACGTCGGTCGGATTTTACCACAAAGGCACGCGGGTTCAAACAGCAGGTTGCTCAGGTCTGCTGCGGACAGGGAAAACCGGTTCCGTCGAGAATTGCCCGGCAACCTGGATGTTATTCGACGCCGTTGAGATCAGGCAGGATCAGCGATGGCGACAGGTCGCGATACTCATCCGGCATTTTGGCCCGGTTGATCCAGACCGTGCGAAAGCCGAATTTGGTGGCGCCGGCGACATCCCAGCGGTTGGATGACTGGAACGACACCGCACCTGGATAGAGCCGGTAAGAGGTGGTGACCATGTCATAGACCGCCGGATCGGTCTTGAACGTCTGCAGCTCGTCAACCGAGAACACATCGTCGATGACACTGTCGAGCGCGGCATTCCTGACCGCCGAATCCAGCATCTCAACCGAGCCATTCGAGAGAATCGCCACCCGAGCGCCAGTGGCTTTCAATGCCTTGAGCACGGCGGGGACTTCCGGATAGCAATCGAGCTTGAAATAGGCCTCGAGCAATTGCGGCTTGAGGCTCTTGTCAGCGCTGGGGATACGTTCGAAGGAATAGTCGAGCGCTTCCTCGGTCAATGCCCAGAAATCGCGCCATTGCCCCATCAGCGCCCGCGTCCAGGAATATTCCAGCTGCTTGGCGCGCCAGATCTCCGACAGAAGCTGTCCATCGGGGCCCACCGCTTCCGCATGGCGACGCACGGCGGAATGGACATCAAACAGGGTTCCATAGGCGTCAAAGGCGTAAGCGGCATAAGACATTTCGGCATTTCCTCCTCTAATACCCCTACGATGCCCATGTTGCAGTGCAACAGTCAAGCGCCACTCAAGGCCCACCACTTGGGTCGAAGGCCGCATCCAATTGTTTCCCGCTTCGGCGGTTCGACGCAAGGATCATGCGATTGCCCCGTTGCAGCCACTTTGTCTCAGTGCCATGACTTGACGACGGTGGCCGTGGCAGACGAATGTCACTGCCGACAGACAGCATCGGCAGGAGAAGATCATGACCGTCAACA
Source organism: uncultured Hoeflea sp. (assembly GCA_963975635.1). Lineage (GTDB taxonomy): Bacteria > Pseudomonadota > Alphaproteobacteria > Rhizobiales > Rhizobiaceae > Hoeflea. The sequence goes on along the minus strand of CAXBIE010000065.1, from coordinate 19,271 downwards.
CCCAAGCCCGCACCAAAACCTGGACCTTTGTTGATGGGGAATGGCTCGAAGGCAATCCGCCGCTGATCGGACCGGTCAGTCACGCCATGTGGCTCGGCTCAACCGTGTTTGACGGCGCTCGCTGGTTTGAGGGCGTGGCGCCGGATCTCGATCTGCACTGCGCCCGGGTCAACCGCTCCGCCGACGCCCTGGGAATGCGCGCCACCATGGAAGCCGGTGCGATTGAAGCGCTGGCCCGCGAGGGCCTGAAGAAATTCGACGGCAAGACCGCGGTCTATATCAAGCCGATGTACTGGGCGGAACATGGCGGCTACATGTCGGTGCCGGCTGATCCGGACTCGACGCGGTTCTGCCTGTGCCTGTTTGAAAGCCCGATGATCGCCTCCTCCGGATTTTCGGTCAGCGTCTCGCCTTTCCGCCGTCCGACCTATGAAACGGCCCCAACCAACGCCAAGGCCGGCTGCCTGTACCCCAACAACGGCCGGGCGGTGATGGAGGCCAAATCACGCGGCTTCGACAATGCGCTGGTGCTCGACATGCTCGGCAATGTGGCCGAAACGGGCACATCCAACATCTTTCTGGTCAAGGATGGCGTGGTGTTCACGCCGGCGCCCAACGGCACCTTCCTGACCGGCATCACCCGCTCACGCGCCATCAAGCTGCTGCGCGAATCAGGCACCGAGGTTGTGGAGAAATCGCTCTCGGTTGCCGATTTCATGGATGCCGACGAGATCTTCTCGACCGGCAATCACTCCAAGGTTGTTCCGGTGATCCGCATCGAGGATCGCGAATTGCAGGCAGGTCCGACCGGCCGCAAGACCCGCGAACTGTATATGGACTGGGCACACAGCTGAACCGAAAGAGAGCTTCCCGATGAGCGGCAGACGCAAGCATTCGACAGGTTCCCCGTTCGAGAAGGCAGCGGCCTATTCACGCGCCGTGCGGCAAGGCCCGTTCGTGCATGTGTCCGGCACCACCGGCTATGATTACAGCGCCATGGAAATGCCGGCCGATGTCGCCGACCAGGCACGCAACTGCTTCACCACCATTGCCGCCTCTCTGGCGGCACTGGATGCAAGCCTGACCGACGTGGTGCGGGTAAGGTATTACGTCACCAAGCCGGAATTTTTCGACGCCGTGGCGCCGGTGCTGGCCGAACATCTGGGCGGCATCGACCCGGCCGCGACCATGATCGTCTGCCAGCTGATCCGCCCGGAAATGCTGATCGAGATCGAGGTCACCGCGCAAGTGGCGTAAAAGCCATCCCGAAGGCCTCAGAGCTGGCCGCCCATTTCATCCTCGATGTGGATGCGGATAATCTCATCGAACGAGCTTTCGGCGCGGAATCCCAGCGCGATTGCCCGATCCGCCGCAAAGCCGCGGGCCCAGGTCGAGACAATGCGCATGATCTCGGGCGCAGGCTCGCTGCGGATAAGCGCCACCGCCTTGTCTCCAGCGATGTTTCGCAAAGCCTCGATCTGCTCGGCCACGGTTGCCGACACGCCCGGCATGTTGAGCGCCCGCCGATGTCCGACAGGACCGGTGTCCATTGTCGCCGCGTGGATGAGAAATCCAACCGCCGCACGCGGACTGGCATGCCAGTGGCGAACGGTATCGGGAACGGGCAGGATCGCCGCTTTGCCGGCCAGCGGCTCGCGCAGGATGGATGAGAAAAACCCGGACGCCGCCGCGTTGGGAAGGCCGGGCCGGATACAGATGGTCGGCAGACGAATCGCCAGCCCGTCGAAAAAACCGCGGCGGGTGTAGTCCTGCAGCAGCAACTCGCCGATGGCCTTCTGTGTGCCGTAGCTGGTCAGCGGCGCCGTGAGAAAAGTGTCCTCGATCTCGTCGGGCAGCGGCGCACCAAAAACGGCGACCGAAGATGCAAAGACCACCCGCGGACAATAGGTGCTCGTCCGGGAAAGATGCCGGATGGCGTCGAACAGATAGCGGGTTCCATCCAGATTGATCCGGTAGCCCTTGTCGAAATCCTGCTCTGCTTCCCCCGAAACGATGGCCGCCAGGTGGACAATCACATCGGGGCGGCCGGCCACAAGCTGTGCTGCGGTGGCCGGGTCGGAGATATCGAGCGCCAGATTTGTGACCTCGCCTGTAAATCCGGACGGGATTTCAGGCTCGATTGTGTCGGTGAGGGTCAGTCTGCTCAGGCTGCGCGCACCCAGCTTGCCGGAGCCGGCGATTGCCGCGGTCAATTTGCGGCCGATCATGCCGGCCGCGCCGATGATCAAAACATGCATGGTGCCCTCCCCCTTGATTGACCGCGATGGTAGATGGATGTTCCGGCCGATACAAACAGGAAAATCAACCCTGTTGAACAGGCCCCCCGGCACATGCCAGGCGGCAGATGAGCTTCTTGGCGATTGCTTTGTTGCACCGAATCCATTTGACTGGCTTGAATTCAAACATGCCTCTTGATCAAGCCTGACGGCAATTCCCCAATTTGTTACCCGGCCGCGCCCGCGCCTTGTTTGCAGTGGGAGCAGTGGAGACCCAGCACATGCCTGACACTTATCGACCTGCAAGAGCAGCACTGTGGATGTGCGGATCGATAGTATCGTTCTCGATGATGGCGGTCGCGGGCCGCTATGTCTCGGAAGTTCACAACACCTTCGAGATCATGACGTTTCGCTCGCTTGTCGGCCTTGCCATCGTGCTGTTGCTGGCCTCTGCCAACCGCAGGCTGGGCGAGATTCGCAGCGACCGGCTGAAGCAGCATTTCTTCCGGAACCTGTTCCACTTCACCGGGCAAAATCTCTGGTTCTTCGCTTTGGCGTCAATTCCCCTTGCGCAAGTCTTCGCGCTTGAATTCACCTCACCGATCTGGGTGATCGTGTTGAGCTTCCTGTTTATGGGTGAACGGCTGACCGGCGGCAGAATCCTGGCTGCCGGTCTGGGGTTTCTGGGCATTCTGGTTGTCGCGCGACCGGATTTCAGTGCGCTTGAATCCGGAACGGTCACCGCCGCGATGTCGGCGATCTTCTTCGCCGCCACCATCATCATGACAAAGGCCCTGACCCGGCATGAAAGCATCGTGTCGATCCTGTTCTGGCTGACCGGGTTTCAGCTGTGCTTTGGACTTGTCGCGCTGGTTGCGCACGAGTCGATAACCTGGCCCACGCTGATGACGGTTCCCTGGCTCGTGGTGATCGGCGCTGCCGGGCTGATGGCGCATTACTGCCTGACCACGGCCCTGTCGCTGGCGCCGGCAAGCTTCCTGATGCCGATCGATTTTGCCCGGCTGCCGCTGGTTGTGGTCATCGGCATGGTGCTGTTTGGGGAACAAGCCGACGCCCTGGTGCTGCTTGGCGGCGGCATCATCATCCTGGCCAACTGGATCAATCTGCGCAGCGGAAAGAACGCCGCCGTCAGGGCTCCGGCCATCTGAAGCGTAAAGTCAGGTCGTGGGAAAAATGGTGCCGCTTGCAGAAAGCGTTTCCAGGTATCAAAGGCGTTGCAAACCAAGGGGTCTACAGACAGGGGGTGAAACAGGATGTCTTACTTTGATGTACCAGATTCGTATATGAGCAGACGACATCGTTCAGTGTGCGAACGGTGTGACTGCGCCGCACCGAATAGCGGACTTGAGAGTTGTACAAGAAAGACGGCGTATGAGGAGCTCCACCATCGCTGGTGAAACGATGCCCAATTAATGCCACTGCCTTTAGCTGCAGAGGTTTACGCCATTCTTGACGATTGCTTCCCATTTAGGGCCTAGTATTTCGCGAGCAGACACTGCTTGATCGCTTCCCGGTTCGCCGTCCTTGAACATCACCACACCAATAGACTGGTCGTGTGAACCGCCATAGATGATCGGGCCGGGCGTATAGGTCGTGGTTGCATTGACCGTACCGTAGCCACCGTAGGAGTTTATGGTGCCATATGTGTTATATTGTCCTGGCATCTGAGTTGCAGTTACGTTACTGGCTGCCGCCGCAGACGTAATGATGTAGCGATCATAGCCCGCCTTGATCGTCTCGACTGCAGCCTGCTTCTGCGCAGCTTTCGCTGCCCCCACACTGCCGCACATCGGCTCTGCGCTAGTCTGAATTATCATTTGGTTCTTAGACACGCGCATAGTGCTCGACTGAACGCAAGAACTCAACAACACAGCGGAAGCCGCGACGGCAACAGTTATTCTAAACATAAACATTCCCTAATCTAAACGCGTGAACAAATGCTGGCACGTAAAAAAGTCGCCAAGTTTCTCGCTGATCGGTCCACACTTACTCTTTTTGGCATCTGAATACATTAAAAATACTGGTCGATGGATGAGCGTCCACCATTTACTTGAAGCCTTGCCTTCAGCTAGGGAGACACGAGAGCACCCTTCTATATCTCTGGATCGCATAGGATTGGGCAGTACGCAACAGGTTAGAATGGCCGTTGCGTGACCTGGAAATGCCGACACGCAAAATCTCGACGCTAATCGAAATAACGGTAACGGATGAAAAAGTGGTGCCGCTTGCAGGACTCGAACCTGCGACCCCATCATTACGAATGATGTGCTCTACCACCTGAGCTAAAGCGGCGTACCAGTTCATGCGTGCGTGTGGCAATCAATGCCACGGCTGCATGATGCAGGGCAAATACCGTGGTTGCCCGCCGATTTCAAGCGGACATATACATAGCGGCGCAGTTTTTGGATCTTCCAGCCACTGCAGGCTTTGCAGGCCGCCCCTGCCTGTGCAGTCAGGCCGGCTGGTCAGCCAGCGGATCTGGTCCGTACTCGTTGCTGCCGTCCGTGCCCTTCTGGATGAACCACCAGAGCAGGACGAGAATACCGATCAGCGGGATGAAACACAGCAGCAGCCACCAGGCCGACCGGCCGGTGTCGTGCATTCTCCGACCGGCAACGCAGATCGACGGCAGCAGAACCGCGAGACTGAAAAGCCCGCTCAGTATCTGGGCGTCACCGAACAGGATCGAGTCAATGATTCTCAGGACACCGTTACCGATAAGCGTGAAAAGTGCGAACCACCAATATTCCGATCGCCGGGCGCGCCCGGCAATCGTGGCGTATTTCTCCTGCAGGCAGGTGCGGACGGCGGTCTGAAAATCCATGTGACAGCTCCCTCGTTGAACGCGGGAGCGATTTTCAACCAATGCGATGCGTCTGTCCAGAGCCGCCAGGGTGCTCCGGCCCGACGCCTTACAGCGCCAGGCGCTCTCGGCTGGCCTTGTATTCGCTCTCGAGCCGGTCGACCAGATCGGCGACCGGGCCGATCTTCTTGACCGCACCGATGCCCTGGCCCGAGCCCCAGATTTCCTTCCAGGCCTTGGGGCCGGAGCTGGCGTTGTCGAAATCCATCTTGGTCGGGTCTGCCACTGGCAGATTGTCCGGATCCATGCCGGAGGCGGCAATCGACGGCTTGAGATAATTGCCCGGAATGCCGGTGAAATAGTTGGAGTAGACAATGTCCTTGGCTTCGCTGTCGACGATCATCTGCTTGTATGCGTCGACGGCACGCGCTTCATCGGTGGCGATAAAGGGCGTGCCGATATAGGCCATGTCGGCCCCCATGGCCTGGGCGGCGAGCACCGCACCGCCGGTCGCGATCGACCCCGACAGCAACAGCGGGCCATCGAACCATTCCCGGATTTCCTGAATCAGCGCGAAGGGCGACAGCGGACCGGCATGACCGCCGGCACCGGCGGCAACCGCGATCAGGCCATCGGCGCCCTTTTTGATCGCCGAATGGGCATGCCGGTTGTTGATGATGTCATGCAGCACGATGCCGCCATAGGAGTGGATGGCGTCATTGACCTCGGGCACCGCGCCAAGCGACGAAATCACCACCGGCACCTTGTATTTGACGCACATGGTCAGGTCATGCTCAAGCCGCTTGTTGGAGCGGTGAACGATCTGGTTGACGGCAAAGGGCGCCGCTGGACGATCCGGGTTCTTGGCATCGTGGTCGGCAAGACCTTCGGTGATCTCGGCAAGCCATTCATCAAGCTGGGCTTCGGGACGGGCGTTGAGGGCGGGAAAAGAGCCCATGACACCTGCCTTGCACTGGGCCATGACCAACGGCGGATGCGAAATTATGAACAATGGCGCGGCCACGACCGGCAGCCGGAAATTGGTCTTGAGGATGGCAGGAAGTGTCATAGGGCCTCGCATTTCAGAATGACGTTTACGCAAACGTCAATTTCCATAGCAGAGCCGCTGAACGCTGAAAAGGCTTGACTTGCCGGTTCACGTCCACAGCCTGATACCCGCCAAATATGTTGCAAGCTTGAGTTTTGCAGGGTTAGCGGATACGCACAGCATAACGGCAGGGGCCAATGGTCGGTGGCTGGCCGGCAGTCTCCTGCCCGGTCTCATCGGGATTGGCCGGGATTGCCAGCAAGATTGACCCGGGCTGGAAACTGCCAAACCGGGCTGCACGGAGACAGACCATTGACCGGCATGGAAGCTGCAATTCGCGGGGCTTTGGACAAGGCGGGCATCCCGGGCGCGCAGGCGCGCCGCCGCATTTATGATTCCGCCCGCGCAGCGCTTGACCGCAGTCTCAAGCGTCAGGGTATCACCGATGCCGAACGTGTCGACGATCACCGGGAAAAACTCGAGGTTCTGATCCTCAGTATCGAGGCCGAGTGGGCTCCGCCAAGTGAGGACGCATCAGCGCCCTCGCCCGCAACACCCGCTGCCGGTTTTGCTTCGCACGAGGCGGCTCAGGCTGTGCCCACACAGGATCAGCCAGCTCCGGCCGCGCCGGCACCGGCCTCGCCGGCACCCGTCAGCGCAGCACCGGTTGCGCCTGATGAAGCGCCCCCCGTCCATAACGTGCCCGAAGCGCGGGGTCCGGAGCATGACAGCCCCGGCCACAGCTCTCCGGCGCCGTGGGATGACAGGGAGCCACCGGCCAGTGGAGCGAAGCAGGCAGCCCCGGCCGTTGCTCCCGCGTCCGCCGAATCCCGGCCCAGGGCTCACAGCCAGACAGCCGCGGGCAGCGATGCGACACTGGATTTTGCGCCCGATGCTGCCGGACACTCGAGCGCCTCGGCCCCCGCACCGGATCTGAACGCCGAGCGGCCACCGCATATCGAAGCGCCGGCCAGCGCCAGACCGCAAAAGCCGGCCAGGAAAGCCAAGGCTCCCAAAGCTCCCAAACAGCGCAAGGAAAAACCCAGGCGCGCCATCTTTGCGTCGTTTTTCTCCGCCGCCGTGATGCTGTCGTTTCTGGGCATCGGCGTCTGGTGGCTGATTGACAGCGGCGTGCTCAAGAGTGCGGCGGAACGCGACACAGGCGTCCCCAATCCGCCGCCGTCGCTGAGCCGGGATGATTTTGCCGGCGGACCACAGCAGCTCAATCCCGGCTCCGGCTTTTCCGGTGAGTGGGCCAATGTCTATACGCCGGGCCGTGACGGCACGGCTGAAGCCGGCGGCAATGCCAGTGCAGAGGTGATCGAGGAAGCCGAAGGCAATGTGCTCAGGATCGTGTCGCGTTCCGCCGATGCGAATGGCGAGGTACGGGTGCCGCTGGGGGCCGAAGTCATGCAGGCGCTCGCCGGCCGTCAGTCCGTGCTGGCGGTGACTGTGCGCTCGGCAACTCCCGAGACTACTCAGATTTATGTCAGATGCGAATTCTCGGTTCTCGGCGATTGCGGACGGCGGCGCTTTGACGTGACCTACGACACCAACGACATTCTGTTCAGCCTGGATTACGACCGCGCGCTGGCGCCCAATCAGCGCGGCTATCTGGTGATCAACAGCGATGTTTCCGGTGGAGCAAAGGGCATCGACCTGATTGCGGTTCGAATCCGGCCACTGACCTGATCACAGCCGATCCGGGATCTCCTCGGGTCGCAGCGATGTATTGCCGATGTGAAAACGCCCGCTTTTCAGCGGGCGTTTTGCTTGAATGGCTGATAACTCAGTTGACGTCGGTGACGCGCAAATAGGGGCGGATTTCTTCCCAGCCCTGCGGGAAGATGCCCTTGGCTTCTTCATTGGAGATCGATGGCGGGATGATGACCTTGCCACCCGGACGCCAGTCAGCAGGCGTGGCAACCTTCTTCGCGTCAGCCAGTTGCAGGGCATCGATGACCCGCAGGATCTCATCGAAATTTCGGCCGACATTCATCGGATAGGTCATTGTCAGGCGGATCTTCTTGTTCGGATCGATGATGAAGACCGAACGCACGGCAGCCGTCGTGCTCTCATTGGGGTGGATCATCTCATAGAGCTCAGCCACCTTGAGGCCCTTGTCGGCAACGATCGGGAAGGTCAGCGTGGTGTTTTGCGTGTCGTTGACATCCTTGATCCAGGCCATGTGCTCCTCGACGCCGTCCGTCGACAGCCCGATCGGCTTGACATTGCGGGCGGCGAACTGCTCGGAAAGCTGCGAGGTGCGGCCCATCTCGGTCGTGCAGACCGGGGTGAAGTCTGCCGGGTGGCTGAAGAAAAAGGCCCATGACGAGCCGATCCATTCGTGGAAATCAATCGGGCCGTTGGTGGTTTCGGATTTGAAATTGGGGGCGGTATCGCCAATGCGGATGCTCATGATGGAGTCCTTTCCTGGGGTTGCGAAATTGTGAAACTGTTTTGCGAAGGTTCGGCGGCAAGTTCAAGCGCCGCCTGATGCTGGCTGAGGAAAACCTTGCCGCTGAGGTGGTGAAGGAAATCGCCGCACCGCAGCCTGTCCATCACCGGACCCTTCACTTCACTCAAGTGAAACTTGACGCCAAGCGTTTCAAGGCGCTCGTTGATGGCCTCCAGCGATTCCAGCGCGCTCATGTCGATCTCGTTGACCGCCGGGCACATCAGCACCACGTGCTTCAGCCCCGGACGGGATGCGACCATGTCGTAGACGCTGTCCTCGAGATAACGGGCATTGGCAAAATAGAGGCTCTCGTCGACCCTGAGCGTCAGCACGGTGCTGTCGATTTCCACCTTGTGGCGCTTGACGTTGCGGAAATGCTCGGTGCCCGGAACCCGCCCGACCACTGCCATGTGTGGCCGTGAAGACTTGTAGAGATGAATGAGGATCGACAACAGGACACCAGCCGTCACGCCGACCTCGACACCGAAGCCGAGCGTCAGCACAATTGTCGCACTGACAGCTGCGAAATCCGCGCGCGAATAGGTCCAGGTCTTTTTCAGGATCGAGAAATCGACCAGTGAGAGCACCGCGACGATGATGGTGGCGGCAAGTGTCGCCTTGGGCAAATGATAGATCAGCGGAGTCAGCAGCATCGCCGCCAGCAGCAGACCGACAGCGGTGTAGGCGCCGGCTGCAGGGGTTTCGGCGCCGGCGTCGAAATTGACAACCGAGCGGGAGAACCCGCCGGTAACCGGGAAGCCGCCGGTGAAGGCTGCGCCGACATTGGCTGCGCCAAGGCCGATGAGTTCCTGGTCAGGAACGATCCGCTGGCGCTTGCGCGCAGCCAGCGTCTGGGCGACGGACACGGATTCGACAAAGCCGATGATGGAGATCAACACGGCTGATCCGATCAGCGTGCCCCAAAGATCAAGTGAGAAGGATGGTATGGTCAAGGGCGGCAGGCCCTGCGGCACGTCGCCGACGACCTTGACGCCATAGCCTGCCGACAGGCCGAAGGCCCAGGCAACAAAGGTGGTGACAAAGACAGCGGCAACCGGTCCGGCCTTGGCCAGCACACCCGCCATTTTCGGCTTCATCCCGGTCGACAGCAACAGCGGCATCAGCCCCTTGCGGACCCAGAACAGGAATGCTGTTGCACTGACGCCAAGAACAAGCGTTATCCAGTTGGTTTCGCCCAGATGCTCCACCAGCGAGACGATCAATTTGGGAAAGGTGTCGCCGCCGGCCGAGATGCCCAGGATATGTCTCAACTGGCTCATGGCGATGAGGATTCCGGACGCGGTGATGAAGCCGGCGACAACCGGATGCGACAGGAAGTTGGCGAGGAAACCGAGCCGCAGCACACCAAGCAGAATGAGGAACACGCCGGATAGAAAGGCCAGGGTGATGGCGGCGAGAAGCAGTTCGGGCGAACCGGGTTCGGCGAAATTTCCGATGGCCGCCGCGGTCATCAGCGACACCACAGCCACAGGCCCGACGGCCAGCGCCCGGCTGGTGCCGAAGATGGCATAGAGCACGATCGGCGCAATGGAGGCGTAGATACCGGTCTCGGCGGGCAGACCGGCAAGGAGCGCATAGGCCAGCGACTGCGGGATCAGCATGATGGTGACGATCACCGCGGCAACAAGATCGTTGCCAAGCGCATCACGGTCATAGCGGCGGCCCCAGTCCAGGACCGGGATGTAGCGCGCAAGACGATTGGTGATGGCGGAATCTTTCAGCATGTCGAAGTCCTTGCAGTGCACGCTAGGCAATAGTCTCGGATAGGATCAGCCAACCGGCGGTCTCGCTGGGCCGCCGGCCTGGCTATATCAGAATGCGGCCCCGTCAGTTCAGCCGACGACTTCCGGTTTGGCCATCCATTCCTTGCCCCTGAGCATGGCCTTCCAATAGATCGGCGGAAGAATGCGTTCCTTGAGCAGCCATGACAGCCGGCTCGGCCTTGTGCCGTCGATCAGGAATTTGGGGAAGCTCGGCAGCAATTTGCCGCCATAGCCGAACTCGGCGAGCACGATCTTGCCGCGCTCCACCGTCAGCGGGCAGGAACCGTAGCCGTCATAATGGGCAATGCCGCTGGCGCGGCCCATGTCGGCCAGAACGTTGTTGGCCACCACCGGCGCCTGCTTGCGGGCCGCGGCGGCGGTCTTGGCGTTGGGGGCGTTCATCACATCGCCCAGCGACCAGATGTTCTCGAAGCTCTTGTGGCGCAGGGTGGTCTGGTCGACGTCAACCCAGCCGGCCGCATCGGCGAGCGGGCTCACACGAATGAAATCCGGCGCCGTCTGCGGCGGAACCACATGAATCATGTCGAAGGATTTCTCGACGATCTCCTTGTTGCCGCCGGCGTCGGTAACCGAGAACCAGGCCTTCTTCGCCGGACCGTCGATCCTGACCAGATTGTGCATGAAGCTGAGTTCGGCATTGTATTTGGCGATGTACTCCTCAAGCGCGGGCACATAGTCCTTGACCCCGAAAAGCACGCCGCCAGCATTGCAGAACTCGATGTCGATGTTCTTGAGATTGCCGGACTTGTGCCAGTGATCGCCCGAGAGATAGAGCGCCTTCTGTGGCGCACCGGCGCATTTGATCGGCATCGGCGGCTGGGTGAAAATCGCCTTGCCCGACGTCATGCCCTTGACCAGCTTCCAGGTATAGGGCGCCAGATCGTAGCGGTAGTTCGAGGTCACGCCGTTACGGCCAAGGGTTTCGGGCAGGCCTTCGATGGCGTCCCAGTCAAGCTTGAGACCCGGGGCGACAATCAGGCGGTTGTAACGCACCACCCGGCAGCCATCGAGGATCAGCGCGTTGTTGGCAGGTTCGAAGGCGGCGACCGCCGCCTTGATCCAGGCCACGCCGCGCGGGATCAGCGATCCCATAGTGCGAGCGGTGACTTCGGGTTCGAAGATCCCGCCGCCGACCATCGTCCATCCGGGCTGGTAGTAGTGCACGTCCTGCGGGTCGATGATGGCGATGTCGAGATCCGAATCGCGGGCGAGCAGGCTCGATGCCACCGAAATGCCCGCCGAACCGCCACCGATGATGACGATGTCATGGGAGAAGTCGGCGACGTCGGTGGGCGTCTTGCCGCCATTGGCGATGCGGCGGACGACGCCTGACATGTCGTATCCGGCGGCCTTGGTGGTCGTCAGAATATCGGGCAAGGGCGTGCCCCGCGCGCCCTCGGCAAGCGCCCACAGCGTCGTCGACCGGGTGCCGGTGCGGCAATAGGCGAGCACGGGCCCGGGAAGATCGGACAGCGCCATATCGAACTTGCCTGCATCCTCGTCGGCCACACGGCCGGGAATGATGGGCATGTAATGGGCCTCGAGACCGGCGGCGCGCGCAGCCTTGTCGATCTCGGCGAATGTCGGCTGGTCATTGCCTTCGCCGTCGGGCCGGTTGCAGATGATGGAGCGGAAGCCCGCCATCTTCAACTCGGCCATGTCGGCCGGCGCGATTTGCGGACTCACCGAGAGGCCGCGATTGATCTTCCTGATGTCCATTGTGCTTTCATCCAATCCGTGGTTACGGCCTGTCCGGCGTCAGTGCGGTGCGGCCCTTCAAAGTCCGTTGACGGGCACTTTCAGCATTGCGCGCCCGTCCTTGTCGGTCGGGATCTCTCCGGCACGCATATTGACCTGAAGCGACGGGATGATCAGCCTTGGCATGGACAGTTGCGCGTCGCGCTCGGTGCGGAATTTGATGAACTCCTCGCGGCTCTTTCCGCCGCCGACATGGATGTTGTGCGCCTTTTCGTCGCCGACACTGGTTTCCCACGCGATGTCGCGGCCATTGGGGCCATAATCATGGCACATGAACAGGCGCATCTCGTCAGGCAGCGACAGGACCTTCTGGATCGAATCGTAGAGCACACCCGCGTCGCCACCGGGAAAATCGGCGCGGGCCGACCCGCCATCAGGCATGAACAGCGTATCGCCGGTGAAGGCGGCATTGCCCATCACATGCACCATGCAGGCCGGTGTATGACCGGGCGTGTACATGGCAAAGGCCTGCATGGTGCCGACCTGGTAGGTGTCGCCGTCCTTGAACAGGGCGTCGAACTGGGAGCCGTCACGCTGAAACTCGGTGCCTTCGTTGAAGACCTTGCCGAAGGTATCCTGCACGACCATGATCTTGTCGCCGATACCGATCTTGCCGCCGAGCTTCTCCTGAATATAGGGGGCGGCGGAGAGATGATCGGCATGAACATGGGTTTCAATGATCCATTCAAGCTTCAGACCGTTCTGCTGGATCCAGGCAATGATCGCATCGGCATGACCATAGGTGATCCGTCCGGCGGCGTAGTCGATGTCCATGACGGAATCCACGACAGCACAGGACGTCGAACCGGGATCCTTGACCACATAGCTGATGGTGTTGGTGTCAGGATCAAAAAAGGCTTTGACTTCAGGGGTCACTGACAGATCCACTGGATAATCCGACATTGCAGCATCTCCTCTTTCATTGCGTAGGTTGTGAGGCCGATTGTTGCGGCGGCCTCGAAACGTGCCGTGCCTCCACCGGGAGACACGGAATTCAATCAAAATGCCTTGGCCGGCTTGTGGCGCAAGCCGTCGAGCGTGCGGGCCAGCGCGATGCCGACGATCATGGCGCCGACGAAGGCAATTACGTCAATACCGCCAAAGCCCAGCGCGGGGATGGCACCGCCCGGACAGAAGCCGGCAATACCCCAGCCAATTCCGAAGATCGCCGACCCGGTAACAAGCCGTATATCGATGGTCTTGTTGATCGGCAGATGAAAATCATCGTCAAATACCGGTTTCTTGCGCGCGCCAAACACCAGCAGGTAGCCGATGGCGGTGGTGATCAACGCGCCGCCCATGACGAAGATCAGGCTTGGATCCCAGCTGCCCGCAACATCGAAGAAGTTGAGAACCTTGGCCGGATTGGCCATGCCGGAAATGGCGATACCAAGACCAAAGATGGCGCCGGTGAGGCCGGAGATGATCAGTTTCCGCATGGTTCAGATCTCCGCGACATGGCGAACGACATAGACGGTAATACCGGTCGCAATCATGAATGTGACGGTGGCTGCGATCGAGCGCGGCGACAGCCGTGCCATGCCGCACACGCCATGGCCCGAGGTGCAACCGGCCCCGTAATAAACGCCAACCCCGACAATCAATCCGCCGAACGCCAGCAAGGGCAGCGACACGGGAACGGCATAGGGCACCACGCCGCCAGCGGCGAGGAACGCCACCGGAGCAAGTACTGCGCCTGCGAGAAAGGCTATGCGCCAGGCCCAATCAGTCGAAATCGGAGGAATGATCCCGGTGAGAATGCCGGTCATGCCGGCAATGCGGCCGTTGAAAACCATCAGCAATACCGCCGACAGACCAATCAGGACACCTCCGCCCAGCGACATCCATGGTGTGAATTCCGTTTCCATCGTCTTCCCTCTTGAACTCCGCCTGTATTTGGCAAGGACGTCGTTGCGCCCTGTTCCTACATATATAAACGATACTCGATATTCAAGAGACTATATGTATTGAGGGTGCGTTTCCTGACTGCCCGCAAGCAGGCATGGTGCCCCCGGCTCGGCGCTGCCCCCCGCTATGGATCAGCTCATGCCGCGCTGAAATGGGGCCAGTCGAGCGCGGCAGGCACCATCCAGAGGCGCAACAGTGCAGTCACTTCAAGGCCCCGGCACTTTCGGCCTGCGCGTGTCAGGATGCAGCGTCTTGCCGAGGATGTGATCATCGCTGCCGATGACATGGCTGCTTGATCCGACGATCAGCCGGTCCGGGTGATGCACGATCAAGTGATCCTTGTTCGGGTAAGGCAGACTGGACAGGAAATGCTTCATGCAATTGAGCCGGGCGCGCTTCTTGCAGTCGGATTTGACAATGGTCCAGGGTGCGTCGGCGGTGTCTGTGTAGAAGAACATCGCTTCCTTGGCCTCGGTATAGTCGTCCCACTTGTCGAGCGACGCCTTGTCGATGGGAGACAGCTTCCACTGCTTGAGCGGATCCTTCTCGCGCTGACCGAAACGCCGCAGCTGCTCGCCCTGCGTCACCGAGAACCAGTATTTGAACAGCAGGATTCCGGAACGGGTGAGCATGCGTTCGATCTCTGGCGCTTCACGCATGAATTCGAGATATTCGGTCGGCGAGGAAAAACCCATGACACGCTCGACGCCGGCACGGTTGTACCAGGAACGGTCAAACAGCACCATTTCGCCGGATGCCGGCAGATGCTCGATGTAGCGCTGGAAATACCATTGCGAGCGCTCCCGGTCGGTGGGCTTGTTGAGGGCGACAACGCGCGCCGTGCGCGGATTGAGATGCTCGGTGAAGCGCTTGATGGTGCCGCCCTTGCCCGCCGCGTCACGGCCTTCAAACAGCATGACCACCTTCTGGCCGGTGTCCTCGATCCAGCGTTGAGCCTTGAGAAGTTCGACCTGCAGCTTGGTCTTTTCATGCTCATAGGCCAGACGGCGCATCTTGCTC
This sequence comes from uncultured Hoeflea sp., assembly GCA_963975635.1. Lineage (GTDB taxonomy): Bacteria > Pseudomonadota > Alphaproteobacteria > Rhizobiales > Rhizobiaceae > Hoeflea. The sequence continues at coordinate 4,213 of CAXBIE010000065.1, read as the reverse complement.
TTGTAGGGATAGACGCCTTGCTCGAACAATTGCGCGATGGCCGCCTCGTCCTTGCGGATTTCCGCAGTGTTCAGCTTCGCCGGTTTTGTGGCTGCAGCGCCTTCATCACTGGAAACTGGAGCCTCGGCGGCTTTTTCTCCGGCGGGCATTTCGACTGGCGCTTCGGCAGCGGCCCCATTGGGTTGTGTGTCCTGTTCGCTTTTCAACTCTGTCATGCCGGCCCCTTTCCGATCAAAAAGCCAGTATGACCCCAAACCGGTCAGGCGGCCTTGACTCGCGTCAAACCCGCCGACCTAAGTTGACAGCCCCGGACGCCGCAGAAATCAGGGCCGTTTGAGCTTATCCAGGAGATGAACCAGCAGGCCCGCGACCAGCCCCCAGAAGGCCGCGCCGATGCCGAAGGCTGCAACACCCGAAGCCGTGACAGTGAAGGTGGCGGCGGCGGCGAAACGGGTGGCCTGTGCATCAAAGGCCGAGGCCAGCGCTCCGATCAGCGGCGGGATCAATGCAAGGCCCGCGACCACGGCGATGATTTCGGGCGGCATCGCCAATATGGCCGGAACGATGACGGGACCGAACAGACCGAGCATGAACCAGACCAGGGCATAGACCAGCCCCACCTTCCAGCGCTGCGTCCGGTCCGGATGCACATCGTCGCCGAGACAGATGGCAGCGGTGATCGCCGCCATGTTGATGGTGTGGGCGCCAAACAGGGCGAAGAACGCGGACAGGATGCCGGTGACGCCGAGCGCTTCGGTGACCGGCGGTTCAAAGCCATTGGCGCGCAGGACGGTGAAACCGGGCAGGTTCTGCGAGGCCATGGTGACGAGGTAAAGCGGTACGCCGAGGCCCAAAAGAATTGCGGGCTCGAATTCCGGCCTGACGAAGGTCAGCCACGTCCAGTCGACATCGGTGGAGGGAAACGGTGCACCGCCAAAGGTGAACGCAATCACCAGACCGGCGAGCAGTGCCGCCAGCACTGCCATCAGCGGATTGATCAGCCTCATCAGCAGAAACACCGCGATCAAAGGCAGCACCAGCATCGCTTCACTGGCTGCATGGCCCGCCACCGCCGTGGTGAAAGGCAGCATGACGCCGGCCAGCATGCCCGAGGCGACACCGGCGGGAATGGCGTTGACGGCGCGGTTGAGCGGCCGGATGGCCGCGGTCAAGGCGATGAGCAGGCCGGCGAAGATGAACGCAGCGGCGGCCTGGTGGATATCGACTCCGGTGGAGGCGGCGATCAATGCGGCACCCGGTGTTGACCAGGCCAGCAACACCGGCACTTTTTTCCAGGAGCTCAGCAGCGCCGAGCCAATGGCCTTGGAAAAGCAGATCGCCGCGACCCAGGACGCAGTCTGACCGGCATCGGCGCCCACAGCGGCGGCGGCGGCAAGAATCAGCGCAATGGTCGAGCCGTAGCCGACAAGACCCGCCACAAGCGCCGCTGAGATCATCGAAACAGGCAAGGCAGTGCTCCAGAAAGACGGGGACGAGCTGGTTTCAGACCAGTTTTGGCGAGACCGGCCTGATCAGTTGGCGGCGACCAGACGGGCAACCCGGTCAATTGCCAGCAGATAGCCCTGCGTGCCGCATCCGGCGATAACGCCATCGGCGCGCAGCGACACATAGGAATGGCGGCGAAATTCCTCGCGCTTGTGCACATTGGAAATATGGACTTCCATCACCGGGCCCTCGAAGGTGTTGAGCGCATCAAGGATCGCCACCGAGGTGTGGGTGAAGGCGCCGGGATTGATAACCACGGCCACGGCCTGTTCGCGGGCTTCGTGAATCCAGTCAATAATCTGGTGCTCGGCATTGGATTGCAGAAAGCGCACCTCCAGGCCATGGGCCTTTGCCTGGCTGACAGCAGCCGCTTCGACATCGGCCAGGGTTTCCTTGCCGTAGATTTCCGGCTGGCGTTTGCCCAGAAGATTGAGATTGGGTCCGTTGAGGACGTAGATCGTGCCGGTCACCGTGGCTGCCTTTCGCTTGAGCCCCGTTTGACGGAGCGATGCGTTTTCCTAGCCTGACAGCACGGCCCGCCGCAAGCCTCGGTATTGTCACTCCAGGCCGTAGGGCACGGTCTTGCGCATGTTGGGGTCGACCACAAGGCGGCGCTTGAGCGGCGGCACGGCGCGCTGATGGCAATTGCGGCGCTCACAAATCCGGCAGGAGACGCCGATCGGCTCGAAAGCCTCGGCGCGGGCGACATCCAGATCGTCGGCATAGACCAGTTCACCGGCATGGGCCACTTCGCAGCCGAGCGCCAGGGCATAGTTCTGCACCGGATCGCGCCAGCCGCCCGCGGGCTTGGAGACCGCCGTGGCGAGGCAGAGATAGCGCACGCCATCGGGCGTTTCGGCCAGTTGCCTTATAATCCGGTTCGGCGTCTCGAAGGCGGAGTGGGCGTTCCACAACGGGCAGGCCGAGCCGAAACGGGCGAATTGCAGCTTGGTGGCGGAATGGCGCTTGGTGATGTTGCCGGCCTTGTCGACGCGGGCAAAAAAGAACGGAACGCCCTTCTGGCCCGGCCGCTGCAGGGTGGAAAGCCGGTGCGCCACCTGCTCGAGGCTGGTCGAGAAGCGGTCGGCGAGCAGCACCAGATCGTGGCGCAGTTCACGTGCGGCGGCGCTGAACGCGCCATAGGGCAGGATCGCGGCACCGGCGAAATAATTGGCCAGACCGATGCGGCAGATGCCGGCGGCGTCGGCCGAGCGGAAGCGGGCTTCCCCGATGATCCGTGTCATGGCCGTGTCATGCTCGATCAGCGCGATCTGGCAGGCGATCTGGAAAGCCTGGGTCGAGGCGGGGCTGCGCGGGTTGAGCCAGAGCACGCGGGCGACGGGATCGAAGCGGCGCAGGCCGCCAGCATCGGCCTCGCCCTGCCCTGCGCCCGGCTCGCCGCTTGCTCCGATCACCACCCGCACCCGGTGACGGCGCTCGATATGGTCGGCCAGCGCCTTGAGGCTGGCGCCACGGCTTTTGGCAAGCTCCCGGCTGAGCGCCTCGCCGGCGAGATCGAGCTCGTGGATGTAGTTGTCGACATAATGGAAGAAATCCCGCACCTCCTCGTAAGGGGTGGGATCGGTGAGCGCGCCGGAGCGCTCCAGCGTCTCGTCGAGTTCGGCCAGCTGGTCGCCGGAGCGGCGCATGGCCTGATGCAGCGACAGAAAGGCACGGGCAAAGGACGGCGCGTTCTGCACCACCAGCTTGACGTCGGTCAGCGATGGCTGTGCACCGCCCGACACCGGATCGGCCAGCGCTTCGGCGACATCGGCGAGCAGCCGGTCGCTGTCCTGATCCGACAGCGTGGTGATGTCGACCGAGAACGCTTCGGCCAGCGCCAGCAGCACCGAGGCACTGACATGGCGCTGGTTGTTTTCGATCTGGTTGAGATAGCTGGTCGAGATGCCAAGTTTCTGGGCGAAGCCGGCCTGGGTCAGGCCGTGCTCGCCGCGGATGGCGCGGACCTTGCCGCCGACGAAGAGTTTGCGTGTTCGCATGAATGTTCGCAACTTTGCAAAAATGCAGTTGCAAACATTGCTAGTGCAACATGCTTACCTTTTCAACCCTGTTGCCGCGGCCGCATTCAGGCTATCCCTAGTGTTCACTTCCCGGTTTCATGGAGCGCACGCCTTGACCCTTTATGCCACCCTGACCGCCACCAGGCCCGAAAAACTGGCCATTGCCGCGCTTGTCACCATTGCCAGCTCGATCCTGCTGACGCTGTCGGCCAGAATCGCCATTCCGTTCTTCCCGGTACCGCTGACCATGACGACCTTCGCCGTCATCGGGCTCGGACTGGCGCTCGGCCCCCGGCTCGGCACCGCCGCTGTGGCCCTGTATCTGGTTCAGGGCGCGCTGGGCCTGCCGGTCTTTGCCGGCACGCCGGAAAAGGGCATCGGGCTTGCCTATATGATGGGACCGACCGGCGGCTATCTGCTGGGGTACCTGCCGGCCGCTTTCGCAGCCGGAACGCTGGCCAAGCGTGGCATGGACCGGTCGCCGCTGACCGCGTTCCTCGCCGCCCTCATCGCCAGCGCCATCATCTATGTGCCGGGCCTGATGTGGCTCGGGGCGTTGTTCGGCTGGGATCAGCCGATTCTTGCCTGGGGCCTGACCCCGTTCATCCTGGGGGATGCGACCAAAGCAGCCTTGGCAGCGATCGTATTTCCGGCAACATGGGCAATGATTGCCAAAAAGGGAGGCC
>CAXBIE010000064.1:0-28237 GCA_963975635.1 uncultured Hoeflea sp. | reverse complement strand
ATGGTTCCATCTAGCCATGAAGCGCTCTAGTTCCGGATGGTGTCCGCGAGCGCCGGCCATGCCCCAAGCAGTGCATCCCTGGTGCGCAGACCCGGGGAGCCGGGCTGGCGTTTCTGATCCTGGTCAAGCCGCGCGAACACCAGCGTCTGATCCGCCCGTCTGGCCCAGCCGACATACCAGCCCCAGCCATGCGACCGGTCAAAAGAGCCGTCGGCAAGCCGCGGATAGGCCGCGCCGGTCTTGCCGGAAACCGTCCAGTCACCGGCAACACGGCGGTCCATGATCGCTTCGGTGGTTTCCAAGGCATCGGCGGAGACAGGCAGCCGGTGCGCGACGAGCTTGCCCAGAAACATGACCTGCTCGGCCGGCGAGATCTTCAGCGACGACGCGATCCATGCCCGTTCGAGGCCGTTGTTCTTTCCCGCGTCGCCGGAAAAGTCGGCATTGCCATAGCCGAAGGCCTGCGCGTAGCGGGTCAGAGTCTGTTCCCCCAGATCACGCGTGATGCGCTGCGAATACCAGACCACGGAATATTTGAGCCAGCTGGCGGGATCGGTCGGCCGCAGCCAGGCCTCGCCGCCCCAGGCCGGGTCGCCTTTCCGGAAGTCCATGACCGGATGATGCGCACCGGTGAGAACACCCGTATCAAACCCGATCAGGCTCAGTGCGACCTTGAAGGTTGAGGCAGGCGTCACCCGGCTTCGGCAGTCACCCTGTTCATGCACGATGTCGCCCGCTGTTGTGGCGACGATCATGCAGACCTGGCGCGCCTGGGCCGGCGGAGCGGAAAGGAGAACAGCGCCCGCGCAAAGCGCTGTCAGGCAGGCCATCAGGCGGCGCTGGGCAAACATTGTCCTCAGCCCGTCTCAGATGAGTTCGGTTGACGAGATCTGGATGCCAAAGCCTTCAAGCCCGACATAGTGCCGTTCGCGCGAGGCGTAGAGCTTGATCGAGGTGATTCCAAGATCCTTGAGGATCTGCGCGCCCAACCCGATTTCCAGCCACTCGTCCTCACGCGCCTGCGCCTCGGCATGGCCTTCGCCTTCGACGGAGGGAACCCGCCGTGATGTTTGCGGACCGACGCCGACCGAGCCTTCGCGCAGATAGATCACCACCCCGCGGCCTTCCGCGGCCATCCGGTTCATGATCGCCGTCATCGGCTCCTGTTTGGAAAACACGTCGTCAACCACTGATTCCTGATGCAGCCGCACCGGGATGTTGACCCCGTCGCGAATGTCGCCGAAGACCACGGCGAGATGGTGCATCGGATCCCAGGGAAGCTTGTAGGTGAAGGCCTTCGCCTTGCCGGCGATGGTGTCGACGTCAAAGCTGTCGATATGCTCGATCAGCGTTTCCTTGCGCTGCCGGTAGGCGATCAGATCCGCCACCGAAACCTGCTTGAGACCGTGCCTGACCGAAAAGGCATCAACCTGCTCGCCACGCGTCACCGTGCCGTCGTCATTGACCAGTTCGCAGATCACGGCAATTGGCGGCAGTTCGGCGAGCCGGCACAGGTCAACGGCAGCTTCAGTATGGCCGGACCGCATCAACACGCCGCCTTCGCGGGCGATCAGCGGAAAGATGTGGCCGGGACGGGTGAAATCGCCGGCGCCCGCATTGGGATTGGCCAGGTTGCGTGCGGTCAGCGTACGGTCATCGGCCGAGATGCCGGTGGTGGTGCCGTGTTTGTAATCCACCGAGACGGTAAAGGCCGTGGTGTGGGCCGAATCATTGTCGGCAACCATGGGGTTGAGGTTGAGCCGCTTGGCTTCCTCACGCGGCATCGGCGTGCAGACGATTCCCGATGTGTGGCGCACGATGAACGCCATTTTTTCCGGTGTACAATGGACAGCCGCGACAATCAGATCGCCTTCGTTCTCGCGTCCGCCATCATCGGTGACAACAACGATTTCACCGGCCTCGAAGGCGCGGATAGCTTCAACGACGCGGGCCTGGTCATAGCTCATAGGTCAGTCTTTCAATCGAGGCGGCCGGTCTGGCCGCGGTCTCTCAGGTAATGGTCGGCAACGGCGCATGCAACCATGGCTTCGCCGATGGGAACGGCGCGAATGCCGACACAGGGATCATGCCGGCCCTTGGTCCTGACATCGACTTCCTTGCCGTCGGAATCAATTGACCGCCGGTCATTGAGGATGGAGGATGTCGGCTTGACCGCGAAGCGCGCCACAACCGGCTGACCGGTGGAGATGCCGCCAAGAATGCCGCCGGCATTGTTGGACAGGAACACAGGCCGGCCATCGTCGCCAATACGCATCTCGTCCGCGTTTTCTTCGCCGGTGATGCGCGCGGCCTCAAACCCGTTGCCGATTTCCACGCCCTTGACCGCATTGATCGACATCAGATTGGAGGCAATCTCCTGATCAAGCTTGGCATAAATTGGCGCGCCGAGGCCGGCTGGCACATTGTCGGCCACCACTTCGATCACGGCGCCGACGGATGAACCGGCCTTGCGGATCGCGTCGAGATACTCTTCCCAGACCGGAACGGTTTCCGGATCGGGGCAGAAGAACGGATTGTTATCGACTTCCGACCAGTCCCAGTTGTCGCGATTGATCTTGTGCTCGCCGATCTGCACCAGCGCCGCCCGGACAATGACACCGGGCACCACCAGCCGGGCTAGACCGCCTGCAGCAACGCGCGCGGCGGTTTCGCGTGCTGACGACCGCCCGCCGCCGCGATAGTCGCGCACGCCATATTTGACATCATAGGTGTAATCGGCGTGGCCGGGGCGGTATCGCTTGGCGATATCAGAGTAGTCCTTGGAGCGCTGGTCGGTGTTCTCGATCATCATCGACACCGGGGTGCCGGTGGTCACCAGCGAGCCGTCGTCCTCGCGCATGACGCCCGAGAGCACCTTGACCAGGTCATCCTCGCGCCGCTGGGTGACGAATCGCGACTGACCCGGTTTGCGCTTGCCCATCCAGTGCTGCAGACCGGCTTCGCTGAAGGAGATGCCGGGGGGGCAGCCGTCGACGATGCAGCCAAGAGCCGGCCCGTGGCTTTCGCCCCAGGTGGTCACGCGAAACAGGTGGCCGAAAGTGTTGTGCGACATGCGGTGTAACCATGATTTATCGCGGAACAGGCCCGCATTTGAGAGTTCACCGTGACTTCTAGAGCCGTTCACCCCGAAATGGAAGCAGGTTGATGGAATGGATTGGTGGGGTCAGCCAGGAATAGACCGTAGTTGCGATGCCGCGCACTGCATCGCCGCACACGCCTCGCCAGATCGCAAAATCCCGGCGCTCAAACGATTCCATTTCAAGATGAACGGCACTGGAGCAAGGAGGGGTCCCGGGGGAGGGTTTTTGTTCATCCTGGCACAAGGCGAAGCTGTTTCGTTGACAAAGCAATTGTTTGCAGCTCACATGCCGCCATCAATTTTGCCACATTTTGCCCCTTCAACGGGGCAACTCAAAACGTTGACCAAGGACCACCCGATGCGTATTGCCATCTCCGCCCTTTTGGCTATTTCCGCCATGCTTGCGCCTTTCACGGCCTGGGCACAAAGCGCTGACGCCACCGGAAAGATTGCCGAAGTTTCCACTGCCGAGCAAACTATCAAGCTCGATGACGGCAAGACCTACCAGGCTCCCGCCGAATTCAATTTCGAAGGACTGAACCAGGACGTCGAGGTGGTTATTTTCTACACGGTTATCGACGGCAAGCGGATGATCAACGATCTGGAACTGATCCAGTAGCCCCACTCCGGGCCTCTTTCACGCCATCCATGTTGAGGCAGGGTTGAGGCAGGTGTGATCGCGGCCCTAGAATCCCAACGCCTTGCGCCGTGCTTTTGCCTTTGCAGGCCAGAATTCCTCGACGCTGGGATAGAAGATGTCGAAGGCCGGAATGTCTTTCGGCAACCCCACCCATTCCAGCTTGGATCGGGTAAAGATGTGCACATCCGGCGGCAACTGTGACGGCTCGTCAAGGGTGCCGACCCGGACAAACAGCATCGTCTTGCGCCGTCCGTAGTCTGACCAGACCGTCGTTCCGCAGTCCTCGCAGCGATAGAGATCATGCGGGCGGCCACTGTCTGTCGGCATGGTATAGGCAGCCACGGTTCCCTGATCGAGCGCAATGTTGTCGCGCTCGATAATGGCGTTGATGACGAAGGCTGTCCCGGTCTGGCGCTGGCAATCCTTGCAGTGGCAGCAATGCACGATCATCGGCCGGGCCTTGAGCCTGTAGCGCAGGGCACCGCATCCGCATCCGCCGGAAAGGCTTGTGTTCATGTCATCTCCCAAGAGGCGCTCAGGGAGGGCGTGCGGCTGTTCAATGCCGGGATCCGCACCTCAGGTGCCTCATCGACACTTTTAGTTGCAAATCAAGGCTGTGAAAAGCCGGTCCGGATTGTCAGGCAGGGTGTCAGATCCAGCCGATCGAAGACCCGTCTGTCTTGAGAATCCGGTCCTGAGGAATGTCGATTACGGCCGCATCGTCACCCTCGACCTTGCCGATCAGGTGGAAAAGAGTCCGAATCACCCCGCCATGGGCGACGCATATGGTCGGCCGGTCGACTGTGGACAGGTATTTGGCGGTACGTTCGGCCAGCATGGCATAACTCTCGGCGCGGTCTCCGGGCGGCCTGAAATGCCATTTTCCCTTGTTGCGCTGATCGATCAACTGCGGCGAATGGGCTTCCACCTCGACAAGTGTCTGTCCTTCCCAGTCGCCGAAGGACAGCTCGACCAGCAGCGGATTGGTTCGATAGGCGAGGGGGTCGAGACCAGCCGCCTCGCGGACCCGCTCCATCGTCTCCCGGGTTCGCCCCAGAGGGCTCGAAACCCAGTCGAAACCGTCAAGCGGCAGTTCCAGAGAGGGCAGGGCCGCCAGCGCCTGGCCATTGCCTGTCGCCTGGCCGCGCCCGGTGTCGTTAAGCGGGATATCACGCGACCCCTGCAGCCGCTCCTCCCGATTGTAGTCCGTCTGCCCATGGCGGATCACGTAGAGAAGCATGCACCATTCCTCATTGGAAAATCTTGATCAGAAGCCTCGCGCGTTGGCTCAACGCGGCTGAGACGCTTGTCACTCTGAATAGATGCAAAGCGCGCCCAAGTGAAGCCACCAGAACGCAATACAGCCCCGCGCATCCAGTCGGATGCGCAAAGGGCGCCGTATCACTTTCAAAGGATGCGTCAGACGACGCTGATGTCGGGCGCGTCCACGGCTTTCATGCCGATCGTGTGGTAGCCCGAATCGACATGCAGGATTTCACCGGTGACACCGCGCGACAGGTCGGACACCAGATAAAGCGCCGAATCGCCAACCTCATCAACCGTCACTGTACGCTTGAGCGGGGAGTTGTACTCGTTCCACTTGAGAATGTAGCGGAAGTCGCCGATTCCCGAAGCGGCAAGCGTCTTGATCGGCCCGGCAGAAATGGCGTTGACCCGGATGTTGGAGCTGCCCAGATCCACCGCGAGGTAACGCACGCTTGCTTCCAGGGCCGCCTTTGCAACGCCCATGACGTTGTAGTGCGGCATCACCTTCTCGGCGCCATAGTAGGTCAGCGTGACGATCGAACCACCGTCGGTCATCAAGGGTTCAGCCCGCTTGGCAACCGCCGTCAGCGAATAGACCGAGATGTCCATGGTGCGGTTGAAGTTTTCGCGGCTGGTCTCGACGTAGCGGCCGGTGAGTTCGTCCTTGTCGGAGAACGCGATGGCATGAACCACGAAATCCAGTTTGCCCCAGCGTGATTCCAGATCAGCAAAGACCGCGTCAATGGTGTCCAGGTCGGTGACATCGCAATGCCCCGCAACAATAGCGCCAAGTTCATTGGCCAGCGGCTCGACCCGTTTCTTAAGCGCTTCGCCCTGGTAGGTCAGCGCAAGCTCGGCGCCTGCGTCGGCGCATGCCTTGGCAATTCCCCAGGCAATCGACCGATTGTTCGCTACGCCCATGATCAGGCCGCGTTTGCCTTTCATAAGGCCGGAAGTGTCAGCCATTGCATTCTCCATCGAAATTATCGCGCAGGCTATGGCACACAGGGCGTAGTACCGCAAGTCAGGGCAATCGATTGGGTTAATTGCCAAGCTCCGGATTTTGCACGCCAGGACGCTAGAGGTACCAAGCTTTTTTACTGGATCTCATCAGATCTTTCAGGTGCGGGTCTGGTTTTTCCGGCAACATGACGCGCAGATGCACATGCAATGTTCCGCGTTTGCCGAATCTTGTCGGCAGCCCCTTGTCCTTGATCTGCAGCACGGTGTCAGATCCCGACCATTCCGGAACATCGATACGCAATGGTCCGTCGATACCGTCATACACGAATGATCCGCCCAGCACGGCTTCAGCAAGCTCGATCGGATGGTCGCCGTGAAGGTCGCTGCCTGATGAGCGCAACCGTGTGTGCTCCTGGTGTCTGACCGTTACAACGGTATCGCCATACACCTGCGGATTGGGTGATGGAACCACGATTTCGGCCCCGTCAATCGTGCCGGCGGGCACGTCGTAGGTGACCGTTTCATTGTCACCGAAAACGATTTCCTGTTCGTGACCGGCAAATGCCGCCTCCAGACTGATCTCGATCTGGTGCTGGGTTGGCGGCAGCGCTGTTTTGGGTTTGTGCCGCGACTTCCATTTCTTGAACAAGGTATCGAGCGTGGTCAGCGGATCTTCGTCCATTCCGGGCGCGTCCGTCTTGGTACGTTGCCCGTTCGGATCTCTGCTCTGTGCGGCCTGTTCCTTCGTCTTCTTGGCTGCGGCATCGCCGAAAATGTGAACAACCATATCCTCGAACTTCGCCTCGTCGAGCGCGTCCGAAGACTGATTGGCTGCGCCGGGGCGAGACCCGGGCGGGGCCGTTGCCATCGACTCCTTGAAAGTCTTGAAGGGATTGGCTGTTTTTGCGCGCGGTGGCGGCTTCTGGCGCCGTCCCATCGCATCAATGTGCCCATTGTCGAATCTCAGACGCAAATCTGGATCGATCAACAGTTTGTAGGCATGGGCAATCTCCGCAAACCGGTTGCCGGCTTGCGGGTTATCCGGATTCTGATCCGGGTGCCAAATCTTCGCGAGCTGCCTGTAGGCGCTCTTGATATCTCCAGATTTCGCCGTCGAACTGACGCCGAGCACCGTGTACGGACTACGCATGTTACATCCCCGTATGGGCCTAATACGGGTAGCCTAACGAAGATGTGCTAATCATCGGTGTATGCGAAAGAGCATTTTCCCCAAAAAAATGGAATATTATTCCAATCAGCCGCTCGTGCGGTCGAGGCTGACGAGGTCCCATCCGCCATCCGGGCGGCGGCAAACCCGGCCGTTGAGAAGCGAAACGCCGTCAAAGCTGTGCCGCGTGGTCTGAAACAACCGGCAGGTCTTCTCGCCATCGGTCAATGTGGTGAAATTTGAAACCACGCCCGCGGATCCGGTCAAGGAGTTGGACCATGGCTGGGAGACGACAAGCTCATCCTCGCTCAGATTGCCGACAAGATCGCGAATAACGGTTTCATCCGACAGGATTTCGCTCTCCGCGGACAGGGGGGTGATGGCTGCCGTCGTTGTACTGTCGATCGTGAGGGCTGACACGGCCGACGAACCGCCGCCCATGCAGGCCGACAGGCCAAGACAGGCCGGCAACACCAGCGCCAAAAGCGCGCGGTGAAGCTTTCTTGTCTTTTCCCCGTCAATCACGTTTGTTAGGTCAGATTCCAACACACTGCCACTCCGGCTTGGAGGCATGAGAGAAGACTATGACAGAAACAGGGTTAACGACTGGTGACTTTACCGAAGAAGCCGAACCATACCGGCTTTTTGCGAAGTGGCTCGAAGATGCCACGGCATCAGAGCCCAACGACCCCAATGCGCTGGCGCTCGCAACTGTCGACACCGACGGATTGCCGGATGTCCGAATGGTGTTGCTCAAGGGGTTTGATGAGCGCGGGTTTGTCTTCTACACCAATTTCGAGAGCGCCAAGGGCGAGGAAATTCTCTCGTCGATGAAGGCTGCGATGTGTTTTCACTGGAAGAGCTTGCGCCGGCAGGTCCGTGTGCGCGGGCCGGTCGAGCAGGTCAGTGACGCGGAAGCCGATGAATATTATGCATCCCGCGCCCGTGGCAGCCGCATCGGCGCCTGGGCTTCGAAGCAGTCACGACCGCTGGAAAGCCGGTTTGCGCTGGAAAAGGCAGTCGCCGAATACACCGCCAAATATGCGGTCGGCACCATCCCGCGCCCGCCACACTGGTCGGGCTTTCGCATTGTTCCGCAATCCATCGAGTTCTGGCACGACCGGCCGTTCCGGCTGCATGACCGGGTGAAATTCACCCGCTCGGAAAATACCTGGGACAAGACCCGGCTTTATCCGTAACCGGATCAGGACAACGCGAAGGGGATGCCTGACGCCAGTGCTGCGACATAGCGGCATTTCTGGTAATAGCCGTTGAGAGAGATGCGGCGCAGTGAAAACAGGTCCTGCAGGCTCTTTGTCTGCAGGACGCCAGGATTGGTCGTCACCGCGACTTTGAATCCCAGATCCTGCGCGGCCTGATATTCTCTTGGTCCCGCCGCGCACCGGTCCCCATAGGGATAGGCAAAAGTGCTCGGCGTTTCGCCGGTGATTTCGGCAACGCGCTCCGCCGAGAGGCTGATTTCGGCGCGCATCTGTTCCGGCTGCGAATGAGCCAGATTGGGGTGTGAGATGGTATGGGCGCCCAGCCGCGCTAGCGGCGTGGCTGCAAGCCGGCGCAGTTCCGTCTCGTCCATGACTTCGCGGTCGATGATGCCGGTGGGGCAGATGCCCGCGGCACGCGCCTGCGCATCAAGCCGGGAGACGATTTCCGCCTGTTCCGCGCAGACCAGTGAAGCATTCAACCGGCTGAATGCCGCGTATTTCTCCATCAGGCTGCGGGTTGGAACCGTGACGTCTCCGGATCCATAATCGAATGTGAATTCATCGATCTGGTTGATGAGCTGCTCGGCAGTCTCCCACCAGATCGAATGCGTGCGGTCGACGAATCCCCCGGCAATGAAAATCGTATAGGGAACGCCGTGTTTTTCGAACACCGGGCGGGCATACAGATCATTGTCCCGGTATCCGTCGTCCAGGGTAAAGACCATGGCCGGGCCCGGCTGGTCGGTTCGGGCCAGGTATTCCGGCAGGTCCTCGAGAGCCACCGGAACATGGCCGTCCGCTTTCAGCCTGGTTATGCTCGCATCCAGAAACTCGGGTGTCACGGAAAGATGGGCAGCCGGGTTGAAGGTCTTGCGGATGGCTGGCCGGACGTGGTGCAGCGTGAAGATCGCGCCCCTGCCGCGTGCCCCGGACATGAAGCCGGTTTTTGACAACAGCGACATCGCCTCAAGCCCACCCTGAATCACGGTGCGTTTGATAAGTCGACGTGCAGCGGTCTTTTCTGGCTCGAACATGTTCCCCGTCCCAAGCGCGCCAAATGCGCCAAGTGTGGGATCGTCTTAGCAGTCCCGGCTTAACCGAAGTTGAATCATGCTTGAAAATCAGCAATCCGCAGCATCCGCCCGGCGCCTTCTGCTCGGGACGCGTCACAGGATGGCTGTGTTGACCACCCATAGTACGGCGCTGAGCGTGAAGAAGGAGAGCACGGTCGCCACCAGCATCGCAACGACGCTCGTCCGTTCCCGGCCGAAGCGCTGGGCCAGTATGGGGTAGATCCCCATCATCGGCACTGCGGCAAGGATAACCGCCGCCGCCTGTATGTCCGGAGACAATGGCGGCAAGCCGGCAAAGGGAAGCGCCAGGGTGGCGAGGAAGACAGCCACCGGATGGAAGACCAGCTTGCCGGCGACGATGGGCGCAATTTCTCCGCTCATGCCGCGCACCGAAACACTTGCCAGTGTGCCGCCGATGACGAACAGCGACACAGCCGCACTTGAGGCCGCGAGCATGTCGATGGGTTTCATCAGCGGGCCGGGGATGTCCAACCCGGCAATCGAAGCGGCGATTCCCGCAACCAGACCGATGATGATCGGATTGCGTATCAAGCTGCGAAGTGTGCGCGACAGAACTTTTGAAGGAGATGAAGCCTCCCCGTGACCCGCCTCCGCGATCGCCAGCAGCAGGGGGATGAGGATGATGTTCTCGACCATCATGTTCAAGGCGAGCCCCACACCCGCGATTGACGGCAACATCAGAAGCAGCATCGGATAACCGACAAATCCGGAGTTGGAGCAGACCATGCCCATGGCGCTGAATGCCGCAGCCGTGGTTCCTGCCTTCTGAACGTATCGCGCGTAGGAATATCCAGCGGTCAGAACCACCAGCGACCCGGCAAGATAGGCCGACATGTAGCTCCAGTTGGCAATTTCTGCGACTGGCCGCTGTGAAACAGCCTTGAACAACAGCGCCGGCAGGGCGAGATAGACGACATAGCTGCCAAGGACACGCATTGCCCCGGCTTCAAAGACACCGGAATAGACCGCGGCGTATCCGATCGCGATCATGATGAATATGGGAGCGGTGACAGAAAGAATATCGAGCATGACTGAAGAATGGATTTATCTTCAGTCGCTTAGACACCGCACCGGGCGGTTTGGCAACCGCTCAGTGCGGGCGCCAAATTTGGCTCTCTTGTGACAGGCGCACAACTATCCGCTTGCTCAGGTCTGGGTGCCGCCAACCGTCATGGCGTTCATCAAGAGATGCGGCTGGCCAACACCGACGGGAACGCTCTGTCCGGCCTTGCCGCACATGCCGATACCGGTGTCGAGCGCTGAATCATTGCCGACCATCGAGATCCGCTGCATGGCTTCCGGCCCATTGCCGATCAGCATCGCGCCGGTCACCGGTGCGCCGATCTTGCCGTCCTCGATCATGTAGGCCTCGGTGCAGCCGAAGACGAACTTGCCCGAGGTGATGTCGACCTGGCCGCCGCCGAAGGAAACGGCGTACAGTCCCTTCTTGACCGATGAAATCATCTCTTCGGGGCTTCTGTCGCCCGACAGCATGTAGGTGTTGGTCATCCGTGGCATCGGCTGATGCGCGTAGGACTGCCGCCGCCCGTTGCCGGTGGCTTTCATGCCCATCAGCCGGGCATTCTGACGGTCCTGCATGTAGCCCACAAGAATACCGTCCTCGATCAGCACATTGTAACCCGACGGCGTGCCTTCATCATCTACCGACAGCGAGCCGCGGCGTCCCTCGATGGTGCCGTCATCGACAACTGTGACGCCCTTCGAGGCAACCCGTTCACCCAGGAGCCCGGCGAAGGCCGAGGTTTTCTTGCGGTTGAAATCGCCTTCCAGGCCATGGCCGACGGCCTCATGCAGCATCACGCCCGGCCAGCCCGCGCCCAGCACCACATCCATCGTGCCCGCAGGCGCCGGCACTGCGTCGAGATTGACCAGCGCCTGCCGCAGCGCTTCGTCCGCGCCATGCCGCCAGCTTTCATCGGTGAGAAAATCACCGAACAGCTTGCGCCCGCCCATGCCGTAGGAGCCGTTTTCCTGCCGGTCGCCAACCCCGGCGACAACCGAAATATTGAGCCGGGTGAGGGGGCGGACATCGCGCACCCGGTGACCGTCGGCGCGCATGATTTCCACCACCTGCCAGTTGGCAGCGATGGATACCGAGACCTGGCGAACGCGCTCGTCCTTGTTGCGAAGATAGTGGTCAATGGTCTGCAGCAGCTTGACCTTGTCTTCAAAGCCCGGTGTCGAGAGCGGATTGTCGGCGGTGTAAAGCAGCTTGTTGGTGCGTTGTGGTGCCGCGGAATAGCTGCCCGAAGCGCCACGTGTCACAGCCGAGACCGCGTCTGCCGCCCGCATCAGCGCGGCTTCCGACAATTCACCCGCATGGGCATAGCCGGATGTCTCTCCAAGCACCGAGCGCAGTCCAAAACCGCGGTCTGTGGCGTAGGTTCCGGATTTCAGCTTGCCGTTGTCAAACAACAGGGATTCGGTTTCCTCATATTCGAGGTACAGCTCGCCATCATCGGCATCCTTGAGCGCATCGGCGACGATTCTCTCAACCTTGGCTTCGGAGATGTCGAACTGGCTGGCGAGCGGGTCTTGCATGGGCGTGTCCATTCTTCAATCGGTGTTGCAAGTGTATATAGGTAATCCGGCCTGGATTGAAACACGGGGGGAGTGTGCCGTTGGACAAAATCACAGTCGAGAATGTCAATCACCCGGGCCAGACGGCGCGGGTCAATGCCGCAAAATACGCCGCCATGCGTACTGCGATGCTGGCCTTTCTCGCTCAACAGCAGCAACCTGCCGATTACCAGACGATACGGGAGGGTGTGAAGCCGCTTCTGCCCGGGAGGATTTTTCCTGGTGGTGCTACGGCGGGCTGGTGGATCAAGACGGTTCAGCTAGATCTTGAAGCCAAGCGGATTCTCTCGCGCACAACGGACAAGCCTTTGAGATTCCATCTTAACGCAGAGCTCGAAGATGGCTGAAAACAAGACGCAACCGACATCAGTCGATCCGAAGTCCGTCATAGCGGACATCGGCAACGATCGTCGCCGAAGCGAAGTCGAGACGCTGGATCGTTTGCTGAGCAGGCTTGCGGCTGCCGATGCCGTGATCTGGGGGCCGGCGATGTTCGGCTACGGAACCTATCACTACACATACCCGTCGGGCAGACAGGGCCGCTTCTTTCGAAGCGGATTTGCCTCCAGAAGCCGGGATCTTGTGGTCTATGTGATGTCCGGTTTCGACGGGCTGGACGAAGAGCTCGCCCGGCTCGGCCCGCACAGGAAAGGCAAATCCTGCCTCTATCTGAAATCGCTCGAGGCCATTGACCTCGAGGTGCTTGAGCGGATCCTCACCTACTCGCTCTCGGTGATGGCCGGGCGATATCCATCATAGAGCGGCAATCAGGGCAGGGCGGCGTAGCCTTCGGTAAATCCGGCCAGGTCAACCGGGATGCCGATGCCTTCTTCGGGTGTCTGGAACACGATGAAGGTCGCCGTGGTTCCGCCGCGCAGCGTCGTCAGCAATGTTTCATCAAGGATCACCTCGGCGTAGCAGCCGTCCGAGAAGCAGCGCACGAAATAGGCCCGGCCAATATCCTTGCCGTCAACATTGAGCCCGAGTCCGGATGGCAGCAGCACGCCAAGAGGCGCAAGCACCCGCAGGATCCGCGCCTGTTGATCGGCGGTTTTCAAGACAACCACCGACAGGCCGACTTCGGGGCGGTCATCGGCAATGACGTTCTGCATCAATGCGCATTGTTCTGTCGGCGCACCGGCCGGCGTGTCGCAGACGATCGACCAGGATCCGTGCGACGATTTAACCTTCCCTGCCTGCTGGGCGGCAGCCGGTGTTGCAAGCGTCAGTGAAGTGGCGAGCATCAGGCAGGCGAAAGCCGCGCCAACGCAGGTGTTCAATTTTGGTGCAAATGCCATTTCAACTCCAGGGAACGGCCGAATCATCGCTCAATTTGTAGATGGGCGGGGCCAAAATGGAACCCTTCGCCGCCACTCTGTGATGTTTTCTGCGGCAAAAATGCGGCTTTCCGGCAACTCTTGCCGCACATTGTGAAGCCTCAGAAGAATAAACACCCGGGCCAATTGTGCCCTTTAGCGCCAAATCCCCCGGAAAGCTGGCATTGGCCTTCAATTTCGTCCCTCAAACCAGTGGCTTCTGCCCGTCCGCGCAAAAATGCCGCATCATCGGCAGGTGACGACAGTTGCGGGCGATGTCATTCTGTGGTTTGAAGCGCCAATCAAATTGAGGGATTCCGTCTGGTCACGCAGACGGTACGATACTCGAGGGAGACACAACGTGACCAACAAGCTTTCTGCAGGGCTTGCCGCGCTCGTTTCGCTGGGCGCCAGCCCCGCTATGGCGGCGCAGCCGGTTGATTGGCAAATGGGCTTCCAGCCCGCCGCCACTGAAATCATGACGCAAATCCGCGGCTTCGAAACCTACACACTCTGGTTTATCGCGCCGATTACACTCTTTGTGTTGGCCCTTTTGATCTACGTGATGGTGAAATTCCGCGCAGGCGCCAATCCCACACCTTCCAAGACGAGCCACAATTCGCTTATCGAGGTGATCTGGACGCTCGGTCCGGTGGTGATCCTTCTGGCGCTCGCCATTCCGTCCTTCAACCTGTTGACGGCTCAGTATTCTCCCCAGGCGGCCGACTACACCGTCAAGGCGACGGGGTATCAGTGGTACTGGGGTTACGAGTACCAGACAGAAAACGAAGTCTCTTTCGACTCTCTGCTGCTGCAGGATGGCGATCGTGCCGACGCCGGCAAGGAAGACCTCGCGGTCTATCCGCGCCTGCTCGTTGTCGACAATGAATTCGTCGTCCCGGTCGGCAAGACGGTCCGGCTGCTGGTTACCGCCGCAGACGTGCTGCACTCCTTCGCCATGCCTGCATTCGGCGTCAAGATGGATGCCGTTCCAGGCCGTCTCAACGAGACCTGGTTCAAGGCGGAAGAGGAAGGCCTCTACTACGGTCAGTGCTCCGAGCTTTGCGGCAAGGACCACGCCTACATGCCGATCGCGATCCGCGTTGTTGACCAGGCCAAGTTCGATGCCTGGCTCGCTGCAGCGGCTGACGATGTTGAAGCTGCCAATCGCAACCTGATTGCCGCCATCGAAACCGACGCCAAGTCGGTCGATGTTGCTGCCAACGTCAAGAATTAAGAGAGGGGACTGAGACCAATGGCCGGTTCAACTGTCGCTCACGACGATCACGACCACAAACCCCAGGGGTTTGTGCGTCGCTGGATGTATTCCACCAACCACAAGGACATCGGGACGCTTTACCTGATTTTCGCGATCATCGCGGGCATCATCGGTGGCGCGCTCTCCATCGCCATGCGCATGGAGCTGCAGGAGCCGGGCATCCAGATCTTTCATGGTCTCGCCTCAATGGTCTACGGCTTCGAGGGCGATTCCGCCATCGACGGCGGCAAGCACATGTACAATGTGTTCACCACCGCGCACGGCCTGATCATGATCTTCTTCATGGTGATGCCTGCCCTGATCGGCGGCTTTGCCAACTGGATGGTTCCGATCATGATCGGCGCGCCTGACATGGCGTTCCCGCGCATGAACAACATCTCGTTCTGGCTGCTGCCCCCTGCCTTTATCCTGCTGCTGCTTTCGATGTTCGTCGAAGGTCCTGCCGGCGGATACGGTACCGGCGGCGGATGGACCATCTATCCACCGCTTTCGACAACCGGTCAGCCCGGCCCGGCAATGGATTTCGCGATCCTGTCGCTGCACATCGCCGGCGCCTCGTCGATCCTTGGTGCGATCAACTTCATCACCACCATCTTCAACATGCGCGCGCCGGGCATGACCCTGCACAAGATGCCGCTGTTTGCCTGGTCGGTGCTGATCACTGCATTCCTGCTGCTTCTGTCGCTGCCGGTTCTGGCTGGTGGCATCACCATGCTGCTGACCGACCGCAACTTCGGCACCGCGTTCTTCGCGCCTGAAGGCGGCGGCGATCCGATCCTGTTCCAGCACCTGTTCTGGTTCTTCGGTCACCCGGAAGTCTACATTCTGATCCTGCCGGCGTTCGGCATCATCAGCCACATCATCTCGACCTTCTCGCGCAAGCCGGTGTTCGGTTATCTCGGCATGGCCTATGCGATGGTTGCGATTGGTGCCGTGGGCTTCATCGTGTGGGCGCACCACATGTACACGGTCGGCCTGTCGCTCAATACGCAGCGCTACTTCGTCTTCGCCACCATGGTGATTGCGGTTCCGACCGGCGTGAAGATCTTCTCCTGGATCGCAACGATGTGGGGCGGCTCGATCACCTTCCGCACACCGATGCTCTGGGCGATCGGCTTCATCTTCCTGTTCACCCTTGGTGGTGTGACAGGCGTGCAGCTCGCCAATGCCGGTCTCGACCGCGCCATGCACGACACCTACTACGTTGTGGCCCACTTCCACTACGTTCTCTCGCTTGGTGCCGTGTTCGCCATCTTCGCCGGCTGGTACTACTGGTTCCCGAAGATGTTCGGCTACATGTACAACCCGTTCATCGCCCGCGTGCATTTCTGGGTCACCTTCGTTGGTGTGAACCTCGTGTTCTTCCCGCAGCACTTCCTGGGTCTGGCCGGCATGCCGCGCCGTTACATCGACTATCCTGATGCATTTGCCGGCTGGAACGCTATCTCGTCCTATGGCTCGTACATCTCCGGTGTCGGTGTGCTGATCTTCCTCTGGGGCGTCTGGGAAGCCTTCGCCAAGAAGCGCGTTGCCGGTGACAACCCATGGGGTGAGGGTGCGACCACTCTCGAATGGCAGCTGTCTTCGCCGCCGCCATATCACCAGTGGGAAAAGCTGCCGCGCATCAAGTAACCGCGCCCAGCAAACGAAAATTGCCAGGCCGCCGGGATCATCCGGCGGTTTGGCACATAAAGCCCGGACACGGGACGCCGACCCTGACCATCGGCCAGTCCCAACCCGGCAAGATGTATGAAAGGCAAATTGCCCATGGCAATGACCGACGAACATGATGCTCTGGCCGCACCTGCTTCCGTAGATGTCCTGGAAGGCGATGCGGGCGATTTTTTCGCGCTGCTCAAGCCGCGCGTCATGTCGCTGGTTGTCTTCACGGCGCTCGTCGGCCTGTTGATGGCGCCGGGCGAAATTCACCCGGTTCTGGGCTTCATTGCGATCCTGTCGATTGCAGTGGGAGCGGGCGCATCCGGCGCGCTCAACATGTGGTACGATGCCGACATCGACACCCTGATGGGCCGCACCGCCAAACGGCCGATTCCCGCGGGCCGCATTTCCGCTGACACCACGCTTGCCTTCGGCCTGTTCCTGTCGGTGTTTTCGGTGGCCACCCTCGGCCTTCTGGTCAACTGGCTCTCCGCTGGTTTGCTGGCTTTCACGATTTTCTTCTATGCCGTCGTCTACACGATGTGGCTCAAGCGCTCGACGCCGCAAAACATCGTCATCGGCGGTGCTGCAGGCGCGTTTCCACCGATCATCGGCTGGGCCTGCGTGACCAATTCGATTTCGCTCGAGAGCATTGTGCTGTTCGCGATCATCTTTCTCTGGACCCCGGCCCACTTCTGGGCGCTGGCGTTGTTCAAATCCGAAGACTATGGCCGCGCGGGCATTCCGATGCTTCCAAATGTTGCCGGTGAGCGCACCACCAAACACCAGATCGTGCTCTACGCCGTGCTGACCGCGATTTGCGGTGTTGTGCCGACAATCATGGGATTTGCCGGAACCGTTTATGGCGTGATCGCAGCCGTGCTTGGCGCTGCCTTCATCTGGTATGCGGTGCAGGTCTGGCGGATGCCCGACGGCGACACCAAGATGGTTCCTGCAAAGAAGATGTTCGCCTATTCGCTGGTCTATCTGTTCTGCATTTTCACCGCGCTGATGGTGGGTGCTCTGGTGACCAAATTTACCGGCATGGCGGTGTAATGATGAATCAGCCGGATCTCACAGACAAGCAGAAGAAGGCCAGACGCTCGCGCAACGTGGCGCTGGGCGTCGTTCTGGCAGTGCTTGCTGTCATGTTTTACGTTGTCACCATCATCAAGGTGGGCCCCGGCATTTTTGACCGTCCGATGTGAGGAGCAATCAGTGAGCGCGAATCAAAACGGTACTGACAAGGCAAAGAATGGCGCCAACATGCGGATCGTCATCGCATGCTCGGCCTTCGTGCTTTCGATGGTCGGCGTCAGCTTTGCCGCGGTTCCGCTCTATCAGCTGTTTTGCCAGGTGACCGGTTACGGCGGCACCACGCAACGTGTCGAGCAGATGTCGGAAACCATTCTGGACCGCAAGATCAAGGTGCGTTTCGACGCCAATGTGGCGGGCGGTCTGCCATGGTCATTCAAGCCGGTTGACCGCGAAGTCGAGCTCAGGATCGGCGAGACCATCCAGATCTCCTACACTGCCGAGAACAAATCTGACCAACCGACCTATGGACAGGCGACGTTCAACGTCACGCCCATGTCGGCGGGTGCATTTTTCAACAAGATCCAGTGCTTCTGTTTCACCGAGACAGAGTTGAAGCCGGGCGAGACGATGGACATGCCGGTCGTGTTCTTTGTCGATCCGGCAATCGTTGACGATCTGGACGCCAAAGACGTAACAACAATCACCCTGTCTTATACATTCTTTCCCCATGCACCGGAAAAACCCGTTGCAGCGGTGGCAGAGCCGGTGCAAGACAGCAATACCTTGTAAGACCAACACTGCACCGGACGGGTGGTCCGGCGCGGGAATGATGACCATCGGGGAAAACTGACATGGCCGACGCACATCAAGCACAACACGACTATCACATCCTTCCGCCGAGCCCCTGGCCTCTGACGGGATCCATCGGCGCTCTCGTCATGGCACTTGGCGGCATTGGCTGGATGCAGGGCATGAAGGGCGCTGATTCGCTTCTCGGCTTGCCGATCACAAATCCGGTCCTGTTCCTCGTCGGCCTGGCCATCGTTCTCTACACCATGTTCGGCTGGTGGGGCGCCACCATCAAGGAAGCTCACGAGGGCCATCACACCCGCGTGGTCAGCCTGCATCTTCGCTACGGCATGATCATGTTCATCGCCTCCGAGGTCATGTTCTTCGTGGCATGGTTCTGGGCTTTCTTCGATGCCAGCCTGTTCCCCGATGAAGCGCATCAGGTCGCCCGCGCCGCCTTTACCGGTGGCCAGTGGCCGCCAGCGGGTATCGAGGTTCTCGACCCGATGCACCTGCCGCTCTACAACACCATTATCCTGCTGCTGTCGGGCACGACCGTGACCTGGGCACACCACGCGCTTCTGCATGGAGATCGCAAGGGACTGGTCAACGGTCTTGCCCTTACCGTGGTTCTCGGCGTTCTGTTCTCCTTCGTGCAGGCTTACGAGTATGCGCATGCACCGTTTGCCTTCAAGGACTCGATCTACGGCGCGACCTTCTTCATGGCCACCGGTTTCCACGGTTTCCACGTGCTTGTCGGCACGATCTTCCTGATCGTCTGCCTGATCCGCGCAATGAAGGGCGATTTCACACCCAAGCAGCACTTCGGTTTCGAGGCTGCAGCCTGGTACTGGCACTTCGTTGACGTGGTCTGGCTGTTCCTGTTCTTCACGGTTTACGTGTGGGCATCCTGGGGTGCGCCGCTTTACCACGGCTGATCAAGGCTGGATCCGGTTATGATACGGGGCGGCGGGGAAACCTGCCGCCCTGTGCGTTTGAGCTGAACAGAAATACCCGATGGATGAACGGAGACGATAGATGAACAAGGATGAGGCCCATTTCCCGCCGGTAGATCCGATACAGGTCGGGCTGCGCGGCCGCTGCCCGCGATGCGGCGAAGGCGCCTTGTTCAGCGGGCTTCTCGGCGTCAAGCCGAAATGCGGCGTCTGCGGTCTGGACAATTCCTTCGCTGATGCCGGCGACGGACCGGCGGTCTTTGTCATCATGATCATCGGCTTCATCGTGGTCGGACTGGCACTGTGGCTTGAAGTCAATTACAGCCCGGCGCTGTGGGTTCATCTGATCCTCTGGATCCCGCTCTCAACCGTGCTGACGCTTGTCCTGTTGCGCATGGCCAAGGGGATTCTGATCGCCCTGCAGTACCGCAACAAGGCGGCCGAGGGACAGATCGATCGTGGTTGACGCGAATATCAAGACGGCCCGCTCGCGCTGGCGGTTCTGGATGGCGCTGATTCTTCTGCCGGCAGCACTTGCCGTGCTGCTGTCCCTGGGCACGTGGCAGGTCAAGCGGCTCCACTGGAAAGAGGATCTTCTTGCCGCCATCGAGCAGCGCAGCCATGCTGAACCGGTTGCCATTTCAGCCATCACAGCGGCCCAGCAGGCGGGTGAGGCGATCGAGTACCGGACAGCCTATGCGTCCGGCCGCTTCCTCAATGACAAGGAGCGGCATTTCTTCGCAACCTTCAACGGTCAGACCGGCTATTACGTCTATACCCCGCTGGAGCTTGCTGACGGCGGCTACCTCTTCGTCAATCGCGGTTTTGTCCCCTATGACCTCAAGGAGGCCGCCACCCGCCCGCAAAGCCTGCTTGAAGGGGAGCAGCGGGTGACCGGCCTGGCACGGGCCCGGTTGACGGAAAAGCCATCCTCCATGGTTCCGGACAATGATGAAGCCAAGAATATCTTCTATTGGAAGGATCTCGACCGGATGGCGGCGACGGCGGGTCTTCCTGCCGGCAAAGTGCTGCCGTTTTTCCTGGATGCCGACGCAACTCCGGTGCCGGGCGGCTTGCCCAGGGGAGGGGTGACGGTCATCGATCTGCCCAACAGCCACCTGCAATATGCGGTGACATGGTATGGTCTGGCGCTGGCGCTGTTGGGTGTGAGTGTTTTTGCCTGGCTGAAGCGAAAATCCTGATCCCGGCTGGCGCAAACCGGCCTCGGCATGCTAGCCCGGCTGCGGATACGAAACCGATAGGAAGTCGAGATGGAAATTCTGGCCCTGATCCTTGTTGCGCTGATCGCCCTTGAACACATTTACATTCTCGTACTCGAGATGTTCCTGTGGACGTCGCCGCGTGGCATGAAAGCTTTCGGCACGAAGCCGGAGCAGGCTGCCCAGACCCGTGTGATGGCCGCCAACCAGGGCCTCTACAATGGCTTTCTGGCTGCCGGTCTGATCTGGTCACTGATCCATCCGGACCCCGGTTTCGCCTTCCAGCTCAAGCTGTTTTTCCTTGGCTGTGTTGTGGTCGCCGGCCTTTATGGTGGCGCAACGGCGTCTCGCAAGATAATCGTCATCCAGGCGCTTCCCGCAGCGATAGCGCTGATCGTCGTGCTGCTTGCCGGCTGATATTTTTGCTGACCGAAACTCTTGTAGAGCCCATGAACCGAACTCCTTTGACAATCAGGCTTTGTGGACCGCGCGGATTTTGCGCCGGTGTCGATCGCGCCATCCAGATCGTTGTTCTGGCGTTGAAGAAATATGGCGCACCAGTCTATGTTCGGCATGAGATCGTGCATAACCGTTTCGTGGTCGAAGGACTGGAAGCGCTGGGGGCGATCTTCGTTGAGGAACTCGATGAGATTCCGCTGGAGCATCAAGCCCAGCCGGTGATCTTTTCGGCGCATGGTGTTGCCAAATCGGTGCCCGCCGACGCGGAGGCGCGCAATCTGTTCTATCTCGACGCCACCTGTCCGCTGGTCTCCAAGGTGCACAAGCAGGCCATGCGGCATGAACGGCTGGGCCGGCACGTGGTGCTGATCGGCCACAAGGGACACCCGGAGGTTATCGGCACCATGGGCCAGCTCCCCAAGGGCGCTGTCACGCTGGTTGAGACCGTGGCGGATGTCGATGCGTTCGAGCCGGCTGATCCTGCTGCATTGGGCTTCGTCACCCAGACCACCCTGTCCGTGGATGACACGGCCGATGTCATCGCCCGTCTGCATGCAAAATTCCCGAAGATCACGGCGCCGGCGGCGGAATCGATCTGCTACGCCACCACCAACCGGCAGGATGCGGTCAAGCAGGCGGCGCCCGGCTGCGACCTGTTCGTGGTTGTCGGCGCGCCCAATTCATCCAATTCAAAACGCCTCGTCGAGGTCGCGCTGAAGGCTGGTGCCAGAAAGTCGATCCTGCTTCAGCGCGCCCACGAAATTGACTGGGAGGCTATCGGCGATATCAGGCTGCTTGGACTGTCGGCTGGTGCCTCTGCGCCGGAAGTCGTCGTCGCCGAGATCATCGACGCCTTCAAGGCCCGCTTCAACGCCACCATAGAACTGGCCGAGACGGTGCAGGAAACAGAGAATTTTCTGGTCAACCGCGAGCTTCGTGACGTGGAACTGACCGCCGCCGATATGGCATTCGTCAACGGAGAGCGCTGAGTATGGCCGTCTATACGGATGTGAACGAGGAACAGCTCAGAGCATTTCTCGCCGAATATGATGTTGGAACGCTGTTGTCCTACAAGGGCATTGCGGAAGGGGTGGAGAATACCAACTTCCTGCTGCGCACCAGCAATGGCACCTTCATTCTCACGCTCTATGAAAAACGGGTCAATCGTGACGATTTGCCCTTCTTCATCGGCCTGATGGATCACCTCGCGCTCAAGGGGCTGAGTTGCCCTCTCCCCATCGAACGCCGTGATGGCGGTCATCTCGGCGAGCTGGCCGGTCGTCCGGCAGCCATGGTGTCGTTCCTCGACGGAGCCTGGTTGCGCAAGCCGCAGGCCCCGCATTGCCGCGAGGTCGGGCGCGCACTGGCTGCCATGCACGTGGCTGGAAACGATTTTCCGATCCGCCGCGCCAATGGGCTGACCGTGGTGGACTGGCGCCCGTTGTGGGAAGGCTCGCGTGAGAGGGCCGACGAGGTGCAGCCCGGATTGAAGGACGAGATTGATCAGGAGCTCACGGTCCTCGAAAACGAATGGCCCGGCAATCTGCCTGAAGGGGTCATTCACGCGGATCTGTTTCCCGACAATGTATTTTTCATCGAAGACCGGCTGTCAGGGCTGATTGACTTCTATTTCGCCTGCAATGATTTTTTCGCCTATGACGTTGCGATCTGCCTCAATGCCTGGTGCTTTGAAGCTGATGGCGCCTTCAATCACACCAAAGGCATGGCGCTGATCGACGGTTATGTCTCCGTGCGTCCGCTGGATGCCCGCGAGGCGGAAGCTCTGCCGTTGCTTGCCCGCGGCGCAGCACTCAGGTTCTTTCTCACCCGGCTTCACGATTGGCTGACCACGCCCGAAGGCGCGCTGGTGGTCAAGAAGGACCCGCTGGAATATCTGCGCAAGTTGCGCTTTCATCGCCAGATCATATCAAGCTCCGAATACGGTCTTCGCACCGGGGACCAGACATCTTGAAGCATGTAGACATTTTCACCGACGGCGCTTGTTCAGGCAATCCCGGCCCCGGAGGCTGGGGTGCAATCCTGCGCCATGGCGAAACCGTGAAGGAAATGTCCGGCGGCGAGGCCGAAACCACCAACAACCGCATGGAGCTGCTCGGCGCCATCTCGGCCCTGAATGCGCTCAAGAGCGCCTGCGAAGTCGATCTCTACACCGACAGCAAATATGTCATGGATGGCATATCCAAGTGGATTTTCGGCTGGAAGAAGAATGGCTGGAAAACCGCTGCCAAAAAGCCGGTGAAAAATGCCGAACTGTGGCAGGCGCTGGATCAGGCCAACCAGCGTCACAAGGTCAAGTGGCACTGGGTCAAGGGCCATGCCGGCCACGCTGAAAACGAGCGCGCCGACGAGTTGGCCCGCGAGGGCATGGCGCCCTTCAAAAAGTAAACGGCGCCCGATGGAGCGCCGTTTGTATCTTCGGATAGTTGTCTGAAGCTCAGAGCTGTTCGAGCAGGGCCGCCGCGCCGGACGTCACGGCCGTTCCTGGAGTTTCCTCGAGGTTCAGCGCGGTTACGGTGCCGTCTTCGACAATCATCGAATAGCGCTTTGAGCGAATGCCAAGCGTGCCGGCTGACAGGTCAGCTTCCATGCCAATCGCCTTGGTGAAGGCAGCGTCCCAGTCCGACAGGTAACGCAGCTTGCCGGTGCCGTTGGTAGCCTTTTCCCAAGCCCCCATGACGAAGGCGTCATTGACTGAAACCACGGCGATCTCGTCCACGCCTTTTGCCAGAATGGCATCGCGGTTTTCAATGTAGCCGGGCACGTGGTTCAGGTGGCAGGTTGGGGTAAACGCGCCCGGAACGGCAAACAGCACGACTTTCTTGCCGGCAAACAGATCGCTGGCCTTTGTTTCAGCCATGCCGTCCGCCGTCTTTTCCTTGAAAGTGGCTTCCGGCAGTTTGTCTCCAATAGAAATAGTCACGTCGGCGCTCCCTTGTGTGCCGTTGATGTCAGGTGCAATTTAGGTGCCGCGGCGAAAAGTTCGAGTCTTGCTATTAAAAAACTCGCAGACGAATCACTTCACCGCCGCGCCGCCCACAGAAACACTTTGCTCGATCGCCCGTTGTCCCAGCGTCACCACGAGATCCAGAGCCACAGTGTCGCTCGCGGCATCCATCCCGGAAGGCGGTTCGACTGCCACGGTCCATTCAGCCACGCCGTCATGCTCGCTGATCAGTTTCGGCGGCGAGAAGGCAAAGCCCTGGGGCCCGGCTACGAACAATTCGGCCGCCACACCGGATGGCCTGAACGCCGGCAGCTTTGCCAAAACCGTGAGCTGATTGCCGCTGAGGTCCAGACTTGCCGTATTGATGCCGAAATCCGAACCTGCAGCTTCCGGCAATCGGGCAAACGCCTGATCGACGTCCGGTTTGACCGGATCCTGGGCGGTCAGGTTTTCCGGCAGATCCACAACCAGCTCCGCCTGAAACGGAACGCAGATCTTTTCGCAGATGCCGATAAACGCCAGAGCATGGATCTGTCCGCCCGCTGATGCGGTCGGTCTGAATGTCAGCGGGAACTGAACCGGCTCAGTGTATCCGGCCCAGATCGCATAGCCATCATCGACACGGACCGGGGCCGGGTAGTCCATCTTTTCAAAGGTGATGCCCTGACTCTGGGAGAAATCCAGTGTCGGCGGAATACCGGCACTGCCGGGATCGCGCCAATAGGTCTTCCAGCCGGGATCCAGTGCAATGTCCAGATACCCGGCGATCATGCCGTCACTCCGTGGAGTTGGATCGACCACCAGCCGCATGCGTCCGCCCTCGGTCTCTGCCCAGCCACTGTCGAGCGACCAGGCGGGGGTCAGGTTCAGAAAAAGCGCTGACGTCTGGGCTAACAGGCCCAGGGCCAGCACCTGGCAAACGGATTTCAGGCGTTGTTTGATCATGCCGGCAGTTTAGCGGACCCGATGAAGCCAAATCCAATAAAATTGCGATTGCGCTCTCTCATTTTTCCGTGACCGGTTCGTGCCGGCCTTCTTCTGGAGGAAAGGTCTTTCCAAAATGCTGAAACTTGCTAGGCTTGAGTGATGTTAGGGATCGAAAAACAGTTGTCTCGCGGAAGCCGGGGATGTCTGGACGGACATTTCCTCATAGCCATGCCGGGAATGGCTGACGAGCGTTTCGAACGCACCGTGATTTTTGTCTGTGCGCATTCCGAGGAGGGGGCCATGGGCTTCATTCTCAACCGGCCCCAACCCGTCCAGTTTCAGGAATTGCTCGACAATCTCGATATCGACAAGGACGGCGGCGATGAGGAACACGCAGGTCTGGAGCATAGGCTGAGTGACCGTGCGCGCGATTTTCCTATCCAGCTTGGAGGGCCGGTGGATTCGGGACGCGGATTTGTTCTGCATTCGGACGACTACATGAGTGAATCCACGATGCCGGTAAACGATGATCTGTGCCTGACGGCAACCATCGACATCCTGCGCGCGATCAAGGATGGCTGCGGGCCCATGCGCGGCATCATGCTGCTTGGCTATGCCGGTTGGGCACCGGGGCAGCTGGAAAGTGAAATCTCCGCCAACACCTGGCTCAGCTGCCCGGCTAGCGACGACATCGTCTTTGATCCCGACCATTCCGGCAAATATGACCGGGTGCTCGCCCATATGGGAATTTCACCGGCGATGCTCTCGATCCAGGCCGGCCACGCCTGAAGCGCTCTAAAGCAGCCGGCATCGACAGTGGTCCGGATGCAAACTTGTCTTTGACCGGACCGGCTTCAGTTCGGCTTGCTCAGCGCGAACCGCTCCTTGAGCAGTCTCTGAACCGAATCCGTGCCAATGGGCGGCCCGAACAGGAAGCTCTGGCCAAAGTCGCAGCCGATCTCGGACAGCATCGCGGCATCGGCCTCCGAATCCACACCTTCCGCGACAACCTGCATGTCCAGCCGCTTGGCCAGATTGACGATTGAGCGGATCAGAATGCCACCCTTGTCCGACTGGTCGACAACCAGTGACTGGTCGATCTTGATGGTCTTGAAGGGGAACCGCGTCAGATAGGACAGCGATGAGTGCCCGGTTCCGAAATCGTCAAGCGTGAGGCCGATGCCGGCGTCGGAAAGGCGCGACAGGGTCATCAGCGCCTGCTGCGGATTGTGCATCACCAGCGATTCGGTCAACTCAAGGCGGAAATCCGCAGGATCACTCTGAGCTGCTGAAATCACCTTGATCACGTCATTGCACAAATCGCTCTTGAGCAGTTGCGCACTGGAAAGATTGACGGACATGAAAACCGGAATCTTGCCAATGGCGCTTTGCCACTTCGCCAGGTCCTCAGCGGCCTGCTTGAGCGAATACATTCCAAGTTCGAGGATCAGATCGGACGATTCAGCCACCGGTATGAATTCGGACGGCGGGACGGTTCCGCGCTTCGGGTCTTCCCAGCGCAGCAGGGCTTCAAAACCGGCGATTTCAGCGTCCTTCAGCTCGACGATCGGCTGGTAGACAAGCGTTAGCTCGTTGCGCTCCAGCGCACGCCGCAGGTCGCTTTCCAGCCGCTGCCGATCAGAACCCACGGTCCGGAACGCCGGCCGGAAAGGTTCGATCCGGTTGCCGCCAAAACGCTTGGCCTGGTACATCGCAAGTTCGGCGTCCTTCATCAGATCGGCGGGGATCGCATTGTTCTCCACCCAGGTGACCAGGCCGATCGAGGCCGTCAGCCGGATGTCCTGGCCGGCAAAATCGATCGGAGCCGAAATCGCCTTGGAGATGGCTTCGGCAAGCGCTGCGACCTTCACGGCCTCCTGTTCGGAAACCAGAACAAGGCCGAACTGGTCGCCGGAGATCCGCGCCAATGTGTCCTGTGGCTGAAGCAGCCGCTTGAGGCGGCGGGTCAGCGCCAGCAGAATCGTGTCACCGACCGACATGCCCAATCTGTCATTGACCAGTTTGAAGCGATCAAGATCGATCATGAAAACGCTGGGGCGAATTTTCGGACTGAGTTCGGCAAGGCCGATGACGGTTTCCAGCCGGTCGAGGAACAATTGCCGGTTCGGCAGTCCGGTCAGATTGTCGTGCACCGCATTGTGAAGCAGCCGGTCTTCCGAGGTTTTCTGCTCGGTCACATCGATGATGGTTCCGACACAGCGGATGACTTCGCTGTTCGAGCCAAGCACTGGCCGCGCGCGCAGCGACATCCAGTGATAATGCCCGTCCTCGGCACGCATCCGGAACTGATGGTTGAGCCGGCCTTTGGCGTGCTCAAGCAACACATCCAGTGTCGTGCGGAACCGGTCCCGGTCATCGGCATGAATGCGCGGCAGCCAGTTGCGTGCCGGTCCCGCAAGCGCGCCGGGCGAAAGCCCCAACTGGGGGGAAAGATCGGGAGAGGTGACCAGGCGGTCACGGGCAACGTCCCAGTCCCAGACCGTGTCACCCGATCCCGCAAGCGCCATGGCCTGGCGTTCCATGTCCGAAAACAGGCCTTGATGATAAGCGCCGCCGGCAAAGGCATGCTGCATGACGGTAAAACCCATCAGCAGGACGATCAGAACCAGGCCGCCGCCAAGTGCCGGCTGGACAATGTCATTGGCCAATTGCCCGGTCACGGTCAGCCAGGCCCCGAACAGCCAGCATAATATCAGCGCCCAGGTGGGGATCAGCATCACCGCCCTGTCGTAGCGGTTGAAGCCGAGATAGGTGATCAGCGCCACACCGGCGACGGCCGTGGCGGCAAAGGAGATCCGGGCGATGCCCGAGGCAATCGGCGGGTCATAGATCGCCACAGCGAACAGTCCGCCCAAACCCAGGATCCAGGCGACCGTCACATAGGAGAGGTTTGT
Source organism: uncultured Hoeflea sp. (assembly GCA_963975635.1). Lineage (GTDB taxonomy): Bacteria > Pseudomonadota > Alphaproteobacteria > Rhizobiales > Rhizobiaceae > Hoeflea. The sequence continues at coordinate 659 of CAXBIE010000064.1, read as the reverse complement.
GTGCCAGCGGTTGAGATTGAGATAGGTGAACAGGAACACCACAAGCCCGGTTGCCAGCAGAACCTCGGTGCCCGAGCGCCAGATTCTCTCATCACCGGGCGTCACGCTGATCAATTTGGAGAGGAACCCGAAATCGACCGACACATAGGCCAGAACCGCCCAGGCGAGTGCGGCCGTTGCCGGAAGCATCGACGTGCCCTTGACGACAAACAGAATGGTCAGGAAGACCGCCAGAAGACCGGCAATGCCCAAAACGATGCCGCGATAGAGTGTGTAGGCGTTGACCGTGTCCTTGTAGGCTTCCGGCTCCCATAGATAGATCTGCGGCAGATCCGGCGAAGCCAGCTCGGCCACAAAGGTGATCACGGTGCCCGGGTTGAGGGTGATGCGGAAGACATCGTCTTCGCTGTTTTCAACCTGGTCCAGCGCAAAGCCTTCGCTTGGCGTGATGCTGAGAATTCTGGCGGAACCAAGATCCGGCCACAACAGGCCCGATCCGACAAGCCGGAAATGCGGCGCCACGATCAGCCGGTCGATTTGCTCGTCCGTTACGTTGGCAAGCGCAAACACGGCCCAGTCGCCGGAATGCTGGTTCGAGCTGGAACGGACCTCGATGCGGCGGACAATGCCGTCGCCGCCTGCCGCGGTCGACACCTGAA
>CAXBIE010000063.1:0-29442 GCA_963975635.1 uncultured Hoeflea sp. | reverse complement strand
TCGTGCCAATCGCGATGGAAGAAAAGCTGCGCTTCGCGATCCGCGAAGGCGGCCGCACCGTCGGCGCCGGCATCGTCGCAACGATCATCGAGTAACAAACTGGGTCAGGTCGCATGGTTCGGATCAATCCGGACCATGCGGTTCTCACACAAGCAAGGACAAGTCGAATGAACGGCCAGAACATCCGCATCCGCCTCAAGGCGTTTGACCACCGGATCCTTGACGCCTCCACGCGTGAAATCGTGTCGACGGCAAAGCGGACCGGCGCAAGCGTACGTGGCCCGGTGCCGCTGCCGACACGGATCGAAAAATTCACTGTCAACAGGTCGCCGCACATCGACAAGAAGAGCCGCGAGCAGTTCGAAATGCGCACTCATAAGCGTCTTCTCGATATTGTTGACCCGACACCGCAGACCGTAGATGCGCTGATGAAGCTGGATCTCGCCGCGGGCGTCGATGTGGAAATCAAGCTTTAAGGCCCTGGGCCTTAAAGACAGGGAACGAGGCATGGAGGGGCAAGCCCCCGACAGGCTCATCTCAAGAGGAATGAACCGATGCGTTCAGGTGTGATTGCACAAAAGTTGGGAATGACGCGGGTCTATAATGACGCCGGTGATCATGTGCCCGTAACCGTCCTGCGGTTGGAAAACTGCCAGGTGGTGGCCCAGCGTACGGAAGAGAAGAACGGCTACACTGCTGTTCAGCTCGGCGCCGGCGTGGCCAAGGTTAAGAATACGTCCAAGGCAATGCGTGGCAACTTCGCCATCGCCAATGTCGAACCCAAGGCCAAGCTTGTCGAGTTCCGAGTGAGCGCAGACAACTTGATTGACGTCGGTTCCGAGATCACTGCCGAGCACTTTGTTGCCGGCCAGCTGGTTGATGTGTCCGGTATCACTCAGGGTAAGGGCTTTGCCGGCGCCATGAAGCGTCACGGTTTCGGCGGTCTTCGCGCTACCCATGGTGTTTCGGTCTCGCACCGTTCGCACGGCTCGACCGGTTCCAACCAGGATCCGGGCAAGGTCTGGAAGGGCAAGAAGATGGCTGGTCACATGGGGCAGACCCGTGTCACCACGCAGAACCTCGAAATTGTTTCGACCGATGTCGATCGCGGCCTGATCCTGATCAAGGGCGCGGTGCCAGGCTCCAAGGGAACCTGGATTGTCGTTCGCGATGCCGTCAAGTCCGGCATCCCGGCTGATGCGCCTCTTCCTGCAGCGCTCCGCGCCGCGGCCAACGTATCGAATGAGGGAGCCGAATAATGGATCTCACCGTCACCACACTCGAGGGCAAGGACGCAGGAAAGATCTCTCTTTCCGACGCGATCTTCGGTCTCGACCCGCGCCAGGATCTGATCCAGCGCATCGTGCGCTGGCAGCTTGCCAAGAAGCAGCAGGGTGGTCACAAGACCCTCAGCCGTTCGCAGATTGCTCGCACCGGTGCCAAGATGTTCAAGCAGAAGGGCACAGGCCGTGCTCGTCACCATGCAGCAAGCGCGCCGCAGTTTCGTGGCGGCGGCCGGGCTCATGGTCCGGTTGTTCGCAGCCACGAGCATGACCTTCCCAAGAAGGTTCGCGCTTTGGCTCTGCGTCATGCGCTTTCGGCCAAGGCACTGGCATCCGACATCATCGTCGTTGACAACCTGTCGGCTTCCGAAGCCAAGACCAAGGCCTTGACCGGTTCGCTTTCCAAGCTGGGCCTGACCAACGCTCTGTTCATCGGCGGCGCCGAACTCGATCAGAACTTCCGCCTTGCGGCCAAGAACATTCCGAATGTGGATGTGCTGCCGGTCCAGGGTATCAACGTCTACGACATCCTGCGTCGCGGCAAGCTTGTCTTGTCCAAGGACGCGGTTGCTGCTCTGGAGGAGCGCTTCAAATGACGGATATTCGCCATTATGATGTAATCGTCTCTCCGGCGATCACCGAAAAGTCGACCATGGTATCGGAACAGAACCAGGTCGTCTTCAATGTTGCCCGGCGTGCTTCCAAGCCTGAAATCAAGGCTGCAGTTGAAGCGCTGTTCGGTGTCAAGGTAACGGCTGTCAACACGCTGCTGCGCAAGGGTAAGACCAAGCGCTTCCGTGGCATCGCTGGTCGCCAGACCGACGTGAAAAAGGCGTATGTTACGCTTGCCGAAGGTCAGTCGATCGACGTCTCCACCGGTCTGTAAGGTCCGCGCGGAAACAAGCCCCCAAAAGGGAACAGGAAAATGGCACTGAAAAGTTACAATCCGACGACCCCGAGCCAGCGCCAGCTGGTCATCGTTGATCGTTCGGGTCTTCATCGCGGGAAGCCGGTCAAGTCCTTGACCCAGGGCCTCCACAGCAAGGGTGGCCGCAACAATGCTGGCCGGGTTACAGCCCAGTCGATTGGTGGTGGTCACAAGCGCACCTACCGCATGGTTGATTTCAAGCGTCGCAAGTTTGACGTTGAAGCCACCGTGGAACGCATGGAATACGATCCGAACCGGACCGCTTTCATCGCGCTGATCACCTATGCTGATGGCGAGAAGTCCTACATTATCGCACCGCAGCGTCTGACTGCCGGTGACAAGGTCATCTCGTCCGACAAGGCTGTGGACGTGAAGCCTGGCAATTGCATGCCGCTTCAGTTCATGCCGGTCGGCACGATCATCCACAACATCGAGATGAAACCTGCCAAGGGTGGCCAGATCGCCCGTTCGGCCGGTGGATACGCTCAGCTGGTCGGTCGTGACCAGGGCATGGCGATCTTGCGTCTCAATTCGGGTGAGCAGCGTCTGGTTCAGGGCTCCTGCCTTGCGACAGTCGGCGCGGTTTCCAACCCGGACCACGGCAACATCAACGACGGCAAGGCTGGTCGTTCGCGCTGGAAGGGCAAGCGCCCGCATGTTCGCGGGGTTGCAATGAACCCGGTCGATCACCCGCACGGCGGCGGCGAAGGCCGTACCTCCGGTGGTCGTCACCCTGTCAGCCCATGGGGCAAGCCAACCAAGGGCAAGCGCACACGGTCGAACAAGTCGACAGACAAGTTCATCATGCGCTCGCGCCATCAGCGTAAGAAATAAGAGAGGAAGTCTCCAATGGCTCGTTCAGTTTGGAAAGGTCCGTTTGTTGACGGCTATCTTCTCAAGAAGGCTGAGAAGGTTCGCGAAGGCGGCCGCAATGAAGTGATCAAAACCTGGAGCCGCCGCTCCACCATCATGCCGCAGTTCGTCGGCCTGACATTCGGCGTTTACAACGGAAACAAGCACATTCCGGTCAATGTCTCTGAAGAGATGGTCGGCCAGAAGTTTGGCGAATATTCCCCGACGCGGACCTATTATGGCCACGGCGCCGACAAGAAAGCGAAGAGGAAGTAACCATGGGCAAGGCAAAAACCGAACGCCGGCTCAAGACCAACGAAGCGCAGGCAGTCGCCCGCACTATTCGTATCAGCCCGCAGAAGCTCAACCTGGTTGCAGCTCTCATCCGCGGCAAGAAGGTTGATAAGGCGTTGGCCGAGCTTGAGTTTTCGCGCAAGCGGATTGCATCGACCGTCAAGAAGACGCTTGAATCTGCAATCGCAAACGCAGAAAACAACCACGATCTCGATGTTGATTCGCTGGTCGTAGCCGAGGCTTACGTTGGCAAGTCCATTGTCATGAAGCGGTTTCATGCTCGCGGCCGCGGTCGCTCTTCGCGCATCGAAAAGCCGTTCGCTCACCTGACAATCGTCGTGCGTGAGATGGAAGCCAAAGAGGAGGCCGCATAATGGGTCAGAAAATCAATCCGATCGGTTTCCGCCTCGGCATTAACCGCACCTGGGACAGCCGTTGGTTCGCCGACAATGCCGAATACGGCAAGCTGCTTCATGAAGACCTGAAGATCCGCAAGTATCTGCTTGCTGAACTCAAGCAGGCCGGCATTTCCAAGGTTGTCATCGAGCGTCCGCACAAGAAGTGCCGCGTCACGATCCACGCTGCCCGTCCTGGTCTGATCATCGGCAAGAAGGGCGCGGACATCGAAAAGCTGCGCCGCAAGCTTGGTGAAATGACCAATTCGGAAACGCACCTCAACATTGTTGAAGTACGCAAGCCTGAAGTTGATGCAACGCTTGTTGCGCAGTCGATCGCCCAGCAGCTGGAACGCCGTATCGCGTTCCGTCGTGCCATGAAGCGTTCGGTTCAGTCGGCAATGCGTCTTGGCGCCGAAGGCATCAAGATCACCTGCGGCGGCCGTCTTGGCGGCGCGGAAATCGCGCGTACTGAATGGTATCGCGAAGGCCGGGTTCCGCTTCACACGCTGCGTGCTGATATTGACTACGGCACAGCCGAAGCCAAGACAGCTTATGGTATTTGCGGCGTCAAGGTCTGGATCTTCAAGGGCGAGATTCTTGAGCATGATCCTATGGCGTCTGAACGTCGTGCCACTGAAGGCGACGCTTCTGGCGGCAATCGCCGGCGCGAAAACGCCTGATTTTGCGCCAGGCAGATAATTCGGAGAATTAAACAATGTTGCAGCCAAAGCGTACCAAGTACCGCAAGCAGTTTAAGGGCCGCATCAAGGGCGTCGCCAAGGGCGGCTCGGACTTGAATTTCGGTTCCTACGGCTTGAAGGCACAAGAGCCTGACCGTGTGAATGCACGTCAGATCGAAGCAGCCCGCCGGGCTATCACGCGTCACATGAAGCGTGCTGGCCGCGTGTGGATCCGCATCTTCCCTGACGTTCCGGTCACTTCCAAGCCGACCGAAGTCCGTATGGGTAAGGGTAAGGGCTCGGTTGATTACTGGGCTGCAAAGGTCAAGCCCGGTCGGATCATGTTCGAAATCGATGGCGTCAGCGAAGAACTGGCCCGTGAAGCTCTGCGTCTCGGCGCTGCCAAGCTTTCGGTCAAGACCCGCTTTGTACAGCGCATCGCAGAGTAAGGAGACGGATATGAAAGCCGCAGATGTTCGCGCCTTGAGCGTCGACCAACTCAATGATGAGCTTGCCAAGCTGAAGAAAGAGCAGTTCAACCTGCGTTTCCAGGGCGCTACAGGCCAGCTCGAAAAGACATCGCGCGTACAGGAAGTTCGCCGCGATATCGCTCGAATCAAGACTATTGCCCGCCAGAAGGCGGCCGAAGCTAAGGCCTAAGGACCGAAGAAAAATGCCAAAACGCATTCTGCAGGGCACTGTTGTCAGTGACAAGAACGAAAAGACCGTGGTTGTCCGGGTGGAACGCCGTTTCGCGCATCCGGTCATGCGGAAGATTGTTCGTCGCACCAAGAACTACAAGGCGCATGACGAAAACAATCAGTACAAGGTAGGCGATGAGGTTTCCATTCAGGAATGCGCGCCTATTTCGAAAGACAAGCGCTGGACTGTCGTCGAGGCCGTCCAGGCTTAATGAGTAAGATTTGAGGCGAGGGCCCTTGCGCCCCGCCGAGAATCCTGTAAGAAGCAGGCCATTGGCACAGAACGCCCCGGTAACGGGCGTTCTTCTGCTTTCAGCGCACGGAAGGTCCCTTAGGGGAAACCACCCTGGCAATATCCTTCCCGCGCAAAAAAGAATTGATTTCCAAGCTGGCATAGGGGGCCTTTCCGCCCAACCGTGCCGGTAACAACAAGAAGGCGGCCTGATATGATTCAGATGCAGACAAACCTCGACGTCGCGGATAATTCCGGCGCTCGTCGTGTCATGTGCATCAAGGTTTTGGGCGGTTCCAAGCGGAAGTATGCTTCTATCGGCGACATCATCGTCGTCTCGATCAAGGAGGCTATTCCGCGCGGCCGCGTCAAGAAGGGTGATGTGATGAAGGCGGTTGTCGTTCGTACAGCCAAGGACATTCGTCGCACCGACGGCACCGTTATCCGTTTTGACGGTAACGCAGCTGTTCTGATCGACAACAAGAAAGAGCCGATCGGCACCCGTATCTTCGGACCGGTTCCGCGCGAGTTGCGTGCCAAGAGCCACATGAAGATCATCTCGCTGGCACCCGAAGTGCTGTAAGGAACGAACCGATGCAAAAGATCCGCAAAGGCGACAATGTCGTCGTTCTTACAGGCAAGGACAAGGGCCGTACCGGCGAAGTTCTTGCTGTAATGCCCAAGGAAGACCGTGCGGTTGTCCGTGGTCTGAATATGGTCAAGCGCCACCAGCGCCAGACACAGACCCAGGAAGCCGGCATTATCAACAAGGAAGCCTCGCTTCACCTTTCCAACCTCGCGGTTGCTGACCCCAAGGACGGCAAGCCGACCCGCGTCGGCTTTCGCATCGAGGGTGACAAGAAGGTGCGCGTAGCAAAGCGTTCGGGAGTGGTCATCGATGGCTGATAATTACGAGCCGCGGCTCAAGAAAGATTACGTCGAGCGCATCCGCAAGGCCATGCAGGAACAGTTTGGCTACGCAAACGAAATGCAGATTCCGCGTCTCGACAAGATCGTCATCAACATGGGTGTTGGTGAAGCGACTGCCGATTCCAAGAAGCCTGCGATTGCAGCTGAAGACCTGGCGGCAATCGCTGGTCAGAAGCCTGTCATCACGCGTGCCCGCAATTCGATCGCCGGCTTCAAGCTGCGTGAAGATATGCCGATTGGCGCCAAGGTCACGCTTCGCGGCTCCCGCATGTTTGAATTCATGGACCGTCTGATCACCATCGCGCTTCCGCGCGTTCGTGACTTTCGCGGACTGAACCCGAAGAGCTTTGACGGCCGTGGCAACTTCGCCATGGGCATCAAGGAGCACATCGTGTTTCCAGAGGTCAACTACGACAAGGTTGATCAGATCTGGGGCATGGACATCATCGTTTGTACGACGGCACCAACGGATGACGAAGCACGGGCTCTCTTGAAAGAGTTCAACTTCCCATTCCGCCAGTAATCGTAACGGCATTCGTAAAAAGGATATCTGATCATGGCGAAAGTCAGCGCAATTCAAAAGAACCAGCGCCGCCGCAAGCTGGTCGCTCGCGACGCGTCCAAGCGCGCCGAACTCAAGGCGATCACAAAAAATCAGGAGCTTCCGATCGAGGAACGCTTCCGTGCAACCCTGAAGCTGGCCGAAATGCCGCGCAACGGGTCAAAGATTCGTGTTCGCAATCGTTGCGAAGTTACCGGCCGCCCGCGTGCATTTTATCGCAAGCTTGGCATGTCGCGTATCGCGTTGCGTGAACTCGGGTCGCTGGCCAAGGTGCCGGGCCTGGTCAAGTCGAGCTGGTAAGGAGCACGCAATATGGCAATGACTGATCCTCTGGGTGATATGCTCACCCGCATCCGCAACGGCGTCGCTCGCCGTAAGTCTTCTGTATCGACTCCTGCTTCGAAGCTGCGCGCCCGCGTTCTCGATGTGTTGCAGTCGGAAGGCTACATCCGCGGATATACCGAAGTCGCATACGATAACGGCAAGTCCGAGTTGAGCATTGAGCTCAAGTACCATGAAGGCGCACCGGTGATCCGTGAGATCGCCCGCGTTTCCAAGCCGGGCCGTCGCGTATACGTCTCCGTTAAGTCCATTCCGCAGGTCGCCAACGGTCTCGGCATCACGATCCTTTCGACTCCGAAGGGCGTTTTGGCCGATCATGTTGCGCGCGAGCACAATGTTGGTGGTGAGGTTCTCTGCTCGATCTTCTGATCTTGCAGAACCTCCAACTCGAACAGACAGGTTGAACAATGTCTCGTATCGGTAAAAAACCCGTCCCAGTCCCCGCCGGCGTCACCGCGACGATCGACGGCCAGACAGTGGTCGCCAAGGGTCCTAAGGGTGAGTTGTCTTTCGTTGCTAACGACGAAGTCACGGTCAAGCTTGAAGACAACGCTGTTGTCGTCATGCCCGTGGGCAAATCCAAGGACGCTCGCTCCAAGTGGGGCATGTCACGTACAATGGTCGCCAACATCCTGACTGGGGTGAAGGACGGCTATGAGCGCAAGCTCGAAATCAACGGTGTTGGTTATCGTGCAGCCATGCAGGGCCAGAACCTGCAGCTGGCTCTCGGTTTTAGCCATGACGTGGTCTACCAGCCGCCCAAGGGCGTCAACATTGCTTGCCCGAAGCCGACGGAAATCGTCCTCACCGGCATCGACAAGCAGGTGCTTGGCCAGGTTGCTGCCGAGATCCGCGCTTATCGCAAACCTGAACCCTACAAGGGCAAGGGCGTTAAATATGCTGAAGAGCGGATTGTCCGCAAAGAAGGCAAGAAGAAGTAAGGAAGACGCGAAATGGCTAGCAGGAAAGAATCCCTTACGCGTCGGTCCAACCGGGTCCGCCGCCAGCTCAAAGCGGTGGCCAATGGTCGCCCACGCCTGTCGGTACATCGCTCGTCGAAGAACATCTACGTTCAGGTTATCGACGATGCAGCAGGCCGTACGCTTGCAGCAGCATCAACTCTCGATGTCGGCCTTCGCGCTGATCTCAAGACGGGTGCCGATACAGCGGCAGCAGCAGCGGTTGGCAAATTGGTTGCCGAGCGTGCTGTCAAGGCAGGCATCAAGGAAGTGGTCTTTGACCGCGGCGCATTTATCTATCATGGCCGCATCAAGGCACTCGCTGAAGCAGCCCGCGAAGGCGGTCTGAGCTTCTAAGTCAACCCAGCCGATTGATTCCGGAAAAGAATAAGGAACAGGACAATGGCCAAGGAAGGTCGCCGCGATAACCGCGGTAGAGACGACGAGCGCGATAGCGAATTCGTCGACAAGCTCGTACACATCAACCGCGTTGCCAAGGTCGTCAAGGGCGGCCGCCGCTTCGGTTTCGCAGCCCTGGTGGTTGTTGGAGATCAGAAGGGCCGCGTTGGCTTCGGTCACGGCAAGGCACGTGAAGTACCGGAAGCAATCCGCAAGGCGACAGAATCCGCCAAGCGCGATCTGATTTTCGTACCACTGCGCTCCGGCCGGACACTGCACCATGACGTGCATGGCCGTCACGGCGCTGGCAAGGTGCTTCTGCGCGCTGCCAAGCCTGGTACCGGTATCATCGCCGGTGGTCCAATGCGTGCGGTTTTCGAAACGCTTGGCATGCAGGATGTTGTTGCAAAGTCGACCGGTTCGTCGAACCCTTACAACATGATCCGCGCAACTTTTGACGCGCTCAAGAGCCAGATGCACCCCAAGGACATCGCCTCGCAGCGCGGCATGAAGTACTCCACGCTCCAGGAACGCCGCGGAGTTTCCGCTGGCGCCGAAGAGTAATCGGGCGTCCGCCTTTATCGTATTAGGGAGCCAAGACCATGGCTGACAATAAAAAGGGCAAGACGGTCACTGTCGAACAGACCGGCAGCCCGATTCGCCGTCCCAACGTTCAGCGTCAGACGCTGATCGGCCTGGGCCTCAACAAGATGCACCGCCGCCGGACCCTCGAGGACACGCCGTCCGTTCGTGGCATGATCCGCGCGGTCAGCCACCTCGTTCGCGTTGTCGACGAGAAGTGAGTGGGAGTGAACTGTCATGAAACTCAATGAGATCACCGACAACGAAGGTGCAACCAAGAACCGCAAGCGCGTAGGTCGTGGTATCGGTTCCGGCACCGGCAAGACCGGTGGACGCGGCGTCAAGGGACAGAAGTCCCGCGGCGGCGTTGCCATCAACGGTTTTGAAGGCGGCCAGATGCCAATCTACCGTCGTCTTCCAAAGCGCGGTTTCAAGAACATCTTCTCGACCGACTTCAATGTCGTTTCGGTTGGCCGTATCCAGACCGCAATCGATGCGGGCAAGCTGGACGGCAAGGCCACGGTTGATGCCGCAGCTCTCAAGGCTGCCGGTGTTATCCGCCGCACCAAGGACGGCGTTCGCATTCTTGCTGACGGCGACATCAAGGCCAAGTTGACCCTCGAAGTCGCAGGCGCTTCGCGCACCGCGATCGAGAAGGTCGAAAAGGCCGGTGGTTCGATCAAGCTGCTTGCACCGGCTCCGGTGCCGGCTGCGACCGAAGAATAATTTTTTAACCGCCCGGTGCTTCACATCGGGCGGTTTTCATCCCATATGGGAGCAGCCGTCGCGGCATTGTGCGGCGACTGGGGCAGGGGTCAGGCACGGTAAGCGCCGGTCAGACCGCAAAGTCCGGTGAAACCAACTCAGACCCTCCGGAGATGATCGGGTTCATCAGGCGCCGGATGGTCCGCGCGGAGAACGCAATGGCATCTGCAGCCGAACAACTCGCTTCCAATTTGAATTTCGGAGCTTTCGCCAAGGCGGAAGATCTTAAAAAGCGGATCTGGTTTACCCTTGGCGCACTTCTTGTGTACCGCCTCGGCACCTATATCCCGCTTCCCGGCATCAATCCGGACGCATTCGCCCAGGCTTTCCAGGGACAGTCGGGCGGTATTCTCGGCCTGTTCAACATGTTTTCGGGTGGCGCCGTCGGGCGCATGGCGATCTTCGCCCTCGGCATCATGCCTTATATCTCGGCCTCGATTATCATCCAGTTGATGACCTCTGTTGTCCCGACACTTGAGCAGCTCAAGAAGGAGGGTGAACAGGGTCGCAAGATCATCAACCAGTACACACGTTACGGCACGGTTCTGCTTGGCACGGTGCAAGCCTACGGCATCGCTGTCGGCCTCGAATCGGGCAATGGAATCGTGACGGATCCGGGCTGGTTCTTCCGTATTGCCACTGTAATCAGTCTGGTTGGCGGCACCATGTTCCTGATGTGGCTTGGTGAGCAGATCACTGCGCGCGGCATCGGCAACGGCATTTCGCTAATTATTTTCGCGGGGATCGTTGCAGCACTGCCGACGGCTGTTGCTGGCACTCTCGAACTTGGCCGTACCGGCGCACTTTCGACCGGCTTGATCATTGCCGTGATCATTGTTGCCATCGGTGTAATTGCCTTCATCGTGTTCATCGAGCGGGCACAGCGGCAATTGCTGATCCAGTATCCGAAGCGCCAGGTTGGTTCGCGGATGTTCCAGGGCGATACGTCGCACCTGCCGCTCAAGCTGAACACCGCAGGCGTTATCCCGCCGATCTTCGCCTCGTCGCTTCTGTTGTTGCCGGCAACCATCGCGGGTTTTGCCAACACCGGCAATTTGCCCGGCTGGGCATCTTCGCTGCTGGCCTCGCTCGGCCACGGTCAGCCTGCCTATATGGCGCTTTATGCGGCCATGATCGGTTTCTTCGCATTCTTCTACACGGCCATCGTGTTCAATCCGAAGGATACGGCAGACAATCTCAAGCGTCATGGCGGCTTCATCCCGGGCATCCGTCCGGGCGAGCGTACCGCTGAATACATCGACTTTGTGCTGACGCGAATCACCGTGATTGGCGCCATGTACCTGATATTCGTTTGTCTCTTACCCGAATTTCTAATCGCGCAGACTGGCGTTCCATTCTATTTGGGTGGTACGTCGCTGTTGATCGTCGTCTCGGTGACGCTCGACACGGTTGCGCAGATTCAGGGACATCTGATTGCCCAGCAATATGAAGGGCTGATCAAGAAGTCCAAACTTCGGGGAGGCAAGAAGGGACGATGAAACTTATTCTTTTGGGACCGCCAGGTGCGGGCAAGGGGACCCAGGCCCAGCGTCTGGTTGAAAAGCACGGCATTCCGCAATTGTCCACCGGGGACATGTTGCGGGCAGCGGTGACAGCTGGGACCGATGTTGGCAAACGCGCCAAGGCGGTGATGGACGCCGGCGAGCTTGTCTCCGATGACATCGTCAACGCGATTGTGTCCGAACGAATCGATCAGCCCGATTGTGCACGTGGTTTCATTCTTGATGGCTATCCGCGGACCCTGGTCCAGGCGGACGCTGTTGAAACCATGCTCAATGCCAAAGGCATGAAGCTTGATTCTGTGATTGAACTTCTGGTCGATGACAAGGCTCTTGTCGGACGCATCGTCAAGCGCGCTGAAGAAGCCGCTGCTGCCGGACAGCCGGTCCGCAAGGACGATAATCCGGAGGTGTTCGAAGAGCGCCTGCGCGAATATTACAAGAAGACCGCTCCGCTGACTGGCTATTACTATGCCAAGGGCGCGCTTCGGACCGTCGATGGCATGCTGTCGATCGATGCGGTTACGGAAGAGATAGAAGCCGTTCTGGCCTCTTTGTAACCTGATTGAACTATCGGACGGGCGGTTTGCCAGTAAGGCGCTGCCCGTCCGATGAGCTGCACGCTCGAATTAGGAGTGCGGAGAGGTTGACGAAAGCCTCATTGTTCCGTTAAGAGCTGCGTAACTCGCAACATCCAAGCGACCGGCGCGTTTCCTCGAAGGCTTGAGGACACGGCACTGGTCGCTTTTAGTGTGTCGGGTTGTGCAATGACAAAAATCGGTGCGTGCCCTCCGCGGCTTGCTTCGGTTTCGTCAAAGACTACCCCGCAAGGGCCGGCCTCCACCGGACGCGGGTCAATGATAACCCGCCGGCAAGACCGGCCCACATGGAGAAGCAAATGGCCCGCATAGCTGGCGTAAACATTCCGACTAACAAGCGCGTTGTGATCGCGTTGACCTATATCCACGGCATCGGAGCGAAGTTCGCTTCCGAGATCGTTGAAAAGGTCGGTATCCCGCTTGATCGCCGCGTCAATCAGCTCACGGACGCAGAAGTTCTGCAGATCCGCGAAGCGATCGATCGCGACTACCAGGTTGAAGGTGACCTGCGCCGCGAGAACTCGATGAACATCAAGCGTCTGATGGACCTTGGTTGCTACCGCGGTCTGCGCCATCGTCGCGGCCTGCCGGTGCGTGGTCAGCGTACCCATACCAATGCCCGCACCCGCAAGGGTCCGGCAAAGGCGATCGCTGGTAAGAAAAAGTAATTGGGCTTCGCCTGACTGGCGGCTTCAAAGCGAAAGCGGTGGTTGGATTGACCATCGCTTTCAGGTTTGGCCGGTAGCTCAAGCGTATCCCGGTGGAGCCGCTGGTGTTACGGCGGTGCTGATATCTCGAAAGGAAAAATCATGGCTAAAGAAGCCACACGCGTTAAAAAGCGCGAACGCAAGAATATCTCGACGGGCGTAGCCCACGTCAACTCGACCTTCAACAACACGATGATCACCATCACTGATGCGCAGGGCAATGCCATCTCCTGGTCGTCTGCGGGTTCGAAGGGCTTTAAGGGTTCACGTAAGTCGACACCGTTTGCAGCCCAGATGGCTGCTGAAGATGCTGCCAAGAAGGCGCAGGATCACGGCATGAAGACTCTGGAAGTCGAAGTTTGCGGTCCCGGTTCGGGTCGTGAGTCGGCGCTCCGCGCTCTGCAGGCTGCCGGTCTGGTCATCACCTCTATTCGTGATGTAACGCCGATTCCGCACAATGGTTGCCGTCCGCGCAAGAAGCGCCGCGTCTAACCGACTGCCGAATTTCAAAGGGCCTGGCGTTGTCAGTGCCCATTTGATCCTCTTCTCACTTAGCCGCACGATTGGATAGTGCGGCAACAGGAAGGCAACACACATGATTCAGAAAAACTGGCAGGAATTGATCAAGCCGAGCAAGGTCGAGTTCAACACTTCGGGCCGCACCAAGGCGTCCGTTGTTGCGGAACCGCTCGAGCGTGGCTTCGGCCTGACACTGGGCAACGCCCTGCGCCGCGTGCTTTTGTCCTCGCTGCGTGGCGCTGCTGTCACTGCAGTGCAGATCGACGGCGTTCTGCATGAATTCTCCTCGATCCCTGGCGTTCGCGAAGATGTCACCGACATCATCCTGAACATCAAGGAAATCGCCATCCGCATGGAAGGTGATGAAGCCAAGCGTATGGTTGTCCGCAAGCAGGGCCCCGGTGTGGTCAAGGCAGGCGACATTCAGACCGTTGGTGATATCGAGATCCTCAACCCGGAGCATGTCTTGTGCACGCTCGACGAGGGCGCTGAAATCCGCATGGAATTCACCGTCAACAACGGCAAGGGCTATGTGCCGGCTGACCGTAACCGCGCTGAAGACGCGCCGATCGGTCTTATCCCGGTCGACAGCCTCTACTCGCCGGTCAAGAAGTGTTCCTACAAGGTGGAAAACACCCGTGAAGGCCAGGTTCTTGATTACGACAAGCTGACGCTGAGCATCGAAACTGATGGTTCGGTGAGCGGTGAGGATGCCGTGGCCTATGCAGCCCGTATTCTTCAGGACCAGCTCGGTGTGTTCGTCAACTTCGACGAGCCGCAGAAGGAAGTTCACGAAGAGACTGTTGCAGAACTGGCTTTCAACCCGTCGCTTCTCAAGAAGGTCGACGAGCTGGAACTGTCCGTCCGTTCGGCAAACTGCCTGAAGAACGACAACATCGTCTATATCGGCGACCTTATTCAGAAGACCGAAGCCGAAATGCTCCGGACTCCGAACTTTGGCCGCAAGTCGCTCAACGAGATCAAGGAAGTCTTGGCTTCCATGGGCCTGCATCTGGGTATGGAAGTTCCGTCCTGGCCGCCGGAAAACATCGAAGATCTCGCCAAGCGTTACGAAGACCAGTATTAAACCGTCAAACGGCAGGTGTGCACCTGCATGTGAAGGAGACTAGCCATGCGCCATGGAAATTCAGGTCGCAAGCTGAACCGTACCTCAAGCCACCGCAAGGCGATGTTCGCCAACATGGCGGCTTCGCTCATCGTACATGAGCAAATCGTGACCACCTTGCCGAAAGCCAAGGAAATCCGTCCGATCGTTGAAAAGCTCGTCACGCTCGGCAAGCGCGGCGATCTGCATGCTCGCCGTCAGGCGATCTCGCAGATCCGCGACAACGATGCCGTTCGCAAGCTGTTCGATGCCATCGCAACCCGCTATGCCACCCGCAACGGCGGCTATATCCGGATCATGAAGGCTGGTTACCGCACCGGCGACAATGCTCCGATGGCCGTTGTCGAGTTTGTCGACCGCGACGTAGACGCCAAGGGCGCTTCGGATCGTGCTCGCTTGGCTGTTGAGGCTGCTGCCGAAGAAGAAGCCGCGTAAGCGCTTCACAAGGCCAGTGCCGATGATTGAAAGGCCGGGTGCTTCATGCGCCCGGCCTTTTTCATGTTCATTACAAAAGTGTCTTTGGACGATAGGTTTGGGCCAGCCTGCTTATTCGGTTTGTGGATTCTGTAGGCCCGGTTCACCGCGCACCTGGCGCTGCGCACGCTTGCGCTCCATGTAGCGTGGCCGAACCAGCCGCCAGCCGATCAGCACTGTGATCAGCGCTGCATAGATCAGCTGCTCCGGCCCGATTACCTTCACCGACAGGCAGTAATGCAGCGCGCCGGCGGCCGCAATCGGATAGATCAGTTTGTGCAGCTTCACCCAGCCCTGTCCGAGTTTGCGGATCGACCAGCGGTTGGATGTCAACGCCAGCGGGATCAGCAGAATGAATGCGGCCATGCCGATGGTGATGAACCAGCGTTTGATGATGTCCTCGATGATCACATCAATCGCCAATCGTTTGTCGAGGATCATGTAGGTAACGAAATGCATCGCCACATAGTAGAACGCCAGCAGGCCGAGCGCCCGGCGATAGCGCACCCAGTTGATGCCGAAGATATCCCTGATCGGCGAGATCAGAAGCGTCAGGATCAGAAACCGCAAGGCCCATTCGCCAAGCAGATGCTCGAAGATTTTGACCGGATTGCCAACCAGCTGGCCGGTGGCGCCGAGATAGAACGTCCACACCGCAGGCAGCAAGCCAAGGGCATAGAGCGCCCAGACCGATGCAGCCTGAAAGCGTTTCGGCAGAGCGGGCAGGCGCAGCATCAAAAATTCGCTTTCAGATCCATGCCGTCATAAAGGCTTGCCACCTCATCTCCGTAGCCATTGAATGGCAATGTCGGCCGCTCGTTCGAACCGAAGAACCCTCCGCCACCGATGCGGTTTTCCATCGCCTGGCTCCAGCGCGGGTGGTCGACCGCCGGATTGACGTTGGCGTAAAAACCATACTCGTTCGGTGCCAGCCGGTTCCAGGTCGAGGCCGGCTGCTCTTCCGTCAGGGTAATGCGGACGATCGACTTGATACCCTTGAAACCATATTTCCACGGCGTCACCAACCGCACCGGCGCGCCGTTCTGGTTGGGCAGTGTCTTTCCATAAAGGCCCATCGCCAGAATCGTCAGGGGATGGCGCGCTTCATCCAGCCGGAGACCTTCGATATAGGGCCAGTTGAGCGGCTGGAAGACCCCGCGTTGACCTGGCATTTCCTCGGGCCGCACCACCGTTTCGAACGCGACATATTTGGCACTGCCCAGCGGGTCTACCTTGTCGAGAAGGCTGGCAAGCGGAAACCCGACCCAGGGGATCACCATTGACCATGCCTCAACACAGCGCATCCGGTAAATCCGCTCTTCAAGGCCCAGTGCCGTCAGGGCGTCGAGATCAAATTCGGCCGGCTTGCCCACCAGGCCATCGACCTTGATGCTCCAGGGGCGGGGGGTGAAATCGCCGGATTTGGCTGCGGGATCGCCCTTGCCGGTGCCGAATTCATAGAAATTGTTGTAGCTGGTGACATCGGCTTCGGGTGTCAGTTCTTCCTTCGGGGCATAGCCGCCGGATTTGTATTCAAGCGTCTCGGTACCGAAAGCCAGCGATGGCGCGGCAAGCGCAAGCCCGCCCACTGCAGTCATTCGCAAGATGTCGCGTCGCTGGAAATAGCTGCTTTCGGATGTAATCTGTGACCCGGGTATGGCGGTAGGGCGGTAACGGTGCATGGCGTGATGGCTCCTGAAGCTTGCCAACCAAAGAATGGCGCGAGTGTGTGACTTCTTTCGCCGAAAATATACGATTGCCGGCCGACGCAAAGGCCCCGGTCAGGCACATTTTCGTGTAGACTTGGTGATCAGTGCCTTTCAGTGGCATCGATGAGCGCCCGTGTTTGCTGTTGTGTTCCGATGATTGTCAAAGACCAGCCGCGCTGCCATGAAGCTGTCAAACTCATGATGACTTTGATGTATCAGTCAGGTCATAGTGGCCCAAATCACTGAGGATTGTTGTCATGATTCCATATCGCGCGCGGTTACGCGTCGTTCCGCTTGTTCTTTTGGCCATCTGCGTTCTGACAGTGCCTGTTCTGGTTCCCGCGATGGCTCAGACCAAAATCGAAGACTCGTTGACGGACAGTATCGGAAAGATTTTCCGCGGTGTGATTGGCGGTCCTGAGGATAAGGCTGCGTTAAACACGCCGCCCGCGGCGGCTCCCGAGCTACAGCGTGAGGTGCCGGGCTCGCGTTCAGACATGATGCAGTCCTTTTCGCCATTGGTGAAAGCCACGGCGCCGGCCGTCGTCAATGTCTATGCCGACCGTCTGGTTCAGCGCAGCGCGTCACCGTTTGCGGGAGATCCATTTTTCGAGAGATTCTTCGGTCAACGTATGCCCAACCGCACCGAGAAGCAGTCTTCACTCGGGTCCGGCGTGATCGTTCAGGCCAACGGCATCGTCGTAACCAACTACCACGTCATCGAGGGTGCGGACGACATACGGGTCGCACTTGCAGATGGGCGGGAATTTCAAAGCCGGGTTCTGCTCAAGGATGAGCGGTTCGATCTGGCGGTCCTGAAAATTGACGGCGACGGAAGCTTTCCGGTCATCGAATTCGGCAACACCGATTCCATTGAGGTGGGCGACATTGCGCTGGCCATCGGCAATCCGTTCGGTGTTGGTCAGACGGTGACCAGCGGCATCGTCTCGGCGGTTGCCCGCAACGGTGTCGGGGTATCCGACTTCGGTTTCTTTATTCAAACCGACGCGGCGATCAATCCGGGCAATTCGGGCGGCGCACTGATTGACATGAACGGTCGTCTCATGGGGATCAATACCGCGATCTTCAGCCGCTCCGGCGGATCGAATGGCATCGGCTTTGCTATTCCCGCCAGCCTTGTCCGCGCCGTGGTCGAAACCGCTGAGTCCGGTGGCGAGGTGTTCGAACGTCCCTACATAGGCGCGACCTTTGAAAGTGTTACATCAGACATCGCCGAGGCGCTTGGGCTTGGGCGCGCAGCCGGAGCCCTGGTTTCGGATGTTGCTGACAACGGACCTGCGGACAGTGCCGGCTTGCGGGCCGGAGATATCGTCGTCGGCTTCAATGGTCATCCGATCGAACATCCTGATGCCCTTGGCTACCGTCTCGCCACGACCGGCGCGAATACCTCTGTTGCGCTTGATGTGTTAAGCCGCAAGGGACACAAGACAGTTTCAATCGCGTTGCAGGCGCCGCCCGCTGACGATCCGCGTGATCGCCGCACACTTGCAGGCCAGAACCCCTTTGGGGGCGCTCTTGTGTCCAACATCACTCCACGCCTGGCCGAAAAACTGCGTATGCCCTCATCGCTGCGTGGCGTCGTCGTAACGGAAGTGCCGCGCCAGTCACTTGCCGGGCGATACGGAATTCTCCCTGGAGATCTGATCGCCGAGATTAATGGAGTCGAGATCGCCAATGTCGATATCCTTGAGCAGGTGCTGGCCGAAGGAGCCAGCTTCTGGCAATTCGAGGTCGTTCGCGGTGGCCGGCGCATCCGCCAGATTCTTCGGTGAGGCGATGAGTGATCTGTTCGCCACGCCCGGTGCCGCGCCAAGCGGACACCGCCCCCTTGCCGACCGGCTGCGTCCCGCCACCCTGTCCGAGGTCTCCGGCCAGCCACATCTGACCGGTGATGACGGCGTGATCACCAGAATGATCGCCGCAGGCAGTCTGGGATCAATGATCTTCTGGGGGCCGCCAGGCACCGGCAAGACCACCGTGGCGCGGTTGCTGGCCGGAGAGACGGATCTCGCATTCGATCAGATTTCGGCAATCTTTTCCGGCGTGGCCGATCTCAAGAAGGTGTTTGAGGCAGCCCGCGCCCGGCGCATGAGCGGCCGCCAGACATTGCTCTTCGTGGACGAAATCCATCGGTTCAACCGCGCCCAGCAGGACAGTTTTCTTCCGGTGATGGAGGACGGCACAATCGTGCTGGTTGGCGCAACGACGGAAAATCCCTCGTTTGAACTCAACGCCGCGCTTTTGTCGCGGGCGCGGGTGCTGACCTTCAAGCCCCATGATCAGGATAGTCTTGAAAGCCTATTGCTACGTGCGGAGGAAGAGACCGGGAAGCCGCTGCCGGTTGAGCCTGAAGCCCGGCTGAGCCTGCTCGGCATGGCCGACGGCGATGGCCGTGCAGTGCTGACGCTGGCCGAAGAGGTCTGGCGTGCTGCACGCGAGGGTGAGCTGTTTGACACCGAAGCGCTGGTCAAGGTCGTTCAGCGCCGGGCTCCGGTCTACGACAAAGGGCAGGACGGGCACTACAATCTGATCTCTGCCCTGCACAAGTCCATTCGCGGGTCCGATCCCGATGCGGCGCTCTATTATCTCTGCCGGATGCTGGACGCCGGCGAGGACCCGCTGTTTTTGTGCCGGCGGCTGGTCCGCATGGCCTCGGAAGAGATTGCCATGGCCGATCCACAGGCGCTGGTGATCGCCAATGCCGCCAAGGACGCCTATGATTTTCTTGGCTCGCCAGAGGGTGAGCTGGCTCTGGCGCAGGCGTGCGTCTATCTCGCCACCGCACCCAAATCCAATTCCGTCTATACAGCCTACAAGGCGGCAATGCGTGCAGCCAAGGAGGGCGGGTCGTTGCTGCCCCCGAAGCATATTCTCAATGCGCCAACCAAGCTGATGAAAGCCGAGGGTTACAACGAAGGCTACCGCTACGATCATGACGAGCCCGACGCCTTCTCTGGCCAAGACTATTTCCCCGAGGCCATGGGCCGCAAGACCTTTTACGATCCGCCCGAGCGCGGCTTTGAACGCGACATCCGCAAGCGGCTGGATTTCTGGAACAGGCTCAGGAAAGAACGCGGCGGCAAGGGGTAGAATATGATGGGCAAAGCCACGGATGACACCGTCCTGAAGATTGGCATCATGGGGGCCGGGGCCATCGGGCTATATGTCGGTGGCATGCTGGCCCAAAGCGGTGCTCGCGTGGTTTTTGCGGCCCGGGGCCGGACGCTGGCGTCGGTTCAGCGCGGCCTGTCGCTATCCCGCTACGATGGCTTCAAGGCGACGTTGAAACCGGAGCAGTACGAAGTCGGCAGCGCCGGAGATCTTGCCGGTTGTCCGATAGTGCTGTTCTGCACCAAATCCGGCGACACCGAAGCCGCGGCGCTTGAGCTTGCCAAGGCGCTCCAACCGGGCGCCACCGTCATCAGCCTTCAGAACGGCGTCGGAAACGTCGAAATGCTCAAGCGGCTGCTTGCTCCGCAAGAGGTAGTGGCCGGAACAGTGCCCTTCAACGTGGTTCGCCTGTCGCCCAATGCTGTCCATTGCTCGATGGAGGGGCGGGTTCTGGTGGGGCCGTCGAAGGCCTCCACCCGATTGGCCAGCCTGGCAGAAGCCTCACATTTGCAGGTGCAAGTCCATGACAATCTCGACGCCATGCAATGGGGCAAGCTGCTGCTCAACCTCAACAATGGTCTCAATGTGATCAGTGGCCTGCCTCTGCGCCAGCAGTTCAACAAGCCTGGCTACCGGACTGTTCTGGCAATGGCGATGGAAGAACTGATCGCGGCTCTCGATGCCGCCGGAATTCCGGTTATCGGCGCCACACGCACCAATCCGCGGCTGATCCCGAAAGTCTTGCGTCTGCCGAGCTGGCTGTTCCGGATCGCCGCGCGCCAGCAGCTCAGGATGGATGAAACCGCCAGATCATCGTCATGGGATGACCTCAAGGCGGGCAGGGAGCCTGAGACCCGATTCCTTAATGGCGCTGTCTGTTCTCTGGCCGAGGCGCATGGCCTGACGGCACCGGTCAACGAACTGATCTGCCGGCTGGTTGCCGAGACCTTCGCCGCCGGGGCTTCGCCTGAAATGCCGGGTGAGGAACTTCTGGCGCTGGCGCGGAAGGCTGCGGCCTGATCGGCAGTCTCGGGAGGACTTTGGCCCACTTTGACTTGCGTCAATGCTGATTGGCCAGACGCGGCGCAAGCTGGCCTCATGTCATCACGGAGGATAGATCCATGACGGTTTTGGTATTGTACGCCACGATTGAGGGGCACACCCGCAAGATTGCCGAACGCGCCGCAGCCAAGCTCGAGGAAGCTGGCCAAGCGGTGGTTCTCGGCGATGTTCGTGAACCCGGTTTTGCCATTCCGGGCCGGTTTGACGGCGTCCTGATCTGCGCCCCGATCCACATCGGCCGCTATCCTTCATCGGTGGCCCAGTTCCTGATTGACTGGAAGCATGCGCTTGCGCAGGTCCCCACAGCGCTGGTGTCGGTCTCACTTGCTATTCACAGCGAGAGCGCCGAGGAGCGCGCAGAAGCGGAAAGCTATCCTGCCAAGCTGGAGAAAAAGACCGGATTTCATATCCCCAAGGTGCATCATGCAGCCGGTGCGCTGAAATATCTCGAATATGATTTTTTCAAACGCGCTCTGATGCGTCAGATCGCGGCAAAGGAAGGTGGGTCGGTGGATACCAGCGTGGATCATGAGTTCACCGACTGGGCCGCTCTGGATGCCTTCGTGCAAAACTTCGCCGATGATGTTGCCTTGGCGGAAAAGGCATAGTTTTCGAGTGCATCGGTGACAGGAGCGTGATTTTAAACCGTTTCAGAGCCCTATGCAGATCCGATTGGATGGGCGGCGCTGTGGTCACGGATGGTTTGCCGTATCCCTTTATTGCCATGACGTTTTCCGCTAAGCGGTAGGAATGAACTCTCTCGTGCTCATATTTATCGGTGGTGGCCTCGGGGCTGTGTCGCGGCATCTCAGCGGGATGGCGGTGATGCGTGCCTCCGGCCCCGGGTTTCCCTGGGGCACGATGGTGGTCAACATCATCGGATCCTTCGTCATGGGTTGTCTGATTGCCTGGCTGGCGCGGCGATCATCGGGCGATGCGGACCTGCGGCTTCTGCTGGCAACCGGTTTTCTCGGCGGTTTTACCACATTCTCCGCCTTTTCGCTGGATGCGGTGACGCTTTACGAGCGCGGCGCGTTGACGGCGGCGGCTGCCTATGTGATTGCCAGCGTCACAGTTTCCATTCTTGCGTTGTTTGGCGGGCTTTGGCTGGCGCGCCAGCTCTGATGCGCAGATCAAAGAGATAATTGATATGGCGGGCGTACAGCTCAAAAAGGTAGATCCGGACGAAGCGGGCATGCGGCTCGATCGCTGGTTCAAGGTGCATTTTCCCGGTCTCGGATTCGGGCCGCTGCAAAAGCTGCTCAGATCCGGGCAGATCCGTGTCGACGGTGGACGGGTGAAGTCCGACGCACGCGTGCAGCCGGGCCAGACCGTGCGGATCCCGCCGATGGATGTCGACGAGAAGGCCTCCGGTCCGCTGACCCCCAAAACCATGCGCAGTCAGAATGACCACGAAGTGCTCAGCCAGATGCTGTTGCATGAAGATCCCAAGGTCCTGGTCTTCAACAAGCCCGCCGGTCTTGCCGTGCAGGGCGGTTCCGGCGTGACCCGCAATGTCGACGAAATGCTGGAAGCCTGGCGCAACAAGAAGGGCGAGAAGCCACGCCTTGTCCACAGGCTGGACCGCGATACCGCCGGCGTTCTGGTGGTTGCGCGCACAAGAGGAGCTGCGCAGTCACTGACAGCCGCCTTCCGGGAACGCACGACCAAGAAGACCTACTGGGCGCTGGTCAAGGGCGTACCGCGCGACAAGGAAGGCAAGATCTCCACCTGGCTGATCAAGGAAGCCACCGATGATGGCGACCGGATGCGTGTCGCCAAGCATGGCGAGCAGGGCGCCGATCACGCGGTGTCCTATTACCGCATCATCGACAAGGCCGCTCAGAATCTGGCCTGGCTTGAATTCGAACCCTATACCGGCCGCACCCATCAGCTGCGTGTGCATGCTCTGCATCTGGGGCATCCGATCATCGGTGATCCCAAATATTTCGAGTTCGACAAGAACTGGGAGTTTCCCAGCGGCATGCAGAACCGTCTGCATCTGCTGGCGCGCCACATCTCCATTCCTCATCCTGACGGCGGCCGTCTCTCCGTCACCGCGCCGTTGCCGCCGCACATGGTGCAAAGCTGGAACCTGCTCGGTTTTGAGGAATCAACTGCCGGGGAGCCGGAAGAATGAAGCTGGTCCTGTTTGATTGCGACGGCACCATTGTTGACAGTGCCGCGGTTATCCATGCCTGCATGGAGCGGACATTCGAGGATTTTGAGGCTGAGCGACCCTCGCTGGATCTGACCAAGTCGATCATCGGTTTGACGCTGGACATTGCCATCGCGCAAATGCTCAACCGCCCGGTGGATTCCGAAATTTCGGCCATGACCGCCCGTTACAAGGAGCATTTCATGCTGCACCGGCAAAATGGCGGTCTGCTTGAACCCGCTTATGACGGTCTGCTGCCCTTGATTGAATCCCTTGCCGCCCGCGATGATGTGATCCTTGGCGTGGTCACCGGCAAATCACGCCGTGGGCTCGATGCGATATTGGCCCATCACAGCCTGACGAAAGCATTTTTCACCACCCGCACCGCCGATGATTGCCCGTCCAAGCCGCATCCGGCGATGGTTCTGGAATGTTGCGCGGAAGCCGGCATTGATGCCAGCCAGACGACCGTCATCGGTGATGCCATCTATGACATGCAGATGGCGGTCAGCGCTGGGGCACGGCCGGTAGGCGTGTCCTGGGGCTATGGCCCGGCGGACGCGCTCAAGGCAGCCGGTGCGGCCCATGTGGTCAATCACGCCGGCGAATTGGCCGCCCTCATCTGACGACAGGAGACACGATCATGCGTGACATACTCAGCGACCTTGATCTGGGAGACGCCAAGCCGTCCGATCCGGTCCGCGAAATCCAGGCAGGCATGAAGAAAAAGCTGCCCAAACGGTTCTACAAGCAGGCAGCGGTCCAGCCGGGCGATAATGGTCAATTTGTCATCGCCCTTGACGGCAAACCGGTGCGCACCCCGACCCGCCAG
The DNA here is from genome assembly GCA_963975635.1 of uncultured Hoeflea sp. Taxonomy (GTDB): domain Bacteria; phylum Pseudomonadota; class Alphaproteobacteria; order Rhizobiales; family Rhizobiaceae; genus Hoeflea. Next base: position 5,697 of record CAXBIE010000063.1, on the reverse strand, counting down.
GCACTCCAGGTTCCGCATCGCGACCTGGCCGACGCACTGGCTGCCGAATGGGAGTCGCAGCAAGAGCAGATCGATCCCGCGACCATGCCGCTGACCCGGCTGGTCAACACGGCGCTTGATGGTGTCGCAGCAGCCCAGGAGGAAGTGTTCGAGGACATCCTGCGCTATGCTGGATCGGATTTCCTGTGTTACCGCGCTGATGCCCCTGAAGCCCTGGTGGCGCGTGAAAGCGAACTCTGGGATCCTTATCTGGATTGGGCGGCCAACATGGGCGCGCGGATGGTTTTGTCGGAAGGCGTTGTTCATGTCGAGCAGCCTCCGGAAGCAATTCGCGCCATTGCCGTGCTGCTTCGCCGCTACGCCACACCGCTGCAGTTGACCGCGCTGCACACAATCACCTCGATCACTGGTTCGCTGATCCTGGCACTCGCATTGGCGGAGGGGCAGGGCGCGGCGTCAGAGATCTGGGAAGCCGCTCATGTCGATGAGGATTATAACATCGAGAATTGGGGTGAAGATCATGAGGCTGCTGCACGCCGTGCCAAACGGCTGATTGATTTCGAAGCCGCAAACCTGATCCTGTCGGTGCACCGGACCTGAACAAACCAGGCGGTGTCCCTGTGACCGGCTGACCTGATTATGCGGCAGTGTGACTGGCCCTGGTTGATTTGGAATGTCTAAATTTCAATCATCTTAACCGTCCGCTAACTATAAAATGTGATTTTCCGGGTAGTGGAACAGCCCCTCCCGGAGTATTGGCATGCAGCAAGATCAACCGATTTCTTCACGTTTCTTGCAGGCGTTGCTTGTGGTTTTTCTCGCTGCCGCACTTTCGGCTTGCGCCGGCAGACCGAAGCCGCTCGAACCGAGCCAGCCCTATACCGTGACGGAAGTGCGGGTCATGGCAGACAGGATCGAGAACAGCTACTTCGCCGAGCGCCTGCAGACCAGGCTGGAGGCCAGCCTGGGCCGTGCAACGGCAGATGTCGGGCAGACATCCACCCTCAGGGTCCGGGTGCTCGACCGCCGCGAGGAGCGGTCACCGGTCTATTTCCTTGGCGGCATGTCGCAATCGGCCAGTGTGGATCTGACGCTCGTCGATTCGAGCACCGGCCAGGTGCTGCTCTCAAAGGTCTTGAATCTGAACTTCACGGACTTCAATGGATCGAACGCCGAAACCGTGCTGATAAGCCGGCTGACAGACGACATTCGCCGCCTTCTGGGCTTGTCCGGCCATGCACCGTATCCGGTCGGTGGCGCCAAACGCGAGGTGGTCTGGCCAGCCAACAGACCTGCTGATGATGATATCAGCAATGAGGCCCGGTCGGTTGATCCGTTGCTCAACGGCACAGTCACTCCCACAACGCTGGTGCTCGATGGAGAACCGGAGACTGTGCCGGTCATGGACTATACAAAGCCACTGCTTGATACCCGGTCAGCAGTGGAGCCTGCTGTGCCGGCATCAACTGTGACGCCGGCCGCGATGGTGGGTGATGACGCGGACCTTGATGAGCCCTGTGTGATAACGCTTGAAAATGATTGCAGCGATCCCGGTAGCCCTTGAGCGTATTGTCGGCACCAATGAAGAAAAAAGCCGGGATCCATTGTCCCGGCTTTTTGTTTTGCTTTCAGGCCGTCAGCCCAGCCGCGCGGCGTGCCAGGCGAGATGGTCTTCCATGAAGGTAGAGATGAAATTGTAGGAGTGGTCGTAGCCTTCCTGCATTCTCAGTGTCAGACCGATGTCCGCGCCGCGGCAGGCCTCTTCGAGAAGCCAGGGGCGCAGGCCGTTTTCAAGAAATCCGTCGGCAGTGCCCTGATCCACCAGAAACTCGGGGAATCGTGCGCCGTCCTCGATCAGTTGTGTGGCGTCATAGCGCCGCCAGGCAGCCTCGTCGGTACCGAGATATTTTTCCAGCGCAGGGCGTGACCAGTCTGCCGTTGACGGCTGGACGATCGGTGCGAAGGCCGAGCAACTCTTGAACCTGTCTGGATGCTTGAGCGCCAGGGTCAGCGCCCCGTGGCCGCCCATGGAATGTCCCATAACGCCCTGGCGTCCCATATCGGCGGCAAAATGTCCGGCGATCAGCTCCGGCAATTCTTCAAGGATATGGCTCTCCATGTTGAAGTGCTTTGACCATGGTGCCTGCGTCGCATCGAGATAAAACCCCGCACCCTTGCCGAATTGCCAGTTGTCCGGCTCATCGGGCACATGGTCGCCGCGCGGGCTTGTGTCCGGGCAGACGATGATCAGTCCGAGCTCCGCAGCCATCCGCCGGTACTCGCCCTTGTCCAGCACATTGGCGTGGGTGCAGGTCAGGCCGGACAGAAACCAGACGACGGGACACAGATGCTCCTTGGCAACCAGTGGCTGAAACACCGCGAAAGTCATGTCGCAGCCGCAGGCTTCCGATTCCATTGAATAGACGCCCTGGCGTCCGCCATGGGCCTTGGCTTCCGAGATGATTTTCATGGGTCCGTCGTCCGGTTGTTGATGGGGTACGCAGGGTGCAGCAGCTCTGCAGCCGGTCAGTAGACCACAACGCTGCGGATGCTCTCGCCCTTGTGCATCAGGTCGAAGGCCTCGTTGATGCCCTCAAGCCCCATGGTGTGGGTGATCATCGGATCGATCTCGATCTTGCCTTCCATATACCACTCCACGATCTTCGGCACATCGGTACGTCCACGCGCGCCGCCAAAGGCCGTGCCACGCCAGGAACGGCCGGTTACCAGCTGGAATGGCCGTGTGGCAATTTCCTGGCCGGCGCCCGCGACACCGATGATGATTGATTCGCCCCAACCCTTGTGGGCACATTCCAGTGCGGTGCGCATCACCCCGACATTGCCGGTGGCATCAAAGGTGTAGTCAGCGCCGCCCTTGGTCAGATCAACGAGATAGGGAACGAGATCACCTTCAACTTCGTTCGGATTGACAAAATGCGTCATGCCGAAACGTTTCGCCATCTCGACCTTGGACGGATTGAGGTCGACGCCGACTATCATGTCCGCACCTGCAAGACGCAGGCCCTGCAGCACATTGAGGCCGATGCCGCCCAGACCGAAAACGATCGCCTTAGAGCCGATTTCCACTTTCGCTGTGTTGATCACGGCGCCGATGCCGGTGGTCACGCCGCAACCGATGTAACAAACCTTGTCGAACGGTGCGTCCGGATTGATCTTGGCCAGCGCGATTTCCGGCAGCACGGTGTAATTGGCGAAGGTCGATGTGCCCATGTAATGAAAAATCGGCTTGCCATCGAGCGAGAACCGCGACGTGCCGTCCGGCATCAGGCCTGCGCCCTGCGTGGTACGGATCGACTGGCACAGATTTGTTTTCGGGTTCAGGCAGTACTCGCACTCGCGGCATTCAGGCGTGTAGAGCGGAATGACGTGATCGCCCTTTTTCAGCGAAGTCACGCCGGGACCCACATCAACCACCACTCCGGCGCCCTCATGGCCGAGGATGGCCGGAAAGATGCCTTCAGGGTCCGCGCCTGAAAGTGTGAACTCATCGGTATGGCAGATGCCGGTGGCCTTGATCTCCACCAGCACTTCGCCTGCGCGCGGGCCATCCAGTTGAACAGTGGTGATTTCCAGCGGTTTTCCCGCTTCAAAGGCGACAGCTGCGCGAACGTCCATTTCCGTACTCCTGGCGTAAGATATGAAGAGAGCCGAAACTGCCAGAGTGGCAGGTCCGGCTCAAGTCTGCATTTCGGGTATTTAGTCGTTTGCAGCTTTCGTCAATGTCACAAGTCTGCTTTCGAGCGTTTCAACGCAGGTTGTGATCTGCAGCGCGAGTTCACGCAGCCGGTTGATTTCACCCGACATTTCGTCAACTGCGAGAGATATACCGGGCGACTGCGGGGCATCGCCTGCACCGCTGATCAACCACGCAGGCGACACGCCGAGAACACCTGCAAGAATCATGATCTTGTTGGCGCGCGGCTCGGAGCGGTCCGATTCCCATTCAGCCAGGGTCTCATCCGTCACGCCGATCCGTGAAGCGGCGTCCTCAACTGACAATCCTGCGAGATCGCGCGCGCGTGTGATCCGGCCACCCAGCGTATCACCATCGTCATAAGTCTCGTCATAGGTATCCGTTACCATGTCATCCATTGATGTCGTTCCTTTGGCTTCTGGTCGGGCGGCCACATATGCGCGACTTGAGGCGCGGGCGGCAGACCCGTCTTGTGTGTAGAACCTATGCATGGACCATGTCGTTCCTGTGAACTTTCAGTCGTTCGACATGCATTGGCCTGTTAGATCTGTTGATCCATCACCGCCTGAATATTGGCAGCGCCCCTGGATCGTGTTTCACGCTCAAGTGAAAGCCGGAATCATCGAATCGGGGGAGAAATTTCGGTTCCGTTGGCTTCATTATCGGCAATTGTCGGCACGGCGTCCAGTGCAACGGCCCGTTTTAATCAATCTGGTGCGCTGGTGCAGACATTCAAGCGGTACTCTGAATGTCTCATTTCAATGGCGTGTCAGGCTGTAGCTGCAGAGTGACCGGCACTGGTGCTGCCGCATGGTCAGGTGTTGGTTGATCAATCTGATCATCCAGAGTTGGACCAAAAACGGCCTCGAATGCATCACGCAACCGGATGTCGGCCTCATGCATTGGAACCGGCAGTCCCAGATCGACAAGGCTTGTCACCCCGTGCGCCCGCACGCCGCATGGCACGATACCTGAGAAATGCTCGAGATCCGGATCCACATTGATGGCGAGGCCGTGAAAGCTCACCCATTTGCGCAAGCGAATTCCGATGGCTGCAATCTTGTCTTCCGCCATTTTTCCGTCGGCAAGACGGGGCTTGTCGGGACGGCGCACCCAGACCCCGACGCGGTCCTCGCGCCGTTCGCCCGTGACATTCATGCTCTCAAGCGTCTTGATGATCACCGCCTCCATGGCCGAGACAAAAGCGCGGACATCCTGTCGCCTTCGCTTCAGGTCGAGCATCACATAGGCCACCCTCTGGCCCGGGCCGTGATAGGTATACTCACCGCCACGGCCGGTTGTGTGAACCTCGAACCGGTCAGGGGCGACAAGGTCTTCCACCTTGGCGCTGGTCCCGGCGGTGTAGAGCGGAGGGTGTTCGACCAGCCAGATCAGCTCATCCGCTTCACCAGCGGCGATGCGATCGGCCTCGGTTTCCATCAGGGCCACGGCTTCGGGGTAGGGGGTCAATCCCTCCGATATCCGCCATCTGACTGGCGGGCTTCCGGCTTGCGCAAAAAAGCCGGTTTCAAGAGTGTCACGTGGTTCCATTCACCCTGTTTAGATCCGTTCGCCCGCAAATGGAACAGCCCGCCCGCCTTGAGGTGATCACCTCTTCGTGCGCCACGGCGGTGCGGGTGCGCCAGCAAGTGTTTTTCTCACGCGCAGCCGCCACTTGCGAAGGGAATCGGTTGATTGGCACGGCGTGGAAGCAGCCCGATTCAGCTACGACAGTCACTCTGCACTCAGACGCGGTCTCACGATCGCGCTAACTTCACAAGGTGCTCGGGATACAAGACGGCATTCGGCCCTGAAAAGGCAGGTTTTCCAACTGCTTTCATCCCAAGTGATTTTTGTGACGAATGCGCTTGTGCAGTGCATGTCCATTTGCTACATGCAGCGCGCCGGACAGGTTTCGGCTCTACCACGTGCGGTCGTGGCGGAATTGGTAGACGCGCAGCGTTGAGGTCGCTGTGGGGTTA
>CAXBIE010000062.1:0-30048 GCA_963975635.1 uncultured Hoeflea sp. | reverse complement strand
CCGCGCGAACGGGTGATGTCGTCGCCGCATCTGAAAAAGGTCGCCGCCGGCGTCCGCCAGATCCAGGAGCGCGGCGAACTGGCCGAACGGGTGCTCAAGGACGGCGGCTATGTCAGCGAGCTGAATCCTGCCGAAATCCTGCCGTCGAGCATTCCGGACCGGTTTGCCGGCGCCTATGACGAGGCCGCGATTTCGGAACTCGTCGATTCGATGCGCGAGCGCGGCCAGATCGTGCCGGGCCTGGTGCGCCCGCTCAAGGATGACCCGCAGCGCTACCAGATCGTCTATGGCCGCCGCCGGCTGGCCGCCGCGCAAAAGCTGGGGCTGAAATTCAAGGCGATCATCCGGCCGCTTGATGATGCCGAAGCCATTGTCTTTCAGGGCGAGGAGAACTCGGCCCGCAATGATCTCACCTTCATCGAGAAATGCAATTTCGCCTTCGCGCAGGAAAAGGCCGGCTATGACCGGGCCACCATCTGTGCCTCGCTGTCGACCGGCAAATCGCATATTTCCGAGATGATCCGGATTGCAGCGACGCTGCCGCAAAACCTGCTGCATGCCATCGGTCCGGCGCCCGAGATCGGCCGCCGCCGCTGGCTTGAACTGGTGGACAAATGGACGGCCTTTCCCAAGGCGCACACCATGGTCGAGGAGCTGCTGGCCGGCACCGGCGCGCAGATGTCGAGCGAGGACCGCTTTGCCCTGGCGCTGTCGGCGATGTTTGAAAAGGCGACCGCCCCCGATCCGAAAGCACCGCAGCCGCGCGAGACCATCATGTCCAAGGGCATGAAGCTGGCCGAGGTGAGCTATGGCAATGCGGGCGCACGGATGAGCTTTGCCAAATCGGTTCCGCCCGAATTTGTCGCCTATCTGGCCGGACAAATGGAAACCATTCACGACGCCTATCTCAAGCAGATCAAGGCGAAGACCAACGACAAACGGAGTTAGTGCAACGCAATAGAAAAAGGCCCCCAAACGTCGCCGTCGTGGAAGCCCTTCTCGTGTCTAGCAGCTAGAGAATCGCACTTCCCCGAATCACAGTCAAGAGTCTTTGGCGCCATTTTGGCGAATGAATTTCTATTGCCTTTTTGAAAGGTGAAGAAAATGCAGCTGGATCATATCACGACGCCCTTCGGGCGGCGGACGATGACCTACGCCATGTTGGCAGACCAGATGACGGCCGCCGAAATCGATGAAGACGCCTGTGCCGACAAGTGGAAGATCTATCAGGCGCTGTGCGAGGCCCGGCCGCGCCTGGGCATTACCGACCGGGCGCTGGCGGTGCTTTCGGCGCTGATCAGCTTCTATCCCAAATCCGAGCTTGCGGCGGGCGACAGCCTGATCGTGTTCCCTTCCAATGCGCAATTGTCGCGCCGCGCCAATGGCATGGCCGAGCAGACCATCCGCCGCCATCTCGCGGTCCTAGTCTCGGCCGGGCTTGTCACCCGCAAGGACAGCGCCAATGGCAAGCGCTTTGCCAGGCGCGGCCGGGCAGGGGAGATCGACGAGGCTTTCGGCTTTTCGCTCAAGCCATTGCTGGCCCGTGCCGGCGAGATCGCGCAGCTGGCCGCGGAAGTCGAAGCGGAGCGGCTGCATATGCGGCGCATGAAGGAGCGGCTGACGATCTGCCGGCGCGACGTGCTCAAGCTGATCGAGACCGCGCTTGAGGAGGGTGCTGAGGGCGACTGGCTGGCGGCACAGGACGAATACCGGGCGATATTTGCCGATTATCCGCGCAAGCCGGCACTGGAGATGGTGACCGCTGCGCTCGAGGCGCTCGAGTTCCTGCGGGAAAACATCCTCAACCAGTTGGAAATCCAGCTGAAAACCACCAAAGCAAGCGGCAATGCCCCTGAAAATGAGCGTCATAAACAGAATTCAAATCCAGACTCCACTATTGAATCTGAACTGCGCTTAGAAACAAGCGAAGGCGGAAATCCTCAACCCATCGAGCATACCAGCGAGGAGCCGGCGGTTAGGGAGATCAAATCGGCGGCTGCCGGGATGGGGCAGGGCGGTATGGCGGGGCAAAGCCGGGCGCAAGGCGAGAATCTTGCCGGTGCGGGCCAGAAACCGTTTCCGCTCGGCATGGTCTTGTCGGCCTGCCGCGAAATCAGCGATTACGGACCGGGCGGGGCTATCAGCAGCTGGCGCGATCTGATGGGCGCCGCGGTGGTGGTGCGCTCGATGCTGGGCGTGTCGCCCTCGGCCTATGAGGAGGCCTGCGCGGTGTTCGGGCCTGAAAACGCCGCCACGATCATCGCCTGCATTCTCGAACGCGCCGGCCATATCAACTCCGCCGGCGGCTATCTGCGCGATCTGACCAGCCGCGCCGAACGCGGCGAATTCTCGCTCGGGCCGATGCTGATGGCGCAGATCCGGGCCAACGGACCGGGCGAACGGCGCGCCGGGTGAGATTTGTGTGCCGGCGGCTCGCAGTCTATTCTGACGCTATGGTTTAGGAGTAGGTTGGCATGACAGCTGTATTGAAGCGCAAGACCTCCGTGACACTCGATGCAGATGCTCTGGACAGTGCGAAAGAGCTGCAGATCAATGTGTCCGCGGTGGCTGAAGCAGCGCTTCTCAAGGCAATCGGTGAGGCCCGCAACAGGAAATGGCAGGCTGAAAACGCCGATGCCTTTGCCGCGCAAGCGGAGTGGCACGAGCGCAACGGCCACCCGTTGGCTGATATCATTGCCTCAACGGGCGGATCCTCGTGGACCGGCTGAACTGCCCGGCTTCTTCATCGGCACCCATGCCGCAGTCAGTGAATTGCCGCTGCTCACCCGCGACATTGGCCGGTACCGTACATATTTCCCTCGCTGAAGCTGATTTCGCCGGACGCCCAAGCGAAGGGTTAAGGCAGACTGGCTGGATACCCGGTCCAGCGGAATAGGGGAGGGGCCTTATCCCCCTACAACCCGCTTTCCATGGTGAGATTGGAACGGATCGGGCGCAGCAACACCGGTGCTTGCGAGGCATCTCACTTGCGCCATGGATCAATGAGTTCGATCCCGAAGCCCTCAAAATCCTTGATGTTACGTGTCGCAAGAGTGAGGTCGTGTGCAATCGCGGTGGCCGCGATCAAGCCATCCATCGACGACATGCCTCTGCCGTTCCGCTTTGCGTCGCCCATTAGATCCCCCCAGGCCAGGGCAACACGTTCCTCCACGGGAATAACCCGGTGTTCAAACCGCTGTGGCAGGTCCGACGCAAGCCACTCAACCAGCGTGTCGCGTTTTCTTCCGTTGTCCATGAGGGCAACGCCACGACGAATTTCCGCAATCGACACGACACTGATAAAACATCGATCTTCGTCAAGTCCATCCAGCCATTCGAGGACGCGGCCTTCGGGGTGCGGCTTTGTCACTTCTGAGAGAATATTTGTGTCGAGCAGAAGTCTCACAGCGGCAGATCACGTGGTTCGTCGCGTTGACGCTCGAGATCGAGTTCGGCGCTCCGCAGTGGCGACTCCATCAAAAACTCTGCAAGCGTACCCTTGCGCGCGCTCTTCCGCTGCCATTCCTCGGCAGAGACGACAACGACGCTTGGTTTGCCGTGGCGGGTAATCGTCTGCGGCGTGGATTGCGCCCGGTCTATGACCTCAGAGAGTTTCGCTTTCGCCTTGGCGACGGTCCAGCTTTGTTCATCATGCGGTGATGGCTGCATCGTACGTCTCCTGACCAGAGTGACTATAATGACTATATAAGCCGCAACTGGACGAGTGACAAGCAGCCACCGGCAGGGGAGGGGGGCTCAAAGCCCCGCCGCCTTTGTGAGGTTGATCCGGAACCGGTCGCGGCGGCGCTGATATTTGCGGGTCATTTCCGCGCTGGAATGGCCCAGTTGCTTCTGGACATAGCGTTCATCAACTTCTGCCGAAGACGCGAGGCCGGCGCGCAGCGAGTGGCCTGCAAACAGCTGTTTCCGCCGGCTTTCCGGCAGATCGCCGCGGACGCCTGCGGCAAGGACCGCGCGCTTGACCAGGCGGGCCACTTCCTGATCGTTGAGCCGCTCCGGCCCGACTTTGCTGCCTTTGGCGGTGACGCGGCGGAAGAGCGGGCCTTTGATGAGCCTGGCGAACTTGATCCAGCTCCCGGTGGCGGCGACCGGACATGTTGCGTCGGAGGAGCCGCGGCCGATCTCCACCTCGCGCCAGCCGGTCTTGCCGCGCAGGGTGATCAGCAGACCTTTGTCGAGGATCTCGATCCAGCCGCGGCCATCTTCGGTGTGGTCCCGGCCCAGATCGAGGCCGGTGATTTCCGAGCGGCGCAGGCCACCGGCAAAGCCGATCAGCAGCATCGCCCGGTCGCGCAGGCCGCGAAGGCTTGCCTTGTCCAGGGTCTCGAGCATGGCGATCAGGTCCTCGGGCAGGATCGCTTCCTTCTGGCGGGGAGGTGCTGCGTGGGTGTTGCGGATGCCGGCCAGCACGGTGGCAATGGCGCGGTGCTGGCGGTCCAGCGGCTGGGCGCGCTGGGGATAGTTCCACGACAGCGAGGACAGCCGCCGCTCGATGGTCGAGACAGAATTGGGCTTTGTGGCCTTGCTGCCCGCACCCGCTGTGGCGCCTGGGGATTGGCCCGCCGTACTGCCTGAGGCGCAGGCGGTGATGTAAAGCCCGACGACATGCGGATCTGGCGGCAGCGATGACAGGTTCTGGCGCTTGCACCAGCTGGAAAAATGCTTCCAGTCTGCGGCGTAGGCCCTTCGAGTGTTGGCGGAAGACGCCGCCTCGACATAGGTGCGAGCGCGATCGGTGAGGTCCCGGAGATGCGCCGGCACACCGGCATTGATCTCCGGAAGAGGGGAGGGGAGCCCGGCCGACATCCCGGCCGCGGAAACATCACCGGAAACCGCCGTGCTGTCAGACGGCGCTGCGTGCTCCTGGGCATCGTTTCCGGTGTTTTGCTCGACGATATGGGCCATTTCCTCTATAAAGAGCATAATGACTGATAATGCAAGATTATCAATCTTAATAGCTCGTCGACAGGCTGTGCGGATTTAAACAATAAATGTGGCATTAACTGCACATTATCTGTAGGGTCACCGGCATGGATTCGTTGCCGCCTGCCGCTTCATCGCCGTCGCTTCCGCTCTCCGGCCTGCCTGGCTGGGCGCGGCTGCGCGGCCGTGAAATGGCCGAGGCGGATGCTGCTTTTGCGGCCGGCATAGCCTTGAAATCACTTGATGATCTGGTTCAGATGCAGCCCAGATGGGCAGGCTGCTGGCGCTCCCGGCAGGCGCTCAATTGCGGCTGTGTTACGGCCCGGATGATGGGCCGGACCGAAGATGAAGCTGGCTTGCGCGATGCCCAGCTGCTCACCGCGCCGGGAGATGATCCCGGACCCGCCGGAAACCTGTTTCTGGCGATACAAAAGGTCTCCGCCAGATCCGGGGCGCTGACCACGGGGTTTGTCAGAGAGCTTGCCGCATTGATGGCGCTGCGATGGGATGAGGATCTCGCCGCCGCCGCCGGGATGAACGACGCGGCGCTTCAGTCGGGGCGGGCGGTGCCGTTCGCGATGGCGGAGCTGATAGTGGCGATAACCGCCCGGCGCCCGGATGCAGAGGCCCTGGCCTTTGTGCTGGCCGACACAGTGCTGGCGCAAAAACTCAAATGGCCGAAGCCGGTGCCGCTGCTGTTGTCACAACGCTATGGTCCGGCCTTTCGCACGATCGGGGGCCGGGGGCGGGTCCGGCCCGGAGAGGCGGCATTTTCGAGAGCGATCTGCCTGGCCGTGGTTGACGCGACGGAGGGCGCCTTGCGCTCAGCGGCGGAGATCGCCCGGCGGGCGGACCGGCTTCTGGCGGTTGCACCCAAAATCCGGACCAAGGGCGCCGGTGCTGTCATCCGCAGGCTGCTTGACGAGGACGCCATCCCGGCCTCGGCGCCGGGCAGCAATCTGTCGCGCTGGGCCAGCGCGCGGCTGTTCGAACGGCTGGAGAGTCTTGGTGCCGTGCGCGAGCTCTCGGGCCGATCGTCGTTCCGGATATATGGATTGTGAGCATGCCCGGATCTGCGACAGCCAAGGCTTCTGGAGTGAAGGCGAAGGCCGGAGAAGACGTTTTGCTGGACCGGGAGCTTGCGGATCTGCCGCCCGAGCTGCGCTGGCGCGAATGGATGATGCGGATCGAGGCGGTGATTTTTGCGTCGAGCGAGCCGGTTGGCCGCGAGGTTCTGGCGCGCGTCGTGGGCAGGGAGTGCAGCATCGATCTGCTGATCGATGATCTGGTTGAGGAGCTGCGTGACCGGCCCTATGAGCTGGTGCCGGTGGCCGGCGGCTGGCAGCACCGGACCCGTGTCCGCTACGCGGATGCGATCCGGGCCTCATCGGCTCCGACGCGCTCGGCAGCTGCGGCGCTGTCGGAGTTCGAGGCCATGGTGCTGATGACGATTGCCTACTCCCAGCCGCTGACCCGCAGCGAGCTGTCGAAGGTTTTTGCCAGGGAGGTCAGCCGCGACGTGATCGGGTCGCTGCGCGGGGCGGGCTTCATTGCCTCGGGACCACGCAGCCCGACTCCCGGCGCGCCCTACACCTATGTGACGACAAAGCACTTCCTGTCGGCATTTGGCCTGCAGACGCTGCGCGACCTGCCCGACATGGAGGCACTGGAAGAGGCGGGATTGCTGAGCAGAGTTTCCGGGCAACAGGAGCTGCTGCCGGGCGAGGCGGAGAGCGAGGAGGAATAAAGCTGCCACCACCAGCGCGGCGGTCTCTGCCTGTGTGATTTCGAAGAGATGATGACCGAACGTGGCCTGAGCGTCGATCATTCGGCCGGGCATCGCCGGGTCGTTCAGTTTTCGCCTCAACTCCTGGAGTGTTTCCACCAGCGCAAGCGTGTCGTTACTGGCAAGTGGCACATCGACGAAACTTACATCAAGCTGCGCGGCCAATGGATGTATCTCTACCGTGCCATAGACAGTGCTGGTGACACGGTTGAGTTCTTCTTCAGCGAAGACCGTGACCTGACGGCTGCAAAGCGCTTCGTTCGAAAGACATTTGCCCGCCATGACCGCCCGGATCGTATCGTTATCGACGGAAGCCAGACAAATTTCGAGGCAATTGTTTCCTGCGATCTTGAAGACCGGCTACGCGACAGGTCGCGACGTTCATCGAAACCAATTCGCATCTGCAAGAGAAAGGATCTCAATAACCGGATAGAGCAGGACCATCGGCGCATCAAGCGCCGGATCCGCTCCATGCTTGGCTTCAAGTCGATTGCAAATGCCCGGGTCATCCTCGTCGGCATCGAAATGGTTCACATGATGCGCAAGCGACAGGCGAGGCTTGCCTATAATCCGAGTCCCATCGTGACCTGAACTACGGTATGCGACAGATCCAGATAGATGCGACACGCTTTAGGTGTCAGCGGGAAGGCCGCTTGGTTTCTATCGCCTGGCGCTGTTTTCCATTTGGGTCCGGCAAAGCGCCTCCAACTCCCTGACAAATGCCATTACCACGGGCCGCAACACGCTACGCCGGCGATAGGCGAGCCCGATATTTCTATTCCATGTCTTGCCGTCGAGTTTCAGCGCCACGAATTTCGCATCCGGCCCCTGCATGAAAATACTGGTGCGGGTGAGATAACTCAACCATTTGGAGCCTGATATCATCGACATCTGGAAGGTTGACGACGTCGTTTCACAGATCGCGAGAGGCCGAGGCAATTGCGCGGCGCTGAAAAGTGCCTCAAGCGCCAGCCGGTCCGGTTCTGGCCTGGCTGGAATGACCCATCGATATTGCGTGAGATCGGCAAGGGTTACATTCGGCATCTTCAACAGTTCATGATTCCGGTCTGCGACGATATCGACGGGGATTTCCAGAAGGTTCACGAACTCGATTTCCTCGGAGAGTTCCCTGGGTTTCGACATGACAGCGATGTCGATGGCACCGTTCAGCAAGGCCGCATACAGCGCGGAGCTGAGTTCCTCGTTGAGCGAGACATCGACTTCCGGCTGTGCGAGGAGAAATCGCTTTATAGCAGCGGGAACAATCTCCCTCATGGCTGTCGTGACCGCTCCGATGCGCAGACGGCCGCGGCTGGCTCCACGCATGGCGTCCAGTTCGTTGCGTGCCTCCTCCGTCAAGGAGAGGACGAGTTCGCCATATTGGATCAGCCTTTGGCCGTATTCTGTCGGCCTTACACCCCACGGGCCACGGTCGAGCAGGCGAACACCCAGGGACTCCTCCAGCGCGCGAATACTCTTGCTCAGCGCCGGCTGCGTCACGTTCAATTTCTCCGCGGTGACCCCAAAGCTGGAATAGCGAGCGATTAGGACAAGGTTTCGCAATTGCTTCAGGTCCATTTTCCCTCCGGTCTCGCATGTCCACGTTCTGGAATGCCATTTCGTTATGATACGCATGTTTACGTGCGATTCTAGTCCGTTATGTCGCGCGAAGTGATGAGGTCTAACTGATCTGCTCAAGTCATTATAACCAGAATTCATGATAGACGACACTTAGTTCCTTGCCCGGGTTGGCGTCTTTGACCATCATTCCGCGCAATGACACGGCATGCATGCCGGCCGGGAACGATGATGAGAATAGCAGATGCAGCCATAGTCCATGATCCGGGCGCTGAAGCGGCCACGCCCTTTCGCGCGCTTTGCCAATGGTCGGCCACAATATCCGGCTTCGATACGATCGCGCGCCGCCGAGCAGGCGACGCCCTGGCGGACGCCGTCGCGAGCATGATCTCCGGCACGAAAGACGCATCTGCCAGGTCCGTCGTCCGGTCATTGGCTTGCTTCGGCGAAGGCGCTGCATTCCGGCGTGGGGAGCGGCATGGATTTGTCCCGCCCCGGGCCGCGCTGATCCATGAACGGCCGCGCAAGCACTGGGTTTCGAAGGTAATTTCGCGCCCGCCTTCAACCCTGCGACGGGCACCGCGGACGACATGCTTTTCCATGTCGGCACCGGCATGCGCGCGATGGAGAAAAATCTTCGCAATCGCTAACCGGTCTGTACGGGCCGATCTATCAAAAGGGAACGTCTTCGAAAAACAACACAAGTGAAGACATAAAAATGGAGTGAATGAATGAATTTCGTCAAAACCCGGCTGGCTGCCTCGGCTGCCTTCATTTTGCTCGGCGCGCTGCCGCTCTCGGCAGCCGACCTGAGGATCGGCATCAAGTCGGAACCGTCCTCGCTTGACCCGCAGTTCCACGTGCTCGTGCCGAACATGCAGGTCACTTTCGCGATGTTTGATCCGCTTGTCATGATGGATTCGAAGCTGGTCCCGCGGCCGGCGCTGGCAGAAAGCTGGAAGCCTGTCAGCGACACCGAATGGGAATTTGCGTTGCGCAAGGATGCCAAGTTCTCCGATGGCTCGCCGCTCACCGCGGACGATGTCGTCTTCACCTTCGACCGCATTCCGAATGTCCCGAACAGCCCGACGGCCTTTACCCTCTTCACCCGCCAGATCGCCAAGGTCGAGGCCATCGATGCAAATACCGTGCGCATCACCACCAAGCAGCCCTATCCACTGCTGATCACCGATCTTGCCAACCTGCCGATCATGTCGAAGGCGGCAGCGTCCGGCCCGGTGGCCGAGGGCAAGACCACCGTTGAATTGAACCGAGGCGAAGGTCTGATCGGGAGCGGCCCGTTCAAGTTCGTGTCCTGGCAGAAGGGCGCAGACCTCGTTCTCGAGCGCAACCCCAATTATTGGGGCAAACCGGCTGAATGGGACAGGGTGATCTACCGTCCGATGACAAATCCCGCGGCCCGCGCCGCAGCCCTCCTCTCGGGCGATATCGATATGATGGAGGATCCGCCGACTGCGGACCTCGAACAGTTCAAGGCGAACCCGAAGCTCACCATCGCACAGGCGCCCGGTACGCGCATTGTCTACATAGCCCTGGACCAGAAGGGTGAACCGAGCCCGGGAATTCCAGGGCTGGACAACAACCCGCTGATGGACAAGAGGGTGCGCGAAGCGCTGTCGATCTCCATTGACCGCAAGGCCATCGCCGAGCGGGTCATGGGCGGCGTTGCCGTCGCGACCGGTGATCTTCTGCCCGCACGGATGTTCGGCGCGGTCGAGGCCCGTCAGGCTCCGCCGGTGGTGGATACGGCCAAGGCAAAGTCCCTGCTCGCCGAGGCGGGATATCCCGACGGTTTCCAGATCACGCTCGGAACGCCGAACGGCCGCTATGTCAACGACGTGCGCATTGCCCAGACGGTGGCCGCCATGTGGACCAGAGCTGGCGTAAAGACGGAGGTTGCGGCATCCGCTCCTCCGGTCTTCTTCAAGAGCCGCGACAATTTCGAATTCAGCGCTTATCTCGCGGCCTGGGGCAATTCCACCGGCGAGATGTCGACCACATTGCGCTCGCTGGTCGGCACGCGCGATCCATCCAAGGGATCGGGCACCTCGAACGGCGGTCGCTACTCCAACCCTGAGCTTGATGCTCTGCTCGACAAGGCGTCGGCGACGATGGACGACAATGCCCGCAAGGCATTGCTGCAGAAGGCTGACGAACTGGTGGCGTCCGACTACGGCATCCTGCCGCTGCATTTCGAAGTGCCGGTCTGGGCTCTCAGCCAAGGCCTGACCTACGAGGCCCGCGCTGATCAGTATACGCTGCCGCAGGGCGTCACGACGACCAAGTAACATGAATTCCGGCCCGGCATCCTGAGGCTTGGCGGGCCGGACTTATCGAGAGAAGGACAGGCAGGTGCCCGTTTTCATCATCAACCGGCTGATGCAGGCCGTCGGCGTGATCCTTGTCATGTCGATGCTCGTCTTCGTCGGTCTCTACATGATCGGGGACCCGACCTCGATGCTGGTCAGCCCGGAGGCAACCGAGATCGAGCGCCAGGCATTGCGGTCGGCACTCGGGCTGGATCAGTCCGTCTGGATCCAATACCTGACATTTCTCGGCAATGCCGTGCAGGGCAATTTCGGCCGCAGTTTTCTGACCGGGCAATCCGCTGTTCAACTCATCATCGAGCGTATGCCAGCGACAGTCGAACTGGTCGTCGTGGCCATGTCCTTTGCTGTTGCCATCGGTGTGCCGCTTGGAATTATCGCAGGCCTTCGTCCCAAGGCGGTTTCCAGCAAAGCAATCATGACCGGCTCCATCCTCGGTTTCAGCCTGCCGAATTTCTGGATCGGGCTGATGCTGATCATGCTGTTCGCGGTCTATCTCGGCGTTCTCCCGGCATCTGGGCGCGGAGACACGGTCGAGGTTGCAGGCATCTCGCTCAGCATCTTAACGGCAGACGGATGGCGGCATCTTGCGCTTCCGGCGCTGACGCTGGGCCTTTCGAAGGCGGCGCTGATCATCCGCGTGACCCGAGCGGCCACGCGAGAAATCCTGCCAATGGACTATATCAAGTTTGCCCGCGCCAAGGGTCTGCGCTCGTCGCGAATTCTGCGGGTGCATGTTCTCAAGAACATCCTGATCCCGATCGTGACAGTTGCGGGCCTGGAATTCGGCCAGGCGATCGCCTTCGCCGTGGTGACGGAGAGCGTGTTCTCGTGGCCAGGCATGGGCAAGCTGTTAATCGATTCCATCATCACCCTCGATCGCCCAGTCGTGGTCGCCTACCTCATCCTGATGGTGTTCTTCCTGGTGATGCTGAACCTTTTGATCGACATCATCTACATCGTGATTGATCCCAGTGCCCGCGAAAAGGTCAAAGACTGATGAGTACGCCCCTGTCAGCGCCACAGATCACGCCCGCCGACGAATCTCCCTTTCGCCGTCTGGTGATGCAGTTCGCGGAAAACAGATTGGCGCTAGCCGGTCTGATGCTGCTCATCCTACTGGCCATTCCTGCCGTCGCCGCAGACTGGATTGCGCCGCAGAATCCCTATGATATCGGCAAGCTCGACATTCTGGATTCGCAAATGCCGCCGGGCAGCGTCGCGGAAATAACTGGCATCACCTACTGGCTCGGCACCGATGGCCAGGCGCGTGACGTGCTGTCCGCAATTCTTTATGGCATGCGCACCAGCCTGATGGTCGCCTTCGTGTCCGTTTGCTTCTCGCTCCTGATCGGCGCGACGGTCGGACTATGCGCCGCTTATTTCGGCAGCTGGCTCGATGCGCTGTTGATGCGTATTGTCGATATCCAACTGTCTTTCCCTGCCATTCTTGTCGCCTTGATCATGCTGTCGATCCTGGGGCAGGGGTTGGACAAGGTGATCCTTGCCCTGGTCATCGTGCAATGGGCCTATTTTGCCCGCACGGCTCGCGGCACGGCGCTGGTGGAGCGCAACAAGGAATATATTCTGGCGGCCAAATGTCTGTCGCTGAGCTGGCGGCGGATCATCTTCCGCCACCTGCTGCCGAACTGCCTGCCGGCGCTTATCGTCATTGCAACGATCGACCTCGCCAGTGCGATCGCGCTGGAGGCAACGCTTTCCTTTCTCGGCGTCGGCGTGCCCGTCACCCAGCCCTCCCTCGGCATGCTGATTGCCAACGGATTCGAGTTCATGTTGTCGGGCCGGTACTGGATCTCGTTCTTCCCCGGCATTGCATTGGCGCTCGCGATCGTCGCCATCAACCTTGTCGGCGATCATCTTCGTGACATTCTCAACCCGAGGAACGCCCAATGACGGACCCGGCGGAAGTAAATACAGCGGCAATGACGCAACGGATGTCCTTGTTGTCGATCAGTGGTCTCAAGACCCAATTCCCAACGCGGGCAGGGATCGTCAAGGCCGTCGATGGCGTGGATATCGAACTTGACCGGGGCGAAATTCTCGGCCTTGTCGGTGAGAGCGGTTCAGGCAAGTCGATCACGGGGTTCTCGATCCTGGGCCTGATCGACCCACCCGGCCATATCGCCGACGGCAGCATCACCTATGACGGCCGCGATCTTGTCTCCATGGGCGAGGAAGAGCGGCGGAAGCTGCGCGGTAACGATATCGCCATGATTTTCCAGGACCCGTCGATGACACTGAACCCGGTGCTGCGCATCGATGTGCAGTTGATCGAGACGATCCAGGCCCATGCCGAGGTTTCCACGGCCGAGGCTCGGCGGCGCGCGCGGGACGCGCTGGTGCAGGTGGGAATTCCCTCCCCGGACGAACGGCTGAAAGCCTATCCGTATGAGTTGTCCGGCGGCATGAGGCAGCGCATCGCCATTGCCATCGCGCTCATCAATCAGCCGAAACTCATCATCGCGGACGAGCCGACCACGGCGCTCGACGTTTCCATTCAGGGGCAGATCATCTACGAGGTAAAGAAACTCTGCCGCAAGACCGGCACGGCGCTCATCTGGATCACCCATGATCTCGCCGTCGTCGCCGGTCTGGCCGACCGGATTGCGGTCATGTATGCCGGCCGGATCGTTGAGACTGGAAGAACGGCCGACGTGATCGAGCGGCCGCTGCATCCCTACACCCGCGGGCTCATTGACAGCGTTCCATCCCACGCCACCCGCGGCCGCCGGCTGCACCAGATCAGGGGCATGACGCCGTCGCTGCTCAACCTGTCGCCGGGCTGCGCCTTCAGCAATCGGTGCGATAAGGCAACCCCGGAATGTCTGGTGGCCCCTGATGCCACGCTGCTGGCCGATGGCCGGTCCGTGCGTTGCTGGAACCCAGCCCCATGAGACAGGACATGATGACAGACAAATATACGCAGCCACCCATTCTGGAGCTGTGTTCGCTCACCAAAACCTTCGCCGCGCCGGTCGGCGTGGCCGGACATATCGCCAATCTCTTCGGTGCCGGGGTCAAAAAGATCGAAGTGCGTGCCGTCGCCGGCATCGATCTTACCGTGCGCAAGGGCGAGGTCGTAGGGATCGTCGGGGAGTCCGGTTGCGGCAAGTCCACGATCGCCCGCATGGTTGCGGGAATCAGCAGCATGTCGGGCGGCAGCATCAACTACAGGGGCGTGGCGACGGCCGACATGACGCCCGCCCAGCGCAAGGATTTCGAGCTGAGCGTCCAGATGATCTTCCAGGACCCGTTTGCCTCGCTCAATCCCAGAATGCGTGTGCTCGACATAATCGGCGAGGCGCCTGTCGCTCACGGGCTGATCAGCCGGGCCGAGAAACGCGATTACGTCGTCGATCTCGTCGAGAAGGTCGGCTTGTCCGGCGCTTACCTGAATCGCTACCCGCACCAGTTCTCGGGCGGGCAGCGCCAGCGCATCGGCATCGCGCGGGCGCTGGCCGTCAAGCCGTCGCTGATCATCTGCGACGAGGCGGTGGCGGCGCTCGACGTGTCGATCCAGGCGCAGGTGTTGAACCTGTTTATGGACCTGCGTGATGAACTGGACCTGACCTATCTGTTTATTTCCCACAATCTCGGCGTGGTCGAGCATATCTCCGACCGGGTGGTGATCATGTATCTCGGCCGTGTCGTCGAGAGCGCTCCGACAGTCGACCTGTTTTCCGGGCCCAACCACCCCTATACCCGCCTGCTGCTCGAGCAGTTGCCTGTGCTGGAGGCGGGAGAGCGGCACTACAAGCCGATCCAGGGCGAATTGCCTTCTCCCCTCGATCCACCGCCCGGCTGCCCGTTCCACCCGCGCTGCCCGAGCGCAATGGACCGCTGCCGGCAGGAGGTCCCACAACTAAGAACGATTGGAACAGGTCGCATCTCCGCCTGTCATCTCAACGAAGCAGCCTGAACATGACACAATCAATGACATTGATGCCGACCGGAGAAAACGCGGTCCGGGCGCTTCTGAACAGTGCACTCTTCAACCTGGCGACCGATACACTGGCCGCGACCCATGAGCGATTCATTGCTGAACTGGTCGGGTTGACCGAAATCGCTGCCCCGCCCTTCAAGGAAGCGCAACGAGCCAAGGCCTATCGGGGTCTGCTGGAAGCCTGTGGCCTGCAGGATGTCGAGATTGACGTCATCGGTAACGTTACGGGCATTCGCCGCGGGAATGACGGCTGCGGGCGCCTGATCGCTATCTCGGCGCATCTCGACACGGTCTTTCCCGAAGGCACCGACGTGACGGTACGGCGCGAGGGTTACCGCCTGGCGGCTCCCGGAGTGGGCGACAATACCCGTGGCTTGGCGACCATCCTCGCCTTTCTAAGGGCGCTCGATGCCGCCGGTGCCGCGACGCGCGACGATATCCTCGTGCTGGCGACCGTCGGCGAGGAAGGCGAGGGTGACCTGCGCGGCATGCGGCATTTCTTCGCCGAGAGCCGCCATCGTGACTGCGTTGCCGCCCTGATCTGCCTTGATGGTCCGACGCCGGCGAACATGATCGTGTCGGGCGGTACCGGATCGAAACGCTACAAGGTAACGTTCGGTGGGCCGGGCGGCCACAGCTTCGCCGACCACGGCATCGTCAATCCGATGATCGCGGCGGCCCGCGCGGTCGTCGACCTCGGGGCGCTTACCCTGCCGGACGATCCCAAGACGACCTGCAGCACGACCGTGATCAATGGCGGCAATTCGGTCAATGCCATTCCGGCGCAGGTCTCTGTCATGGTAGATCTGCGCTCCAACTCCGCCGATCAACTGGCCGAGCTCGACGAACGCTTTCACGAGATCGTGCAGCAATCCTGCACGATCGAGAACGACACCCGCTCCATCCAAAAGGGCGCGATTGTGGTCGACATCGTGTTAATCGGCGATCGGCCTGCAGGCCAGACCGCCGATGGCGAGCTGACCCGAAATGCGGCCAATGCGGTCGAGGCGATCGGCCTGGCACCGGTGTTCGGCTCGTTCTCCACCGATGCCAACGTTGCCATGACCCTTGGCATTCCGGCCGTGACCCTGTCCTGGGGTGGCGAGGGCGGCGGTGCCCATTCGCTGGCCGAGTGGACCGATGTCGATCCCGCCACGACGCTGCCTGGCATGTCCGTCGGGCTTGCGGTTCTGCTCGCCTGTGCGGGCACAGCAATTTGATTGTAAATTGAGGAAAAATAGAGATGCATAACGACAAGGCCGTGATGGCAGGGCGCAACAATCTACTCGACGCCGACAGCATTTCGCGTTGTGCCAACGCCAAGGCCGGGGCCTTTATCGATCTCAGCGATCGCGTATGGGCCATGCCGGAGCTTCGCTTTGAGGAGTTCCGCTCGGTGCAGGAGCATATCACCATAATGGAAGCTGAAGGCTTCCGCGTGACCCGTGATATCGCCGGCATCAGAACTGCCTTCATGGCGGAGGCGGGCGAAGGCGACGTGACCATCGGCTTTCTGGGAGAGTTCGATGCTTTGGCCGGGCTTTCGCAAGTTGCCGGCATCACCGAGCAGCGCGAGCTTGAGCCGGGCGCCAACGGTCACGGATGCCATCACAACCTGCTGGGCGCTGCCTCGCTTCTGGCAGCGGTCGCGCTGAAGGACGCGTTGGCCGAAGCCGGCATCAAGGCCCGCGTGCGCTATTACGGCTGCCCGGCGGAGGAGGGCGGTTCCGGCAAGACCTACATGGCGCGCGCCGGCGCATTCGATGATCTCGACGCCGCATTTTGCTGGCACCCCTGCGTCTACAATGCGGTGATGTCGTCCTCGACGCTTGCGAACATTCAGGCCTATTTCCGGTTCAGCGGCCGTGCGGCCCATGCGGCCATGAGCCCGCAGGTCGGACGCAGCGCTCTCGATGCAGTCGAACTGATGAATGTGGGCATAAACTACATGCGCGAGCACATGCCCTCCGAGGCGCGGGTGCATTATGCCATCACCCAGACCGGCGGCATTTCGCCCAATGTGGTTCAGGCCAAAGCCGAAGGGCTCTACCTGATCAGAGCACCACGGCTTGATGACGTGCGCAGCCTGTTCGAGCGTGTGCGCAAGATCGCCGAAGGGGCCGCCCTGATGACGGAAACGACGGTCGAAATGATCTTCGACCGGGCAACCTCGAACGTCCTGCCCAATCGTGCACTCGAAGAAGTGATGCATCGCGAGTTCACCGCTCTTGGGCCGCCGGATTTTGATGCGCCGGATTTCGAGTTCGCGGACCGGCTTCGCAGAGAGGCCCTGACCGATGCTGACGTGCGCGCGAGCGCAGAAGCATTCGGAGGGCCGGCGGACTATCCGAAGTCCCTCCATGACGCCATCCTGCCGCTGGTGGAGCGGCCTGGACTGCTGTTCGGATCGACCGATGTCGGCGATGTCAGCTGGATCGTCCCGACCGCCCAATGCCTGACCGCGACTGCTGCCATTGGCACGCCGTTCCATACCTGGCAGACGGTGACGCAGGGCAAGCTGCCGGCTGCGCACAAGGCAATGGTGACGGCGGCGAAAGTGATGGCGGCAAGCGCCGCAAGGGTGGTTACGGATTCAGATTTGCGCGAACGAGCCAAGCGGGAATTGCAGGAACGCAGGAAGGGAGAAGCCTATCGCAGCCCGCTGCCCGAGGGAAGCGAAGCCCCGATCGCGTCGGCGCGCTGATGACCATTTGGCGCGGGGGCGGCAAGGCGCGGCTTTTGCGGTGTTTGTCCCGAACCGGGGACTGTTGCACTCGTTTGCCACAGCCGGCGAAGGCCCGCCTCATGCTCCGTCCAGTTGGTCACTTTGAACTTCATCCTGCCGATGTGATGTCGGCGGGCACCGCTATGTTTGTTCGGCATACGCGACCGATCAAGCTATTTTCAATCCCCGCCGCATAGACGCAAAACGTTGAAATCTTTTCCGTGCACCAACGCCGATGATAAGTACAAAAGTCCATAAAAACGCTGAGGTCGCAACCTTCGGCTCTCACAGGATGCGTTGCTGCCGATTTTTCGGAAGCCATGATAAGTGGTTCTGCTTCGCTTGACTGATCATTGAATCGCAAGCTCCACCGTTTGCCGGAAGAGCCTGCGCGTCGTCGCAAGCAAATGATCTGCAAGCGAGGCCAAATGGATCACACCAGGATACCGTGCTATTCCATGAACCAGCCATGGCTGACGATCAATGACTGACCGGTCAATGCGTTGGTCGGGAATGCGGCAAACATCCATGCAACTTCGGCAACGTCTTCCACGGTGGTGAATTCCTGGTCCACAGTCTGGCCAAGCATCACCTTGTTGACGACCTCTTCCTCGGAAATTCCGAGTTCCTTCGCCTGCTCGGGGATCTGTTTTTCGACCAGCGGCGTTTTGACGAAGCCCGGGCAGATGACGTTTGCCCGGACGCCATGGTCAGCGCCTTCCTTGGAAATGACGCGGGCAAGACCAAGAAGACCGTGCTTGGCGGTCACATAGGCCGATTTCAGCGGCGAGGCTTCCTTGGAATGAACCGACCCCATGAAGACAACCGAACCGGAACCTGCCTTGTACATGTGCGGCAGGCAGGCCTTGGTGGTCAGAAATGCACCGTCGAGATGAATCGAAAGAAGCTTCTTCCACTCGGCGAAAGGGAAGTCCTCCAATTTATGGACGATCTGGATGCCGGCATTGGAAACCAGGACATCAATCTTGCCCCAGGTGTCGATGACTTTTTGAACGCCGTCGTTGACGGCCGCTTCATCGGTGACATCCATGGCGAGGCCCATTGCCTTGCCAGGGCCCATGGCAGTTAACTCGTCCGCCGTGGCCTGAGCGTCCTTGAGTGCGAGGTCGGCGATGACAACCCATGCGCCGTCGGCAATATAGCGTTCGGCGATTGCCCGGCCGATGCCGCGTGCCGAACCGGTGATGATGCAGACTTTGTCCTTGAGGTTCATGTCAGTTGCTTTCTTTGTGTTGGTTGGGTGCGAGAAACCACTTCTCGGCCAAACTCAGGTTTTGCGAATAGTGGGGAATGCCTGCCGGTCCGGCATGGACAAGCCGGGCACGAGGCTGTGCTTTTCGTCCGGATGTTTCATGGTCCTGCTCATCTCAAATAGTCATGAACGACTTCCCCCAGTCCAAGGGTCAGATCGGCAAGAATGTGGGTGGCGGAGAGAACTTCCAGAACGGGAAGCTCGGCGACGGGCGCAAGCGCATGATCGAACAGTTCAAGACCGGCGGGCCCGCTCCAGGCGCCCTTGACCGTCACATCTTCGAGCCGGTAGCTCACAAGTTCACAAATGCGCGGCGTACAGTCGACGTGGGGTATTATCTTGAGCAGAAAACTCGGCTCCAGCATGGACGCGTGAACCCTCTCAAGATCAAGGGTGGTGTGCTTGTAGCCCATCGTCCCATTGGCAATGCGCAAGGAGCCGTAGTCCAGCGTGCCAACGAGCGTATCCTTTTCAACCCGCAGGCAGGGGTCCGCAAGCTTCTTCGGAAAACCCCAGATCTCCCGGCCACCAGCGATCGGTGCATCGTCATTGAGATACATCGAGTGGACATAGCCACCCTTGGTGCCCTTGAAGGTGACGGGGATGACCTGGCCTGTTTCCGTGTAGTCGCCGAACCCGGTCGAATCCGGCATGCGGATGAACTCGTATTTGACGATCGCCTCATCGAATTCCAATGGTTCGGGGACAACGGCCTCGAGAGCCTCCGGGTCGGTGCGGTAGGTGATGGTCATGTATTCGCGATTGGCGAACCGGTAGGGCCCCTTCGGATAGGAAGGGCTGGTGAGCGGCATCGCAAAGGCTGTGTTTTTTACGTCGGGAATATTCATCGGTCTGTCGTCCTATTGTGTGAGATCGAAAACCTGGAAGCCGCTTTCCGGGAGGCCGCGGCTGGACCAGTTGTTGGATCGAAGCCCCTGTCGCACGTTGTTCCGGCCCAGTTCCCAGTGTTCCTCAACGGACTGGCGTGAAAACTCGTAATCCTTGGAACCCAATTCGTAGGGGGTGTCCCTACGAATGATGTGGGCGATGGTAATTGTCGCCTCCCGGCTGATCCTGGTCAGCCGTTTGGCGTGTTCGGTGCCAGAAAGCTCTTTTGGCAATGTCTCCAACAGCTTCCGTGCCTCAAATCTCAGCTCGTGCAGCACGCGAACATGGTCCGAGTTGAAGCGGGTCCGGCTTGAGAACCGGATGTCTTTTTCGCGCTCGTTGATTTCCATAATCGACTTCGGCATTTCGCCTCGGGCGCTGAACACATCCACCTGGAAGATGCAGAGATCGCCCTCCGGATCCGAGTACTCCATGACGTAATCGAGCGGCGTGTTGGAGACCAGACCACCATCCCAATAGTAGCGGCCATTGATCAGAACAGGCGGAAACCCCGGAGGCAGCGCACCGGACGCCATGACATGGTCGGTCGCAAGTTTTTCTCTGCGGGCGTCAAAATAGGCGAAGTTACCCGATTGCACATCCACGGCACCGACACTCAGTCTCGGTGCGGCGGCTGAGTTCAGGTAGTCAAAATCGATCAACGTGCTAAGTGTGTCGCGCAGCGGTGACGTATCATAGAAACTGACCTCATCCGGCTTGCAATCCCCGCCAAACAATAAGTAGGGAAGACGGGGCTTGAAAAAGCCGACGATGCCGAAAACCATGCCCCAATTGGCGGCCACCTCGTTCATCATGCTGCGTGTCTTGTCTTCGGCAAACGGGGTCCGCGCCAGCAATGACGACGAGGTCGTTTCCCAGAAAGCGCGCAGTTTCGAAACCCGGTTTTCCTTCACGTTGCCGGCGATGATCGCGCCATTGATCGCACCAATGGAAATGCCGGCAATCCAGGACGGTTCATATCCGGCTTCGCTCAAAGCTTCATAAGCGCCGGCCTGATACGCACCAAGCGCGCCGCCTCCTTGCAAGACGAGAACCGTTTTTTCTTTTTCGACGAATGTTACCGACATGATTAACCCCATTCCCGGTAGGCGTTGAGATCGAAATTGCCCGGAGAATCATCGTCATCATCCCAGTGCCGGGTGATCGATTGAGCATGGACATTTTCGCCGCCGGATCTGGTCATCAAGTCCAGAGCCTTCGTTTCATCAGAGGTGCGCTCCACGTCATGCCGGTCAAGATAGATGGCTTGTGGAAATGCAACCGCATCGTCTGGCGACGCCTTGGCTTCATACCGCTGGCTCAGCTTCTTGATCACGGTGTCATGCCTCGCGACCATGTTGATGACATCGCGGCGAAATCCTTTGTTTTCAAGAAGTTCCACCGCGTCCTCAAACGCGGTGGCATCGTGAAAATGCGCCACGACCTGGCGTTGTTCATACGGCGCTGGATCTTTAAAGGCGGCTGACATGGTTCGAAATCCCACTAACGGTTCTGGTGAAATGGAGACGGATTGTCAGGCGTCTTGGCCGGTCTTTGTGCCGGCCGCCAGATTGGCATGTGTTTGGTCAAAGACCGCCCTGGCATGGTTCTCAGCATCCGTGTCGAGATTGGTCCGCAAGATGCGCCCGCCATGTTCGCCCAGCTTGGCAACAACGCGGTCTGTGGCTGTGTTTCGCGCCATCATGAAGAGAGCGGCCTGGCCCGGCTTCAGAAGGGAAGACACCTGCTTCATGAAGTCATCATTGATTCCGTAGTCGGTTAACGCGCCTGACAGTCCGCCTGTGGCAGCCCCCACAGCGACGCCGAGCAGCGGATGCAGGAATAGCAAACCGATGAGGAGTCCCCAGAATGCACCGCCGCTGGCGCCGAGCGTCCACATGTTGACCATTTGGTTGAGGCTAACCTTGCCGTCCTTGTCCGCAACGGCGACGACAGCATCCGAGAGCTCGATGAGATACTCCTTGGACATGCCGTAAAGTGCGGTACGGGCGGTTTCTGCCTCTTGTTGGTTATCGTAGCCGACGACGATGAGTTCTGACATTTTAGGTCTCCAATTTTTCAGATGATTATGGCTGGATACAGAGGTTGATCCGGCACTCTTCGAAGATCGATCCACCCAAATGGCTGCATCACGTGTTGTGATGACAACCCTTGGTCAGGACGAGCCGGTTGTTGTGTGACTATGCGAACAAGTGCGGGAACAACCCGATCAAACCCGTCAGAATTAAAAATGCTGCCACGGTGTAATTGAGCGTTCTCGGAACCAACAAGATCAGCAGCCCGGCGAGCAGCGCGATGAGTGGTTGGGCGATTACTGCATATTGTGCGGTCATTTCCTGATCCCCGGTTCTGTTTGACGAAAGCATTCAAGCGATCCGGGAACATTGATAACAGGCGCTGTTGTCGTGGTGTTTTCGCGAGATTTACAAATTTGTAAGCTCGCGATTTAGAGGCCAAAGCGCCGTGACCGTTGCTGAGTTCCCGTCTGGACGGGTCCATGACCAGCACCAATGGCAGCATTGAGAACGGAGCCTGTTTCCAGGCTTCGTTCTGTTGCTGGGTTCGGATGTTTGTCCCCTTATCCGGCAACGCCCTGAGCGGGGACCTCGTCAATACCAAAGGATTGCATGACGATTGAGTCTTCGACGGCCTTCAAGGCGAGGTTGGATTCGTAGTACTTCTTTTCCGTGATCAGCTTGGAAGCATCCGCGACGTGCGACAGGCTCGCTTTGACCGGGATGAACGCGCCGCTGATGGTCACGTCGATATTGGCCAGCTTCAGCACATCGACGGCTTTCTTGTGATCACCCTTGGCAAGATGCTCATTGGCTTTCGCCAGAGTTGCCTGCTTTTCGGGCGTCGGCATGAAGCCTTCGCTCAGCGCCATCGATGTATCAAACGGTATATATGCATCGTCGGTCAGTGTTGGCGTGATCTTGTCGACCTCGTAGTCCTTCATTTTTTCACTGGCTGTCTGAAGATCAGCCTGTGCCAGATTGACGAAATTGGTTGCCGCTTCCGGGGTTCCGTTGAAGATGGCAAGCCGCGCAGCGTGGATTTCGCGCAAGGCCTTGTATGCCTCGTTCATCGTCTTGATGATGGCCTTGTCTTCCGATGCGTTCAGCTGGGCATCAACAGCCTTGGTTTCTTTTGCCGCTGTCTGTTCGGTTGCCGCTTTCGTTGTATCTGCGGCACGGGCATAGGTTGCGCCGATGATCGGCGCGGTTGCCAACAATGCGGCCATTGCGGTGGTCAGAATTCTGGATTTGGTGTTCATGTTCGTTCTCCACATTTGCAAGCCCGGTTTGGACTTGTTGAAGAGATCTTGCGCTGTGATCTTTGAGCAGACTTTTCGCCAAGTTTACAATTTTGACAGTTTGCCGGCGTCGTTCGGGAGCGGAAAAAGGATGCGTACAACAAGGCCGGGATTGTTGTCGGCAAGCTCGATATTGGCGCCATGCCGGCCTGCAATTGCCGCCACGAGCGCCAGTCCCAGGCCGGTGCCAGGCGTCGACCGGCTCCGGTCCAAACGTTGAAAGGGCTCCAGCACCGCGAGGCGTTGGTTGGCTGGGATACCGGGACCCGTGTCGCTGACTTCCAGGACGGCACTGCCATTATCCGCGGCCTTCGCGCACAAGGTGATGGTTACGCCTTCCGGGCAATGATTTGTGGCGTTTTCAATCAGATTGACCAGCATTTGCCTGAGCATTCTCGAGTCGGCAAACACGGTCAGGGCCTGCTCGCCGCTGACCATGACGCGCAAAGTATCGCCCTGGTCCTCCACAACGGGGGCAAAAATCTCGCCCATTTCAGTGACAAGGTCGTCTAGCGAAATCCGCGAAAACCCTTCATTTCCGATGCTTGCCTTGAGTTTTGAAATGCGCAGGGTGGTGTCGAAAACCTCTGTCAGTCCTGTAATTTCAGTCTGAGCCTCAACGAGATGCTTTTCGGTCATTGCAGCATCGTTTTCACGCAGAGCTTCGTTGATCAGAATGGAGACGCGATTTAGCGGTGAGCGAAGATCGTGAGCAATTGCGCTGATGGTGTTCTGGTTGACCTCCATGACGCGCTTCAACCGCTCCAATTGGGTGTTGATCAACCTGGCTGTCTTGTCCAGCTGTTCTCCTCCATTGCCAACATTGACGCGCGCATTGAGGTCACCGTCGGAAACCTTTTCGAGCGTGGCTGATATGGCGGCGAGTTTGATGAATGTCTGCCGACTGATGCCATAGCTGATCACCATGCGAATGGCAGCAGCTGCAGCGGCTGTCGTGAGCATCACAAACAGTAAAATCTCCAAGACTCGATTCACTGGTGTCAAGCTGCGGCCGACGACAACTGTCAGGCCTTGCGGGATTTGTTTGCTGGCGATCAGGTATTTTCCGTTTGGCTCTGGGTAGAGGCCTTCAAAATCCTGCCGGACCCATCCCAATGTTTCGGGTGGAGCTTTCAGGTTGCCCGCGAATTTGTTGCCATCTTCGTCAAAAAGACCGAACAGACGGATCGACGTAAAATTGCGCGGATCGTTGAGGAAACCGACCTTTGCGAGTTCATCCGGTCCTTCGTCTTGGGAAATGCGCTCCATCAGCCTCACTTCTTCAGTGATCTCGTCTCGAAGCTCCTCAAGCATCGCACGCTGGACGATTTGGTACACGAATGCCGTCAGCAAGACGATTGCGACGGACGTGATTGCAACAAAAACGAAATTGTAGCGGAACGTCATGCCCGACGTGACGTTGCCGCTAAACATGCATCACATATCCGCTGTTTCGATTGGTGTGGATCAGCTGCTTGTCAAACGGCTTGTCCACCTTGGCTCGCAACCGGCTGATATGGGTTTCGACAACCGTGGTGCGCGGGTCAAAATTGAAATCCCATACCTGCTCGAGAAGCATTGTTTTTGTGACCACACGACCCGCATTGCGCATAAGCACTTCCAGCAACGCAAATTCCTTTGCCTGGAGCTCTATGGTGTGACCATCGCGTCTTGCCGAGCGGGCAAGCAAATCCAGCTCCAAATCGCCCATCTTCAGGACGGTTGTCTTGACAGCGCCGGTCGGTCGCCGAGTCAGAGCTTTGACGCGGGCGTAAAATTCCGAAAAATGGAATGGCTTGACGAGGTAGTCGTCCGCGCCAGCAGACAGACCTTCAACCCGGTGATCAATGTCGGCCATGGCGGTCAGAAAAATCACCGGGGTATCCTTGCCCGAGCCACGCAAGCTCTTGACCACGGACAAGCCATCCATACCCGGCATCATTCGGTCCAGGACGATCAGGTCGCAATCATTGTAAAGACAGTGGGCCAGCACATCACGACCGTCAGCAAAGCACTCGACCGAATCGCCGTTTTCCACCAACCCCTTGCGCAGGTACTCGCGGGTGCTTGTATCGTCCTCGGCAACAATGATCTTCATTGGGGTTATTTTTTCCTTTGCCAACCAGCAATCGCTGGAATTATCTGTACATTAACAAGCGTCAACGCCCGGAGCCAATCTCATTTTGCCCAATGTGCTCGGTCGATCCTGGTTCACCATCAGTTTCCTTGCAGTCATGATTGCGGCGATTGCCGCCACCGGCAATATCTTCGGAACCCTGCCGGCAACGCAAGTGCGCCTCTGCGGCGTAAGCCTTGAGGCATTGAGCAGGTTCGAGATCTATCGCCTGGTCTCGGCGGTCTTCCTGTCCCACGATCAGACATGTTTCTGCGGCAGTTGATTTTTGGAGGGATCGTATTAGCGACCCATGAAACGCTTCTGGGCTGGCGGCGGACGGCAATTGCTTTTTTGGGTATCGGCGTTGGTGCAGCGTTCAGCGGCAGGTCATCATTTGGTCTTGGATGGATCGCTTATTTGGTTGCTCCGGTCGAGGCTTGGCAACGAACGGATTTCGGGCGTCCGCAGGCGGCACCGCTTTGCCGCCAAACTCAGGTTAAGGGACGCTACCCATCGAAGTTTTTCGAAGCGCAACTCGCCGTTGTCTTGAGGCAGGCTGAAGAAAGAGCCGTCCGCCGGGACCGGTTGACGATGCCATAATGTGTCCGTTGGCACACCGGCGTGCAGGCGACAGCATCCGATTGGTGGCCAGCTGTATCGGCCGAAAACGATCAACGGCGACGCTATCTTGCCGCTTAAAAAATCAAAAAAGATCATAAATGTGATTGACTGTGATTGTATCGTGATCTAGTTTTTTCACACGGCTTGCCCTGGCGAGCTCGCGAAGTGTCGTGCCGTGGCGGTGGCCGAGGAGTCTCCGGAGCGCGGGGCGCACCATCGAGAACGAGCGGCCACGGCTGTCTGTTTGCGCTTCTTGAAAGGGGAAAAATATGAAGATCACGAAAACACTGAAGGCTGCGCTGGTCGCGGCGTCACTCATGGCAGTATCGCAGCCCGTCTGGGCGCAGGATCAGCTTTCTGTGCTGCTTCCGCCCTGGGGCACGCTCCCAAAGGAACTGACAGATGAGTTCGCGGCTAAACAGGGCCTCGCTCTCGACACACAGACATTGGGCTGGGACGAAATCCGCACCAAGATCGTCACCTCCATGATCGCCAACACCGCTCCGGCAAGCGCCACGGAAGTGGATTGGTCCTGGGTCGGACAATTCGGCGCCGCAGGCTGGTATCAGCCGCTCAATGACGGCATCGCGCCGGAAATTCTCAAAGACGTGCCGACCTCAAGCATCTTCAGCTATGACGGAGACGTGCTTGGCGTGACCTACAACAATGACTTCCGGGTCATGATCTACAACAAGACCCACCTGACGGAAGCCGGGATCTCCTCGGTGCCGACCACTCCGGACGAACTGCTTGCCGCAGCCAAGGCTGTCAAGGAAGCAGGCATTGCCGAATATCCGATCGGCCTGCCGCTATCGGCGACCGAAGGCACCTCGACGGCATGGTACCTGATGACCAAGGTCTTTGGTGGCGACCTCTTCGACGACGATTTCCAGCCGCTCTTCGTTGATCCAGACTCCGCCGGATACAAGGCAATGGCGTTCGAAATTTCCGCGCTCAAGGACGGGTTGATCGATCCGTCATCGACCGGATTGAAAGACGTTGAAATCCAGGAACTGTTCAAGAGCGGCAAGATCACGTTCGATGTGGCCGGCTGGGCTGGAAACCTTTCGGTCTATACCGACCCGGACAAGTCACAGGTCTCTGACGGGGCGGCAGCGGCCTTGATGATTTCCACCGTCGGCAAGGCGCGGACCATCGGTCTGCCGGAAGCAGTCGGCATTCCCGCAGGCGCGGCGAACAAGGACGGCGCGGTTGCTTTCATCAATTGGCTGCTTGAACCGGAAATCCAGATTGCCGCTTACGAAACCCTTGGTAACCTGCCGGCCCGGCTCAGCGTTCTCGAACAGCTCAACAAGGACGGTAAGCTGGTTGAAGGAGACATCATCCTGTCCCAGGCAGCACTTGTCGAACCCATGTTCGCGCAAGGCGCTCCCGCCTGGTATCCGGACTTTTCGACGTCGGTATCCTCAAACATCAACCTGGCGGCCAAAGGTCAGATCACGGTCGATGAGGCGGTCAAGAATATCGCGGCCGATGTAGAAGCCGCGAAGTAACCGTAAAGGACGGAACAGGAAAATGTCAGATCGCACCGAAAAATCCGCTTCACGCTTTGGCGCAGGGTCCGTTGGTGCGATCTATGTCCTGCCTGTCGCGGTGATCATGGGGGCGCTTGTGCTTGTGCCCTTGATGTTCACCGTGATCGACAGTTTCTACCGCGTCGATCCGATGCGGGCCGGCAAGCCCTTTGTGGCGCTGGCCAATTACATAAAACTGTTCCAGGACCGCAATGTCCTGCAGTCCTGGAACAACACGTTCGTCTTCGTGGCCATGACCGTTGCCTTGCAGACCGTTCTTGGTCTTGCCGCAGCGCTGTTGCTCAACCGCATCAGCTATGCACGGTCCATCCTGCTGGCGGCGCTGGTGCTGCCCTGGTGCCTGCCGCCGGTGGTCAATGCGGTGGTCTGGAGCTGGATATTCAACCCGTCATACGGGGTTCTCAATGACATATTGAAAAGTCTCGGCGTCATCGAAGCAAACCATGTCTGGTTCAATGACCGTCTGACGGCGATTTTCCTGATCGCCACGGTGCATGCCTGGCGGATGATGCCGCTCACGGCGATCATTCTTCTGGCCGCGCTGCAATCCATCCCGAAGGATCTGTATGAGGCGGGCCGGATGGACGGCGCCGGCGCAATTGGCCTGTTCCGCCGCGTCACCTTGCCGCTGATTTCCGGCGGGCTGGCCATCGCTTTGAGCCAGTCGACCGTGTTCGCCTTCAACATGTTCGATGAGGCGTGGATCCTCAATGGCGCCAGCCTGGATACGCGCTCGGTGATGATACAGGTCTATATGTCGGCTTTCCAGTCGCTCAAATTCTCCTACGGCATGGCGCTCAGTGTCCTGGCCATGCTCGCATCGCTGATCATTTCCGCGGTCTATGTGGTCCGCGTCTACTCTGAAACACGGTACGACTGATGCGCTCTCAACTCGCCAAAATCATCATCGGGCGTGCTGGTCTCACTCTGGCAATCTTGGCACTGCTGGCCTGGTCCCTCGGTCCTGTTTACTGGGCTCTCGTCACCAGCCTGACACCGCCGACCGATCTCGTCAGCGACAGTTTGCACCTGTGGCCGCAGAACCTGACGCTTGAGCATTATGGAAAGCTTTTCGGGGCGACCAGCCTGTCACAAGGCAATGAAGTTCAAAGCGTCTGGCCGCAGTTTTCATCCGCATTCGTCAATTCGCTGGTAACTGCGTTGGGTGCGACCGTGCTGACGGTTATCATCGCCGCATTCGGCGCCTATGCCTTCGTGCGCATGCCGTTTCCGGGAACCGGCATCCTGTTCGCCATTATCGTGGCGACAATGGCGATTCCGGCCTACACCGTGATGATCCCGCTTTACCGGCTGATGATAACGCTGAACTGGATCGACACCTATACGGGCATCATTTTGATCTATGTGTCGGCTTTCCTTCCGCTGGCGTTGTGGTTGATGCGGTCGATTTACCAGTCGCTCTCGCCTTCGCTGGAGGAAGCGGCCTTTCTCGACGGGGCAAGCCGGACCTATACGTTCATTCATATCGTCCTGCCCATCGCCATGCCGGGATTGATTGCCGCCGCCATTCTGACTTTCCTCAATGCCTGGGGGCAGTTCATGGTCCCGCTGGTGTTCTCGCCAACGCTCGCCACCAAGCCGCTGACGGTGCTGATCCCGGAATTCGTGACCCGTAACTATATCGACTACGGCCTGATGAATGCCGCCGGCATAATCGCCATCGTTCCGCCGGTGCTGATCGTTGTCTTCCTCAATCGCTTCCTGGTGAGCGGGCTGACAGCCGGAGCGACCAAATGAGCGCGCTGCCCCAGTCCGCCTCGCTTGATAACGGGGCCTGCCACCTGCTGCCTCCTTTTCAGAAAGCCAAGTAATGCCAAAGCTCGAAATCTCGGACCTTACGAAAGCATATGGTGGCATCGAAGTGCTGAAAGGCATTTCCGCGACTATCGACGATGGTGAATTTGTCTCCCTGATCGGCAGTTCGGGCTGCGGCAAGTCCACGCTGCTGCGCACCATCGCCGGGCTCGAATCCGTCACCAGCGGTTCGATCTCGATGGACGGGCGGGTGATCAACAATCTGCCGCCGAAAGACCGCGACATGGCGATGGTTTTCCAAAACTATGCGCTGTATCCGCATCTGACCGTCGCCGAAAATATGGGATTCAGCCTGAAGCTGCGAAAAGTAGACAAGGCTGTTGCGCGCAAGTCCGTTGAAGAGGCAGCAGAATTGCTGGGTTTGACGCTCTATCTCGACCGGCATCCGCGGGCCTTGAGCGGCGGGCAACGCCAGCGCGTCGCCATGGGCCGGGCCATTGTCCGCAACCCCAAGGTCTTTCTGTTCGATGAGCCTCTGTCCAATCTCGACGCAAAGCTGCGGGTCCAGATGCGGCTGGAGATCAAAACCCTGCAGAAACGTCTCGGCACGACTCTGGTGTATGTGACGCATGACCAGGTCGAAGCTCTCACAATGTCCGATCGGCTGGTTCTGCTCAACAAGGGCAAGGTCGAGCAGATCGGCACGCCGTCCGAGGTCTATCACAGGCCTTCCAACACCTTTGTCGCCACCTTCATCGGGTCTCCGGCCATGAACCTGTTGAAGGGAACCTATGTGACGACAGGATCCAGGCCCGAAATTGATCTCGGCGGCGTAAGGCTTGCGCTTCCCGCAGAAGCTCGGCTGCATTCCGGAGACGAGGTGACGGTGGGTATGCGACCGGAACATTTCACACCGCCGGCCGGGCCATCGGCGAACCTGCTCTCGATGGATGTGGGTTTGAGTGAATCCACCGGTGCCCAAACCCTTGTTCACGGCACATCGGCAGGGCAGGACCTGTCCGCCTTTCTGACCGGGGATTTAAGCCCGGTACAAGGGTCGCGCCTTGAGTTGACGATACCTCCGGCCTCGATTCATCTGTTTGATCGGCAGTCGGGCATTCGCCTGCCATTTTCGG
>CAXBIE010000061.1:0-30137 GCA_963975635.1 uncultured Hoeflea sp. | reverse complement strand
GCATTTCCAACTGCGACAAGATCACGCCCGGCATGCTGATGGCGGCGATGCGGCTCAATATCCCGGTGGTCTTCGTATCCGGCGGGCCGATGGAAGCCGGCAAGGTGATTCTCGAGGACGGCACCGAAAAGGCGCTGGATCTGGTCGATGCCATGGTCGCCGCTGCCGATGACAATATCAGCGATGCGGATGTGGCGGCGATCGAACGTTCGGCATGTCCGACCTGCGGTTCCTGTTCGGGCATGTTCACTGCCAACTCGATGAATTGCCTGGCCGAGGCCATGGGCCTGGCGCTGCCGGGCAATGGCTCGACGCTTGCCACCCATTCCGATCGCGAGCGGTTGTTCCGTGAGGCGGGACGCACCATCGTCGGACTGGCCAAACGGCATTATGAGGGGGACGACGCCAGCTTGCTGCCGCGCTCGATTGCCTCCTTCGCTGCGTTCGAAAATGCCATGACGCTGGACATCGCCATGGGCGGCTCCACCAACACGGTGCTGCACCTGCTCGCCATCGCCCATGAGGGCGAGGTGGATTTCACCATGGCCGACATCGACCGGTTGTCGCGCGGCGTTCCGGTGCTGTGCAAGGTCGCGCCTGCCAAGAGCGATGTGCACATGGAAGATGTTCACCGTGCCGGCGGTATCATGGCAATCCTCGGCGAACTGGACCGCGCAGGCCTGCTCGACACCTCTGTCGGCACCATCCACGAAAAGACCATGAAAGAAGCGCTCGCCAAATGGGATGTGGTGCAGTCGTCAGACAAGGCCGTACATGATTTTTATTGTGCGGCGCCCGGTGGTGTGCCGACCCAGACCGCTTTCTCTCAGTCGCGCCGCTATGCAAGCGTTGATACCGACAGGGAAAACGGCGTGATCAGGAACGCTGAACACGCATTTTCGAAAGACGGCGGGCTCGCTGTTCTGTTCGGCAATCTGGCCGAAGACGGCTGCATCGTCAAAACTGCGGGCGTCGACGAAACGATCCTCAAATTCTCCGGTCCGGCCAAGATCTTCGAGAGCCAGGACGACGCCGTCTCCGACATTCTGACCGGCAAGGTCAAGCCGGGTGAAGTGGTGCTGATCCGCTATGAAGGTCCGCGCGGCGGACCGGGAATGCAGGAAATGCTCTACCCGACCAGCTATCTCAAATCCAAGGGGCTGGGCAAGGCCTGCGCTTTGGTCACCGACGGCCGCTTCTCTGGCGGCTCCTCGGGTCTGTCAATTGGCCATGTTTCGCCCGAAGCGGCCGAAGGCGGCACCATCGGCCTGGTCGAGACCGGCGACCTGATCGAGATTGATATTCCCAACCGCAGCATCAATCTGGCGGTGGATGAGGCAACACTTGCCGAACGCCGCGCCAGGCGTGAGGCCGAAGGCTGGAAGCCGGAAAAGCCGCGCAAGCGTGCTGTTTCAACGGCACTCAAAGCCTATGCTTCGATGGCCAGCAGCGCCGCCAAGGGTGCCGTCCGCATCCTGTAAGGCCTCTGCGGTCACGCCCGCAACCGGCGTGATCCTGCATCCGGATACAAAACAGGCGCTGGTGATCAGCGCCTGTTTTCATGTGCAATTCACTGAATTGAAAGAGCGGCGTCGTAACGCCTACTTGAAGGCTTCGCCCGGATAGGCGCCCCAGATCTCGCTTTGCTGCACCCACCCGCCGGCGCCGTCTGCCTGGGTTTCGCACCAGTCTCCATTGCAGGTTTTGACAACCACCACCACACCGGGCTCAAGCCGTGCAACGACGTCGGCATTGCTGCGGGCTTCGCGGTGCATGTCGATGAATTCGTCCTGCGCTTCGCCCATCTTCCAGGGCGCGGTGACAGCCGTGCGTTCACCCGAAAGCAGCGACTGGTAGACCCAGCCCTCGGTGCCCTCGGCGTCACGCACCCGTCGCCAGTTGTCGTATTCCTGGATCACTTCCATCGGCACGCCGGCCTTGGTGTAGAGCCAGGCCACGGCGTAATCCTGGCCTGGTCCGACGCGCAGATTGACCCGCTTCGCCTTGAGGCTGACAAACCGCGGCAGCGGCAATCCGCTCGGACCTTTGGTTGCTGCCTGGGCATGTGCGGCAACGCCTGCACCCGCCCCGGACAAAAGCATCGGGCTTATTGTCAGGCCGGTCAGGGCCAGGCAGGTTGCGCAAAAAAGGGAAAGGCGACGCATGACTTACACCTTTGGGGTTGGGGCGCCAACTGGACGGCGCCGCTGCTGTTCATGTTTCAGGTCCGGATATCCCGCCACTTTCGTGGCGGGTCGTTCGGCCAAAAGCGTCAGGCGCTGACAGCGCCATCGGCGGCCGGTTCCGGCTTGCAGCGCTTTTTTAATCGGCAATCCCGGCGCTTTGGATTGTCTTCGCCGGAGGGTCTGATAGAAAAAGCGTTACGTATAAGCCACTGTCGCCGAGTTTGGTTAAAGAGCTCTCAACGTTGGACCTCAACAAAATGCCTAATCGAAAAAAACCCAAGGTCTATATCACCCGCCGCCTGCCGGATGCCGTCGAGACCCGCATGCGCGAGCTGTTTGATGCCGAGCTCAACATCACCGACGAACCACGCACCCAGCCTGAACTTGTCGCCGCCATGCGCTCGGCCGACGTTCTTGTGCCGACTGTGACCGACAAGATCGATGCTGCGCTGATTGAGCAGGCCGGACCGCAGATGAAGCTGATTGCCAATTTCGGCAATGGAGTCGACAACATCGACGTCGATGCCGCGCAGAAGAAGGGCATCACCGTCACCAACACGCCGAATGTTCTCTCCGAAGACACCGCCGACATGACCATGGCCTTGATGCTTGCCGTGCCGCGGCGGTTGACCGAAGGCGCCGATGTCATCGTCGGCAGCGGCGGCAGCTGGAAAGGCTGGTCGCCCACCTGGATGCTTGGCCACCGCATTGGCGGCAAGCGGCTCGGCATTATCGGCATGGGCCGTATAGGCACCGCTGTCGCCCGGCGCGCCAAGGCGTTCGGTCTGTCGATCCACTATCACAATCGCCGCCGTGTCGATCCGGCCACCGAGGATCAGCTTGAGGCCACCTATTGGGACAGCCTTGATCAGATGCTGGCGCGCGTTGACATCGTGTCGGTGCATTGCCCGTCAACGCCGGCAACCTTCCATCTGCTCTCTGCCCGCCGGCTGGAGCTTATGAAAGCCGGCGCTTACATAGTGAACACTGCCCGTGGCGGCATCATCGACGAGGACGCCCTGATCAAGGCGCTCAAGGATGGCCGCCTTTCAGGCGCCGGTCTGGATGTGTTCGAGCATGAACCTGCCGTTGACAAACGCCTGGTCAAACTGGCGTCTGAGGGCAAGGTGGTGCTGTTGCCGCATATGGGCTCGGCCACCGTCGAGGGGCGAATCGATATGGGCGACAAGGTGATCATCAACATCCGCACCCTCTTCGACGGCCACCGCCCGCCAGATCGTGTGCTGCCGCTCAGGGACTGAGTGAAATCCGGAACAGTTTACTCTTGCGATTTTCTGTTTTGAGACCAATGGTCTATCGGAAAAGTGGACTGTCGCGGACCTGGCCTCATCAGCCCTTGCGTTTGTAGCGCACGGTCCGGAAGCTTGCGGCGAGTCCGTCATACAGCAGCAATTTCCCGATCAGCGGTTCGCCTGCGCCGGTGATCAGCTTGATCACCTCCATCGCTTCCAGCGTTCCGATCACCCCGGTCAGCGCGCCGATAACCCCGGCTTCGGCGCAACTGGGAACCAGTCCCGGCGGCGGGGCTTCGGGAAACAGGTCCCGGTAGCGCGGGCAGGGCTTTCCGTCATCCCCGGTTTCATAGGGTGTCAGCACCGTGATCGAGCCGTCAAACCGTCCGACAGCAGCCGTCACCAGCGGGATCTTCAGCGCTTCGCAGCTGTCGGCCAGCAGGTAGCGGGTCTCGAAACTGTCCGATCCGTCCACCACCATGTCGTACCCTGTCAGAATATCGATGGCATTGTCCGTCGTCAGGCGCATCTCATGGGTGACCACCTGCGTATGCGGATTGAGCCGTTTCAACGCCCGTTCGGCGCTCTTGGTCTTGGCCATGCCGACCGTGTCGGTGTCGTGCAGGATCTGCCGTTGCAGGTTGGACAGCGACACCACATCATCGTCGATCACACCGAGCAGCCCGACACCTGCTGCCGCGAGATAGCTCAACACCGGTGAGCCCAGCCCGCCCGCGCCGATCACCAGCACGCGGGCCGCCTTGAGCCGCTGTTGCCCGGCCCCGCCGATTTCCGCCAACACGATGTGCCGGGCATAGCGCGCCACTTCGTCCGGGTTCAGATGCGAATTGTCCATGGGCTGGCTCCAAACGGCGATGTCTTGCCTGCATGTGGTGTCTGCGGCTCAATCGGCCGGTTCGTCCTTGTAGGGCGTCACGCGTCCTTCAGACACCCTGAAAATCTGCCCGCGCGGCCCGAGGCTTGCAAACATCGAGGCGTCGGTTCCGGTCATGAAAGCCTGACACTCCAGCGCCTCGATCAGGTCAAACAACGCTGCCCGGCGGCCTTCGTCAAGATGGGCCGCAATTTCGTCGAGCAGCAGGATCGGCGCGTGGCCGGTCATCGCCCGCACCAAC
Source organism: uncultured Hoeflea sp. (assembly GCA_963975635.1). Lineage (GTDB taxonomy): Bacteria > Pseudomonadota > Alphaproteobacteria > Rhizobiales > Rhizobiaceae > Hoeflea. Next base: position 25,562 of record CAXBIE010000061.1, on the reverse strand, counting down.
TGCGCGTGTCCCAGAACGATGCCGATCAGCAAGGCCTTCTGTTCGCCTGTCGACGACAGGGCTGCAGGCATCCCTTTGGCGCGATGATGCACGATCAGGTCGGAGCGGTGCGGTCCCGACAGGGTCCGTCCGGCAGCAGCATCGCGCCGCCGCCCGCTTGCCAGCATGCCGGCAAAGGCGGCCTCCATGTCGCTCGCCGAAGCCAGCGCCTCGTCCTCCAGAAAGCCTTCAAGCCGCACCGTTGCCGCCGGGAACACGCTGTGTGTGGTGTTGCTCTCGATCAGGTCCGACAACAGACTCACCACCTCGTTGCGCGCCATGGCCATTGCCACGCCGAGTTCGGTCATTTGCGCTTCCAGCCCGTCAAGCCAGGTCGGGTCGGCGCGGCCTTCAGACAACAGCCGGTTTCGGCTGCGCATGGCGCGTTCATAATTCAGTGCCCTGCCGCCATGCGCCGGATCCACCGACAACACCAGCCGGTCCAGGAACCGCCGCCGGTCACCGGCCGCCCCGGTAAACAGCCCGTCCATTGCCGGGGTCAGCCACAAGAGCCGCAAATGCTCAAGAAGATCGTCCGTCGCGCGCGCCGCCGCTCCATTGATCCGCACCCGCCGTGATCCGCCGTCCTCGGCGCTGTCTATCCCTGTGCCGATGTCGACAGGCCCGGCCATGCCTTCAAGGCTGGCAAAAATGCTGAAGCCGCTTGCGGGCGTTGATCCGGCTTCGGGGCTGGTCCTGATCAGGTCGCCATAGGGTGCGCGGCGCATGCCCCGACCGGGGGTCAGCAACGACAGCGCTTCCATCAGATTGGTCTTGCCAGCCCCGTTGTCCCCGGCAAGAACCACATGGCGCGCGTCGAGCTCCAGTGACAGGCTGGCGTAGTTGCGAAAGCCGGTGAGCTTCAGCCGCTCGATATGCACTGTCGGGGCCATGCCTGTCTCCGCTCAACCGTCTTGCGACCGGCAGCCGGGCGTTGCGCCTGAAGCAGTGAGGGCCGGGTGCTGCAAATGTGCGCTCTAGACGCGCATCGGCATGAGCACATACAGCGCGTCATCGCCGGCGGTGTCGCGCACCAGCGTCGGCGAACCGGGATCAGCCAGCATGAACACCGCATCCGAGCCCGACAGCTGATTGGTGATGTCGAGCAGATATTTGGCGTTGAAGCCGATTTCCAGCGGATCGCGGTCATAGCCAACGGCCAGTTCTTCCGTCGCACTGCCCGAGTCCGGGTTGTTGACGGTCAGCGTCAGCTGTCCGTCGGCAATCGCCAGCTTGACTGCCCGGCCGCGCTCCGACGAAATTGTCGACACGCGGTCAACGGCCTGCGCAAAGGTCTGGCAATCGACGGTCAGTTCCTTGTCGTTGCCGGTCGGGATCACCCGCTGGTAATCGGGGAAGGTGCCGTCGATCAGCTTCGAGGTCAGCACGATCCCGCCAATGGTGAAGCGGATCTTGGCGTCCGAGACTTCCACGGTCACCGTGATGTCCGGATTGTCGACCAGCTTCTGCAGCTCGCCCACGGTCTTGCGCGGGATGATGATGCCGGGCATGCCTTCCGATCCCGATGGCGCGTCCACATCGGCGCGTGCCAGGCGGTGGCCGTCGGTGGCGACAGCGCGCAGCTTCAGCGCACCCTCGCTCTCGATCGAATGCACGAAGATACCATTGAGATAATAGCGCGTCTCTTCGGTCGAGATGGCAAACTGGGTGCGGTCGATCAGCATTTTGAGCTGTGTCGCGGGCAGGCGGAATGTGTGGCTGAAGGCGCCGGCTGTCAGGTCCGGGAAATCCGATTCCGGCAGGCACTGCAGCGAGAATTTCGAGCGGCCCGAGGCAACCGTCATCGTCGCGCCGTCGGCGTCTGTCGACAACAGCACTTCCGATCCGTCGGACAGCTTGCGCACGATATCGTAAAGCAGATGCGCAGGCACTGTGGTGGAGCCCGCCTGTTCGACCATCGCCGCTGTCGCCTCGGTGATTTCGAGGTCAAGGTCGGTGGCTTTCATGTCAAGCGTCGCGCCTTCGGCTTTCAGCAACACGTTTGACAGAATCGGTATGGTGTTGCGCCGCTCCACCACGCGGTGAACGTGGTTCAGCGACTTGAGGAGATGGGAACGCTCGAGGGTGACACGCATGATCTGACTACCGCTTGGCTGGGGGCATGCGCTGGGCTGCGCAGGCCTTTCAAATTCTGTCTTGTCCGGATTGTGTCCGGTACAGGCCGCAATCTGGCGCGTGGTGCGCTAGGCCCGGGCGAGCAAAATGGCAGATTATACCCCCGGCATGCAACAAAAACCGGCCCGGACCTTTCGGGCCGGACCGGGATTCTGGGGATAAGCATACAGAATTGCTGACTATTCGATGATCAGCCGCTTCAGCAGTTCGATTTCGTGACCCAGCTTGGTGTCGGAATTGATCAGCTCTTCGATCTTGCGAACGGCGTGCAGCACGGTTGTGTGGTCTCGTCCGCCGAACCGGCGGCCGATTTCGGGGAACGAACGCGGGGTCATGGTCTTGGCCAGATACATCGCGATCTGCCGTGGCTTGACGATGACGCGGGTGCGGCGGTCCGACACCAGCTCCTGCCGCGAGACATTGTAGTGCCGCGAAACCACCCGCTGGATGTCTTCGATACGAACCCGCTTCGGTTCGCCCGCATTGACCAGATGGCCAAGCAACTGGTCGACCCGCTCAAGCGTCAGATTGGGCTCGAAGCTGCGGCGGAACAGCAGCTGGTTGAATGCGCCTTCCAGCTCCCGGCCGCTTGATGTGATGTTCTGGGCGACATGGGCAAGAATATCCTCGCCGATATCCAGCGAGCCATCCTCGATCTGCGCAATGGCCAGCCGCTGGCGCAGCATTTCCAAGCGCATGTCGAAGTCGGGCGCTTCAATTTCGATGGCAACGCCACCCTGCAGGCGCGACCGGACCCGCGGATCCAGCGATTCCAGCTCCCACGGCGCGCGGTCGGCGGCGACAACCACCTGGCGGGCCGAATCGAGCAGCATGTTGAGCAGATGGCAGAACTCGTTCTGGATCGATTTACCCTGCAGAAACTGCATGTCGTCGATCACCAGCAGATCGATGTTGCGCAGCGATTCCTTGAATGACAGCGCGTCGTTGTCGCGGATCGCGGTGGCAAAGCGCCACATGAAATATTCAGCCGTCAGATAGACCACGCGCGGATTGCGCGCATGGCGGCTGGCCGCGGCGGCGATTGCCTGCAGCAGGTGGGTCTTGCCCAGCCCGACATTGGAATGAATGAACAGCGGGTTGAAGCGGATAGCGCCGGTTCCGGCCTCTGCAATGGTCTTGGCGGCGGCCAGTGCCACCCGGTTGGACGAGCCTTCGACATAGCTCTCGAAGGTGTAGCGAGGATCGAGCGGCGACCCGATGACATTGTTGGCGGCCTGCGGGCCCTTCTGGAAGTGGGAAAGATGCGCTCCCACGCCCTTCAGGGAGAGATGGTGATCCTTGCGCGCTGCAGCCGGGGTCTCTTGAGCAGCGGTTGCGGTGGCCGCGCTGTCGGCTTCTGTTTCAACGGCCGGACGGATCGCCCGGGTCGCCGAGCGCACAACGATCTCGACCTTCAGGATATCGGCGTCTTCTTCGCTGAACAGCGCGCTGATCTGGTCGAGATACTTGTTGTTGATCCAGGATTTCAGGAATGCGGTCGGGACCGAAAGGCGCACGACGCTCTTGGAAGCCGATTGCAGCTTGAGCCGCCCGAACCAGCTTGTGAAAACCTCTGGTCCAACCTGCGCCTTCAAACGCGCCATAACCCTGTCAAAGGTATTGGTATTCTTGTTCATGTCCGCCCCTTTGTCAGTCGTCGGGCAAACATCTCCGCCAAGCGGTTGGACGTTTGTTTTCTGTACGTCCCATTGTGCCGCTTTACGCGCTGTCGTCGTGTGTGTTTGCATCGCCGCTGTAATCCTATTGCCGCATTTAGGTAATTTGCCCCGGCCATCATGGCCCGGTGGCGAACGTGCCCTCGTTGACACATCCAGTTCTGATGCGGTTGCCCCCGCCTTGTCTTGCCCCTTCAATTCGTCCGCGCCGGCGACCTCGTATCGCTGGAGTGGACAAAACTTCATCGTTCCCTCAAAACCGGAGTCTTGAGGAAGTCAAAACTTCACCGCATGGCAACAGAGTACCAATGCAACCGAAGGTTTTATTTGAGTTTGCCCGGCGAGACTGCCGGACACCAAGGGGCAGGTTGGAATTTCATCACCTGAAATAAGGTGAACCGTCCCTGGAACCGTCCGGCTCCGTGCCCCTTGTCGAGGGCTATTTAGGCAGGATGGGGTGGCCTTATCAAGCAGCTTATTTACGTTTCATTCACACTTTGGGGATTGACTCGTAATGGTTGAAAAAAGCCTCTCGGTGGAGGTTATCAACAGGCAATTGGATTCATTGCCTTTTCGCGACTTCTGATCTTTTTGTTCCCATGAGGAAGCCTTGGATACAAAATTTCGGGGCTTGACAGCTTATCCGGCGAATCCGGTTTGCCAATCCGGGCGCGAATCCGTCACCTCTTGTAAGTTATTGAAAAAAATGGATTTTTATTGCGAATGTGACGGGGGCGTGACGATGCGGGTTTCACCTCTGGAATCGGTGTTGCGCAAGTCACTGGAGCAAAACGAAAAAGGCCCGGACGAGCCGGGCCTTTAGTCGACAAACTAGTTTTGGGGTCGATCAGGCGCTAAGCGCCTTCACCCGGCTCGACAGCCGCGAAATCTTTCGCGAAGCCGTATTCGAGTGAACCACGCCCTTGCCGGCGGCGCGCATCAGTTCAGGCTGGGCTGCCTTGAGCGCTGCGGCTGCAGCGGCCTGGTCGCCGGAGCTGATTGCTTCCTCAACGGTGCGGAGGAAGCCGCGGACACGCGAACGGCGTGCTTTGTTTACGTCAGTGCGGCGGGCAATCTTGCGGGTCGCTTTTTTCGCCGAAGTTGTATTGGCCATGAATGCCTCTCAAAGTGTCACATGCTCTATTCCGACCGGAAAGCGCCTCTTTCGAGGAATATCGCTTTGACATACGGAATGCGAGAAAACCACGGCGAGCCCGAAAGCTGCCATTCGATGGCGGGCCTATACCGGGTATCGCGGCTTTCGTCAACGCGAAAAACCGTTTTCCGGTCGCCCGCCGGTGCATTTGCTCACCGGTGTTTGAACTGCGCCTTGCGCTTCTCGACGAACGCGGCCATGCCTTCTTTCTGGTCTTCGGACGCAAACAGCGAGTGGAACAGGCGGCGTTCGAAGCGCAAGCCTTCGGCAAGCGTCACCTCGTCGGCGCGATTGACCGACTCCTTCACCATCATCGCCACCGGCAGCGAGAAGCCGGCGATCTTTTCCGCCGCCTTGGTTGCCGTCGCCAGCAGCTCGTCCGCCGGCACCACGCGCGCCACCAGCCCCGAGCGTTCGGCTTCCTCGGCATCCATCATCCGGCCGGTCAGGCACAAATCCATCGCCTTTGCCTTGCCGATCGCCCGGGTCATGCGCTGGGTGCCGCCCATGCCGGGAATGACTCCGAGGGTGATTTCCGGCTGGCCGAACTTGGCCGTATCGGCGGCAATGATGAAGTCGCACATCATCGCCAGCTCGCAGCCGCCACCAAGCGCGTAGCCGGCGACGGCCGCGATCACCGGCTTGCGGGTCGAGGAAACCGCGCTCCATCCCTCGAAGAAGTCTTCCATATAGGCGCCGATAAAGTCCTTGGGCTGCATTTCCTTGATGTCGGCGCCGGCGGCGAAAGCCTTTTCAGAGCCGGTCAGCACGATCGCTCCGATCTTCTCGTCCGCGCCAAATTGCGCAAGCGTCTCGCGCAGTTCGCCCAGCAGCTCGGAATTCAGCGCGTTGAGCGCATCAGGCCGGTTCAATGTGATGATGGCCACCCGGCCGCGCGTTTCCGTTTTCAAAGTCTTGAGTGCCATCGCAATTCTCCTCGTTGCAGCCGCTTGGACTGATCTCTCAGGGTATTCTCGTCGGGTCAGTGTGTCTGGCAGCTTGGACAATAAAATGTCGAGCGCCCGCTCTGCACCATGCGGCGGACCGTATCGCCACAGCCGGGGCGGGGGCAAGCCTTTCCCTCGCGGTCGTAAACGGAAAATCCGTGCTGGAAATAACCAAGCGTCCCATCGGTGCGGATATGGTCTCTCAGCGATGAGCCACCCGCGGCAATTGCTTCTTCAATCACCGTCCGGACCGCCTGGGTGAGCACTTCAAGCTGCTTGCGTGGCCGGCCCGTCCTGGTGACCAGCCGCCCGGCCGGTTTGAGCGGCGACAGCTCCGCCCGCCACATCGCTTCACAGACATATATATTGCCCAGCCCGGCGATGATCCGTTGATCCAGCAATGCCGCCTTCAGGGGCGCGGCCTTGCCCGACAGCCGCCGGGCCAGCTCGTTGGCGTCGAGACTGTTGCCGGTCGGCTCCACGCCAAGCCCCTTGAACCAGGGATGGTCGGCGAGTGCCGTCCGCGCCATCAGGTCCATATACCCGAAACGCCGCGGATCATTGTAGATCACCCGGGCCTGTCCCGCCGGCCCCTCCACGTGAAGCACCACATGATCATGCTTGTCGTCTTTCGGGCGCTCATGATGAAACACACCGGGGACAAGACTGCCGTCCCCGGCGGCTTCGATCCGGAAGGATCCCGACATGCCCAGATGACTGACCAGCACCATGCCGTCGTCGAGATCGGCGATCAGATATTTGGCCCGGCGGCCCAGCGAAATGATCTGCCGGCCTTCAAGCCGGGCCGCGAAATCGTCCGGAAAGGCAAACCGCAGATCGGCGCGGCGTTGCTCGACACGGATGATCCGGGCGCTCTCCATCACTGGCGTGAGTCCGCGGCGGACGGTTTCGACTTCTGGCAATTCGGGCAACGCGAACTCCTCGGACTGGTTTCAATATGCGTGCGGCTGACCTATAAGACGATGCGCTATGCCGCAGGCAGGATGCTGATGCCTAGATAGCGCGCCGAAGAGTGATCCGCTATGGTCGCGGCAAGTTTAGCCGGTTGCCGGACGGGATCCCGGCGAGTTTGATGCCAGCAGAAGAAACACGGGATGAAGTGATGTCAGAACAGCGCGTCGCCACGGATGGCGGAATGCAGACCAGCTACGGCTTTCGCACCGTCGGGGACGGCGAGAAGCAGACCCTGGTCAACGACGTCTTTCACAAGGTGGCCAAGCGCTACGACATTATGAATGACGTGATGTCGGGTGGCCTGCACCGGGTCTGGAAAGACGCGCTTGTCGCAAGCCTCAATCCGCCGCGCCGTTCAGGCTTCCGCTTTCTTGATGTGGCTGGAGGCACGGGCGACATCGCCTTTCGCATTGTCGCAGCCTCCGACAAGCAGGCGCAGGGCACCGTGCTCGATATCAACGGCTCGATGCTTGGCGTCGGCGCCGAGCGCGCCGAAAAGAAGGGCTATGCCGGCAATCTCGATTTTGTCGAGGCGAATGCCGAGGAGCTGCCGTTCGAGGACAACAGTTTCGACGCCTATACGATTGCCTTCGGCATCCGCAACGTGCCCGACATCGACAAGGCTCTGCGCGAAGCCTATCGCGTGCTCCGCCGTGGCGGACGCTTCCTCTGTCTCGAGTTCTCCGAAGTCGAGATGCCGATTCTCGATCGTGTCTATGACGCCTGGTCCTTCAACGGCATTCCTGCCATGGGCAAGGCCATCGCCGGTGAGGCGGAGCCCTACCGCTATCTGGTCGAATCGATCCGCAAGTTCCCGCGTCAGGCCGATTTCGCCGCGATGATCGAGCGCGCCGGGTTCTCCCGCGTCGGCTACACCAATTACACCGGCGGCATTGCGGCCCTTCACTCCGCCTGGAAGATCTGACCGCAATGGCAAGTCTCGGCACCTATCTGCGCCTGATGCGGGCGGGCTTCATCCTTGTGCGTGAAGGCGTGGTCTCCTCGCTGCCCGCGGACGATCTTCCGCCCTCGCTGCAACTCGGTCACCGGGTTGCAGGCCTGCTGGCCAAACGCCAGGCAAGAAACGCCGAGCGAACCGACAGGCTCGCCCGCGCAGTGGAGCGGCTGGGACCGTCCTGGGTCAAGCTCGGCCAGTTTCTGGCCACCCGTCCCGATGTGGTCGGCGCCGATATCGCCGATGATCTGGCCGGCCTTCAGGACCGCATGGCGACATTTCCGGAAGCCCAGGCCCGCGCGGCCATCGAAGGCTCGCTCGGCCGCCCGATTTCCGATCTCTACACCCGCTTTGATCCGCCGATTGCGGCTGCCTCCATCGCCCAGGTGCACCCGGCTGAAGTCACCGATGAAAACGGCCCCCGCCAGGTTGCCGTCAAGGTCATCCGCCCCGGTGTGCGTCAGCGCTTCAGGCATGACCTCGAGGCCTTCTATCTGGTTTCTGAACTGCAGGAGCGTTTCATTCCGTCGTCGCGGCGGCTGCGGCCGGTGGAGATCACCCGGACGCTGGAACAGACCACCCGCATAGAAATGGATCTGCGGCTCGAGGCGGCAGCCCTGTCAGAGATGGCCGACAACACCAGCGACGATCCCGGTTTCCGGGTGCCCAGGGTCGACTGGGAGCGCACCGGCCGCGATTGCGTCACCATGGAGTGGATCGACGGCATCAAGATGAGCAATGTCGCGGGCTTGCGCGCCGCGGGCCACGATCTTGATGCACTGGCCGACACGCTGATCCAGTCCTTCCTGCGCCACACGCTGCGCGACGGCTTCTTCCATGCCGACATGCACCAGGGCAATCTCTTCGTCGATCCGGCCGGCATGGTCGTCGCCGTCGACATGGGCATTGTCGGCCGTCTGGGCAAAAAGGAACGCCGCTTCCTGGCTGAAATCCTCTACGGCTTCATCACGCGCGATTACCAGCGCGTCGCCGATGTGCATTTCGAGGCAGGCTATGTCCACCCCCGCCACGATCCGGCGAGTTTCGCCCAGGCCATCCGCGCCATCGGCGAGCCGATCCACGGCCAGCCGGCCGAGACCATCTCCATGGCGCGGCTGCTGACGCTGTTGTTCGAAGTTACCGAGCTGTTCGACATGGAGACAAGGCCCGAGCTGGTGATGCTGCAAAAGACCATGGTCGTGGTCGAGGGCGTGTCGCGCACGCTCAATCCGAAATTCAACATGTGGAAGGCCGCCGAGCCGGTGGTCGGCGACTGGATCCGCGACAATCTTGGGCCCAAGCGCATTGCCGTCGACATCAAGGAGGGCGCCATTGCTGCCTTCAGGCTTGCTGAGCAATTGCCGGAGCTCGCTGCCCGCACCGAACGCTTTTCGCAAGAGGTGGGCAAGATGGCCGAGAACGGCCTGCGGTTTGACGCCGCCACGTCCGAGGCTATTGGCAGGGCCGAGGCGCGCCACACCCGCTCCGGCCGCGCAGCACTCTGGATTATTGCCGCAGCCGCGGTCTGGTCGGCGCTCGCCTACCACCCCATATGGTAGGTGTGATCGCCTATCGACCCATTTCCCTTGATGACACGGATGTCCAGCCGCTTTCGGATGAAGCCTGGAGGGACGGATATCCCTTTGTCGAGAGGATGCTGCATGACTGGAAGTCGGGCGCAAACCGCTTTGATGGCCCCGGCGAACGGCTGGTCGGCGCCTTCGACGATGACACTCTGGTCGGCTTCTGCGGCCTCAACCGTGATCCCTATGTGAGTGAAAACGCCGGCCGCATTCGCCATCTCTATGTCGATCTCGCTCACCGCCACGCCGGCATCGCCCGGGCTCTGGTCGCCCAGGCGCTCGACAGCGCCTCGATCTGGTTCCCCCGCGTCCGCCTCCGCGCTACCCCCGCTTCGCGCAGCTTCTATGAACTGCTCGGGTTTCTGGTGGTCGATGAGACCGAGGCGACGCACGCCAAGCGGCTCAGATAAGGTTTCCGTTCCCGGAGGCCGGAAAGGGCGTGGCTCCGCAAAACGTCACCCGATTTGCAATTTCGGCCCGTTTCCCGCAAAATGCTGCTGCACTGGACCGGCCATTGAGCGCCGGGCCAGCATTCGCCGACGGCCGCAGACGCGCCGTCAGGGCAGGAAACCGGCGGCGCATTGCGCACCAGATCCGTAGACACACGGACGCGCCGGGAAAAACACAAGCATTGGATAGATATATGAGCGAGGCCAAATCCGGCGACACCGTGCGGATAAACTACACCGGCACACTGACAGACGGCACCCGGTTCGACAGTTCCGAGGGACGCGAGCCTTTGGAGTTTCAGCTTGGTTCCGGCCAGATCATCAGCGGTCTTGACCGCGAAGTCGAGGGCATGAAGGTCGGTGACAAGCAGACGGTCACCGTTACGGCCGAAGAGGCCTACGGCCCCCATGATCCGGCAAAGGTCCAGAACATTCCGCGCAGCGCCCTGCCGGCTGAGATGGAGCCGCAGGAAGGCATGCAGTTGCAGGCCCAGACGCCGCAGGGCGGACAGGTGGCCCTCATCGTGACCTCCGTTGATGAACAGGAAATCACCGTCGACGCCAACCATCCGCTGGCTGGCAAGGATCTGATTTTCGACATCGAGATGGTCGAGATCCTCAAGGCGGCCTGATCACACGAGACCCCGACAACCCGGCCCGGTGCCGGGTTGTCGTTTCATGATTGCACCGGTTAACCGCCGTCCTGGTGATGCGCCGCCCGCGCGATCCGGTCATAGATACCATCGCGGCCGCGCCGGGCATGTTTGCGAGCGCCGATCTCCGCGCCAGGCATGGCTCTGGAAGCCTCCCCCGGATGACTGGGTTCGCTACCTATTCCTGAAAGCTCAGGTGATATCCGCCCTGATTGCTTCAGTGCCCATCACCCGGGCGATCTTGCCGTCCATATATCTCAGTGAAATCCGGGCGTGCTCTTCATCATAGGACCCGATCGCCTCGCTCGCCAGGATCACCCGCATGTCACGCTGGTAGGCATCAATTGCCGCCAGCCTGACACAGGCATGGGTGTTGATCCCGGCAATCACCAGTGAGCAGATAGCTTTCTGCGCCAGCACGGCATCGAGATCTGTGCCGAAAAACGGACTGTAGCGTTTCTTCACGATCATGATGTCGCCATCGCGGATCGCGAGACGCCCATCCAGTTCCGCACCCACTGTTCCGATGATATTCAGCTTCACCGTCCGGTCCCGCATCTCCAGAAATGCATCGCTCAGATCGTCCCGGAACTCCTGCCGGACCCAGATCACCGGGCGGCCAATTGCGCGAAAATGCTCGACCAGATCATTGGTCGCCATAATCAACTGCGCACAGCGGTCCTTGTCCCACGCGGCGAGAAAATCATTTGTCAGGTCAATGACCATCAGGGCTGAGTTTGTCATTGGGCGCTACATATCCCGTCTCTATGTCATCGCAACGACACCCCCAGTTTGACTGCAATGATTGCAATGCATACATTGCAGTCACAGAAAGATCTCTGACTGGGAGGTTCATCATGGCGACACTCACCATCCGCAATCTCGATGACACTGTGAAGCAGGCCCTGCGCGAACGCGCGGCGCGCCATGGTGTGTCCATGGAGGAAGAGGCGCGGGTGCTGTTGCGAAAATCCGTGAACGAAGACGATGAAAAGGCGTCCGTTAAGCCAGAAGGCGAAACTCTCTATGATCAAGTGATGGCCTTGCGCAAGAAATACGGCGCCTTTGATATCGAGATCCCGCCGCGCACTGAGATGGCTGGCGAGCGAACTGTCTTCCCGTGGCTTGAAGACGAATGATTCTCGATGCCAATGTGATTTCTGAGGCAATTTCGGTGCGGCCTGATCAAATGGTCATGAAATGGTTCGCAACCCTTGATCGGAAATTGCTGTGCGTCCCGTCGGTGGTCAAAGCCGAACTACTCGCTGGCGTTACGTTTTTACCGGCCGGTCGCCGCAGCGAAGTTCTTGGTGCTATGATTACGGAGTTTCTTGAGTCATATGAGAATGAGCGGATCCTGGCATTTGAAAGTGCTGATGCTCCATATTATGCAGAAGTGCTTTCCTCCCGCCGTTCCGTAGGCCGTCCCGTTTCTATCCTCGACGCCCAGATTGCCGCCATCGCGCTAAGGCGCGGTCTGCCGGTTGCCACCCGCAATGTCCGTGATTTCGCAGATTGCGGCGTCACCCTCATCAACCCCTGGGACCCCGCGCCATGACCCTTTCCGGCAAACGCATCCTGCTGATCATCTCCGGCGGCATTGCGGCTTACAAGTCGCTCGACCTGATCCGCCGCCTGCGTGAGCGCGGCGCAGAGGTCCGGCCGCTGATGACCCGGGCCGCGCAGGAATTCATCACCCCGCTGGCCGTCGGCGCGCTCGCGAGCGACCACGTCTACACCGATCTGTTTTCCCGCGAGGACGAGCAGGATGTCGGCCATATCCGCCTGGCGCGCGATTGCGACCTGATCTGCGTGGCGCCCGCCACCGCCGATCTGATGGCCAGGATGGCCCATGGCATGGCCAATGACCTCGCCTCCACCGTGTTGCTCGCCACCAACCAGCCGGTGCTGATCGCGCCGGCGATGAACCCGGCCATGTGGGCGCACACCGCAACCCGCCGCAACGCCGAGACGCTGCGGAAAGATGGCGTACATTTCATCGGCCCGATGGCCGGCGAAATGGCCGAATCCAACGAGGCCGGCGAAGGCCGCATGGCAGAGCCCTTGCAGATCGTCGGCTCCATCGAGGCGCTGCTGGATGACGCGCCCAAGCCGCTGGCCGGCAAGACCGCCATCGTCACCTCGGGCCCGACCCACGAGCCGATCGACCCGGTGCGCTACATCGCCAACCGCTCGTCCGGAAAGCAGGGCCACGCCATCGCCGGCGCTCTTGCCCGGCTCGGCGCGGAGGTGACACTGGTCTCCGGTCCGGTCACCATTCCTGATCCCGCTGGCGCGCATGTCATCCGGGTCGAAAGTGCGGCCAACATGCTTGAGGCGGTGACGTCAGCCTTGCCCGCCGACATCGCCGTCTTCGTCGCCGCCGTTGCCGACTGGCGCGTTGCCAGCGCCTCGGGCAATAAGATCAAGAAAAAGGAAGGCGAGGGGCCCGCGCCGCTGGAGCTCACCGAAAACCCCGACATCCTCAAAACCATCGGCCATCACGAGAAGAGACCGCACCTCGTGGTCGGCTTCGCCGCCGAGACCGCAGACGTTGTTTCCAACGCACAGGCCAAGCTGGCCCGCAAGGGCGCCGATTTTATCGTCGCCAACGATGTCTCGCCGGCCACCGGCATCATGGGCGGCGACCGCAACCGCGTCCGCATAGTCTCAAAAACCGGCGTCGAGGACTGGCCGGACCTGTCGAAGGACGAGGTTGCCGACAGGCTGGCGGCACGGATCGCCGAGCTTGCACAGAGCAAGCTTTAGCAAAGGCCTTTGCCAAAAGGCACCATGACCGGCCGTGTAGCGAACAACGAGACAGTGGTATTCAATTGCACAAATGTCTCGAATGGGCGGAAAGTGGAAGTTCGCTACGCTGTGCAAAGATGTCGGCACTGCTGCGGGACGAAGCTGCCGTTCGTTTCATTTTCCCGACGGTCTGCTTTCAGGCGCTTTGCTTCGTCATCCTTCTCTGGAGATAGTCGGAAAATTTTCCGGCATAACGTCGCTGGAGCTCGGGAATCTTCCAATCCGTTCCGGTCACTTGACCCCGACAGCGAGCTGCGCCGCAGGCGCATTCCATTTCCCAATCATCGTCATCGCCAGTCGCGTAGTCAAAAGTAAGCTCTTCGCCGGGATTAATATCGCGCATTGCACGAAACGTAATTTGCCCAGCGATCTGCACGTTGGGGTCGCATGAGTGATTGAGACACATCATCGAGGCTTCCCGCTCCTCCTGCGTTACAGGTCCGATGAACAAATGATCGTCGATCTGGATCTCAGCAGGACCAAGAGTCTTGGCGAGCTCGTCCCTCTTCGTCCGGTCAAAGACGTGACCGCCCTTCACGACCACGGTTTCGCCCGCCTGTATTGATGCGACACAGAACAAGCCGCGTCCCTCAATTTCACTTCCGCGTTTTTGGATTTTGTCCGAAAACCAGGTTGTCAAAGCCTAACTCCTTTCACATCGTGCAGCCGTCCCTATTGTTGCTCTGTTACAGCTGCGTGACAGGGAACTCTTGGCTCCTCCGTGAAACAAATGGTTTCACAAGCAGACGTCTGCGCTACGTCAAGCATAGGTTGCTCCGGTCCGTGACTGTTGAAAAAGTCCAAGCGGATCGACAAGGCGGCCATTCTGCAGAACGCCATTTCACCAATGAGGGCCCGGAGAAATGATGTTTCACCCGGAGCTGTTGGCGGCAACGATGTTCTCGCTATTCGACAGTGCAGCATCCATTCCGGAGTTTTCAACACCATCAGCCCATCTTGGACATTGCGGTACGCATGAGACTACATTGACGCATGTCGATGATCCAAGACCTTGAGCAGATAGTGACAACGGTCCTGCCGGCCGATCCCAGCTTCCGGTTGGTCGGACGCGAGGCGATGGATCGTCACATCGATGAAGCCCGGCACAATGCCCTCGCGAACTTGAAGGACGCATTCCTGCTTTCCCTGATGCGCCTTCTGGCACTTGCGGGGAACGGGCATACGCGCCTGATCCCAAACGGCGCCATCTCGGTTATGCCTGTAAGATTTGCTGCCATCGGCACCGTGGTACGCCTGCTCGACAGTATGCCCGGTTTCGCCGCGGCGATTGGGGGCGACTTGATATCCATCAATGGTGTTCCCGTAGGCGAAATCGAAGTCGCCGCAGAGGACTTTCTGGCGGGGACGCGGCAACGACGGCGCGTTATCGGGCCAATCCTGTTCGCGTGGCCAGCTGCATTGCGGCGCCTGGGCGTATCTTCAGGCGGCGACACGATCGAATACCGGATACGCAATCAGACGGGTCAGATCAGAGACCTGCTTCTGGACGCTGCCAATGGGGTTCCCGGCTCGACGTTCTACCCGCGCAACGAGCATGGAAAAGCCGACTCATCCTGGTCTCCCAAGTCCTTTCTGACGATCAAGGACTTCGGCCAGCGCGGCCTATTATTGGTCCTTCCGAGCTTCTTCGATCCCGGTGAAACTGCGCTTTCGGATGCGGTTTGCGAGGCGGCGGACCTCGTAAGGTCACGCCCGGGCATTCCCCTGCTGATTGACCTTCGCGGAAATACGGGTGGCGACTTTCTTCGGACCATGCCTTTGATCGACGCGATCTCGCAGGGCGCACAAGACCGGCGGGTCGGCTTGCTTGTCGACAAATTCACCTTCTCCGCCGCGATCGTCTTCGCCGCGCTGTTGAAGCACCGTCTGGGAGACCGGCTCGCGCTTATCGGGGAAGAGATGGGGGACGGGCTGACATTCTTTGCGGAAGGGGGAACAATCGACCTGTTGTCGAGCGGGGCGGCTGTTCGATATTCTTCAGCCTTTCATGATTGGGCCGGTGGCCGTATCGACAAGACCACTCCGGCCGAGATTGCGGAGAGAATTGTGCCTGCCGGAACACTGCAACTGGACCGTAGCTGGGTCGCGAATTCGGACGATGTCGAAACGCTGGATCGGTTCTGCCGGGAATTTTTTCACAGTCTGAACACCTAGAGCGCTTCATGGCTAGATGGAATCATTTCTGTTTCTCGCCTGACGAGACGATCCACGCGGAAAGTGGCGAGGACGATGTGGGGCATCGTCCGACGGCGCCTGACAAAGTGGGTGTCCGTCAGTCGGAAACCCGAAGGGCCGGGCCGGTTTGGCCCAATTCCGGCGGGTTTCGGCTTGCCCGCACCCCGGGTGCGACCTTCGCCGACCCCCTTGATCTTGAACCAAACCGGCGCGGCAGAATGGTTCCATCTAGCCATGAAGCGCTCTAGACGAACAGCCGCTCCGTCCCGCCGAGCAGACCTTGCGCCGGGCCGCCATCGCCGAGCTTGCGCAGAGCAAGAGTTGGCTGAGGAGCGGTCATCCGGAAGCTGCCGGTGTCGGCAATGCGGGATGGGTTCAACTGCCTGCCGCTTGCCGCCTCGCCAGCATTGGCAGGATCAAGCCCCACTGCGTTTCTTGGGCCGGCCCGGACGGTTCGAAGCCCAGTTTCTTGTAGACCGAAATCGCCCGCTTATTGTCAGGGTGAGGATCGGTCGCGATCACAGGGGCGCCCTCATCAAAGAGAGCCTGCATTCTTGCGCCGATAAAGCCCGGGCCATGCCCAAGGCCGATCATCTCCGGGTCTCCGATGTATTGATCAATTCCCCGCGACCCTTTGGGAAGTTTGGCAAAATGGTGATCCTCCCACCCATGCACCGTGTAATCCTGCATGAACGCGAAGGGGCGGTCGACGATTGAAACAATCCAGCGCGCGACACGAGGATCAGCCAAATCCGCTTCGGTGTAGGATTTAGCAGAGTCCCACCATTCACGGACATGCTGCTTCGACTGCCATGCCAAGAGCAAATCGCGATCATCCATTGTCAGCTTGCGAAAACGGTATTTATTGGCCGCCATCATTTGATCAGATTAGCACATTGCCCGCGCGCAGCCATGGGATCGGAACGGCCATTTTGGCGTCTGCTATTTCTGCAGCCCGCCGCCCCTCAGGCCACTTCCGCAACCTTCACCGGCTCCACCTGCATCGGCGAAAACCGTGCCGAGGAGATCCCGCCCGCTGTCAGCGTCACGAAACTGCCGGCCGGGATTTCGTGCCACTTGGTGTCTGTGTCGGTAAATGGCTCGGACACCAGGCAATGCCCCTTGTTGCCGCAGGTCGGCGCCGAGTAGAGCGTTGGCGCGTATTCGTCATTGGCATAGCGGATCGCGTAAAGCGTCTCGCCGTCGGAGAAGGCAGCGGTAAACCGCACCAGTTCGCGCACATTGGCGCGCGCAGCTTCCGCCAGGGCAAACCGGATGGCTTCGCCGAAGGCTGCTGCCGGATCTGTCTCGAGCCCGAATTCGATCGCCAGCAGGAACAGCAGTTCCGAATCGGTGGTGCCATGCCGCGCCCGGTAGAGCCGGTCAGACAGCGCCGCTTCCATCGGCCGCCGGATCGCATCGAAACCGGCGATCTGGCCATTGTGCATGAATGTCCATTTGCCGTTGACGAAGGGATGGCAATTGTCGCGGCTGGTGGCGCCGCCGGTGGAGGCGCGCACATGCGCCAGAAACAGCGGCGAGCGGATCTGCCGCGCCAGCGATTTCAGATTGCAGTCCGACCAGGCCGGCAGCACATCGCGGTAAAGCCCCGGTTCGGGATGTTCGCCATACCAGGCCACACCAAAGCCGTCGCCATTGGTCGCCGTCTTGGCCTGGGTGGCGTGATGCGATTGCTCGATCAGCGAATGGCCGGGAGCGGAGACAATCTGCTCCAGCGGGATCGGCGTTCCTCGGTAGGCGGCCCATCTGCACATGCGGTTCTATTTGCTCCGGTTGTGCATCCGGTGATGCAGTTCGTTGATCATACGGCTTGCAGTTTTCTCAAAGGTAAACGGCAGGATCGCATGGCACAGAGCGCAGAAACCGGCGGCAAACAGCTTGCCCGAGAATTTCCCCGCAAACAGCAGATGCTCGAAATAGCTCTCGTCGACCGAGTGCGGGTGATCGGTGAACAGGCGGGCGATCTGGTTGGACATCGGCTGGGTTCTCTCTTTTGCGGTTTGAGTGTGGAGGATAACCCGATTAGCAGGGTGAAGTGTCCCAAATGTCCTTTAAATGAATGAATAATTGGGATATATATACCTTCATGCATCAGATTGACGATATGGATATCCGAATATTGAGCCAGCTGCAGCGCGATGGCACGCTGTCGGTCGACGCGCTGTCCGAGCGGGTCAGCCTGTCGCGCAATGCCTGCTGGCGCCGGGTCAAGCTGATGGAGGAGCGCGGGCTGATCAAGGACCGGGTTGCGATCCTTGATGCGGAGGCCGCCGGATGCGGCCTGTCGGTTTTCATTTTCGTCCGCGCTGCCAGCCATGATGCGGACTGGCTGAAACAGTTCCGTGAGGCTGTTGGGGTCTTTCCGGAAATTGTCGGTGTTTACCGCACCTCCGGCGATCTCGACTATGTGCTGCGCGCCCGTGTCTCCGATGTGAAGGCCTATGACCGGCTCTATCAAAGACTGATCGCCAGGGTGAAGCTCGCCGATGTCTCCGCCTCCTTCGTCATGGAGGAGATCAAGGAGACCACGGCGATCCCGCTCTCCGGGCTGTCACACAGCCCGACGGTCTGAGTCTGCGCCGCCTTACCTGTTCTTGACGCGGGACATCGCCCGGTTGATCGACGCCATCCGCGCTTCCACCTGGTCGAGACCGGCGGTGCCGCGCCCCGTCTGGCGCTCCAGTTCGAACTTCATCTCGCTGATCCGGTTGAGCTTTTCCTGCTTCGACAGGCTCTCGTGGTCGGAAATCTCTTCCGGCGTCAGCTCGGTTTCCAGTTTTGAATCGATTTTCAATGACATCTGCATCTCCTTTCTGCTGATATCTGTCCAACGCAGGCAGCCGCATCCCGGTTCCGTTTGTCCGGCAGAAGCCTGGTGTCTTTCGATATTGAACAGTGCGTTCTGCCGTCCCCCCTTATTGTGAACGTCACAAACCGCTATCTATGGAGCCAGTTCAACACGACCCGCCCGTTTTGCCGGGGCCGGTTTCAAGGAGACTGCCATGTCCATCAGACCAGTCCGTCACCAGTCCACCGCCGTGCCGCATCTCGAAGGCGCGGGCGTGCATCTCAAGCGCGCCTTCGGTTTTGACGATCCGTCCCTAACCGATCCGTTCCTGCTGTTTGACGATTTCCGCAACTCCCAACCCGAGAATTACATCAAGGGCTTTCCCTGGCATCCGCATCGCGGCATTGAGACCATCACCTATGTGCTGGCCGGCACCGTCGAACATGGCGACAGCCTCGGCAACACCGGAACCCTGGGGGCGGGTGACGTGCAATGGATGACAGCCGGCAGCGGCATCATGCATCAGGAAATGCCAAAGGGGGATTTTGCCGGCAAGATGCACGGCTTCCAGCTTTGGGCCAACCTGCCATCCTCGATGAAGATGACCGCGCCGCGCTATCAGGACGTCACGGCAGCCGACATTCCGGTCGAGATCGACGATGACGGCACCGCCGCACGCATCATCTGCGGCGAGTTCTGGGGCAAGCGCGGTCCGGTCGACGGCATCGCCGCCGAGCCATCCTATGTCGACATCTCGGTGCCGCCTGGCAAAAAGAAGACCTTCAAGGTTGACGCCTACCGCTCGGCTTTCGCCTATATCTTTGCCGGTTCGGGGAGCTTCCGCGACGCCTCCAAACCGTTTGGCGTGCTGGTCGAAAAGGAAGTCGAGGGCGAGGAAATCCAGATCCGCGACATGTCGGGCGACCGCACTCTGGTGGTCTTCGACACCGGCGACGAGATCACGGTGCAGGCAGGTGATGAAGGAATCCGCTTTCTGCTGGTATCGGGCAAGCCGATCAAGGAACCCGTTGCCTGGCACGGTCCGATCGTCATGAACAACCGCGCCGAACTGATCCAGGCGGTGACCGAACTGCAGAACGGCACCTTCATCAAGCCGGCGCATTGAGCGCGGCTGATTCAGCATTGCCGCTCAGGCAATTTTGAGTGCCGGAACCTGGCTGAATGTGCAGCCAGGTTCCCGGGTTCTCCAATAAATTGCAGGCGGTGATTACAATTTTCACGGTTGTCGCCGGAATGTGTTAGGGTCTATATGGTTGTTGCGCAGGGGAATTGACACAGATCATTGGATCGCCAAATTTGGTGGCTGAAAGTAGGGTCATGAGAGGTTCCACTGCAAAAAAGCCGGAGATCAAGCCCGGCGGCGTTTATTCATTCTTCAAAGAAATCAGTAATATAAATCATCTTTGCAATGCCTTGATGGGAAAGATCATGCCTGACGGCCTGCATCCGTCCCATTTCGCCATTATCGAGCATCTGACCCGGGTAAAGGAAGGCGAGACGCCGCTTCATCTTGCCAGGGCAATGCAGGTCACCAAGGCAACCATGAGCCATTCGCTCAAGGTGCTTGAAAAGCGGGATCTTGTCGAGATCCTGCCATGCACAATCGATGCCCGTTCCAAGCTGGTCTATCTGACTGTCAGTGGCTGGGCTTTCCACGCGGAGGCAATTGCCGCGTCGGTTCGCACATTCCGGCATTTCCTGCATGACGAGCACCGCGAGATTATGGGGCAGGCGCTGCCGGACCTGATCGCAATCCGCAAGTTGCTCGAAGACAACCGCGAGCCTTCGCCCGAAGAGGATGATCTTGCTCGGCCAGGCGCCCCGTCGGCCAGGTCCGGCATTGGTCCTTTGCCTCAGGCCAGATCGCAGCGTCAGGGATAAGGCGTCTGATCAGTCGAACGCCACCCGCCATCGCCGGGTCGGGATCAGCCCCGCTGTCACGCCTTGGCGAGGCCTCGGGCAAGCCTACAGAAGCTTGTACATATAGGTCGTCGCGTGCTGCGCACGGCCGTCCGGATCCAGAGCGAAGCCCGGAATGACGCCGGCGGTTCTGAAGCCTTCTGCCTTGTAAAGCGGCTCGGCCTTGTCGCCGGTCTTGGTGTCCAGCGTCACCAGCGTCTTGCCTGCTGCCCGGACTTGCACGTCGAGTGCCTGCAGCAATGCCCGGCCCACACCTCTGCGCCGCGCTTTTGGGCTGACCATCATCTTCGCCACCTCGCAGCGATGCGGCTGGTTGGGCGGCAGCGCGATGATCAGTTGCACCGACCCGACGGTTTCGCCATCCAGTCTGGCAACGAGCAACACCCGCCGTCCCGCCCGCACTTCGGGAAACACCTGCCCGGTAAAAAACGCCACCCCGTCAGCCGCTGCAAAGGGCTGCATGAAGCCGATCGCCGCGCCGTCCTCGACGGTTTGCGCCATGATCTGGCCAAGCACCTGTGCCTCTGCGTCGAGCTCTTCGCCGGTCAGGGCGTGAATGCTGATTTTTGTCATGACCACCTCACACAAGGACGATGAAATAGGATGCGGGATCGACGCCGGTCTGGAATTTTGAGGCCCCGAACAGCTGGTAACGCAGGCAGTCGCCGGCTTCCAGCCGGTGTTCCGCGTCACCGATGGTCACGTTCAGCGCCCCAGACAGCATCACCAGGTGGTGTTCATGTCCGGGCACCGAAGGCGCTGCGTAGGAAATCATCTGGTAGGCGGCAAGCTCGCATTGCACCACCTCCGCCGACAATCCGCCGCTGGGGGGAGACACGACCCGGCGCGAAAATCTGTTCTGGGTGTCGTGCCAGACGCTTTGCTCGGCCGCCGGAATCCGTGGCGCGAAGGGCGCTTCGATCGGCGCCAGCAATTGCGAAATTGTCATCCGGTAAGCGGTCGACAGGCTGCCCAGCGTGTCTGCTGTAGGGCTGACTTCGGCATTCTCCACCCGCGACAGCGTCGAACGGCTCACGCCGCTGGCATCCGCCAGTTCCTGCAGCGACCAGCCCCGCTCGGTGCGCACCTGCTTCAGCCGTTCGGCAAGCCTGTTATTGAGTGTCGGCATGTGAGTATCCCGTTAACAGGAAAAAATCCTGAAAACGGGATACTCTTGTCCATCGGCGTCGTCAAGCCAGAGGCTGTCATGCGCCGGCCAACGCATTCGTGTGGCCTCACGTCACCATCTGGAACAGGATTCCCGAGACGATGGCGCCTGAAACCCCTAGCCCGAGATAGGCGGCGAACACCGGCTTGCGGACCAGCGACCAGACCGCGGCCATTGCCGGCACCGAACTGACCGCTCCGGCGATCATGAACGACATGGCCGCGCCATTGCTCATGCCTTGCTCCATCAGTCCTGCCAGCAGAGGCGGCGCCACATAGGAATTGAGATAGGCCGGCATACCGACAAGGGCTGCAATGCCGATCGGCACCACGCCTTCGCCGCCAACCAGCCCGGCAATCATCTCGGCCGGAATATAGGTGACCAGCAGCGCCTCCAGCACATAGGCCAGCGCCAGCCACTTGATCAGGAACATCCCGTTGCTCGCCAGTTCCGCGCCGAAGGTGGCGCGTCGGGTTTCCTCGCCCCAGAAGCGCCAGACCGGCTTACCCGAAAACGGGTCCGGCCCGCAGCCGCAACGTGACCGCTTGGCGGCCCTGAGTGGTTCGGCAAACCAGCCTGCTGCCATGGCTGCCTTGATGGCAAAGCCGCCCGACAGCCCCAGCGCCACCGCGATCACCGCCTTGCCGATGGCAAACGGCCAGCCAAGAGCGGCAGCCGTGATCAGCAGGGTCGGCGGATCGATCAGAGGCGAGGACAGCCAGAACGCCATCACCGCCGGCAGCGGTGCCCCCAGTGCCAGCAGCCCGGCAATGAACGGGATCACTTCGCACGAGCAGAAAGGCGCCAACCCGCCAAACAGCGCCGCCATCACGATCATCCGTGTCTCGCGGCCCTTGAACGCGTCGGCGATAACCGATTCCGCCCCGGCTGCCTTCAACCCGGCAATCAGCAGCACCGCGAAGGCGATATAGGGCAGGGTGCTCAAAAAGGCCCGGGCGGCAAAGCTGGCAACGGCGGCAAGTTGGCCCGGATCGAGTGCCGCCACCGCCAGAAGCGCCAGCACGATGACGGCCCAGGGCGAGGCGATCCAGCTGCGCAGGACGGCCCCGACGGGTTTGTGTGTCTGCGTGATGTCGGTCATGATCTGGGCTCCGTTTCCGTGCAGCAGTTTTCGAGGATGAAGCCCGCCAGCGAGTTGAGGTACTCAAAATTCGCCGTGTTCATGATCACCCTTCCCTGTTTGCGCTGAACAATCAGGTTGGCCGCGCTGAGGAATTTGAGATGATGGGCCAGGGTCGAGGCGGCAATCCCGGTGCGCTCCTGGATGTCGCCGACCCGCAGTCCCGCATTGCCGGCCCGCACCAGCGCCTGCAGCACCTCGAGCCGCGATTCCGAGCCCATCGCCGAAAATCCCTGGGCCGCTTCGATCGTGTTCATGCTGGCACTCCTATAATTCGATAAAACTAGTTATATGGAATCAATATGAGATGCAAGCGCCGGCTGACCGCGCTGCAATCGCCGCCGCCCGGTAAAGGCTTCTTAAGCCGCAGCTGATAGGACCGTCGCACAACCCGGAGGCACCCATGAGCACCAGTCTCTATCTCACCCAGGCCGCAGCCATACGGCCGCGGACGTTCAAGCTGGCCGAGCTGCTCGGCGCCCTGAGCTACGCGCTGGATCTGACCGAAGGCCAGCCCGCCGGCCATTGCATCCGCTGCTGCTGGATCGGCACCCGCATCGGCGAGACGCTCGGCCTGTCCGATGACGAGCTCAGGGATCTCTATTTCACGCTGCTGCTCAAGGATCTCGGCTGCTCCAGCAACGCGGCGCGCATCTGCGAGCTCTATCTCGCCGACGACATTTCCTTCAAGCGCGACTTCAAGACCATCGACGGCAGCCTGTCCTCGGCGCTGCGCTTCGTCTTCGCCAAGACCGGGCTCGAATCCGGCCTCTCCGAACGCATCCGCGCCATCGTCAACATCCTGCAGAACGGCGGCGAGATCTCGCGCAGCCTGATCGAGACCCGCTGCCACCGTGGCGCCGACATCGCCGCGCGCATGCGCTTTTCCAAACGCGTGCAGGACGGCATCCTCTCGCTCGACGAGCACTGGGACGGATCGGGCAAGCCCGAGGGGCTGAAGGCCGACGCCATTCCGCAGATCTCCGGCATCGCGCTTTTGTCCCAGGTGATCGACATCTTCCACACCGAAAACGGCGACGCCGCTGCACTCGGCGAGGCCCGCGCCCGTGCCGGCGACTGGTTCGACCCCGCCCTCGTCGAGGCCTTTCTGAAAGCCCAGTCCGACCCGGAATTCTGGACCGTGCTCAAATCCGCCGATATCGAGGCCCGCGTCTTTGCCATGAAACCGGCGCGCATCTCCGAGCCGGTCGACGAGGATTATCTCGACGATATCGCCGCCGCCTTCTCCGACGTGGTCGATGCCAAGAGCCCGTTTACCGCCGACCATTCCAACCGCGTCACGCTCTACACCGACATGATCGCCGAGGAGATGGGGCTGGACCAGGCGCACCGGCGCTGGCTTCGCCGTGCCGCGCTGCTGCATGATCTGGGCAAGCTCGGCGTTTCCA
The DNA here is from genome assembly GCA_963975635.1 of uncultured Hoeflea sp. Lineage (GTDB taxonomy): Bacteria > Pseudomonadota > Alphaproteobacteria > Rhizobiales > Rhizobiaceae > Hoeflea. Next base: position 1,518 of record CAXBIE010000061.1, on the reverse strand, counting down.
ACCAGGTGCTCGACAAGCCCGGCAAGCCCGACGAGGAAGAGTGGAATTCGATCAAGCGCCATCCGGCCGAGAGCGAGGCCATTCTGCTGCGGGTTCATGCCTTCCGCGACATCGCCCCGGTCGCCGCCGCCCATCACGAGCGGCTCGATGGCAAGGGCTACCCCTATGGCCTGAAAGGCGAGGAGATCTGCCTCGAGGCGCGCATCCTCACCGTTGCCGATGTCTTCGACGCGCTGTCGGCCGACCGCCCCTACCGCGCCGCCATGCCGGTCGCCAGGGCGCTCGCCATCCTCGATGCCGATGCCGGCGTGGCCTTCGACCCCAACTGCATCGCAGCGCTGAAGACCGGCCTGGCCAAGCTCAACGCCGAGGTCGCAGCCGCCTGACCGGCCGCCTGGCCATCAGCCGGGCCGGCATCCCTGCCAGCAGATTCACCTGCACCTTGATCGTCGGCGGCGGATGCGGGATGCTTGCCCGGACGGATGCGCATCGGCTGCATCTCACCCGCAACAGACAAGGAAATAACCCATGAACCTCTCCGGCAAGAAGGCCGTCGTCTTTGGCGGCACATCCGGCATCGGGCTGGCCACCGCGCAGAAGCTGGCTGAAGCCGGCGCCAGGGTCACCGTCATCGGCCGCAATCCGCCCAAGCCGGGGCTGCTGCCCGATGGCGTCGCCGCCAAGCAATGCGATGTCCGCGACGCCGCCGCCCTTGAAGCGCTGCTTGAAAGCCTCGCCCCCTTCGACATTCTGGTCAGCGCTGCCACCGGCGGCACCCGCGCCATCGGCCCGTTTCTCGACATGGACATGGATGGCTTCAAGGCCTCCTTCGACAAGCTCTGGGGCTATGCCAATGTCGTCCGCCACGGCGCCAGGCATGTTACCGACGGCGGCTCGATCACCCTTGTCTCGGGCGCCCCGGCGCGCAAGTGCAAGCCCGGCCAGATCGCCCTGTCATCGGTCGGCGGCGCGGTGGAGGCGATGGTGCGGGCGCTTGCGGTGGAGCTGGCGCCGCGCATCCGCATCAATGTGGTCTCGCCCGGCACCATCGACACCCCGATGGTCCCCGCGCAAGGCGCCGAGCGCGCCGCACTCTATGAAAAGATGACGGCCAACAATCTGATCCCGCGCCCCGGCACCGCCGAGGAGGTGGCGCAGGCCCTGATCTTCGTCATCGGCAATGACTATGTCACCGGCACCACCGTCGATGTCGATGGCGGCTGGCTGCTCAGCTGATCCCCAAACGAGTTGAGACACTGATACGCTGACACCGGTGCGGGCCGCCCAGGGCCCGCGCCCCAGATCCGCCCAGGGCCCCGTCCCATGCCCCCGTCACGCCCGGCCCTTCGCCGCGCTCTCAGAACTCGGTGACCACCGTCACGCCCACGCCCTCGAACCGGTCCATGCCGACAAGCGCCTCGATCGATTGCTCCAGCGAGATCTGCCGTCCCACCAGCTTGTCCGGGCTCAGACGCCCCGCCAGAATCATCACCAGCATCGCGCCATAGCGGTGCGCCT
>CAXBIE010000060.1:0-30484 GCA_963975635.1 uncultured Hoeflea sp. | reverse complement strand
CCGCTGGTGGTCCGTCCTTCCTACGTGCTTGGCGGCCGCGCCATGCAGATCATCCGCGACGAGGCAGGCCTTTCGAACTACCTGCTGGGCACCGTGCCCGAACTGGTGCCCGAAGACATCAAGGCGCGTTATCCGAACGACAAGACCGGCCAGATCAACACCCTGCTCGGCACCAACCCGCTGTTGTTTGACACCTATCTGACCAACGCCATCGAAGTGGATGTCGATTGCATCTGCGACGGCACCGACGTCAATGTCACCGGCATCATGGAACATATCGAGGAAGCCGGCATTCACTCCGGCGATTCCGCCTGTTCGCTTCCCGTTCACACGCTGTCGGCCGCAATGGTCGACCGGCTGGAAGAACAGACCATCGCACTGGCCAAGGCGCTGCATGTCGGAGGGTTGATGAACGTCCAGTTCGCCATCAAGGACGATGTGATCTACGTGCTCGAGGTCAATCCGCGCGCCTCGCGCACCGTGCCGTTTGTCGCCAAGACCGTCGGCGCGCCGATTGCCAAGGTGGCGGCCCGGGTGATGACCGGCGAAAAGCTGGCTGACGCCTTTGCCGCTTACGGCGCTGTGCCCGACCACCGCAAGCTCACGCACATCGCCGTCAAGGAAGCCGTCTTCCCCTTCGCCAAATTCCCCGGCGTCGACACGCTGCTCGGGCCGGAAATGCGCTCGACCGGCGAGGTCATGGGGCTTGACCGCGATTACGCGCTGGCATTCGCCAAGGCGCAGCTCGGCGCCAGCAATGATCTGCCGCGTTCGGGGACGGTGTTCGTCTCGGTCCGCGACGAGGACAAGCCGCGCGTCATCGAGGCGATCCGCATTCTGGTCGACAACGGCTTCAAGGTGATGGCGACATCGGGCACCGCCGATTATCTGCGCAACGAGGGCCTGGAGGTCGAGCACGTCAACAAGGTGCTCGAAGGCCGTCCGCATATCGAGGACGCGATCCGCAACCGTCAGGTACAGCTGGTGATCAACACCACCGAAGGCGCCAAGACCATCTCGGATTCCAAGTCCTTGCGCCGCGCCGCGCTGATGCAGAAGGTGCCCTATTTCACCACCATGGCGGGCAGCCTGTCGACCGCCCAGGCGATCGCCGCGCTGAAGGCAGGCAATCTCGAAGTGCACCCGCTGCAGAGTTACTTTCCGGCGGCTTGATGGGATGAGTTGATGCTCAGAGACAGCCGCGATATCATCAAACGCCTGACGTCTGATGGTTTCGTGCTGGTCTCGACGCGGGGATCGCACCATAAATTCCGCCACCCGTCGGACGGCAGGATTGTGATTGTCACGCATCCGCGCAAGGATATTCCGGCAGGAACCATTCGTTCGATCTATGCACAGGCGCGCTGGCCCAAGGACTGAGACCATGACTTATTTCATTGCCCTCATTCACAAGCAGCCCGACAGCGGCTTCGGCATTTCGTTTCCGGATGTTCCCGGCGTCACCGCTGTGGCTGACACGCTTGACGAGGCGATGCGGGAGGCAGCCATCGTCCTGGGTTTTGCCTTTGAGGATTGGCAGGGCGAACACCCGGTGCCGCGCACCCTGGACGCCTTGCGCCAGGACCCGGAATTTCTGGAGCATTCAGCCGACGCCGTGGTTGCCGCCGTCACCCCGGCACCGGGCCTGGCCGACGCTGCATGAACAATGAGTAGTGGCAAAGTCACCCTTCATGTTGATGGCCGCTCCACGAGCCCGAGATGACCGAAACAATCGAAATCCTCAACGACCGCCTGTTCCCGGTTGACCGGGCGACACTGTTCGATGCGTTCGCCGATCCGCAAAAGCTCGCCCTTTGGTGGGGACCGGAAGGGTTCAGCAACAGCATTTCGGCTTTTGACCTGAAGCCCGGCGGACAGTGGCTGATCACCATGACCGCCGACAATGGCACCGACTTCCACAATCGCTGGACTTTCGACGGCGTTGCCGCGGGCGAGATGGTGCGGATGACACATTACGAGCCGGTACATGTGTTTACACTTGAGATGCGCTTTGCCGATGATGATCGTGGCGCGCACCTGTCATGGCGTATGGTCTTCGACCGCACGGCAGAAAACGAGGCAATGGAAAAATTCCTGCATGCTGCCAATGAGCAAAACTTCGATCGGCTGGAACGTCTGCTCGATCAGAGGTAAAGGCAACCGCTGATCTTGCTGAGACTGACCGATACCGGGCCCGGCTCTGAGCACTGCTTCATCCTCTGATTGCACGCCACCCCGATTTCGCGTATCATCCTCCTCGTGGAGGGCCGCGCGATGGCCAGGAACATCGTCATTCTGCTGGACGGAACGTCGAACCAGATTTCCGGCGACCGTACCAATGTGCTCAGACTCTATGGCAGCCTTGAGCGGTCGAAAAAGCAGCTGGTGTTCTATCAGCCCGGCGTCGGCACCTTTGGCCTGAGCGGCTGGTGGCAGCGCATCAAGTCGAAAACCCGCATCATTCTGGGCCTCGCCACCGGCGCGGGCATTTCCGACAATGTCATGCAGGCCTATGAATTCCTCGTCCACAATGTCGAATACGGCGACAAGATCTATATTTTCGGCTTTTCCCGCGGCTCTTATACGGCACGGTTGCTGGCCGGCTTCATCCGGATTTTCGGACTGGTGCGGCCCGAACAATTGCAGCTGGTGCGCTACGCCTGGCGGGCCTATGCCCGGCTTGGCGAGCCGGGATCCGAACGTTTCAGCGCCGAAATCGGCCATTTCCAGAAGGTGCTCGACGGTGCGGGCCTGCGCATCGAGTTTCTGGGTGTATGGGACACGGTCGCCTCGGTGTTCGATGCCAAATCCGGTTTTCCCTGGCTGACCACCACCCAGAAGGCCTACACCAACAGGAACGACCGGGTGAAGACCGTCCGCCACGCCGTCGCCATCGACGAGCGCCGAACCTATTTCCAGCCCTCGCTGTGGGACCCGGGACAGGACTATGAGCAATGGTCCGCCAAGAAACGGTCCTATGAAAAGACGCCGCAGGATTTCGAGGAAGTCTGGTTTGCCGGCTGCCATGGCGATGTCGGTGGCGGCTATCCTGACGCCAGGAGCGGGCTCGCAAAAATCCCGCTCGAGTGGCTCTACCGCGAAGCCGTGACTGCCGGCGTGATCGGCAATGAGGCGGTGTTCGAGCTTCTGACCCATGGAACCAGAGCGCTGGACGGCGAAGAGGTTAATCCACAACTGGCCCGCGATGAAGCGGAAAAAAGCCAGAAGCACTACGGCGCGCCCGACCCGCTCGCTGATATCAACAATTCGATGAATGTGGCCTGGTCGATTGTGGAGTTCCTGCCCCGCAAGATACCCAAAACCGCGTTTAACAACCGCTTCAAGATCGGCAATATCTACTGGCCTTTGTTCGACCACCGCCGCATCCCCGAAGGCGCCAAGCTGCACGAGGCAGTAATCCAGCGGCTGGACAAACGGCCCGATTACAAACCGCCAAACCTGCCCGGAACCTATGAGGTGGTCAAAACCCGCCCCGTCACCGGCGCAAGCAAGTGACGGAGCCGATTGGCAAAACCCGGAGACTGGAGGTATCGGGCCCTATTTGCCGGTTTTGGCAATCCAGCTGGCAAAACTGCCGATCCAGTCTGCGAGGTAGGTTCTGGTAGCCTCGTCGACAATGTCTCCATCGGCGCCGAAATGCTCGGGCTTGTAGGCGTAGTAGAGTTCCGGCTGTCCCATCACTGCGGTTGCCGAAGCCACCATCGCCGTGCGCAGTTGATGCTGGGCAACGGCTGTGCCGATCACGCCGGGCGACGTACCGGTAATGGCAACCGGCTTGCCGGGCCATGAGCTCTTGCCCCATGGGCGCGAGACCCAGTCGATCGCATCCTTGATCACGCCGGGATAGGTGCGGTTATACTCCGGTATGACCATCAGAACGCCATCCGCGTCTTCAATCGCCGCCTTCAATTGGGTCACCGAATCCGGCACATTGTCCCAAAGGTCGTCATTGTAATGCGGCAGGCTCGCAAGATCGGCATAGACGAATTCCATCCGGCCAGCCGCCAGCTTTTCCAGTGCAACGGCAAACTTGCGGTTGATCGAGTCCTTGCGCAGTGAGCCGACCAGAACAGCGATTTTTGTCATCGTGATTTCCTTGTATAAAAAAGTGACTGACGCTACTTATGAAACCGGATGAACGGCCACAAGACGGCACTTTTTTGAACCAGAGGCACCTCGATGAAACCAACCAACCTGCACGATACCGGTCACTGCCAGATCGCAAATGACGTGATTTCACTTGTTGGTGACAAATGGAGCATTCAGGTGGTCAGCACGCTCGGAAAAGGCCGCTTGCGCTTCAGCGAACTCAAGCGCGCGGTCGAGGGAATTTCGCAGAAAATGCTCACCACCACCCTGCGAGGATTGGAACGCGACGGCTATCTCACCCGTACGGTCTTTCCAACGGTGCCGCCTCGCGTAGACTATGAACTGACAGAACTGGGCAGTGAATTGCTCGAGCCCGTGTCAGCGCTCGGCCAATGGGCCGTCACCAACCACGCCCGGGTGCTGGATGCACGCCGCTCTTACGACGCACGGACAGATTGATCGCCCGGGCAAGCCCGAGGCTGGTCAAACTCAATAGCCCTGCACCGATATGCTCGCGCATTCGGTGACCATCATGCCGTTCATCGTATCGGCTGTGGTGTGAACGCGAATCTCGACATAGCGGCTGGTGTCGCCGATGGCATCGTCGATGGTGAGTTTGCAATCGTCGAGCCCGCCATCGGATTCGATGGTGATTTCGCGGGCCTCAGCGCTGTCCGAGACAAGCTCGATGATCAGTGTCGCCGGATCCTCGACCTCCTGGGGCCCCAGCCGGACGGAGCGGATATCACTGCCGATAATCCGGTATTCTTCGAACTTCTGGAGGGCGAAGGACGGATTGACGGGGGCCAGCACGATGAGTGCGGCAAGAACGGGTCTGATCATGAAATCTCTCCTTGAGGGCGGCTTGAAACAGGTTTGACACCGGCTAAGACAAGGCGGGCGGTCGAGATGACCGTCAAGACCTTCCGACCTGGCGGGCATGCCGCCGCATCCGCTCATCCATCCTGACGTCATCGCCCGAAAAGCTCAACCATCCGAGGTCACGCAAGGCCGATATCGGTCATTGCCTGAAGCGGGATGCTCCCTTCAAAGCAAAAACCCGCCGCTGACGAATAGGCCGGCGGCGGGGTGAAGCTGCACAAGGCCGGGACAACCGGCCTCATGTCAGGTCATTTTTGCAGTTCGGTCCAGATCGCCGTGTAGAGATCACGGGCTTCCGGCGGACATGTCGGCAGGAACTGCCCGGCTTCGGCCAGCTCCGCCGGCGTGTCGATTTCCGGCGCGCCGCGCATTTCCTCGGGCATGAACTCGCTCGAGCCGTCAATGCCGTTGGCATAGCGCGCAAAGGCGGAGATCAGCGCGGCATTTTCCGGCTCCATGATGAAGTTCTGGAACAGCCTGGCGTTTTCGACATTCTTCGCGTCGGCGAGGATCGCAACGGCGTCCATCCACAGCGGATAGCCTTCCTTCGGGTAGCCGTAAGCCACAGTCGGGTTGTTGCCGCGGGCGCGGAAAGTCGACCCGTTCCAGTTCACGGTCGCCGGGTACTCGCCGTTCGACAGCTTGTCCGTCGTACCGTAATCCATCGACAGCCATTTCGGCTTCGCCGCAACGAGCGTGTCGCGGACCTTGCGCAGCACGGTCTTGTCAGTGGTACAGGCTTCACCGCCGACGTAGAAGATCGCCATGTTGATGATGTCGTTCATTTCCGGAACCACATTCACCTTGCCGACGAGTTCTTCCGGCGGATCGAGGAAGATCGCCGAGGTGTTGATATCTCCGGAATAGACCGCGGTGTTGACCGCAACCCCGGTGGTGCCCCACTGCCACGGCACAGTGTAATGACGGCCCGGATCCCACGGCACATCACGCCAGCGCTCGGCAACGTTCTTGAAATTTTCCATCTGGTCGGGACGCGATTCGAGCAGCAACCCCTTCTCCACATAGATCGGCACATAATTGCCGGTCGGCACGACGATATCGAAACCGTGCCCGCCAGCCTCGATCTTGGTCAGCGCAGTGGTGTTGGAATCATAATCGGTCACCGTCACCTTGACGTCATAAGCCTTTTCAAACTTCTCGATTAGCTCGGGATTGGTGTAATTGCCCCAGTTGTAGATATTGAGTTCGCCCGCGGCGAAGGCTGCCGTCGACGTCGCCAGAAGCGCGGCGGCAGGCAAGGCCATTTTCAGAATGTGCATTGTCGTTTTCTCCTTTGTTATCCCAGTCCTTCAAAGTCAGCCCGCCGGGTTCTTGCGCCCGGTCAGAATAAAGAAAGCAGTCAGCAACAGCACCGTGAGCCCCAGAAGTGCGGTGGAGATCGCGTTGACTTCCGGCGTCACCGCCCGCCTGAGCTGACCCAGCATGTAGGTCGGCAGCGTATCCTGCCCCGCCGACTTGACAAATTCGGTGATGATCACGTCATCCAGCGAGACCACGAAGGCCAGCATCGCGCCAGCCGCTATGCCCGGCGCCATCAGCGGCAGCGTCACTCTGCGGAAGGTCATCCACGGCGTCGCATAGAGATCCGCCGCCGCGGTTTCCAGCACAGTATCCATCCCCTCCATGCGCGCCCGGATGGGCAGGTAGGCGAAGGGCACGCAGAACGCCGCATGAGCGAGGATCAGATAGGCCAGACCGGTGTAGCCGGTGGCGACCTTGATTGACGCGAAGAAGATCAGCAATGCCACCGCGGTAACGATTTCCGGCACCATCAACGGCTGGTTGATCATCACATAGATGAAGGTCCGGCCCTTAAAATTCCGCGTCCGCGTCGTTCCCAATGCCGCAAGCGTGGCAAGCACCGTTGAAATTCCCGAGGCCCAGAGCGCGATTACCAGCGAGCGCAAGGTGGCTTCCTGAACGGTCTCGTTTTGTGCCGCAATAGCATACCATTCCAGCGAGAACCCCTCCCACAGGGCCACCGACTGACCGGCGTTGAAGGAATACAGCACCATGATGATGATCGGCGCGTAAAGCAGCGCAAAGCAACACAACGCAATGGGTGTGAAACCGGGGAGATGCCTGACCGAAAACGAGCGGGTGCGAGCTTCAGCCATCGGCCTGCCCCCGGTTTGCGGCGCGCACATACAACAGCAGCGCCACCATGACGACGAGAAGCAAAAGGATCGACAGCGACGAGCCCAGCGGCCAGTTCCGGCCCTGGCCGAATTGCAGCTCGATGAAATTGCCGATCATCATGTTCTTGCCGCCGCCAAGCACCCGCGGCGTGACATAGGCGCCGAGCGAGGGAACGAAGACCAGGATGGATCCGGCAACCAGCCCCGGCTTGATGATCGGAAAGATGATCCGCCGCAGCACCTGCCAGCGGTTGGCATAAAGGTCATACCCGGCTTCGACCAGGCGGAAGTCCAGCCGTTCGATTGCGGCGTAAAGCGGCAGCACCATCAGGGGCAGGTAGACATAGGACATCCCGATCAGCACCGCCGTGTCGGTATAAAGGATCTGGATCGGTTCCGAGATCACTCCGATCGCCTGCAGCGACGTGTTCAGCAGCCCTTCGTTGCGGATGATCTCGAGAATGGCGAATGTGCGGATCAGCAGGTTCGTCCAGAACGGGATTGTGATCATGAACAGCCAGAAACTGCGCTGCCGCCCGGGCCGTGTGGCGATGAAATAGGCCGTCGGCAGACCGAGCAGGATGGTCACAACCGTGGTCATCAGCGACAGCCGCACCGACCGCCAGAAGATGGTCAGATGGGCATCGGCAAGGCCGACGGTATCGTCGAAGATATCGCGCGAGAAGAAGATCTGGAACCAGGCATTCAGCGTCGGTTCCCATATGACGCCGCTGAAATCACCGGGTTTGAGGAACGAATAGCACAGCACGATCAGCAACGGACCTGCGGCGCCGATGACCAGCAGGGTCAAGGCCGGCAAGGTCAGCAGCCAGTTGCGCCTGACCCGCTTGCGCTCAGCGTCCGCTTCAAGATTTTGCGATCCCCGGGCCGCCGGCGCCATACTCAATTCCCCACGATCCGAAGCGCTCCGGGCATGAAATCGATCCCCACGGTCTCGCCTATCGCATAGGACGCCCTGCCCAGGCTGTCGGGCGCTACCCGCGCCACCACGGTTTCACCCGCATCGGTGGTGATGTAGCAGTGCACGTCGGTGCCGAAGTAGACCGCATTGGCGACCACACCCGGCACCACGGCGGCCTCACCGGCTTTGCGGATGATGATTTGCTCCGGCCGGATCGCCAGGGAGACCTCTCCGGCTGGAGTTTCGCCCGCAGCCGCAGCAGCCTCGACTTCGCGGCCACCCGACAGCCTGACGGTCACCGGCCGGGCATCCCCCCTGCCCGCTTCAGTCACCGTGCCACTGAGAAAATTCGATTCCCCGATAAAACCGGCGACAAACCGGTTGGCCGGGTGATTGTAGATTTCGTGCGGACTGCCGATCTGCAGGATGTTGCCGGCGCTCATCACCGCGATGCGGTCTGACATTGTCAGCGCTTCTTCCTGGTCGTGGGTGACGAAAATAAAGGTGATTCCGGTGTCGGTCTGCATGCGCTTGAGCTCGATCTGCATCTGCTTGCGCAGTTTCAGATCGAGCGCGGAAAGCGGCTCGTCGAGCAAAAGCACCGACGGGCGCGGGGCAATGGCTCTGGCCAGGGCGACCCGCTGCTGCTGACCGCCCGACAATTGCGCCGGAAGCCGGTCGGCCATTTCGTCCATCCGCACCAGGTCCAGCATCTCTTTCACCGTGGCCGTGATCTCAGATTTGGGACGTCCGAGCATTTCAAGCCCGAAGGCTATGTTCTGCGACACGGTGAGATGGGGGAACAGGGCATAGCTCTGGAACACCGTATTGACTGGCCGCTTGAACGGCGGAATGACGGTGATGTCCTGATCTTCCAGAAAAATTGCGCCCGAAGTCGGAACTTCAAAACCGGCAATCATTCTGAGCAAGGTTGTCTTTCCGCAGCCGGACGGACCCAGAAGCGTGAAAAATTCATTGCGGCGAATGTCAACGGAAACACTGTCCAGCGCCCGTAATCCGGTTGCGGCCGGCCCGAATATCTTCGAAACATCTTGTACGGAAACAACCGTATCATTTGTCAACGGAATAACCTCGAACAGTAATGTTACTGACCGTCGCCGACGCGGGGTCAATTCGCCGGAATGGCGTTTCATTCAGAGGACGTAGGGCCGCCGTCAGGCAGCCTGGCGGCTTTTGTTTCCCTCCAAATCGGACCTGATGCGAGCGCCCGATCCCGATATTTCAATGGCCTGAGAAAGCCGCTTGATGACGAATGAACGGATATCTCTCAGGATAAGTCAAGGCTGAAAAGCCGGGTGCCGCCCACAGCGAGCCTGTAAACACCGGCAATACAGGCCTATCCCCGTTTTGAAACCCAAGGTTGGCGGCGAGACCGGAACAGCGCCAGTTTTTTTTGATGAAATTGGCGCATTGTTTTGATAAGGCTGGGAGAGAGAAACACTGGAACGGCCTCGAAGTGTCTGCTTCGGGGCGCGTTTATTTTTGTGTTCCGCCGCCATTCAAGCTGGCGTCGGGGCGGCAAGGACAAGGAAAATATCGATGGTTGAGAAGGTTCCGATGACGCAAGGAGGCTACACCAAGCTGCGGGAAGAACTGCGCTGGCGCCAGCAATCCGAACGGCCAAGGATCATCGAGGCAATCTCCGAAGCACGCGCTCATGGCGACCTCTCCGAAAACGCCGAGTATCACGCTGCCAAGGAAGCCCAGAGCCACAATGAAGGCCGTATCGGTGAACTCGAGGATTATGTCGGCCGTGCCGACATCATTGACCTGTCGAAGATGTCTGGCGACACCGTCAAGTTCGGCGCCACAGTGAAGCTTGTCGATGAAGACACCGAAGAGGAACGCACCTACCAGATCGTCGGCGACCAGGAAGCCGATGTGAAGGCAGGCCGGATTTCCATCTCCTCACCGATTTCGCGTGCGCTGATCGGCAAATCCGTTGGCGATTCCATCGAGGTTGTGGCTCCCGGCGGCTCCAAGGCCTACGAAATCCTTGCGGTCACCTGGGGCTGAGCCGAGACCCTGCGCAAGCTTCAAGGCTTCCCATGAACACCGATCCCTCCGCCCGCCATGGAACAACCAGTGTCCATGGCGGGCGGATTCCGTTGTTCGTGCTCAACATGCACCACAATTTCACCGGCGTATCGGCAACGGCTGCAGCGGTGACGCATCAGCAGCACAGCCGCTACGATGTGCAACTGGTGGGACGCGCCCTGCCCGGCTGCCCTGGGCCGGTCTCATTCATGCAGGCGCTGCGGCTCTCATATCAGCCGCCGGCCGGCCGCAAGTTCCACATCTGGCATGTCCGCCGAAATCCGGAAATGCGCGCCGGGATTTTCGCCCGCGATGTTCTCCGGCTGCCGATAAAGCTGGTCTTCACCACTGCTGCCCAACGCCGCCACAGCCTGGTTCCCCGCTGGTTGATTTCCCGCATGGACGCGGTCATTGCCACCACGCCGGAGGCGGCCCGCTTCGTACCCGAAAGCCGGGCCGTGGTTCCGCACGGGGTCGACATCGACCGGTTCCGGCCTGCCTCATCCCGAAGTGACGCCTGGGCCGCCACCGGCTATCCCGGCACGGCCGGTATCGCAGCCATCGGTCGCATTCGCGAGGAAAAGGGCACCGACCGCTTCGTTACAGCGATGATAGACACGCTGCCGCATCTGCCTGGCTACACAGCGCTGGTGGTCGGCAAGGCTGCGCCCGAACACGCGCAATTCCTGACACGCCTGAAAGCGCAGGTCGCAGCCGCAGGGCTGAGCGAGCGGATCCTGTTCCCGGGAGAAATCGATGCCGCAAACATGCCGGATCTGGTTCGCGGCCTCAGCCTGCTGGTCGCGCTGCCGCGCTATGAGGGCTACGGCGTAACCCCATTGGAGGCAATGGCTTGCGGCGTCCCCTTCGTGGCAAGCGATGCGGGATGGTTTGAGCAGTTCTCAGGCGGCGGGGCAGCTGGCGTCGTCGTGCCCGGCGGCGATCCGCAAGCATCGGCAGAGCAGATCATCAACCTGCTCTCCGATCCGTCACGCTTCAAGACGATGGCAGAAAATGCCCGCAACCGCGCCACAGAGCAATTCAGCGTGGCAGCGGAGGCTGACGCCATCAACGCCGTCTATGAGGCGCTCTGGGCGCAGGGTTGATCGAAAAGCAGCAAGCCCGGCAAGACAGCGGCACCTACAGTGCCACCAGCCCCTCATCCTTGACCTGGCGGATCGTCAGCATGGTGCGCACCGTGTCGACATTGTCCGTCGCGGTCAGCTCCTCGATGACGAAATCCTGGAAATGGCTGAGATTTCGCGCCACGCAATGCAGCAGAAAATCGCTCTCGCCCGACACCATCCAGGTTTCCCGGACAATCGGCCACTCATTGGTTCTGGCGGCAAAGGCCTTCAGGTTTGCATCCGACTGGTGCTGGAGCCCGACCATGCAGAAAGCCACCAGGTCAAAGCCCAGACTTGGCGCATTCAGCTGCGCCCGATAGCCGCGGATGATCCCGGCCTGCTCGAGCTTGCGCACCCGCCTCAGACAGGGTGGTGCGGAGATGCCGACGCGTTCTGACAGCTCGACATTGGTCATCCGCCCGTCACCCTGCAACTCCCGCAGAATCTTGAGATCAATTGCGTCGAGTTCGGCCTTGATCGCCATGAAGTCTTCCCTGTTTCAACACCGGCATCCTGCATGAAGAGGCAGTCTCGGCGAAACTTTATTGCGTCAGAGCGCAGCATCTGTAAAGGCTCGCGGGCGCTTCCGACGCGAAGTTCTGTGCGTAACTCAGCCAGCAAGCTTGAAACCGGGCCTTGCTCGCACCTAAATGGTGGATAGCCGCCGCATCGTGGCCCCAACTGCCGGGTTTATTGGCTTTCGTCATTGATGCGCCACCGCGGATGGCCCACACTGCCACCGCGCAACATTTGTTTCAGGATTGCTCTATGTCAACTCGCCACGTCCCCGTTCTCATCATCGGTTCCGGCCCCGCAGGCTACACCGCCGCGATCTACGCTGCGCGCGCCATGCTTGAGCCTGTGCTGATTGCCGGAATGGAGCAAGGCGGGCAGTTGATGATCACCACCGACGTGGAGAATTATCCCGGCTACGCCGACCCGGTACAAGGCCCCTGGATGATGGAGCAGATGCTCAAGCAGGCTGAGCATGTTGGGGCGGAAATCGTCAATGATCTGGTGACCAATGTCGAAATGGGCGAGCGGCCCTTTACCGTAACCACCGATTCAGGCGCGGTATGGACCTGTGATTCACTGATCATCGCCACCGGAGCCCAGGCCAAATGGCTCGGCATCCCCAGCGAAAAGCAATTCATGGGCTTTGGCGTCTCGGCCTGCGCCACCTGTGACGGTTTCTTCTATCGCGGCAAGAACGTCGTCGTGGTTGGCGGCGGCAATTCGGCCATCGAAGAGGCTCTGTACCTGTCCAATCTTGCGGCGAAGGTCACCATTGTGCATCGCCGTGATTCCTTCCGGGCGGAAAAAATCCTGCAGCAACGGGTGTTCGACAAGGAAAACATCGACATTATCTGGGACACCGAAGTTGTCGAGTATCTGGGCACGCCGCCACAGCCGCCAATGCCGGCTTCGGTCAACGGAATACGGCTCAAGAACCGCAAGACTGGCATCAGCACCGACATGCCGATTGACGGTGTCTTCGTCGCCATTGGTCATGCGCCAGCCGTCAGCCTGTTCAAGGACAAGCTCAAGCACAAGCCGAACGGCTATTTGTGGACGGCACCGGACTCGACAGCCACCGACGTGCCGGGTGTTTTTGCCGCCGGCGATGTAACCGACGACATTTATCGCCAGGCAGTCACCGCGGCCGGCATGGGATGCAGGGCGGCCCTGGAGGCTGAACGTTACCTGGCAGGTCACGTCAGGCACGCCGAAGCGGCTGAATAGGCGCACCAGCGCCAGATCAAGGCCCGATCAACGGGCCAGGGGGACGGAAGCTTGGTGCCACTCGACTGGGATAAACTGCGCATTTTTCACGCCGCGGCTGAAGCCGGGTCCTTTACCCACGCCGCGGAAAAACTCCATTTGTCGCAATCTGCCATCTCGCGGCAGGTTTCCGCACTCGAGATGGACATCGGCGCCAAGCTGTTTCACCGTCACGCCCGCGGCCTGATCCTCTCCGAGCAGGGTGAAATCCTCTACCAGACCGCGCACGAAGTGCTGATGAAGCTGGAAACGGTCAGAAATCAGCTGACCGAAACCCGCGAACGTCCTTCGGGCAAGCTGCGGGTTACCACCACGGTGGGATTCGGCCAGGGCTGGCTGACCGAAAAGGTGCAGGAATTCCAGTCGCTGTACCCGGAAGTCCAGGTGCAGCTGCTGCTCGATAATGAAGAACTCGACGTGAACATGCGGCAGGCCGATTGCGCCATCCGCCTGCGTCAGCCACAGCAGTCGGATTTGATCCAGCGGCGGCTGTTCACCGTGCATATGCATATCTACGCAGCGCCGACCTATCTGGCGCGCCACGGCGAACCCAAGACCATCGAAGATCTCGACAACCACAAAATCATCACCTTCGGCGAGCCCGCTCCAGGCTACCTCACCGATGTGAACTGGCTCGAAACCGCCGGACGGACACTCGAGAACCGGCGGCCGGCGCAATTGCAGATCAACAATCTGCCGGCAATCCGCCGGGCAACATTGAATGGCGCAGGAATTTCGCTTCTACCCGACTACATGATCAATCGCGATCTGGCGCTGGTTCAGCTTAATCTTACCGCCGACATTCCAAGCTTCGATACCTACTTCTGCTATGCGGAGGAAATGAGAAATGCGGCCAAACTCAAAGCTTTCCGCGATTTTCTGGTTGGAAAAGCCCGCAACTGGAGCTTCTGACAAGTCCAGCCGGCTTGCCCATTTCCGCGGATCAGCTGTGACGATCTAAAAAATCCGCAACTCTGTAAATGCCATTTATTTAGGCAAAAACAAAGCCATGCAGCTTTCGCATGGCTGTCATGCGCATCATTCTCTTGCGCATTGCTCAATAAAGAACCATATCGATTGCAGCTGATGCACCTTTGGCGGCCTACTCCTCCCAGTGCCGCCGCATGAGCTGTTCCCCTCTGGAGGTTTTTTGACCTTCATACCTATTGGGCCCGAGAGCAATCTCGCGGCCCATTTTTTTTGGCTGGATTTCATTTCAGCCGAGCGGCACATCAACATCGAACCGGCGCCGCTTGCGCTCAAGCCGACACGCTTTGAGGGTCCGCACCTGCAAGCCGGGATGCGCTCTCCAAGGCATCCGGCACTTCCAGGCACCCGAGGCTGCTCAGCGTCTCGTACATTGCCTGATCGATCGGGGTATGCGGCTCGGCTCCCAGAAACGCCACCAGCTTGTCATTGCGCATGTGCAGCGGTTTGCGCCAGAGGTAGCGCATCTCCAGCACCTCGCGCAGAAACGGGGCGAAAGGCGCGCCAAGATACAGCGCCCACCAGGGAAAGCGCTTTGCGCGCAACCACGGCCGGCCGGTTACCCTGCGGATCGCCGCACTGATTTGCGTGCCGTCCGCATCCCAAACTCCTTCCATGTGGAAGCGTGCGAAAGCAGGCAGCTCCGCAGCGCGCTCGACCAGCTGCATCATGGTTTCGGCGACATCGGGCAGATAGGCCCACTGATGCCCGACACCCAAATCTGCCGGATTGGTGATCATAGTCAGTGGCTTTCCGGGTTTGATGACAACCTGGGTAAGCCAGCTGTTGCCGGCGCCGGGCCCGAAGAAATCCGCTGCCCGCAGCAGGATCACCTGCACACCGTTCCGGGACGCCGCCTCGAGCCGCTGTTCCAGCTTGACCCGGATCTTGCCCTTGAATGTCAAAGGCAGCTGCGGGCTGTCCTCGTTGACGGTAGCGAACTCCTCCGGGCTGTAATTGTAGACCGTACCCGGCATCAGAATGCGCGCGCCCACAGCCTGAGCCGCAGCGATTGTGTTGTCGATCATCGGAAGCACCAGGCTGCCCCAGTTGCGGTAGCCGGGAGGGTTTACCGCATGCACGATCATCTCCACACCGGCGGCTGCCGCCATCACATCGTTCCGGTTCATCGCATCGCCGCCCACCCACTCATATTGCGGTGTCTTTTGCACCTGGGTGGCGGCATCGCGGTGCATTGCCCGCACGGCGTAACCGCGCTGCAGGAGCTTTTCGGCGACAGCACTGCCGATAGCGCCGGTTGCACCAAGCACCAGCGCCACCTGCCGGCCGGGCATTGCCCGTAAGGTTGTCATGTCATTGCTCATGTCTGGTCTCCATCGGTTGTGATGGCTGCAGTGTTGACGTCAGCCGCAACTAAACGGAATTGCGTATTATCCTTCAGTTGCTATACATTAATGCATGACCATGCTTTCGCTCGACTGGGATCACTACAGGACCTTTCTCGCAATCCTTCAGGAAGGATCGCAATCGGGTGCGGCGCGCATGCTGGGTCTGACACAGCCAACCGTGAGCCGGCATCTGGATGCGCTTGAGTTTGCAGCTGGAAAACCGCTGTTTCTGCGCTCCTATCAGGGATTGCTGCCGACCGAGACGGCGCTGAGCATGCGCAGCTACGCCGAAACCATGGCAGCCAGCGCCGCGGCGCTGGCCCGTGCCGCCTCGGGTGACAGCGCAAGCCCCGAAGGCACCGTGCGCATCAGCGTCAGCGAGGTGGTCGGGATCGAGGTGCTGCCGCCAATCCTTGCTCAGCTTCAGGAGCGCTATCCACGCCTGGCAATCGAATTGTCGCTGTCCGATGCCGTCGAGGATCTGCTCAAGCAGCAAGCCGACATCGCCGTGAGAATGGTGGAGCCGACCCAGGGCGCTCTGGTCAGCCGCAAGATCGGCGGCATTCCGATCGGTGTATTTGCCCATCGCCGCTATCTTGACCGGCACGGCTGGCCGGGCAGCCTTGATGAGCTGGCCGGACACCGGCTGATCGGGTTTGACCGCCAGCTCACCTATATAAGGGAAGCGATCAAGTCCTACCCGGCCATGGCCGGGATGCGCTTTGACTTCCGCTCCGACAGCAATGCCGCACAACTGGCGATGATCCGCGCCGCAGGCGGCATCGGCATGTGCCAGGTCGGGCTCGCCGCCCACGATCCGGATCTGGTTCAGCTGTTCCCCGAAGAGTTCGACCTGCATCTGATGACCTTTCTGGTCATGCACGAGAACCTGAGAATGGTTCCGCGCTGCCGGGCAGTCTTTGATGCGCTCGCAGATGGCCTGCTGGCCTATCGTGGCACAGCCCAAGGCTCCAACGCCTGAAACGCTCGGATTTTTTCCGCGGTCCTTTGAACCGGATCGGTGCCCGTCGCCACCTATATGTATCCAAGCAAGGACACACTGGATGCGCACGAAGCAGCAATTGGCCGAGGACTATCTGGTAGCCGGCGCACGACTGGGCAGCCACAGTGCCATTGCCAAGCTGGCAGTCCTGCGCGGACCCGGCCTGTATCGCCATGCCATGCGGCTGCTCGGCAATTCCGACGATGCGCATGATGCGGTTCAGGAAGCATGGATCGAGATCATCAAGGGTCTGCCGCGCCTGCGTGACGAGCGGGCCTTTGCTCCCTGGGCCTACCGCATCCTGACCCGCCGCGCGGCGCGGATCATCTCCGTTCGGATCAGGGACCGAAGTCAGATCAACGACACCGCTGAACCAGACGATGTCAGCGTGCCCGAAACCGGATCAACGGCGGCTGACGCCTATGCCGTACGCCAGGCGATCAAGGCGCTGCCGCCACCGCAGGCTGCTGCCATATCCCTGTTCTACCTTGAAGACATGAGTATCGCCGAAGCGGCCATCGCCCTCGACGTGCCGCCCGGCACCATCAAGACCCGCCTTATGCATGCGCGGGCAAAACTGAACAAAGCCCTGAAAGGAGACCTCGATGAGTAAGCTCGACAAACTGATAGAAGACGCCCTGTCGGAGCAGGACAAGGAGATCATGCGCGAAACCCGGGAACTTGGCTGGTTCGCGCTTGGCGCCAGCCAGTTCACCGGAAAACTTGGCTGGGTGTCGTGGGTCCTGATGATCACGCAGACCGCCCTGTTTCTGCTGGCGGTCTGGACCGGATGGCAGTTTTTTGCAGCCACTGACGTGCTGCTCGCTCTCAAATGGGGCCTGCCTGCGGCCACTCTGATGATTGTCGCGACCATTCTCAAGACCAGCCTCATGCCTCAAATGCAAGCCGACCGGATCATGCGTGAACTCAAACGCGTCGAACTGATGATTGCACACAGGAATTCGTGAGCCATTCCGATCGCGCCCCGTGTCAGCCAGGGGAAGAATTTACTCAACACGTCTGTGCACACTTCCCAGCCTCTCCCGGCCGGGACGTGATCCATATCCTTGCGACCTTCGTACAGACATCGAGCTGCAAGGTGTATGGAACTTAAGGGCCGCTGTTTTGTTATAGTGCGTCGATCCATACTCACGGGGACCGCAATGCACATCACCATGATACTCAATCAGGACGGCGGCACCATTCGGGGAATGGACGCACGGGAATTTGGCGAGAAGGCATGCGCCAGACTGTCAAAGCGTGGTGAAGAGTGCGTGCTCCGGCTGGTTTCGGGCGAGGATCTTGTCAAAACCCTCAACGCTGCAGCAGACGATCCGGAAACCGGAACCATCGTGGCCGGCGGCGGCGACGGAACGATTTCTGCCGCAGCAGGCGTCTGCTTCAAATCCGGCAAGACGCTGGGCGTCCTGCCGATGGGCACGATGAACATGTTCGCCCGCAGCCTCAGCCTCCCGCTCGATCCGGACGAGGCGCTGGATGCGCTGGTCGACGCCGATGAACTGCCGCTCGACATCGCCACCGCCAATGGCCGGCCCTATGTGCATCAGTTCTCCGTCGGGCTGCACGCCCGCCTGGTCCACCAGCGATCAAAGCTCGACACGTCGACACGCCTGCGCAAGATCACCTCGACGATCCAGTCGCTTGGCCGGGTCATTCTCAATCCGCCGCGCTTCGGGGTCGAGATTGATACCGGATCCGGCCGGACCCGCCAGGTCGTTTCCGCCGTCTCCGTGTCCAACAATCTGTTCGGGGATACCCCGCTGGCCTATGCCGCAGCGCTGGACGAAGGGGTGCTCGGTGTCTACCGCTCACGCGCGCTCGAACCCGGCAAGGTCTTCCGCATGACACTGCGCGCCGCCATCGGCAAGCTCAGGGAAGACCCTGACATGAGTGTCGAGCCAGCCCTCAAGGCCACTCTGAAATTCCCCAATGCCCGACGCGGATCGAAAGCCGCCATTGACGGCGAGATCATACCGCTGGAGCAGGAGGTGGAATGCATCTGCCATCCCGGCGCATTGCGAACCCTTGTTCCCAAATCCTACGCAGCCAGCATCGCCGACCGCTCGCCCGAATTGAAAACGGCATAATGGTGCGATCACTGGCAGCCTCAGACTGAAAGGCAATTCTTCATGACACCGCAGCTCCGGTACAATTCCAGCCCCGCCAGCAACAGCATACCGGCCTGTGAGGCCGCACAATGATTCCGGCGGGCTTTCTCAAGGCCTGGGCTGGAACCGCCGTTTTCCTGCTCGCCATCGATGCCGTCTGGCTTGGCCTTGTCGCCAGGGGATTTTACGCCCGCCAGCTCGGCGACCTGATGCTTGACCAGCCGCGCCTGGGCATCGCCGCGATATTCTATGTGATGTATTCCGCAGTCGTGGTGCTGCTGGCCTCCGCCCCGGCCTTCCGCTCAGGCTCGCTCACCGATGCGCTGATGCTGGGTGCCATCCTTGGATTTGCCGCTTACGGCACCTACGACATCACCAATATGGCCACGCTGAAGAACTGGCCGCTGGTGATGAGCCTTGTCGACATGGCCTGGGGAACTGTTCTCACAGCAGCTGTCGCCGGCGTCGGCTACTGGCTGCTGCGCTGGACCTGACACAAAAACAGCCGCCCCGGACAGGGCGGCCGCAATAGCAGGATCAGGCACATTGGGTGCCCGGCAATCAGGTCTTTTCCCGCTCAGCGCAGGGCTGCGCAGAAACGCTGGATACGGTTGCAGGCTTCTTCGAGCAGCTCTTCCGAGGTGGCATAGGAAATGCGGAAGTTCGGGCCCTGACCAAAGGCCGAACCGTGCACCACGGCCACGCCTTCGGTTTCCAGCAACTCGGTGACGAAGTCTTCGTCGGTCTCGATCACCTTGCCCGATGGCGCGGTCTTGCCGATCAGCTCGGCGCAGGACGGGTAGACATAGAACGCGCCTTCGGGAACCGGGCATTGAATACCCTTGGCCTGGTTGAGCATCGAGACCACAAGATCGCGGCGCCCACGGAAGATTTCCTTGTTCTCCGGAATGAAGTCCTGGGTGCCGTTGAGTGCTTCAACCGCCGCCCATTGCGCAATCGAGCAGGCGCCCGAGGTCTGCTGGCCCTGAATCATGTCCATCGCCTTGATCAGTTCCAGCGGTCCGGCCGCATAGCCGATGCGCCAGCCGGTCATGGCATAGGCTTTCGACACGCCATTCATGGTCAGCGTGCGATCCTTCAGTGCAGGCTCGATCTGTGCCGGCGTGGTGAAGACAAAGTCACCGTAAGTCAGGTGCTCATACATGTCGTCGGACAGGATCCAGACCTGCGGATGGCGCATCAGCACCTCGGTCAGCGCCTTGAGTTCGGCTTCGGTGTAAGCCGCGCCGGAAGGGTTGGATGGCGAGTTGAACATCAGCCACTTGGTCTTCGGCGTGATCGCGGCTTCGAGATCGGCTGCGGCAAGCTTGAAGCCGTTTTCGATTGTGGTCGGAACGAAAACGGATGTGCCGCCGCAGATCGCCACCATTTCCGGATAGCTGACCCAGTAGGGCGCGGGGATAACAACTTCGTCGCCCGGGTTCAGCGTCGCCATGAAGGCGTTGAACAGGATCTGCTTGCCGCCGGTGCCGACAATGGTCTGCTGCCAGTCATAATCGAGATTGTTCTCGCGCTTGAACTTGGCGGCAATCGCCTTGCGCAGTTCAGGAATGCCCGAAACCGGCGTGTATTTGGTCTCTCCGCGATTGATTGCGTCAATCGCCGCTGCCTTGATGTTGTCCGGGGTATCGAAATCCGGCTCACCCGCGCCAAGCCCGATCACGTCGCGGCCCTTGGCTTTGAGTTCCCGCGCCTTCTGGCTGACGGCAATGGTGGCGGACGGTTTGACCCGGGAAAGGGCGTTGGCGAGAAAGGCCATGGAATGCGCTCCGGTGCTAAGACGAAAATGCAGGGGACGCGGCGCCCGCGCCCGTTGCCTTCTATGTCGCAACCCGCGCCGCGATGCAAGCCGCCAGCTAAGCTTGTAACGGTTCATTTAACCTTGGCGAAAGATTTGACGCATAGAATCGATGACCAAGACCGAATGGAAACCGGAGTCCAGGACATGATGACCGGGCAACGCGAACCGCATTTTCTGCAAGATGACCGGGGGTTTTACACTACCTCCTACGGACCCTTTGTGCTCCGTTCCGCCTTCCAGCCTATCTTCAGCCAGAACGAGCAGGGCCACCTGACAATCGAAGCGTTCGAAGCGCTGATCCGCGCCCAGCAGGATGGCAAGCCGGTCTCGCCTCCCCGCTTCTTTTCGATGGTCGAAAAGGCCGAGGCCCTCGCGGTCGACACCTTGTGCCGTGAACTGCACATTCTCAACATGGGAAAACTGGGCCGGCGCAAGGCCAGGCTGTTCATCAATTTCAATCCGGGCCTGTTTGACGAGATCGACAGTATCGACACGGAAGTCGACCGCATGGTCGATGTGACCATCAAGGCGGGTTTGCGGCCCGGCAGGATCGTCTGTGAAATCACCGAACAGGGCAGCGGCAATGAAAAGGTGCTCAACCGACTTGTCGACCGATTGCGCTCCAGATTGTTCAGAATCGCCGTCGATGATTACGGCGCAGACGATTCCGATTCCAAGCGGGTCAATGACCTCAAACCCGACGTCCTGAAATTCGATGCCGCCTGGGTGCGCCGCTTCACCGAAACCTCGGCAGGCATGGGACTGCTCAAGCTGATGGTGGCGCAGTTTATCGAGCGTGGCATCACCGTGCTGTTCGAGGGGCTGGAGGAAGATCACCAGATCGAATTCTGCCAGACGATCGGTGTTCAATTGATGCAGGGTTATGCGCTGGCACGACCGGAAATCGTCCCCAGAACATTTGATGACCGCTTCCCCGAACCCGAGCTCACCCAGGTCGGCGATCCTGTCAGCCCGGTTTACGAGAGGTCTCAACTGCATGACGTCGCCGCTGCGCCGCCGCCGGGCGATTTCCCCATACGCACCATGCCTCCCCGGCGCGCGGCCTCCTTCGGCAAACGTACCCGTTAACCCGAAACACAATCTTGACACGACAATAGTCCGCCATGGCCACAATCCGGTCCGAATGGCGACGCCTTCCGCTGGCTAGATGATCCCCGAACAGCAAAGAACGGGGATTACCCATGATACCGGAAGATGATTTCCTGCTCAGCAAACCCAATCGCAAGGAAACGGTCACCGCCGTGAGGATTGCTCTGATAGCACTGTTGGGATGCCTTTTGCTGATGGCGGTGCTGATGATCCAGGCCCGTGCCGAGCCCGACGCCATGCTGCACCGCCAGATCAAGGCGGCAAGCCAGATTGAAAAATCCCAAGCTCCAGCCCTGCAAGCACCGTTTGGCAAACCGGCTGGTCACCCCAGGGGCATCAGCCCGCGGTGACACCGGCGCGCTGAACGGCTTCGCGGCGAGCTGTGAGGCTGGCCAGCGCCGCATCGGGACTGGACAGCCCCGAAACAGTCACCGGCACGCCGGTATCGCGTTCGATCACCAGCGATCCCGCACCGGTGATCCATCCGGACAGACCGCGGCGCAGCGAAAGGCCGGTGACTGCAGCATAGGACATGACCTCCGGATCGCGGGCCGGGAATCCGGGATGAGCTTCCAGACGAGCCGGGTGAAGTGTCAGCTGTGTTGTCGACAGGCGCAGACCCGCATGAGCCAGCAGCAACGGAACGACAATGACCAGCACAAGCAGACAGACCCGGGCCAGTGCCCCCTCGCCCTTGCCGCTCAGCACAAGTGCGAGCAACAGCGCACCATAGCCCGCAGCCACCACCAGACCGGGCAGAAACAATGCCAGGGCGCTGGCTTTCCAGACAGCATGGTGAAGGCCCTCGTCCGATGCGGGGGATGAATGTGAAATGGGCGAATCAGCGCGGTCCATGGAACGCGAGTTTAGCCGGAATTTCCCCACCGTCACGGCTACAGGAGCTGCTCAAGCCCTTTTCCTGCCGTTGTTAGTGCACCATATGCCCATCAAAAGCGGGTACTGACAGCAAAGAGGCAGAACATGGCACACATTCGCACACCAGCAAGGCAGCTTGGCACCAAGGCGCGCATCGGCTTTTCCGCCGCGGTTTTGTTGGCCATGACCTTGAGCGCGCCGGCCCAGGAAACCATTCCCACCCAGGACGTCGACGTCAATATTGAAGTGCAAGTGCTTGCCACCGGCCTGAACCATCCCTGGGGTGTTGAGCCGCTTCCCGACGGATCCTTGCTTGTCACCGAACGAAGCGGCGCTCTTCGCCTGATCCGCGACGGCCAGGTCTCCGGCCCGATAGCAGGGCTGCCGGACATCGCCGTTGCAGGACAGGGTGGTTTGCTCGACATTGCAACCGCTGTTGATTTCGCAACCACCCGGACCATTTTCCTCAGCTACTCGACCCGCAACAACAATGGCCTCGGCACCGCGATAGCCCGCGCCCGGCTGTCAGAAGACGCCACCGCTCTGTCCGATGTGCAGGAAATCTTCCGCATGAACCGCTTTACCGGCGTGGGACGCCATTTCGGCTCCCGCATCGCAGTTGCTCAGGACGGCACCTTGTTTTTCACCATCGGCGACCGCGGCGAGAGCGAGCGGGCGCAAGACATGGACGATCACGCTGGCGCCGTGCTCAGGATTAGCGCCAGTGGCACAATTCCCGCGGACAATCCCTTTGCAAATGGCGGTGGAGCCGCCGAGCTCTGGTCGAAAGGTCACCGCAATCCGCAGGGTCTCGACATCGACCCCAAGACCGGCATCCTGTATTCGGTCGAACACGGCGCCCGCGGCGGCGACGAGATCAACCTGCCCGAGCCGGGCAAGAATTACGGCTGGCCCGAGATTTCCTACGGCCGCCACTATTCCGGCGCCGAAATCGGCATCGGGACCGCTGCCGAAGGATTCCAACAGCCGGTTCACTACTGGGACCCGTCCATCGCACCCGGCGGCATGGCAGTCTATCGCGGCGAGATGTTTCCCGAATGGGACGGTGATCTGCTGGTTGCAGCCTTGAAGTTTCAGTTGCTCGTCCGGCTCGACCTCGATGACGAAAGCGGAGAAGTGCTGTCCGAAGAACGGCTGCTCAAGGGCACCTATGGACGAATCCGCGATGTCCGCGTCGCTCCTGACGGGTCTGTGCTGTTGGCAACGGACGAAGACAACGGCTCGATCTTGCGTCTGACGCGTGCCCCGGTTTCCGGCAACTGATGCATGTCGCGTTCAAATGTATTGATTTGAATGATAACGTAGACGCATAATTTTAAACTGTTACAGCATCCTTTGCGCATCCAGGCGGATGCGCGGGGCTCTAAGGTGCCGCTCCTGATCATCAATGACGAAGCTCCGCTGTACCAGGCACAATGCCATGACCAACACCTGCAAGATTGAGTGAGATGATGCTGAAGACTGTCCTGTTAAGCGCCCTGCTGCTTGTCGGCGCAGCAGTTGCAGCGTTCATTCTGATCGGCCGGGAACGCTGCTGGGAACTGATTGCTGGATCGCCCGACACCGGGCAATATGATTTCAGCATTGCTCAACGCAGCGCCACCAGCAACGATGCGCTCGCCTGCAGCCCGGGGCTTTGCGCTGAATCCGATTTTGAGATCAACCCTTTTGACGATGCACCGGCAATCGTCATTGAGCGGTTGTCACAGCGGCTGCTGGCATCCGACCCGCTGGCCCGCCGTGTCGATGATCGCAAGGATGCGGCCAAGGCGCGCTTTGTCACCCACTCACCGCTGATGCGGTTCCCCGATGTCATACACCTTGAAGCCAGAGCGATGCCCGACGGACGCACCGGAATCATGGCCTATGCCCGGGCGCAGTTGGGCAAGAGCGACATGGGCAAGAACCTGGACCGCCTCAAGGCGTTGCTTGGAAAACCATGACGCCGGACAGGCGCGAAAATTCGCGAAATAATTCGGTCTTTGCCGCCGCATCAAGCCCCTTTCGAGATAGTCTGGCGGAAGATCCAGCAGCTTGAAACAAGGCACCTCGCCTGCCATCCAGACCGTACTGCCTGGGCGCCGCACAGATCCGCTCGTTCGCAATCCCCGCTAGCAACCTTGATGCCCCCACACCGGCTGCAATCCTGCTTGACCACTCTGCATATCAAAGGCATGATCATCGGCAGGGGCTGATTTTTACATCACCGAAACCAATGGAACGAGAGTCAGCCGATGAAAGCTATCAAGATCGCAGTCGTTATTGTTGCAGCCGGCACGCTGGCCGCCTGCACGACAACTGAAAAGACCGCCAGCGGGGCCGGGATCGGCGCAGCGGTCGGCGCGCTTGCCTCAAACAGTGTTGGTGGAGCAGTCGCAGGCGCCGTGATCGGTGGCGTCGGCACCTATCTTTTCCAAACAGCCGATGGCCGCTGCCAGTACCGCAATTCCAGAGGCAAGGTATACACACGCCGCTGCCACTGGAGATGATACGGGGCGCTTGAATTTCGTGCAAAACCGGGCGTTTCCGGGTTGATTCATTGAATTTCACTTCAACCGGATCACTCCGCGGAACGCTCGACTTTGCGCAAATCAGCTACACGTCGAAACCAGATCAAACCACCTGTTGGTCACACACCGGCTCGCCGCTGACCGGGTCGTGATTGGCTTCTTGCCGCCTCCCCTTGCTCCTTGCAAACGCAGCTGCTAGCCGTCCGGAGCACTTCTTTTTCCGGAACCTTCCATGCCGCGCTACTTTGCCAATCTGCTGCTTCTTCTCGCCGGCGCCACATGGGGGGCAGGCTTCGTCGCCCAGTCAACGGCAATGGACAATATCGGCCCCTTCCTTTTCATAGGCCTGCGCTTTCTGGTCGCCGCAATCCTGCTTGCGCCGTTTGCCTGGCTGGAATCACGAAAAGCGGTGATGCCGGTTTCAACATCCCATCTGCGCGGTTTTGCATTGACCGGACTGGTTCTGTTTCTGGGCATGGGATTGCAGCAGGTCGGGCTGATCTTCACCACCGTGACCAATTCGGGCTTCCTCACCGGATTGTATGTGGTGTTCGTCCCCTTCATCACCCTGCTGGTCCTCGGCCAGCGACCGCATCCGGTGATCTGGCCGGCAGTGTTGATGACCTTCGCTGGAATCTGGATGCTCGCCGGCGGCTCACTGGTCTCGCTTAACGATGGAGACTTTCTGACCATCGCCTGCGCAGTGATGTGGGCACTTCAGGTCATCCTGGTCGGGCGCTATGTCGGGCCGAGCGGGCGCCCGCTGACGCTTTCCTTCGTGCAGTTCGCCCTCACCTCGATTCTGGGTCTCGGTGTTGGTTTCGCAATCGAAGCAATCGACCCTGCCGCAATCCTTGCCACTCTGCCGGAAATCCTCTTCGCCGGTATATTTGCCACCGGGCTGGCCTTCACCCTGCAGGTCATCGGGCAGCGCTACACCACGGCACCGCAAGCCGCGATTTTCCTGTCGACGGAATCGCTCTTTGCCGCACTGTTCGGCGCAGTGATCCTCGGCGAGCAGATCCCGGCACTGGGCTATGCCGGTGGCCTTCTGATATTTCTGGCCATCCTGCTGGCCGAACTCGGCCCGATGCTCAGGCCGAAACCCGCCTCCTGACAGATTTTTGAAGATCGTCAGCCATGGTTCGTGATCAAGCCTGAAAGCAGCTGGCCGCAAGCCTGCCATGATCCGGGCGGAACCGGGGCAATCCGAACGCCTTCGTTCATCAGCAATTTGCAGCATTTCTGACGCAACCGGCCTTGTTTGCAAACCGACCCGCGCCACAATATGGCAGGATTATGTCGTTGTAATTGTTGATTTTATTTACGCCAAGTGATTTGCCAACCGCCTCCCTCGCCGCCAGATTTGGTCCTGCAAGCACCACTAACGGTGCATGCAACCACAAGGGAGACACGACTATGAAAAAGATCATTATCGCCACCGTTTCAGTGCTGAGCTTCGCCGGTGCAGCCTATGCCGCCGAAGTGGAGGGCGTGGTCACGAACTACGATCCTGCCACCAAGATGATTGTGCTGGAGAGCGGCGAAGCCTTCACCGTTGCCGACGGAATCCAGCTCGACGGCCTGCAGCCCGGCGGCAAGGTTGTCATCACCTATGATGACGGCACCACGGACGCCACCGCAGTCAGCGTGGTGGAATGATGTCGCTTGCCTGGCCGGGCTGAAACCCGCCTGGCCAGGCCCGCCATTTGCGGGTCAGAAAGTGGCCAAAAAGCCAGATCGATCAGACCGGATCATGGCAAAATTGTGCCGCTTTGAGGCTTGAAAAATATATCTTTTTGCCGCTTGCGCGGCCCCTGTAACCGGCGCATATCAGCGCCGCCCCGCTGCAACCGACTTCAGTCTGGCACCTCTGCCAGCCGGTTGCGGATCGGCTAACAACCAATGGAAAACCAAATGAAAAAGATCGTTGCAATCGCTTTCGCATCCGCTGCCATGCTCTCGACCGCCTTCGCTGGCGAAATCGAAGGCGTCGTCAAGACCTTTGACGCAGCTGCAAGCACTGTTGAACTGGAATCCGGTGAAGTCTACACCGTTGCCGAAGGCGTTGAAGTCGAAGGCATCGAAACCGGCAAGACCGTGATGATCATGTTCAACGATGGCACAACTGAAGCCACCGAAATCGCGATCGTCGAGTAATCACATGCGCTTGGCCGGATCCCCCCTTGGAGATCCGGCCAAGAACTGCGACGTGCACCGGCAGGCTTCATCAAACTTTTGCTTGCCAAAATTCGACAAACCAATCATCCTTGATGCGTTCGGGCAATTTGCGAACACGGGAAGACCAGAAACATGCGCGCCGGAGCCGCACAAAAAACTTCGGACGACTTCAACAAGAGCCCACACGCCGCACCGCGTGACGGGGCGAAGCCGTTACAATCAGGACCTTTCCAAACACTTCGAGAACTGCCTGCCATAACCCTCGCGCAAATGCGGGATATGACATGATGCTCGCCGACCGGAAAAACCGAGTGGAGACCGGAAGGCAACCAAAGGACCTGACAGCATGGGCGAAACTGGTACTGTAAAATTTTTCAACGTCGACAAGGGTTTCGGCTTCATCAAGCCTGACAATGGCGGTGCGGACATCTTCGTTCACATCTCCGCCGTCCAGGCTTCAGGAATGACCGGCCTTGAGGAAAACCAGAAAGTCGCTTTCGACACCGAGCCCGATCGCCGCGGCAAGGGACCGAAGGCCGTTAATCTGCGCCTCGCCTGATTGACACCAACGTGACACGATAAGAAAGCCCGGCGCCGCAATCGCCGGGCTTTTTCTTCATAAGCACATGGATCATGAAAATGTCCCGCAGTGCACCTTGCGTTATCTGGCGCAGCTGCTGCAGCGGCGGAATCCCGTTCAGCTGCCGTTCAGCTTGATCTCGATAGGGTTCATGCAAGCCGGAAGCACCGGCGCTGCAAGAGACGTCAACCGGGAAGGACATTCCGATGAACATGATCGCCAAGAAGCTCAGCATCACCCTGCTCACAGCAGTAACCGCCCTCGCGCCGCTGACTGTCTCCGCAAACGCAGGCGACAACTGGGGCAGCCGGAAGCATTTTCGGCACCACCATGATGCCAGCCGCTATTACAATGACCGCGATTACAGTGAACGCCATCTACGCCGCGATCATCGCCGTATCGATCGGCGTCACAACGACAATGACGCCCTTGTACTCGGCATCATTGGTCTCGGCGCTGCCGCCATCATTGGCGGAGCTATTGCCAACAGCAACAATCCGCCCGTCATCTACCAGCAGCCATCAGCCCCCCGGGCCGTCAGCGGCGGCAGGTACGAACCGTGGAGCAACTCCTGGTTCCAGTATTGCTCGAACAAGTACCGCTCCTTCAATGCCTCCACCGGCACCTACCGTGGCTATGACGGACGCGACCATTTCTGCGTCGTCCAGTAGGACAGCTCGGAAACAGGTACAATCGACGACAAGAACCGGCCTCGCCCAGCGATGGCCGGTTTTTTTGGCCAAAACGCCGCCACCGGACTGCCGATGCTGCCCCGCGGCAAAATCTATGCTGCACTTGCGAAAATCACGGATATTAAACAGCTTTTTGGGGTTACCATTTCATAAGCAGTTAAGGATTAGCGCCTATCTGGGAATCACAGCAAGTTTGAACGGCGCTGCGTTGGCGTTCACTGTGTCGCATCGTTGAAACCAGGCTGCCGTTTCTTCGTTCCGCAAGGCACCCTTATGAAAAATTTAAAAATCACCCACCAGTTGTTCCTTCTGATCGGCGCCCTGATGATGGCGTTCTCGGTCGCGACCTATTTCCAGATCAGTTCGTCCGCAAATGCGGTCTACAAGGAACGTTACGGTCTCTTGCGCATGCAAACGGAAACCGCAATTTCGGTTCTCGCCCGCTATCATAAACTCGAGCTGGCAGGCGAACTCAGCCGCGAGGAAGCCCAGGCTCAAGCCTACGCCACTGTCAACGACATGCGTTTCGCTCCGGACGGCTATTTCTTCGGATATGATTATGAAGCCAACCGCAGGATCTATCCCGACAATGCCGGGTATGGAAAGAACTACGCCAAGCTTGAAGACAAGAATGGCAACAAGTTCCTGCTGAACATCATCGAGAAAGCCCGCAATGGCGGCGGCTGGACCGAGTACGACTGGGCCAAACCCGGCGAAGCCGAAGGTCTCCTGTTTCCGAAAGCGGCCTATGCCGCAGCCTTCGAGCCATGGCAGGTCACGGTTGGCACGGGCGCCTATCTTGACGATCTTGATGCCAGTATCATGGAAGAAGTCTGGAGCGTGCTGGGCTTTGGCGTCGCAGTTTTCGCACTCGCCATCATCGGATCATACTTCGTCATCCGCGGCATAACCCAACCACTGACCTCGATCCACAGCGCCTTGCGTGCTGTCGCCGACGAAGATGTCTCAACCGAGATTCCGCATACCGGCATGCGCAATGAGGTCGGCATGATGGCCAAGGCCACCAGGGAACTCCAGGAAAAGGTTCGCGATCGCCAGACCATGGCAAGACGCCAGAAGGAACAGCAGATCGAGATTGACACCGAGCGTCAGCACAATGCCGACTTGCAGACGCAAGATACGGCCCGGCAGGCTCGTGTCGTCTCCACCATCGGCGCAGCGCTGGAAAAGCTTGCCAGGGGCGATCTCACCGTTCGCTGCGACAATCTCGGCGACAAGTATGCAGCCCTTCGCGACAACTTCAACGATGCGCTCTCCCATCTCGAAGCAGCCATGGCCAGGGTCAACGCCAAGGGCTCGGACATCAGCAATTCGAAAGAGGAAATCCGTCGCGCCTCCAACGAACTGTCACAGCGCACGGAGCGCCAGGCCGCAAGTCTTGAGGAGACGTCCGCGGCGCTCGATGAACTGACCGTGGCAGTGCGCCAGACGGCGGAAGGGGCCAATGAAGCCGCCAAGCAGGTCACCTCGATCTCCGGCGAGGCAACCAAGTCGGACACCATCGTGGCTGAAGCCATTGGCGCCATGAGTGGCATCGCGCAGTCCTCGGCTGAAATCAGCAAGATCATCGGTGTCATCGATGAAATCGCCTTCCAGACAAACCTGCTGGCGCTTAATGCCGGCGTCGAGGCGGCACGCGCCGGTGAGGCCGGCCGGGGTTTTGCCGTGGTGGCCCAGGAAGTCCGCGAACTTGCACAGCGCTCGGCCGCGGCAGCCAAGGAAATCAAGAGTCAGATTTCCAATTCTTCCGGGCAGGTCCAGAACGGCGTGCAACTGGTCGGTGAGGCTGGCGAGGCGCTGAAGCGGATTTCCGACCAGATCAAGGCCGCAAACCGGATTGTCACGGACATCGCCCATTCCGCCACCGAACAGGACACCACCTTGCGCGGCATCTCATCGTCCATGAACCAGCTGGATCTGGTGACACAGCAGAATGCCGCCATGGCCGAGGAAACGACGGCTTCCGCCGAGGTTCTGGCCAATGACACCGAGAGCCTGCTGGAACTGATCCGCAGCTTCAAGGTCTCAAATGTCGCCGCCTCCGGTCATGAGCTGAGAAAGATCGGCCAAACCATGCGTCGCGCCAGCTGATCCTGACGCTTCAAACAAAGGCCGCCGCGAGACATCGCGGCGGCTTTTTTATGCGGTCCTGTGTGACTGTCC
>CAXBIE010000059.1:0-31088 GCA_963975635.1 uncultured Hoeflea sp. | reverse complement strand
CCCGGGCAGCAATGACATTTCTCCGACCGGGCGCAACGACGAGCCAGTGCTTGCGACCGATACGGTGCTGTTTCACGGCCAGCCGGTTTTCGCTGTCATCGCCGAAACCCGGGAGCTGGCGCGCCGCGCCGCCACAAAGGCGGTCATCGGCTATGAGGATCTTCCCCATGTGACCGACGTGCGCGCGGCCATGGACGCCGATTATCCGCTGGTCACTGAGCCACTGAAGCTCGAACGGGGTGATATCGAGGCAGGGCTCGCTGCCGCGCCGAGACGGCTTCAGGGCGAAATGCGGATCGGCGGACAGGATCACTTTTATCTTGAGGGGCATATCGCCTTTGCCATTCCCGGCGAGGACGACGAAGTCACCGTCTGGTCCTCGACCCAGCACCCGAGCGAAGTCCAGCACATGGTGGCGCACGCGCTTGGGACGGTATCGAATGCGGTGACGGTTCATGTAAGGCGCATGGGCGGCGGCTTCGGCGGCAAGGAAACGCAAAGCAACCAGTTTGCAGCCATTGCGGCCATCGCCGCCAAGAAGCTCAACCGGGCGGTGAAGATCCGGCCCGACCGCGATGACGACATGATCATCACCGGCAAGCGGCATGATTTTGTCGTCGATTACGATGTCGGATTTGACGACAGCGGAGTCATCCATGCCGTCGACGCGACATTTGCGGCGCGATGCGGGTTTTCCTCCGACCTGTCCGGGCCGGTGACAGACCGGGCGCTGTTTCATGCTGACAACTGCTATTTCTACAAGGATGTGCGGCTCACCTCCAAACCGATGATGACCAATACGGTGTCCAACACCGCGTTTCGCGGTTTTGGCGGACCGCAGGGCATGCTCGGCGGCGAGCGGATGATCGAGGAGGTTGCCTACGCGCTTGGCCGCGATCCGCTGGAGATCCGCAAAGCCAATTTCTATGGCACCGCCGATGGCTCCGAAGGGCGGAATGTGACGCCCTACCACCAGATCGTGGAAGACAACATCATCGCACGCATTGTCGAGGATCTCGAAGCCTCGTCGGACTATCAGGCGCGGCGCGCCGAGATTGTCGATTTCAACGAAAACAGCCCGGTGATCCGGCGCGGTATTGCGCTGACACCGGTGAAATTCGGCATCTCGTTTACCGCCACCTGGTACAATCAGGCCGGCGCGCTGGTGCATATCTATCAGGATGGCTCGATCCATCTCAACCATGGCGGCACCGAGATGGGCCAGGGACTGAACACCAAGGTCGCACAGGTTCTGGCCGAGGAATTCCAGGTCGATCTCGACACCATCCGCATCACCGCCACCACCACCGGGAAGGTGCCGAACACTTCGGCGACTGCCGCCTCTTCGGGCACCGACCTCAACGGCATGGCTGCGGCCAATGCGGCGCAGCAGATCAAGACCAGGCTGGTGGCATTCGCGACCGGGAAATTCAACGTTCCGGCCGAGCAGGTGGTGTTCGAACCCAATCACGTGCGCGTCGGCAATGAGTTGCTACCCTTTGGGGATTTCATCAAGCTTGCCTATCAGGAACGGATTCAGCTTTCGGCGGCGGGGTTCTACAAGACACCGGAAATTCACTGGAACCGGGCCACCGGCAAGGGCCGGCCGTTCTATTACTTCGCCTATGGTGCAGCGGTGTCGGAAGTGTCCATCGACACACTGACCGGCGAGTACCAGGTCGACCGGGTCGATGTGCTGCATGATGCCGGAAAATCGCTCAATCCGGCACTCGATATCGGTCAGATAGAAGGCGCATTCGTTCAGGGCATGGGCTGGCTGACCACGGAAGAATTGTGGTGGGACGACAAGGGCCGGCTCAGAACCCATGCGCCCTCGACCTACAAGATCCCTCTGGCCTCGGACCGGCCGAAGATCTTCAATGTCAGGCTTGCCGATTGGGCGGAGAACCGCGAACCGACGATCCGGCGCTCGAAAGCCGTGGGTGAACCGCCGTTCATGTTGCCGATTTCGGTGCTTGAGGCGCTGGGCATGGCTGTTGCCTCGATCGCCGACTATCAGGTTTCCCCGCAGCTGGATGCGCCTGCGACACCGGAGTGTGTGCTGATGGCGGTGGAACGGCTCAAGGCGCTGGTGGCAGAAGCCTATATGTCTGAAGAGGACGGGGCGGACGAGTGATGGCGCGGCTTGGCGCCTACCGCGATTTTGCCGCCGGCTCGGCTGACCACGGCTATGTGCTGATCAGGGTTGTCGTAGCCAAAGGCTCGACGCCGCGCGACGATGATGCGTGGATGCTGGTTTCCAGGGCTTCAAGCTTCGGCACAATCGGCGGCGGGCGGCTTGAACTCGAGGCCATTGACCGGGCGCGCGCCGTGCTGGCGGGCGCCGGTGCCGAACCGCTGGCGCTGCCGCTGGGACCTGCCATCGGACAATGCTGCGGCGGGCATGTCACACTTTCCTTCGAGCTCATCCCCCCTGCCCGGTTCGCGGAAATCGAAGCCATGGTGGAAGCCGAAGACTCAGGCGATCCCGAGGTCTGGCTGTTCGGCGGCGGCCATGTTGGCCGGGCGCTGACCAGCGCCCTGTTGCTGCTGCCGGTGAAGGTGCATGTGGTCGAGACCCGGCAGGACGAGCTCGAGCTGACGCCGCAGGGCGCGGCGCTGCATCTGACCTCCCTGCCCGAAAGCCTGGTGAGCGGGATCGCGCCGGGAAGCGCCGTGATCGTGTTGACCCACGACCACGCCTTGGATTTCCTTATTGTCTCGGCCGCTCTGGCGCGCAACGATCTGGCTCAGGTGGGCATGATCGGATCGGACACCAAGCGGGCGACGTTCGAGCACCAGTTCATCCGTGAAGGCGGCGACAAGTCCAGGCTTTCGGATCTGGTCTGCCCGATTGGCCGCAAGGTCGCGGACAAGCGGCCGGAAGTGATCGCGGCCACGGTTGCGTCGGATATCATTGCGGCTCTGGCGGAATGGAGGGAAAGCAACCGTTTTAAAGGTTCTGATCAACGGGGCCGCATATCACACCGAACGGCGTGCGCGCCAGAAAGCCCAACACGCTGAAGGGTTCTCGATATCGCATACTTGTTTTGTAAGCATGCTTATAATATATCCAGCTTATGAAAAAGACATCCATTGAAGACCTGGGCATTCTGATCCACGACACCGGCCGGCTGATGCGCAAGAATTTCGAGAAGCGCGGCCAGGCCTACGGACTCTCATCTGCCCAATGGCGGTTGCTGGTGCGGGTTGTTCGTGAACAAAACCCCACTCAGGCGCGGCTGGCGGAGCTGATGGAAATCGAGCCGATCAGCGTATCGCGTCTGATTGACCGCATGGAGCAAGGCGGATGGGTCAAGCGTTGCGCCCATGAGACCGACCGCCGGGTGAACCGGGTTGTTCCCACCGACAGGAGTGTTGCCGCCTATTCCAAGATCAAGGCCGTGGCAGGGGACGTCTTCGAGGACGCGTTGCAGGGCGTCGACGAGGCGCATCGTCAGGCGCTGATGACGGCGCTTGCGACGATGATCACCAACCTGTCAGCCGACGATGCGCCGGCCGCAGAGATAGCGCAAAAGATACTGGCTTCATCATGAGCAATCCAACACAGGCAAGCGATGCCCCAGCCGACGCACTGCCCGCCCAGAAGAAAACTTCCAAGTCTCGCCGCAACATCCTGATGATCGCTGTTCCCTGTTTGCTGGTTGCAGCCGGTCTTTACACATGGATCAACGGCGGGCGTTTCGAGGAAACTGAAAATGCCAACATGCGGCTGTCGCGGATCACTGTCGCCAGCGAGATTGCCGGTCGCGTTGTCAGCATCAATGTTTCCGAAAACACCCGGGTGAAAAAGGGTGACGTGCTTTTCCAGGTTGACCCCGAGCCGCTTCAGATTGCTCTCAACCAGGCCGATGCAGCGGTGGAAAGCGCACGTCTCAAGGTCATCGAACTGAAGGCTGCCCACAGCCAGGCCCTGACCCAGGAACAGATCGCCGCAGATGATGCGGCCTTTTTCCAGGAGACGTTCGACCGGCAGAAAGCGCTGAACGCCAAGGGCGTGGCAACAAGCTCGTCGCTCGACGATGCCCGCCATACCGCACAGAAAGCCGCGCAAGGCCTTGTCGCTGCGAAGCAGGCGGTGGCCACGGCGCAGGCGGCTCTTGCCAACAGCCTCACCGGTGGCATCGACGATCACCCGATGGTGGTGGCGGCGAAAGCGGCGCGCGACCAGGCTGCCTACAATCTTTCGGTCGCTACGGTGCGTGCGGCTGCCGACGGGCTGGTTTATCAGGCGTCATCGTTCCGTCCCGGTGAATATGTCATGCCGGGCGCATCGCTGTTTACCATTGTTGAAACCAGCAATCCGTGGATCGATGCCAATTTCAAGGAACCGCAATTGGCCAACATGAAACCCGACCAGCCGGCGGAAGTGGTGTTTGACCTCTATCCGGACCGGACCTTCCGGGCCACGGTGGACTCCATCGGGGCCGGCACCGGTGCGGAGTTCTCGCTGTTGCCGGCACAGAATGCCACCGGCAACTGGGTCAAGGTGACCCAGCGCATTCCGGTGCGGATCAAGCTCGACAATCCGGATGCCAAGATCCTGGCACGCTCCGGACTGAGCGCTACCGTGACGGTCGACACCGGCGCCAGCCGCAGCTTTGGCGATCTGTTCAGCACTGCCAGGGCCGCGGAATAGCAGGTCCCGGAACAACTGACATGAGCACCAGCGACGAACCCGGGCACAATGTGCCGTTCCGCGGCCTGATCACGGTTTCGATCATGCTCGCGACCATCATGCAGGTGCTCGACACTACGATTGCCAATGTTGCCCTGCCCTCGATGACCGGCGATCTCGATGCTTCGCAGGACACCATCACCTGGGTGCTGACCTCCTACATCGTTGCAGCAGCAATCATGACGCCGGTCACCGGCTGGCTGGCCGACCGCGTCGGGCGCCGGCAATTGTTCCTGATCACCATTGTCGGCTTTACCGGCACCTCAATGGCTTGCGGGCTGGCCCCGAGCCTTGAGACGATGGTCCTGTTCCGGATTTTGCAAGGGCTGTTCGGCGCGGCCATCGTGCCGCTGTCGCAGACCTTCCTGCTCGACATCAATCCGAAGGAACGGCACGGACAGGCGATGGCGATCTGGGGTGCGGGTATCATGGTCGGCCCGATCATCGGCCCGACGCTTGGCGGCTGGCTGACCGAGACGATGAACTGGCGCTGGGTGTTCTTCATCAACCTGCCGGTCGGCATCATCGCGTTCATGGGCTGTGCTGCCTATCTGCCGGAAGTGCCGCGCCGGCTGCGGCGGTTCGATTTCTTCGGTTTCGCCATGCTCTCGCTGGGGGTCGGTGCGCTGCAGCTGATGCTTGACCGGGGCGGTGAGGTCGACTGGTTCTCGGCCTGGGAAATCTGGATCGAACTCGGTCTGGCGATCACCGGTATCTGGATCTTCACGGTGCATCTGGCGACGGCGGAAGACCCGTTTGTCGACCCGAAGATTTTTGCTGACCGTAATTTCGTCACCGGCCTCATCCTGATCTTCATCGTCGGCATTGTGCTTCTGGCCAGCCTTGCGCTGTTGCCACCGATGCTGTCGCGGGTGTTCGGCTACTCGACCATCACAACCGGGCTGGTGATGGCGCCACGCGGCGTCGGGACAATGATATCGATGCTGCTGGTTGGCCGTCTGGTGCGGATGGTCGATGCCCGGTATCTGGTGATTGCCGGTCTGTTGCTGACATCGGCGTCATTGTACCTGATGACCGGCTTTTCGCCGCAAATGGACAGCTGGCCGGTGATCTCGACCGGCATCATTCAGGGGCTTGGCCTCGGCCTGGTCTTCGTGCCGCTTTCGGCCATTGCCTTTGCGACGCTTGAAGTCCGCTTCCGCACCGACGCCGCAAGCCTGTTCAGCCTGGTGAGAAATCTCGGTTCGTCGATCGGCATCTCGGTCGTCACCCTGTATCTGACCCGGAACATCCAGATCAACCACGAAGAGCTCGGTGCCTTCATCCATCCGTTCAACCCGGTTCTGCGTGATATGCTGCCCGGTTTCGCCACCAATCCGACGACGCTGCAAACCCTGGATGGTCTGGTCAACCAGCAGGCGCTGATGATTTCCTACAACAATGATTTCAAGCTGATGATGCTGGTGACGCTGTTTGCCATTCCATTGGCCCTGCTGCTGCGCAAGCCGAAAGCGGCAGCTGCGGCAGCCCCTGCCGCAGCGCATATGGACTGAACAGGCTTATGCACGGTCCCCATCAGGGCATGGCAAAATGGCCGACGATAAGTTCGTGATCAGACAATGGCTCGCCATCGACATCAAGCGCAGGCACGATACTGGCACCATCCATCGACAGACCGCGTGAAGCAAACCAGTCGAGTTTCATGCTGCGGGTGGGATGCGGCGTGAGATAGCTGCGACGGGTCGTTACGCCATCAGCATTGTTGTCCCAGGAAAATCCGTGCATGCGGGCAATGTCGAACAGGCTTTCATCCTGCCAGTTCGGAGACTCCTTGCTGTTGCCAGTGTTGAGATCGCCTCCAATGACCACCGGCAAGCCGGGCGCGAAGTTTTCAATGGCTTCGATCAGCCGCTCCATCTGTCCGCCACGGTGAGCGGAATCCGCATTGCTTTCCAGATGAACTGAAGCCACGCAGATATTGCCGGTGACAGCCGGGATGATCGTGGCAATGGCCATGCGCCCGCCGATGCGCGGCTGGTTCGGATCACAGCCAAATTCGCCAGCAACGTACCAGTGACCATGATCATCGAGCCTGATCATGGCCGACGACAAAGGCGCGGCGCGACTCAGGACAGCATTGCCGTGCCAACCGGCTTTGTTGTGGTCATCGATGCAGTAAGGGCGTTCGGTTTCACCGCCCAGGTCCATTTCGAAAAACTCGACGCCATAGGAATAATGCATACCGAGCGAGGCCGCGAGTTCAGCGGTTGGATGCCGCTGGCCAGTCCGTGCCATGCCGCAATCAACTTCTGTCAGCAACACCACGTCGGGTGCCTGGGAGGCCAGCAATGCAGCACTTTTTTCCGGAAACAGGCACCGCTCCAGGTTCCAGGCCGCAACTGTGAAGATTTGCGACACCGTCTGATCAGTTGCCGCACCACCGGTTTCAACCGTGTTCATGGCCGGTATGTCGTTCATAAAAGCGCGGTGTACCTCGGTGGTGCGCGGCGCGGACAGGATCGCCTGCCGCTGCTCCGGTGTCACAAGCGGCAAGGTCTCCACTGTTTCAGGCAGAATTCCTGTGGCATTGTCCAATGCGTTCAAAGCCGTGCTCCTGTAGCCGGGTCAAACATCAACAGCGCCGATTTGGGCAGATCGACATAAACGTCATCGCCGGGAATCGGATCCGTGTGCGGGATATGAACGATCAAGCCGCTGTCACCGAGCTTGCCATGAAGCAACCTGCCGGCACCGAGTTCCTCGATAAACTCGAGAGTAAACGGCAGCGCATCGGGGTGGGAGCGGTCAACGATTCCGACATTTTCCGGCCGGACACCGAGCCTGATATCACCGGAGTAGTTGGCCTGGGCCGGGGCGGCGATATGCACTGTTTCGGAGAGATGCACCCGGCCATTGCCGTTGTAGCGCGCAGGCAGCAGATTCATCGGCGGCGCGCCCATGAAGCTTGCAACAAAGGTGCTGGCGGGATGGTGATAAACCTCCGCAGGCGTTCCGATCTGTTCGATCCGCCCGCCATTGAGCACGATAATCCGGTCAGCCATGGTCATGGCTTCGACCTGGTCATGCGTCACATACACCGAGGTGACGCCGAGCCTGCGCTGAAGTGCCTTGATTTCAATGCGCATCTGCCCGCGCAACTTGGCATCCAGATTGGACAAGGGTTCATCAAACAGGAACAATGCCGGATTGCGGACAATCGCGCGGCCCATGGCGACGCGCTGGCGCTGTCCGCCCGACAGCTGGCTCGGGCGACGCGTCAGGAATTCGGTCAGATTGAGCATTGTCGCCGCTTCCTTCACCGCCTTGTCGATATCGTCCTTGCCAATGCCGCGATTGCGCAGACCGTAGGCCATGTTGTTGTAGACGGTCATGTGCGGGTAAAGCGCGTAGTTCTGAAACACCATGGCGATGTCGCGCTCGGCGGGATCAATGTCATTGACCACACGATCAGCAATC
The DNA here is from genome assembly GCA_963975635.1 of uncultured Hoeflea sp. GTDB lineage: Bacteria > Pseudomonadota > Alphaproteobacteria > Rhizobiales > Rhizobiaceae > Hoeflea. The sequence continues at coordinate 22,951 of CAXBIE010000059.1, read as the reverse complement.
GACAATTCGCCTTCGGTGATGTCCTCAAGTCCGGCAATCATCCGCAGAAGCGTGGATTTTCCGCATCCGGAGGGGCCGACCAGGACAATGAACTCGCCTTTTTCGATGTTGAAGCTTGTCGGCTGCACCGCACGGACGCCGTTCGGGTAAACCTTCGACATGTTTTTCAGGGAAACGTGGATCATGGGAGACCTCTATTTGTCTGATTCAACCAGTCCCTTGACGAACCAGGACTGGAAAATGATGACCACCAGAACCGGTGGCAGGATGGCTATGAAGATCAGCGCCAGCGAGCGGCCGAATTCGGGGATATCGGAACCGCCATCGATGGACTGGTAGATCTGTTTGATGCCGCGAACCAAGGTGAACATCGCTTCATCGGTGGTAATCAGCGTGGGCCAGAGATACTGATTCCAGCCATAGACAAACATGATGATGAAGATGGCTGCGATCATGGTGCGCGACAGCGGCACCAGAATGTCGATGAAGAACTTGACCGGACCGGCTCCGTCAATGCGCGCGGCCTCCACCAGTTCCTCCGGGATAGACAGGAAGAACTGACGGAAAAAGAAAGTTGCCGTCGCCGATGCTACCAGCGGGAGGATCAGACCGGTGTAGGTATTGATCAACCCCATGGAGTGAACGACTTCATAGGTCGGCAGAATGCGCACTTCGAGCGGCAGCAGCAGCGTTGTGAAAATCACCCAGAATGCAAATGTGGCGAAGCGGAGACGGAAATAGACAATCGCATAGGCTGCCATCATGCCGAAAACGATCTTGCCAATGGCGAAACCGATGCCGAGAATGAACGAGTTGAGCAGCATCGTGCTGCCGGTTATAGCCCCGGTGAAGCCCCCTCTTGTAAAAAGGGCCTTGTCGAAATTCTCGGCCAGATATGCGCCGTTCGAGAACTGCATGCCGTGTCGCGAGATTTCAACGTCGCTCGCTCCAATGGTCATGAAAGCCGCAAAGACCGGCATGATCATCAGAAGCGATCCAGCGATCAGGATGGCGTGATCGCTAAACTTCGACCAATTGAATTTGGGAAGCGCGCGGGACCGGGAGGCCGGAAGGGTGTGTGTGGTGACAGACATGGCTCTCTCCTCAGGTGTAATGAATGCGCCGGTCCATGACGCGGAACTGGAAGACCGTCAGCAGCAGGACAAGAACCATCAAGATGACCGATTGCGCCGACGAACCGCCCAAATCATTGCCGCGGAAGCCGTCGACATAGACCTTGTAGACAAGTGTCATGGGATTGTTGCCCGGCTCCCCCTTCACCAGGGCATCGATCATTCCGAATGTGTCGAACAAGGCATAGGTGATGTTGATGATCAGCAGGAAGAATGCCGTCGGGGCGAGCAGCGGGAATGTGATGTCCCAAAACCGCCTCGTGCCGGAGCGATTGTCGATCATCGCCGCTTCCTTGACCGATTGCGGGATAGACTGCAGGCCCGAGAGAAAGAAGATGAAGTTGACCGGTATGTGGTTCCAGGTCGCGACGGCGACCATGGCAGCAGCGGTGTCATAATACTTGACCCCGAGCCTGAATTCGTAGCCGAACATCGACAGGAATTCCGTCATCGGTCCGTTGCCCTGGTAGAAGGTCATGACCCCCAGGAACCCGGCAACGGGCGGAGCCACCGCGTAGACCCACATCAGCAAGGTACGATAGGCCCGCGCGCCGCGGATGACCTTGTCAGCCTTGACCGCCAGCAGCAGTGCGATCGACAAAGACAGGAATGTCACAATCCCGGTGAAGCCGACCGTGAACACCGCCACTTTCACATATTGCTCGGACGCAAGAAGGTCGAGGTAATTTCCCATGCCGACAAAGGTCGCCCCGAAACCGAACGGGTCTTCAAGGAAGAAGGAAGACTTGACCGCCCGGACAGCCGGCCAATAGAAAAAAATCGCGATAATGACCAGCTGTGGAAACAGCAGCAGCAGCGGCAGAGAAACCTGATTGAAACCGGCGCGTTTCATGGGTGAATATCCCTCTTATAGCATTGAACCAGCGGCCATCGCTGAAGGGATGGCCGCTGATCTCAGGTGCAGGCAAGGCGAAGCCGAAAGGCTTAGCCCTGGGTTTTGTTGAAGCGCGCCAGCAGTTCGTTGGCTTCTTTTTCGATTGTGGCAAAGGCGTCATCAACCGAGGTTTCGCCAGTGAGAAGACGGCCGTATTCACGGTTCATCACATCACGGATCTGGACATAGAAGCCCATGCGGTAGCCCTTTGTGTGCTCACCGGCTGGCAAGGAAAGCTGCTGAATGCCGACTTCGGCAGCAGGCTTTTCGGTGTAGTAACCTTCAGCCTTGGCGAGCTCGTAGGCTGCATTGGTGATCGGCACATAGCCGGTCTGCTTGTGCCACATAAGCTGCACTTCCGGCGAGCTCATGTAACGGAAGAATTCGGCTGTTGCCTTGTTTTCTTCATCCGACTTGCCCGACATTGCAAACAGTGCCGCGCCGCCGATGAACGTCTGGGTAGGTTCCTTGGTAACGGCTTCCCAATAGGGCAGGAGCGTTGCCGAGAAAGGCATTGTTGCAGTCTTCTGCAGGCCGCCAAATGAACCCGACGATCCGAGCCAGAGGCCAACCTTGCCTTCTTCGAACGGCTTCTGGTTGTCGTTCCAGCCAGCACCGAACCATTCAAACAGGCCTTCGTCCTTCCACTTCTTGAGCGAAGCGAACTGGGCCTTGATCTCCGGGGTGTTGATCAGGATCTTGGTTTCGCCATCGCCGTAACCATTGTCGTTTGTTGCGAAAGGCAGGTTGTGGCGCGAGAAGAAATTCTCTGTGAATTCCCAAGGCAGATGCGACTGAACCAGCGGGATGTAGCCAGCGGCCTTGAGAGCAGGCGCAGTCACTGCTTCAAATTCTTCCCAAGTCTTGGGAGCCGAGACACCGGCCTTTTCAAGCGCTTCGGTGTTGTAATACATGATCGGGGTCGACGAGTTGAAAGGCATGCCGATCATCTTGCCGTTGGCATCGGCGTAGAAGTAACGAACACCAGCGATGTAGTCGTTGATGTCGAAATCGATGCCATTGTCGGCCAGCAGGTCCTGAACCGGAACAGTCGCACCCTTGGCACCGATAACGGTGGCGGCGCCCGCGTCGAACACCTGCAGGACGTTCGGCTGCTCGCCTGCGCGGAACGCGGCGATACCGGCGGTCAGGGCTTCTTCATAAGTGCCCTTGAACACGGGCGTGATCTTGTACTCGCTCTGGCTTGCGTTGAAGTCAGTGGCAATCTGATTGACCGTGTCGCCAAGAGCGCCACCCATAGCGTGCCACCAGGTAATCTGGGTTTCTGCGAACGCCGCGGTGCTGAGGGTCATGCCCATAGCCATCGAGGCAGCTGCAAGTAGATTTTTCTTAAGCATTGGTTTGCTCCATTGTGCGGTCCGGGATCATAGTTTTCCCTGAGGGCGGAATAGAGCGGCCATGATTCAGTCCGGTGACAGTTTTGATTCATTTTCATGACTTTCCCCGACGGCATCTGCCGCCTCCCTGCCACCCCCTGGCTTGCGCACCGGCAGGGCGATCAATTACGTCCCAGATTCCAGAAGCGGAGTTTGATTTTCAGGAAATTCCGGGAACTGATTAATTTCGCACGTGCTCAAACCGGGCTTCCCATTCTGCTTTGCATTGCGCATCATGTGCACTGCAAAACAAACGCGAAGCGCGAGGGGCTCAGATGTACGATTATCCTGTCTTGTGGGAATGGATCAGCTTTGCAGTGCGCTGGCTGCACGTGATCACGGCCATCGCCTGGATTGGATCATCGTTCTATTTCATTGCGCTCGATCTGGGACTTGTGCAGCGGCCGGGATTGCCTGAAGGGGCCTATGGCGAAGAATGGCAGGTTCACGGCGGCGGCTTCTATCATATCCAGAAGTATCTGGTCGCGCCGCCAAACCTGCCCGAACACCTGACCTGGTTCAAATGGGAGAGCTATGTCACCTGGCTGTCGGGCTTCGCCATGCTCTGCGTGGTCTATTATGCCGGCGCCGAGCTTTATCTGATCGACACCAATGTGCTTGATATCACCGCGCCTGTGGCGATCGGCATTTCGCTCGCCTCGATCGTGTTTGGCTGGGTCATCTACGATCTGTTGTGCAAATCGCCGATCGGCCAGAGCACGACCGGTCTGATGGTGGTGCTGTTCGGGGTTCTTGTCGCCATGGCCTGGGGCTACACCCAGGTCTTCACCGGCCGGGCGGCCCTGCTGCATCTGGGCGCGTTCACCGCGACCATCATGAGCGCCAATGTGGCGATGATCATCATCCCCAACCAGAAGGTCGTTGTGGCCGACCTCAAGGCAGGCCGGACTCCGGACCCGAAATATGGCCGTATCGCCAAGCAGCGTTCGCTGCACAACAACTATCTCACCTTGCCGGTGATCTTCCTGATGCTGTCCAACCATTATCCGCTGGCTTTTGCCACGCAGTGGAACTGGCTGATCGCGGCGCTGGTGTTCCTGATGGGAGTGACGATCCGCCACTGGTTCAACACCGTGCATGCACGCAAGGGAAAGCCGCACTGGACATGGGCTGCCACCGTGGCGCTGTTCATTGCCGTGATCTGGCTGTCGAGCCTGCCGCGCACGGATGAAGTCATTGAAGAAGCCTCGCTGGCGCCGGTCCAGCAGCGGTTCGTCAACAACGTTCATTTCGAGGCCGTCAGCGAGACCATCATGGGGCGCTGCTCAATGTGCCACGCTGCCGAACCGTTCTGGGAAGGCATTGCGCACGCGCCAAAAAATGTCCGGCTGGAGACCGAAGCCGATATCGCCCGTCACGCCCGCGAGATTTATCTGCAGGCCGGACGCAGCCACGCCATGCCGCCCGGCAACATCACCTATGTGGAGCCTCAGGAGCGGGCGCTGTTTGTAGCCTGGTATGAATCCGCGATTGCCGGCGAGACCGGCCAATGACATCAAAGCTGCTGCGCGGCCGCACCTTGAGCTTCAAGTCGCGCCCGCAAGCGCGCGACGATCATGCGAGCTATGTCTATGAGGAAGACGGGGCGCTGCTGATCGAAAACGGCCGGATTTCAGCAGCCGGCACCTATGCCGACGTGATGTTCAAATCGCCGATGGACGTCAAAGTGGTTGATCACCGGCCACATCTGTTGATGGCCGGCTTCATCGATCCGCATATCCACTTTCCCCAGATGCAGGTCACGGCCAGCTACGCCGCCAATCTGCTCGAATGGCTGAATACCTACACCTTCGTGGAAGAACAACGCTTTGCCGATGCGGCGCATTCCGCCCGCTTCGCCAAGCTGTTCTTCGACGAGCTGCTGCGGCACGGCACAACAACAGCTGCGGCCTACTGCTCGGTGCACAAGGGCTCCGCCGACGCCTATTTCACGGAAGCAGCGCGGCGCAACCTGTTGATGGTGGGCGGCAAGGTGATGATGGACCGCAATGCGCCGGAGGCGCTGACCGACACCGCGCAGTCGGGCTATGACGACACCAAGGCGGTGATTGCCGCCTGGCACGGCACGGCGCGCAACTACGTGGCAATCACGCCGCGTTTCGCCATCACATCGACCCCGGCCCAACTCGAAGCCGCAGGCACTCTGGCCCGCGAACATCCCGATCTTCTGATCCAGACGCACCTGTCGGAAAACAACGCCGAGATCGCCTATACGCTGGAGCTTTATCCTGACGCCCGCGACTACACCGATGTCTATGCGCAATATGGTCTGCTGACCGGCAAGATGCTGCTTGGCCATGCCATTCACCTGTCGGACCGTGAAATGGACGCCATCGCCGAAGCAGGCTCCATTGCGGTTCATTGCCCGACATCCAATCTGTTCCTCGGTTCCGGTCTGTTCGATCTCAAGCGGCTCAAGGAACATGGGGTGCGCACCGCGATCGCCACCGATATCGGCGGCGGATCGAGCTATTCGATGCTCAGGACTCTCGACGAGGCCTACAAGATCCAGCAATTGCGCAGCCACCGCCTGCCGCCGATCGAGAATTACTGGCAGGCCACGCGTGGCAATGCCGAAGCGCTGGGCCTTGAAGACCGGATCGGTACACTGGAGCCGGGAAGCGACGCTGACATCGTCGCGCTGGATGCGGCCGCCACGCCGGCCATGCGGATCCGCATGGAAACCATCGGCACGCTGGAAGAAGAACTCTTCCTGCTGCAAACAATGGGGGACGACCGCTCAGTCCGGGCGGTCTATGTTGCTGGCGAAACCGTTTAGACGTTGTTGCGGATCACCGCACAGATATTATTTTCGCCTGTGTCACAATTCCGTCTTAACCCTTCGTTAATAATCTTCATGCAAGCTGTGTATCAGCAGCGGCTCTTTAGAGGGTCGCTTATAAAGTCGCGTGAGCACGGATGTACTGCCACGCGGCTTTTGCTTTTTTCGGAACATGCATTCCATCCCCCGACCGCGAAGCCATGAGACTTGAGGCAAACAGGCCTCAACTGCCGCGATAGGTCGAATAGCCGTAGGCGGAGATCAACAGCGGCACGTGGTAATGTGCTGCCGTATCGGCGATGCCGAAGCGGATCGGGATGATATCGAGAAATGCCGGATCGGGCAGCGTATCGCCGGTCGAGCGCAAATAATCACCGGCGTGAAAGCGCAATTCATAGACGCCGTGTGCCAAATCCGCGCCAGCAAGAAGCGGTGCATCAACGCGGCCGTCTGCATTGGTGCTGACCGTCTTGATCAGGTGGTGGTCTATGCCGTCGATCCGAATAAGTTCGATTACCATTCCGGCTGCCGGGCTGCCACGCGCTGTATCAAGCACGTGAGTGGTCAAGCGTCCGGTTCCGGTTGGGAGGGGTTGTGCAGACATCGGCGTCTCCTTGTTCAGTGAACCGGTGGTTCTGTGCCGGGATTCAATCTGCCGGATCGGCGATCAGATAAGCCGCATCATAGCTGACTTCTTCGAGATTGGTGCCGCCGCCTTCACGGTCCATCACCAGAAAATCACTGGGCCTCCCGACGGCAATCAACGGGTGATGCCAGACATTGCGGGCATATTGCACCCCGACATGTCCTGGAACCAGGAAGGCGCGCGGCTGACCCGGGCGACCGTCAATATCAGGCGCAACCACAGCAATCCAGTTGCCCTGGGTGACCGGAAAGAAGGCCTGGCTGCCCAGCGGATGGCGTTCCATCATATCAACCAGATAGGGAAATTCACGTGGCTGGCCACGAAACAGCGACAGGATGGTGCGTCCGCCCCCGGTTTCGCTGTCAGCCATGGCGAGCGCGTGAAACCGCTCGGTGGTGCCGCCATTGATCATGCGCAGTTCAGCCGCTGCCGTATCCAGCACAGTGCCGAAGGGTGCGAAAGCGGATGCCGTCAAGGGTTCAAGCTGCAAGGTCGCCGTCATTGCTCACCCCTCCGCCAGAAGCGCATGGATGCGGAATCCGGCGATCTTTTCAACCTCGGCGCAGGCGGTGGCGAATTCGGTTTCGGGATCATTGCCGACGCGGGTCTCGAAGGCGGCAAGAATGCTGTGTTTGTCATGCCCTTTGACCGCGATGATGAATGGAAACCCGAAATGCGTCATGTAGCGGGTGTTGAGTTCGGTGAAACGGGCATGCTCATCCGCACTCAGGCGATCGAGACCGGCGCCAGCCTGTTCGGATTTCGAATCCTCGGTGAGACCTCCGGCAATCGCCAGTTTCCCAGCCAGATCAGGGTGGGCGCGCAGCACCTCTAGCCGCTCGCCATGTCCGGCGGCACGGAACTCCGTGCACAGCGCTTCATGCACCGGACCTGCGGCAAGCGGCGCGTTGATCCGGCCATTGTCGAAAGCCCGCTCGGCGATCCAGGGCGAATGCTCGAACACGCCGCCAAACCGGGCGACGAAGTCATCGCGATCGCTCATGTCGCCTTCTCCGGATGATGATGGTCATGCCAGTGATTGGCAATATCAATGCGGCGGGTGACCCACGCCTTGTCATGAGATGCGACATAATCAAGGAACCGCGCCAGAGCCGCGGCGCGGCCCGGACGTCCGACCAAACGGCAGTGCAGGCCGATCGACATCATCTTCGGGCTGCCTGCGGCGCCTTCGGCCATCAGCATGTCGAAGCTGTCCTTGAGATAGGTGAAAAACTGATCACCCGAGTTAAAGCCCTGCGGGGTGGCAAACCGCATGTCGTTGGCGTCCAGCGTGTAGGGCACAATCAGATGCGGGCCCCTGGGACCCTCGACCCAGTAGGGCAATTCGTCGGCATACGAATCCGACGAATAGACGAAACCGCCCTCCTCCATCACCAGCTTCAGTGTATTGACCGAAGGCTTGCCCTGGTAGATCCCGAGTGGCCGGGATCCGGTGACTTCGGTGTGGATGCGGACACATTCGGCAATGTGACGGCGCTCTTCCGCCTCGGAGAAATCCTTGTATTCAAGCCAACGCAACCCGTGGCTGGCTATCTCCCAGCCTGCTTCGTTCATGGCAGCAACGGCTTCGGGATTGCGCTGCATGGCAAGCGCCACGCCGTAGACCGTGACCGGCATGTTGCGCTCGGTGAACAGACGCCAGAGCCGCCAGAAGCCGGAGCGTGATCCGTACTCGTAAAGCGATTCCATATTGGTGTTGCGCTGACCGGGCCAGGGCTGGGCGCCAACAATCTCCGACAGCAGACTTTCCGACGCCGGATCACCATCAAGAATGGAGCTCTCGCCGCCCTCTTCGTAATTGACGACAAATTGCACTGCGCAATGCGCGCCAGAAGGCCATTGCGGGTCGGGCGGGGTGCGGCCATAGCCGATCATGTCGCGGGGGTAAGCTGTTCTGGTCATTGTCTATTCCATTCTGATTTCGGCGCAAACGGTATCAGCACCACTTCAAAAGTCGAGGCCTCTACTTCGAAGAAAAACCGCAAGCTGTTGTGGCAAATCGAACCAGTCACGCTCTTGCCCGAACCTACCCGCACCTTACTGAAGCACCTGCGCCTTGGCTGCCTTGGCTATGTGGGCGGCGACAGCAAAACTCTGCGGCGTTTCCGGCCCGGCTTCCCCGGTAATTTCGGCGACGAGGCAGTCGGCCATACGATGAGCAATACCAAAACTGATCTTGAAACCGCCGGCCATCGCCAGCACGCCCGGTGCGCCCGGAACAGGCCCCAGCATGGGATCCCGACCAACAGCCCGGGGGCGCACGCCTGCCCAACGGCGGATGACGGACGCATCCTTGATCAAGGGGCAAAGCTTGCGGGCACGCTTGATGATCTCGTCCAGCTTGTCGTCGGTGCTGACCGGATCATCGAACTCGTTCTCGCTGGTGGAACCGACGGCAACGTGACCATTTTCATGCGCGATGACATAGACGCCATCATCATAGACCAATGGCAAGAGAGGGTCGGCCTTGGCGTCAAGCAACGCCGCCTGACCTTTGACGCCGCTGCCCATTGAGTGAGCCGGGAGGCCGGTGAGCCGGGAAATGAGAGGAAAGGCATCAACCCCACTGGCAAGTGCGGCATGGCCAAACCCGATCACCGAGCCGTCCGACAGCCTTGCGATTTTCTCCTGCGGATTGACGTCCACAACAGACGTGCCCAGACGGAGATCCACGTTCGGCATTCGCGCGAGAGAGGACAACAGGGCGACCAGCAAAGCGGGCGGCGACACGCGGGCGGACAATGTTTCATGGACGATGCCATGCGGCGCGTGAAGGATGTTGGGCCAGTCCCCACGGGCCGGCGTGTGGTGCACTTCGTAACCGAACTTTTCGCCCCAGTTGCTGCGTGCTTCGGCGATGCGATCCGTCGCTGTGACCCGGCTGCGCTGCGTTGTCAGCGGCAGAATGCGGCCCACCCGGCGGTAGGCGCAATATTCTCCGGTTTCCGATTCCAGCTGCTCGATTTCGGCTTCGAGATCGAGCAGGGCGCGGAACTGGAAGTCCTTCTTACCGTTCCAGCGTTCGGGGCTGTGCGGCATCAGCGCGCCGAGGAAACCGCCGCTGGCGCCACCGCCAGGATTGCCACGTTCCACCAGCATGACCGACAATCCGGCGCGCGCCGCCTTGACCGCCAACCACAGTCCCGCCACCCCGGCACCGGCAATCAACAGGTCGGGCGAAGCTTGACCGGCGTGCAATGCGTCGTTATCGGCAACAGCCATGAATGATACCCCTGACCCCGAAGAGGACAACGTTGTGCAGCAAGTACCGCTGTCCTGGCACTCAGGCGATATGCCTTATTCAGAGGAATTTGGCGACTTTTATTATTCCAAGGCAGATGGCAGAGCCGAATGCCGGCACGTTTTTCTGGCTGCAAACGGGCTGCCCGAACGCTTCGCCGGCAAGCAGCACTTCGTTGTTGGCGAGCTCGGTTTCGGCACGGGCCTCAACTTCCTTGAAACCTGGGCTGCATGGGAGGCCGCTGCCCCGGCAGGCTCGCGGCTGGAGTTCCACACCTTCGAGCTGCGATTGCTTGGCCGGGACGAAATCGAGCGGGCGCTGGCCGCCTGGCCGGATCTGTCCGGCAAGGTTTTCGAACTGACAGCGCGGTGGCCAAAGCAGCCGGCTGGAGACATTCAAATCAACTTCGAATTTCAGGATAAATCGCTGCGATTGCACATCCATTGCGGACTGGCGCTGGAAAGACTGACGGCCGCAGATTTTGCGGCGGACGCCTGGTTTCTCGATGGTTTCTCCCCGGCCCGAAATCCGGACATGTGGTCAACTGAATTGATGGCGGCTGTCGCCAAGCACACCGCTGTAGGCGGTACATTTGCCACCTATTCGGCTGCCGGCTGGGTGAGGCGAAACCTGCAGGCGGCAGGCTTCAAGGTGGAAAAACGCCCCGGGCATACCGGCAAGCGCGACATGAGCGCGGGCATGCTGACTGGCCCTGCAGGCGAAACCGCAGATACACCAAGGTAAAACCAATCCCAGGCGGTTTGATCGCGGACCGGAGATTGGGCCACCCCGGCCTGAGGTTTAGCCGTGGGTGATTTTCGCGGCGATGTCGGCAGGAAGCCATTCCCGGATTTTCGCCTCGAGCTTTTCGGGACTGATCGGCTTTGACAGGTAATCATCCATACCAGCCTCCAGACAGCGCTCCTTGTCGCCGGTCAGGGCGTGGGCTGTAACGCCGACGATTGGCGTGTGGCCCCGGTCAGGTTCTTCCTGTTCGGCCTTGCGGATCGCCTCGGTCGCCTGATGTCCGTTCATCACCGGCATCGAGACGTCCATCAGGATCAATGCGGGATGGTGGCTCTTCCAGACCTCGAAGGCGCTGCCGCCATTGTCGACGATCTGGTAGTGAAGACCCAGCTCATCCAGAATCTGCGTGAAAACGATCTGATTGACTTCATTGTCCTCGGCGACCAGCAGCTCGAGATGTGAGCTTGCAGAGGTCTGGCCGGCTGCTGTTGGTTGGCGGTCAACTCCCGAGGGCTTCGCATCGGGCTTTGAAGGTTCCGCGCCTTTGTCAGCAACTGCGGCCCTGTCAGCAGGGACCCATGGAGTGGGCGAAGTGCTCGCGCTTGTCCCGCCGCTTGCCTGGGCTGCAACCTGCAGAACCTGAACAATTGTCTCCAGCAAATGGGACGAACGCGCCGGCTTCATCAGCGTGGCCTGAACGGACGCCTTGCGGAAGTCAGTGTCCGACGATTTGAGGTCCATCGACGTCAACATGACAATCGCCGGTTTGTCTGCACCAAAGCGCTGGCGCACCGCGCGCGCAGTCATGATGCCGTCCATTTCCGGCATGTGGTAGTCCAGAATGATCACGTCGACAGGCACGCCAAACTGTTCCGCAGCGGCGAGCACGTCGAGGCCCTCCTGCCCTGAAACGGCAGCACAGGAATCAAATCCCCAAGCGGTCAATTGCTCGATCAGGATCGCCCGGTTGACCGGATTGTCGTCAATTGCAAGCACCCTGGCTCCGGTGACGTCCACCGGTGCTATCCTGGCCGGCTGTATATGGTTGTGGTCCACCGGCAGACTCAATTCCAGTGTGAAGACCGAACCTTCGTCCTTTTTGCTTTCAGCACGAATGGTGCCTTGCATCAAAGCGACCAGCCGGGAGGTGATTGCCAGTCCAAGCCCTGTTCCTTCGTGGCGACGGGTGGAGGAATTATCTACCTGAGAGAATTTCTCAAATATTGCCTCCAGTTTTTCCGACGGAATACCGATGCCCGTATCGACCACGCGAATGATCAGATCAAGGCGGTCGGAGGTGTTGATCGCACCGGTCAGTTCAATCAGGACATGTCCGGTTTCAGTGAACTTGATGGCGTTGCCTGCGAGATTGGTAATGATCTGCCGCAAGCGGCCCATGTCGCCAATGACCCGGGAGGGCAATGCAGGATCGATACGGACAATCAGTTCGATATCCTTCTCCACCGCCCGGCTTGAGATCAGCGTCGCCACGTCCTCAACCGTTTCGGAGAGGTCGAATGAAGCCTCGTCAAGGACCAGCTGCCCGGCATCGATCTTGGAGAAATCCAGAATGTCATTGATGATGGTCAGCAACGCATTTCCTGATTTGACAATGATGTCGGTAAATGTGCGCTGACGGGTGTCGAGTTCAGTCCTTGCCAGAAGTTCTGCCATGCCGAGAACACCATTCATCGGCGTACGGATCTCGTGGCTCATATTGGCCAGGAATTCGGATTTGGCGCGGTCTGCTGTCTCTGCCTTGATCAGCAAATGCTGCAGTTCTTCCTCGCGCAGCTTGGCGTCGCTGATATCGGTGTAGGTGATAATCATCTCGCCATTGTCGGTCGGCTTGCCATCGATCCGCAGCCAACGGCCGGACATGGTCTGCCGCTCAACAGTATGAGCCTTCAAATCCCTGTGGGACTCATTGACGCTGGCGCGCGTTGCCGCAGCATTTTCATCAGATCCGTAATCACCGCGGCGCTGGCAAAAATCAAAGAAATCATTCAAATCCTTGCCTACCGATGCAACCTCGCGCGGCACTTCCAGCATCTCGAAGAAGGTGTCATTGGCAAACTGGATAATGGTCTCCCTGGTCACAACCATCCCCTGCGCCATGGCGCCAGCTGCGCCTTGCAGGAGTTGGCCGGCGCGCTCCACTTCCGCGCGGGCAAGGTCCAGCTCCTGCTCGCGCTGCTTCAGCTCAGTGACATCGAAATACGATATCATCCGTTTGCCTTCCGACAGCGAGCGAACCGAGTAGATCATGGTCCGGCCATCGGCCCGGGAAAATTCGCGCGGCTCTACGTAACCAGCGCGGATTTCGACAAGTCTGGCTGCAACGTAATCTTCGAAGTTCTCTTCAATGACCTCGTAGATACCGTTGTGCCTGTTGATGTCGATGAGCGCGCGGAACGGGGCCCCGATAAAGTCGGTTTCGGGCGCAATTTTCCAGATCTTGTAAAACGCACCGTTTATCAGCTCTATCCTGCTGTCGCGGTCGACCACAACCATGCCCATGTGCATGGCTTCAATAACGCTTTCGAGGTCAGCCTTGTGGAGTTCGGCACGCCGTTGCGCGTCATACACCTCCCGCTCGCGACGCTTCATGTCACTGATGTTGATCGTTGTTCCAAGCAGATAGCGCCGACCGCCAGGTCCGGCAAAAGCAACCTTCCGGTCAATCAGCTTGAGCTTCTCGCCTTGTGCGTTGTCGAGCTCGATCTCGCATTCCATCAGCCCGTGACCGGTCATTACATCGGTGTCGGCCTGACGCAGTGGTTTTCCCTGCTCGCCAAAGATCTCGAAATCATCCTTGCCAATGATCTCAGCCCCGGAAAAGCCGGTTAACTCGGAATGGGCGCGGTTGGTGTAGGTGTAGCGAAAATTCTCATCCTTGACGAAGCTCGAAACCGGCATCTCGTCGAGGATCGCGCGAAACAGCTGGTTTTCGTCAGCCTTGTTTTCCAGTGCGGTTTCACGTTCCTTCAGATCGGTAACATCGACACGCAATCCCAGGGTGTAACCATCCTTAAGGACGCGGTTGATGATGCGCAGCCACCGGCCATTCTTCAGCCGCTCGACAGTGGCTTTTCCATAGTCCCGGTGGGCCCGAATCCGGTTTTCAATCCAGTCCTTGCGGGCGTCGGGTTCATCCTCCGCGCTGAAGCTGCAGGTGACTTCCAGAACAGAGCGCAGGGATTTCCCCACTTCCAGCGCATAGTGAGGTGCGGTAAGCGCATCCATCGCAGGATTGACATAGATGAGAACATCGTTCGGATCGTAGAGCACGATCCCGACGTCCATACAGTCGAAAATCTCGTTGAAGCGGTTAAGCAGTGACTTGTCAGCACTGGCGTCTTCTTCATGCTCCATCAGGGCATTTTGCGGCATGGCGGCTTCAGTTTTCTTCGCAGACTGGTCCTGTTGCGCGCCGGTTCGATCAGCCAAAGCCGTCAGTTCCGGCCTTTCGACTGCACGCCCACCAACTGCTGGACCACGGCTTTCCGGTGCGTTGACTTGATCTGGACCCGGCTGAGCCTTGCCTTCCTGTCCGGTTTCAAAGCGGACACCGGCAATCGGCTCGAAATGGCCGACAATGAAAGTCTTGCCGGATGCCTGTCGCTCCCGGTGGATGCGGATACGGTAACGCCCTTCCTTGAGCGGATGCGCAAACAAGGCTACCTGATCCTTGCCGAAAACCAGGCTTCGGCGCTCCTTTTCGTCGCGATCGTTCTGCTCGGCGGATTCAAAATGCTGATGGCTTTGCTGACCGATCAGCGCGCCCGGCAGGCAGTCCCACAACTCGGCATAGGCGTGATTAACCGCCAGGTAGCGCAGCTCCGAATCCTTGACGAAAGCCGGATTGGGATCACGGGAAACCTGTTCACACGCAATAGCAATCGAATCGTCTCTTCCGTTACCTTCAACATCATCCACCCGGCAGTCCCCATCGATTCGGGCATTTGCCCAATTCTGCACTCACCACTTTGCCCAATTGCCTTAAATAAAGCGTTAACCATCAATTACGGAATAGAACGGGCGGCTTTCGCGAAACTGTATCGCCACTTCCGATTGTGACAACCAACGCAGGTCCAAGCCTGTCAAATCGACTTGCCGGATTGCTTTGTCCGGCATAGCGTCAGATTTCGTGAGCCTGCGACCAAAGCATAGCGGCCACATGAGAGAAGACCGGGAACTCACAGGGCGCCGCAAGATGAGCAAGATCGAGGATATTGTCGCCACCGCAATCGAAAACACTGCAGGAGCACCGGAACGGCGAAAGCGTGCAGGCGGCGGTCGCGGCGGTGACCGTGGCAAAGGCCGGAAAAGCCCGGAAACCCTGCGCTACCGGTCAATCCTCAACTCCCAGGACCCCACGCTGATCCTGTCTGGAGAGGGACTCGAAGCCATCCACGAAGCCTCTCTCAAGGTGCTGGAAGAAATCGGCTTGGACTTCATGCTCAAGGAAGCCCGTGACCGGCTGGAAGCAGCTGGCGCCAAGGTTGTTGCGGGCACGGAAAGAGTACGGCTCGACCGTGATCTGGTTATGGACCTGGTGGCCAAGGCGCCGGGGCCGTTTACGCTGCACGCTCGCAACCCTGAGCGCAACATTGCCATAGGTGCCCGGAACCTTGCATTTGCACAGGTTGCCTCCGCGCCTTATTGCTCTGATCGCGACAATGGACGCAGGCCGGGGACACAGGAAGACTTCCGCAATCTTGTCAAGCTGGCCCAATCCTACGATATCATTCACATGACCGGCGGCTATCCGGTGGAGCCGACCGATATTCACGCCTCGGTGCGTCACCTCGCCTGCCTGTCCGATCTGGTCAAACTTACAGACAAACCGTTCCATGCTTATTCCCTGGGCAAAGAGCGCAATCTTGATGCACTCGAGATCGCGCGCATCGGCCGTGGCGTGACTGCAGAGCAAATGGAAACCGAACCTTCCCTGTTCACGATCATCAATGCCTCCTCGCCTTTGCGCTATGACGCGCCGATGCTGCAGGGCATCATAGAGATGTCGTCACGCAATCAGGTGGTGGTGATCACGCCATTCACACTGGCCGGTGCAATGGCCCCCGTCACCATCGCCGGGGCGCTGGTTCAGCAAAACGCCGAAGCGCTGGCAGGCATCGCCTTTGCCCAGCTTGTCCGGCCCGGCGCGCCTGTGGTTTATGGCGGCTTCACCTCCAATGTGGACATGAAGTCCGGCGCTCCGGCCTTCGGGACTCCGGAATACATGAAAGCCGTCATGGCCGGAGGGCAACTGGCGCGCCGCTACGGGCTCCCCTACCGGACATCCAACACCTGCGCGGCCAACACGCTTGATGCCCAGTCCGCCTATGAATCGATGATGTCGCTATGGGGCGTGGTTCAAGGTGGCGGCAACTTCGTCATGCATGCAGCCGGATGGATGGAAGGCGGGCTGACAGCATCGTTCGAGAAGTTCGTGATGGATGTCGACATGCTGCAGATGGTCTCGGAATTTCTGACGCCGCTTGATACCAGCCCGGATGCCCTGGCCATGGACGCGATCTCGGAAGTCGGCCCCGGAGGGCATTACTTCGGGACCGCCCACACCCTGTCACGCTACGAAACCGCTTTTTATTCACCGATCCTGTCGGACTGGCGCAATTTCGAGAGCTGGAGTCTTGCCGGCCAGCCGACCACCTATGATCACGCCAACCGTATATGGAAGGAAACACTGGCAAATTACGAAGCGCCGCCGCTCGATGAAGCGATCTCGGAAGAACTTGATGCGTTTGTCGCCAAACGCACGGAAGAAGGTGGTGTGCCTACCGATTTCTGATCAGGCGACGACACGGGTCTTTCGGTTGGTCAGCCAGACCCCACACACGACAATCACAGTGCCCACAATCATCGGAATTGTCAGGGCTTCGCCGAACAGGAACCAGCTTTCGATCGCCACCGCAGGCGGCACCAGATAGGTCAGCGAGGCGGCGCGCGAGACCTGCCCGCGACGGATCAGGTAGAGCAGCAACATGATCGACACCAGCGAAAGGCCGAGCACAGACCACGCCATGGCCAGCGCAAATTCAATGTTCCATTCGACCCGCATCGGTTCGATCAACAACGCCACAGGCAGCACCACCAAAAAACCGCCGACATATTGCAACGCAGCAATGGCTCGCAGATCGCCTTGCTGGAGATAACGCTTCTGATAGATGGTCCCCGCCGTGACCGATGCCATTGCAAACACATTGACCAGCAATGGCAGCAGCGCAATCTGCAGCGTCGAGGTGTCGAGCGCCATAAGTCTCGGCAAAATCGCCACGCTCAGCCCTGCAAAACCAAGAATGACACCCAATTTTTGCGGCGCAGTCAGACGCTCACCCACGGCGAGCGGCGCGGCAAGTGCGGTCAGCAAAGGTTGCAGAGCTGCGATAAGCCCGGACACTGACGACGGCACGCCTTGCGAAATGGCCCACCAAACGCCACCGAGATAAATGCCGTGCAGAAACACGCCCGACAACACCGCATGGCCCCACCCGGCGCGGGTTGACGGCCAGGCAGCGCGGCTTGCCCATGTGATGACAGCAAACAAAACGGCAGCCAGCATGAAGCGCAGGCTCAGGAAGGTGAGCGGGTCGGCGTGTGGGCTGGCATATTTCGCCACAATCCAGCCGGTTGACCAGAGCAATACGAACAGCGCCGGAGCAATGCGGTCAAGTGTCATGATTGCTCCAGCCAGTTTTCACGCCATGATTCCCACCGCCAATGGCAGAACCTGCCGCAGCGATAGACCCGGCAAGGCACAGACGCAAGCCCGGCCCGGAAGGGGCCGCCAAATCCACTGTATTGACGGCGCGGATCGCTGTCCTAGGTTGTAGATATCGAGGAAAAAATTGAACTTTCCGCCAATATCGGAAATTGCGCATGGTTCTTGCTTTCTATTCCATGATGCGATCTTATGACCTCAAAAGGGGAGCACCAAACACGTGCCTTTCGATGAAATGCTGACTGCGGACAGCCTGCCGCGAGCACCCTACAAGGGGTACTTCAACTGGCATTCGGAACAGAAGACGTCTGATCTGATCAAGAAATCCCGCGACGCGGAGAACATCTTCCGCAAGACCGGCATTACTTTTGCTGTTTACGGCAAGGAAGATGCATCGGAACGGCTGATTCCGTTTGATATTGTGCCACGCATCATTTCCGGTTCGGAATGGCGAAAGCTGGCGCAGGGGATCGAACAGCGCGTCATGGCGCTCAACGCTTTTCTGGACGACATCTATCACAAGCAGGAAATCATCAAGGCCGGACGCGTGCCACGTGCTCTGATCGAAAAGAATGATGCTTTTTTGCCCGAAATGATCGGTATGCGGCCTCCAGGTGGCGTTTACACGCACATCATCGGCACCGATATCGTTCGCACCGGCGAAGGCCAGTTCTATGTTCTGGAGGACAATGCGCGGACGCCATCAGGCGTGTCATACATGCTTGAGAACCGCGAAACCATGATGCAGATGTTTCCGGAACTGTTTCATCTCAACAAGGTGCGGCCCGTCGAAAACTATCCGAAACTTCTGCGCCAAAGCCTGGCTGCGGTGGCACCTCCGGGATGCACCGGCAAGCCGCGCATTGCCGTGCTGACCCCCGGCATTTTCAATTCGGCCTTCTATGAACATGCCTACCTGGCCGACCAGATGGGCGTCGAGCTGGTGGAAGGCTCCGACCTGCGCATCATGGATGGCAAGGTGGTGATGCGGACGACGCAGGGCTACGAGGCCATTGACGTTCTTTATCGCCGTGTCGATGACGATTTCCTTGATCCGCTGAGCTTCCGCCCGGACTCGACGCTCGGCGTGCCCGGCATCATGGATGTCTATCGGGCCGGCAACATCACCATCGCCAATGCACCCGGCACCGGCATTGCCGATGACAAGGCGATCTATTCCTACATGCCGGAAATCGTTGAATTTTACACTGGTCAGAAGCCTATTCTCGAAAACGTTCCCACATACCGCTGTTCCGAGCCCGATACATTGGCATATGTGCTGGAAAACCTGGCGGAACTGGTGGTCAAGGAAGTCCACGGATCCGGCGGTTACGGCATGCTGGTGGGGCCGGCAGCAAGCAAACGCGAATGCAAGGAGTTCGCCGAAAAGCTCAAGGCCCGGCCTGGCAACTACATCGCGCAGCCGACCTTGTCGCTCTCCACAGTGCCGATCCTGGTCAAAAAGGGCCTTGCGCCCCGCCATGTCGATTTGAGGCCTTTCGTGCTTGTGTCCAACAAGATCCAGATCATTCCAGGGGGCCTGACGCGTGTGGCGCTCAAGGAAGGATCACTTGTGGTCAACTCCAGCCAGGGAGGCGGCACCAAGGATACCTGGGTGCTGGAGGACTGAACATGCTGGGAAGAACCGCAAATGGCCTGTTCTGGATGTTCCGCTATATCGAGCGCGCAGAGAACACTGCACGCCTGATCGATGCAGGACTGCGCATGTCGCTTACCCGCATGCACGGGCACGAAGAAGAGTGGGAATCGGTGCTGCGCAGCTCCGGCGTATTCGGCGCCTATTGCGAGACCAATGCCGAAGTGACCTCATCCGATGCCGTCAACTATCTGTTGCGCGACAAAACCAATCCGTCGAGCATTCTCTCTGCCATTGAAGCAGCGCGCAACAATGGCCGGATGGTGCGCACAGCGCTGACGCGCGAAGCCTGGGAAGCAACCAACGAGTGCTATCTCGACATCAAATCGCAGCTGGCACGCAAACCGTCCAATGCCGACCTTCCGGGGATCATTGACAATATCAAGCAGCGGACCGGACTGATCCGGGGCGCATTTCATGGCACCATGCTGCGCAACGAGCTCTACAACTTCTCCCGTATCGGGACTTTCATAGAGCGCGCCGACAACACCTCGCGCATCCTCGACGTCAAGTATTACGTGCTGTTGCCGGCCGCCTCCTATGTCGGCTCGTCGCTCGACAATGTGCAGTGGGAATCCATTCTCCGCTCGGTCTCTGCCCACCGGTCCTACGGCTGGGTCTATGATGATGACTACAAGCCGGCCAATATCGCCGACTTCCTTATTCTCAACGGACGCATGCCTCGCTCGCTGGCCTATTGCTACGACAAGATCAACGCGAACCTGTCATATCTTGAGCGGGAATACGGCAAGCGCGACGCCTGCCACGAAACCGCCAAGGCGACACTCGGGATGCTGCGCGAACGGGAGATACAGGCAATCATGGACACAGGACTGCACGAATTTCTCCAGGGTTTCATCAGCCAGAACAGCCGGGTTGCTGCCGAGATCTCCGAAGCCTACCGGTTCTACCAGGACTGATTTCATGCAGCTGAAAATCTCCCATGTGACAGAATATGCCTATGCCCAACCTGTGCGGTATGCACTGCAACGCCTGAGGCTGACACCGCAGAGCAGCCCGTTGCAGACCGTGCATTCCTGGGCGACGGAAGTTGAAGGCGGCGCCGTGGAGGCACGCTATATCGACCACTTCGGCAATATCGTGGAACTGGTCAGCGCAAGCCGTGACACCGAAGCCATCAGGGTTGTGGCGACCGGTCTGGTGGAGACCAGCGACAAGACCGGCGTTTCCGGTCCACATCGGGCCTATATGCCGCTGTGGCTTTACCAGCGGGAATCGGAACTGACCAAGCCGGGCAAGATGATCCGGGAGATGGCCCGCAGTGTTGGAAAAGGCGAACCACTGGAACAATTGCATGGCTTGATGGGCGCTCTGAACAAGGCAATGGCCTATGTCCCGGGTGCGACACAGACCAAGACACTCGCCGAAGACGCGTTGGCGGCAGGCGAAGGCGTCTGTCAGGACCACGCTCAGGCGTTCGTGGCTGCTGCGCGGGTGATGGGATACCCGGCGCGTTACATCTCGGGATATCTGATGATGGAAGAAACCCCCGACCAGGCGGCGAGCCATGCATGGGCCGAAGCCCATGTTGACGGTCTGGGTTGGGTCGGGTTCGACCCTGCAAACGACATGTCCCCGGACGACCGCTATGTGCACATTGCCCATGGCCTTGACTACAAGGACGCCGCCCCGATTTCAGGCATCCGCACCGGCACCGGCGAAGAACAGCTTGCAGTCCGCATCACAGTGGAGCAATAAGCGGATCTGACAAGATTCAAAGGCTGATTCGCAGACAATGACCTATTGCGTCGGGCTACGCCTCAACCGAGGCCTGATCTTCATGTCCGATACCAGGACAAATGCGGGCGTCGACAACATTTCGACCTTTCGCAAGATGTATACATGGAGCGTACCCGGCGACCGGCTGATGACCTTGCTGTCCGCCGGCAATCTGGCGACCACGCAAACCGTTGTCAGCATGCTGGAAGAACACTCCAAGGCAGTTGAAGACCGGCAACCCGACATCATGAAAGTGCCTTCGATGTTCGAGGCGGCACGGCTGATCGGGCAGACAGTGCGGGAAGTCATCAAGACCGCATCGGATGGCGGGCACCAGAGCGAATCCGGGTTCGGCGCAACATTCATTCTCGGTGGTCAGGTTGCCGGCGGCGCAATGCGCATGTTCCTGATCTATCCCGAAGGCAATTTCATCGAAGCCACCGAAGACAACCCGTTTTTCCAGATCGGGGAGCACAAGTATGGAAAGCCGATTCTGGTGCGCGCCTACGATCCGGATATGAGTTTCGAGATGGCCACCAAGCTGCTCTACGTCTCCTTCGATTCCACTCTCAAGTCGAACCTCTCGGTCGGTCTGCCGCTGGATCTGCAGTTTTATGAAATCGACAGCCTGACGAAGGGCTATGAGCGCCGCATCCAGGCCACCGATCCCTATTACCGCAAGATCTCTGACGGATGGTCGGATGCGCTTCGTTCGGCTTTCAACAGCCTGCCGGATTTCGAGCGCGACTGAGACTGTCAATCCGGATTATTGCGCGGCCGCAGCTGCTTGCAGACCACCAGCCTCCTCGATGAACGCCACCACGTCCTCAATGCCAGCGCCGCGGCGCATGTCGGTGAACAAATGCGGACGGCCCTTGCGGCCTGCAGATGCATCGCGTTCCATGACCGAAAGATCGGCACCGACATGAGGAGCGAGGTCCATCTTGTTGATGATGAGAAGGTCAGAGCGGGTAATCGCCGGACCACCCTTGCGCGGAATTTCCTCGCCCTGGCAGACCGAGATCACATAGATCGTCAGATCTGCAAGATCCGGTGAAAAAGTGGCGGCGAGGTTGTCACCGCCCGATTCAATGAAAATGACATCAAGATCGGGGTGACGTTCATTGAGCGCATCAATGGCGCGCAGATTGAGCGAGGCATCCTCGCGGATTGCCGTGTGCGGACATCCTCCGGTTTCGACACCCACCACACGGTCAGACGGCAACGCCTGCATGCGGACCAGCGCCTCGGCGTCCTCGCGGGTGTAGATGTCATTGGTGATCACCGCGATGGAGTAGGTCTCGCGCATCGCCTTGCAAAGCTTGTCGGTGAGTGCGGTCTTGCCCGAGCCGACAGGACCACCGATTCCAATGCGCAAGGGGCCATTTGCTGAGGTCATGAGAGGAACAACCGTGGTTCGAGGATTTCGTGATTCATCGAGGCAATATCGGCGATAAAAGATGCCCCGCCAAGATCTTCCAGCGTGGAATCCGCGGCGCGGGCGGCCGTCGGATCTATGAGCAACTCAAGACCGGCGAGGATTTTGGCTGCACCATCCTGACCGGTTATCGACAGTCTGATGGCACATTGCAGCTGATTGGAAACAAAGGCATGCAGATAAGCGCCGACGGTCAGCCCGGGTCCTATATGTTCCACGCCCGAGGCGATGCCAATTGCAACCGGCAGAGGGGTCATCGGATCGGGAAAATGCTGCGCCGGCACCCAATGGGACACGGCCTGGAGAAACGAAGTACCCTGCCCCCTGATCTCGTTGAGACGTTCCTGGCCGACACAAAGGGCCATGGCCAGATCCGACAGCTCGGCAAGCCTGACCATATCTCCCGCACTGCGATGGGCTTCAACGAGAAGGACAGCATCGTTCCACTGCGCGCCCTGCGTCATCTGAACGCTGATCCAGTCGGCAAG